>NZ_JBMKHQ010000005.1:256762-369873 GCF_049237385.1 Enterobacter cloacae complex sp. IR5412 | reverse complement strand
CGGAATGACCACCACCGCCGTATGTTCCCCTCACCCTAACCCTCTCCCCGGAGGGGCGAGGGGATTGCTCAGTGCTCGCATTAATTTGTGGGGAACCCTCAGCCCACCGGGAGAGGGTCGGGGTGAGGGCATCAGACCGCACCTTACAAAAAAACTACACCTGACCAACATACAGATAAATTGCCAGAAAGTGGCACACGCTGCCGCCCAGCACAAAGCCGTGCCAGATGGCATGGTTGTACGGGATACGCTTGCAGACGTAGAAAATCACTCCCAGCGAGTAGATCACTCCGCCCACCGCCAGAAGCGTCACGCCCCCCACCGCCAGCTTAATGGCTAACTGATACACCACAATCAGCGACAGCCAGCCCATTGTCAGATAGGTGACCAGCGACAACACTTTGAACCGGTGCGCGATGGTCAGCTTGAACAGGATCCCCAGCAGCGCCAGGCTCCAGATTACAATCATCAGGCCACGCGACAGCGGTGAGTTGAGCCCCACCAGCAAAAATGGCGTGTAAGTGCCTGCAATGAGAAGATAGATTGCGCAGTGGTCAAATTTCTTGAGCCATATCTTCGCCCGTTGATGCGGAATAGCGTGATACAGCGTTGAGGCAAGGAAAAGCAGGATCATACTCCCGCCATACAGGCTGTAGCTGGTAATGGCCATCGCGCTGGCGTTGGTATCTACCGCCTGCACCAACAGCAATACTAAGCCGACAATCCCAAACACCAGGCCAATGCCATGGCTTATACTGTTGGCTACTTCCTCAGCCAGCGAATATCCCTGTGCGATTAATGGTCTGCTCACCATACTTAACTCCGGGAAAACAAAAGATGATTATTCATCGCCAGTCTATGCTAACTGAGAATGATTCCAGTGAACACCTGTTAGCTAAAATAAATCCGCAATCAATATTTATCCTTACAAATCAGTATAATGAAAAATAAATCCACCGCACAGGTGTAAATGATTTCATTAACACCTGAGTAATCAAGGAGATAAATCCGTCTCTCACCCTTCGTCATCATGGTATGCTTCAGGGATAGTGTCCGACAGCGAGTTTAGCCATTGTGAGTATGTTCAGCCATTCCGCCATTGCCAGCCTCAACAATCTGGAAATGATGGTCTACAACTATGTCATTAAGAACCGTGACAAAGTGATGTACATGACCATCCGCGAGCTGGCGGATGCGGCGGGAGTCTCTACCACTACTATCCTGCGCTTCTGCCGAAAGCTCAACTGCGAAGGCTACTCGGAATTTCGGGTGCGCTTTAAACTCTATCTGGAGCAGAACGAGCCGCAGCAGGCGAATTTTGGTGCCAGTGAAATTATCAGCTTCTTTAAAAGCGTAAATAACGAAGAGTTCGATGCGTTATTAGATAAAGCCGTCGATATTATTTTATCATCTGAACGAATTATTTTTGTTGGCGCAGGCACGTCCGGATCGCTGGCAAAATATGGCGCACGTTTCTTTTCAAATATTGGGAAATTCAGCAACCATATCGACGATCCTTATTTCCCGGTCACTAACGATATGGCTAAAAATGCGCTGGCCATTGTACTTTCCGTCTCCGGAGAAACCGAGGAAATCCTGCGCTTCGCCAGCCAGTTCAGCCTGCATCGCTGCAAGGTGCTCTCTGTCACCAGCCACGAACATTCTCGTCTCGCGAAGCTGGCGGACTTTAATCTCTCCTGGCATGTCCCCCAAACGCGCATAGGCGGCGTTTACGATATAACCACCCAAATTCCCGTCATCTATATTCTGGAATCATTAGGCCGGAAACTGGCGAAGAAATTAACAGAATAAAACATCCTGTTTTTTTGATGTGACAAATTACAATTTCCGCAAAATGTTATATCGTGACATTTATTTCCGCTTTGCTAGACTCGAAATCAATAAGTCCTGAATTGAGAATAGCAAAGATGAAAAAACTCACTTTACCGAAAGATTTTTTATGGGGCGGCGCGGTGGCGGCGCACCAGGTTGAAGGCGGCTGGAACAAAGGCGGCAAAGGGCCAAGCATTTGCGACGTGCTCACCGGCGGCGCACACGGCGTTCCGCGTGAAATCACGCAGGAAGTGATTGAAGGCAAATATTACCCGAACCACGAAGCCGTCGACTTTTACGGCCATTACAAAGAAGACATCAAGCTGTTTGCCGAGATGGGCTTCAAATGTTTCCGTACCTCTATCGCCTGGACGCGCATCTTCCCGAAAGGCGACGAAACTCAGCCAAACGAAGAGGGGCTGAAGTTTTACGACGACATGTTCGATGAACTGCTCAAGTACAACATCGAGCCGGTGATTACCCTCTCCCACTTTGAAATGCCGCTGCACCTCGTTCAGGAATACGGCGGATGGACCAACCGTAAAGTAGTCGATTTCTTTGTACGCTTCTCGGAAGTGGTATTTGAGCGCTACAAAAATAAGGTCAAATACTGGATGACCTTCAACGAAATCAACAACCAGCGCAACTGGCGTGCGCCGCTGTTCGGCTACTGCTGCTCTGGCGTGGTCTATACCGAGCACGACAACCCGGAAGAGACCATGTACCAGGTGCTGCACCACCAGTTCGTGGCCAGCGCGTTGGCGGTGAAAGCCGCCCGCCGCATTAACCCGGAGATGAAAGTCGGCTGCATGCTGGCGATGGTGGCGCTCTATCCGTACTCCTGCAAGCCAGAAGATGTGATGTTCGCTCAGGAATCCATGCGCGAGCGCTACGTCTTTACCGACGTACAGCTGCGCGGCTACTACCCGTCTTACGTGCTGAACGAGTGGGAACGCCGTGGCTTCTCCATCAAAATGGAAGCAGGCGACGAGCAGATCCTGCGTGAAGGCACCTGCGATTACTTAGGTTTCAGCTACTACATGACCAACGCGGTCAAAGCGGAAGGCGGCACCGGTGACGCCATTTCCGGCTTCGAGGGCAGCGTGCCGAACCCACACGTCAAGGCGTCCGACTGGGGCTGGCAGATTGACCCTGTGGGCCTGCGTTATTCGCTGTGTGAACTGTACGAGCGCTACCAGAAGCCACTGTTTATCGTGGAAAATGGTTTCGGCGCCTACGACAAGGTGGAAGAGGACGGCAGCATCAACGATGACTACCGCATCGACTACCTGCGCGCCCATGTGGAAGAGATGATGAAGGCGGTGACCTGGGACGGTGTGGATCTGATGGGCTACACCCCGTGGGGCTGCATCGACTGCGTCTCCTTCACCACCGGCCAGTACAGCAAGCGCTACGGCTTTATCTACGTCAACAAGCACGACGACGGCACCGGTGACATGTCCCGCTCCCGTAAGAAGAGCTTTGAGTGGTATAAAACCGTCATTGCCAGTAACGGCGAAACGCTGTAATGGCTTGCCCTCTCTGCAAGCGGAGAGGGCAAACTGCTTATCTTCCAGACACTTCTTTACAGCTTTTGCATTGCCAAAATATGTTCGCCCGATAATATAGGCATCCTGAATATTTGAGGCGAACATGATTAAGCGACAACGCAACGCTATCCTGCTTGTAGCCCTGGCCTGCCTGGTGGTGCTGATATGTACCGCCCAGCGGATGGCCGGGATGCACGCGCTTGTCATGAACGTCACCGCCACGAGCCAGTCTGTTCAGCAGGGGCAGGAGAGTGCCGACGCACCGGTAACCCCGTGTGAGCTAAGCGCCAAGACGCTGATGTCGGTCCCGCCTGTTTTGTTTGAAGGCGCCCTGATTGCCGTCACCCTGCTGCTGGCGTTGCTGGCAGCCAGTCCACCGCGCCGCGAACGGCAGTGGCCTCCCCGCGTTATCTCCCCGCCCCGGTTAAGGGTGCATCTGCGATTATGCGTCTTCCGTGAATGAGCCTTCGCCTGTTACTTCAGGTTAATTCATCATTTACGGAGAAAATTTATGTTTACTGTATTCAGGCGACTGCTGGTCTGCCTGCTTTGGCTATGGCTGCCCCTCAGCCAGGCTGCCGACAGCGGCTGGCTGCGCGCCGCCGATAATCAGCACGCCAGCGTCAGGCTGCGTGCGCAACCTGAAAGCACTGGCGAAACCCGCCTGCTGCTGGACGTCGCCCTGCAAAAAGGCTGGAAAACCTACTGGCGCTCGCCGGGTGAAGGCGGCGTCGCACCCGCGATTAAATGGCATCAGCCCGTCGAGGCGATCTGGCGCTGGCCTGTGCCGCAGCGTTTCGACGTCGCGGGCATCACCACGCAGGGCTATCACGGCGATGTCAGCTTTCCCCTCACTCTGCGGGGCGACGTCCCGACGATCCTGAGCGGCGTGCTGACGCTCTCCACCTGTAGCAACGTCTGTATTCTTACCGACTACCCGTTTTCGCTGAACATGACCGCATCCGCAGGCGCCAGTTTTGATTACGATTTCAGTCGGGCCATGGGCACCCTTCCCCTCAGCGGCGGGTTGACCTCAACGCTTAACGCCACCTATGCCCCCGGCAAGCTGACCGTAACGGCGCAGCGTGACGCAGGCTGGCAGGCGCCGTCGCTGTTTATCGACGGTATGGATGATGTTGATTTCGGCAAACCGGCCCTCACCGTGCGCGGTGATTCGCTGGTCGCCACCGTGCCCGTGACGGACAGCTGGGGCGAGGCCGCGCCCAACCTCAGCGGCAAAACCCTGTCGCTGGTTCTGGCCGATAGCGGGCAGGCGCAGGAGTCCAGCCTGAGCATTCAGCCGGGGAACGCCGCGCCGACGCTCCCGTTAGGCTGGGTGCTGCTGATGGCGCTTGCTGGCGGTCTGATCCTTAACGTCATGCCCTGCGTACTGCCCGTGCTGGCCATGAAGCTGGGCACGCTGATGCAAACCGAACGGCAGGCGCGCGGTCAGGTACGCCGACAGTTTCTTGCATCGGTAGCCGGGATCGTGATCTCATTCCTCGCACTGGCGCTGATGATGACGGTATTACGTTTAGGCAATCAGGCGCTCGGCTGGGGGATCCAGTTCCAGAACCCGTGGTTTATTGCCGCGATGGCGCTGGTAATGGTGCTCTTCAGCGCCAGCCTGCTGGGGTTGTTTGAAATCCGTCTCCCTTCCGGCGCCAGCACCTTCCTCGCCACGCGCGGCGGCAACGGGCTTGCGGGTCATTTCTGGCAAGGCGCGTTTGCCACGCTGCTGGCGACACCCTGCACCGCGCCGTTCCTGGGGACGGCGGTCTCGGTCGCGCTGGCGGCACCGCTTCCCCTGCTGTGGGGGATCTTCCTGGCGATGGGTATCGGCATGAGCCTGCCGTGGCTGCTGGTGGCGGCCTGGCCGGGGCTGGCCCAGCGGTTGCCGCGTCCGGGGCGCTGGATGAACGTTGTACGCGTAGTGCTGGGGATGATGATGCTCGGCTCATCGCTGTGGCTGCTGAGCCTGCTGACGGTGCACATTGGCAGCCTGCCGGTCATTACGCTGGGCGTGCTGCTGATCCTTGCGCTGCTGCTGGTCACCGCCTGGCGCTACCGCTGGCAAACGGCACTGCGCGCCGGGGTATTAGCTGTACTGGTGGCCGGGGCGGTCGCGTTTGTTTCCGGCTCCGGCGGCGAGGGCTCCCGCCGCGATCGTATTCACTGGCAGCCGCTCAGCGAGCAGGCCATTGCCCGCGCGCTGGCGGAGAACAAACGGGTGTTCGTCGACGTGACCGCCGACTGGTGCGTGACCTGTAAAGCCAATAAATACAACGTTCTGCTGCGCGACGACGTGCAGGATGCGCTCTCCGCCCCGGACGTTGTCGCCCTGCGCGGCGACTGGAGCCGCCCCTCAGATACCATCAGCCAGTTTTTAACCACGCGCGGCAGCGCCGCCGTGCCGTTTAACCAGATCTACGGACCGGGATTACCGCAGGGCCACGTGCTGCCTGCGTTGTTAAGCCGCGAAGCGGTGCTGAGCACCCTGTCCGATGCAAAAGGAAAATAACATGAGAGCCTTTGTTGCCTTACTTCTGCTGTCGTTATCAACGTTCGGTTTCGCCGCACCGTCAGATGACGCTTCCAACGACCAGCTGGCAAAACTGCTGTTTAACGACCCCAACAGCCCGCGAACCGGCGCGACATCGCCGAAGCTCACCATCGTCTCCTTCACGGACTACAACTGCCCGTATTGCAAGCAGTTCGACCCAATGCTGGAGAAAATCGTGCAGGAAAATCCCGACGTGCAGCTCATCATCAAACTGCTGCCGTTCAAGGGGCAAAGCTCGGTAAATGCCGCGAAAGCGGCGCTCTCAACGTGGCAGCAGGCGCCGGATCAATTCTGGGCACTACACCAGCGGCTGATGATGAAAAAGGGCTATCACGATGACGCCAGCATCGCCGCCGCGCAGGTGAAGACCGGGACGGACAGCATTAAAACCGATGATAAAACTATGGACAGCGTAAAGATGAACCTGATCCTGGCGCAGGTGCTGAATATTCAGGGCACCCCGGCGACCATCATCGGTGACCAGATGGTGGCGGGCGCAATCCCGTATGACGATCTGGAGGGGCTGGTCAAAGAACAGCTGGCAAACGCCCGTGGCAAGTAAGCTTCCGCGCCTGCTGCGCGAGCTGGCCGTGTGGCTGCTGATTGGCGTAGCCGTGAGCCTGGCGGTGGACTATTTCCGCCAGCCCGCGCTGCCGCAGAATTTCTCCGCGACGGCACTGCACACCCTCGATGGTCAGCCCGTCGATCTTATCGCCATGAGTAAGGAGCGACCGCTGCTGGTCTACGTCTGGGCGACATGGTGCGGCGTCTGCCGCTACACCACGCCGTCGGTGGCGGCGATTGCCGCGGACGGGGGTAACGTGATGTCGGTTGCGCTGCGCTCGGGCGATAACGCGACGCTCGAAACATGGATGAGAAAGAAGAAGGCGATGATGCCCACGGTCAACGACGCCAGCGGAGAACTGGCGCGTCAGTGGGACGTTCAGGTGACGCCAACGCTTGTGGTGATCTCTCACGGTGAAGTGAAGTCGATCACCACCGGCTGGACCAGCGGCTGGGGAATGCGCCTGCGGCTGTGGCTGGCGTCGTAGCGTTACTTCCCGCCAGCCAGCTCCAGGAAGCTACCGGTGACATAGGAGGCTTTGTCGCTCAGCAGCCAGGTAATGGCCTGGGCGACCTCCTTCGGCTGACCGCCACGCTGCATCGGTAACATCGACTTCACCCGATCCACACGCCCCGGCTCGCCGCCGGAGGCGTGAATATCGGTATAAATCAGGCCTGGCCGCACGCAGTTAACGCGAATGCCCTGCGCCGCCACCTCCAGCGCGAGGCCGGTTGTCAGGGAATCCACGGCCCCTTTGGAGGCAGCATAATCCACATACTCCCCCGGTGCGCCCAGTCGTGAGGCCGCCGAGGAGACATTCACAATCGCGCCGCCCTTGCCGCCGTGTTTATGCGACATGCGCTTCACCGCCTCACGGCAGCAGAGAAAATAGCCAGTGACGTTGGTGGACAGCACGCGGTTAATACGTTCAGCTGAGAGGTTTTCGATGGAGGATTGTTCAAACAAAATCCCGGCGTTGTTCACCAGCGCGGCGAGCGGCTCACCTTCGCGATCGATGCTGTCGAACATCGCCATCACCTGCGATTCATCGCTGATATCCGCGCGCACGGCAAAGGCCTTACCGCCCGCGTCCACGATCTGATTAATGACCTCTGTCGCGGCTTTGATGTTGTGATGAAAATTCACCGCAACGGTGTAGCCTTCGCTTGCCAGCTGTAGCGCGGTGGCTTTACCAATACCCCGGCTGGCGCCGGTGACCAATGCAATTGCCATTCTTTTCTCCCAATAAAAAAGCCGGGTGGCGGCTTCGCCTTACCCGGCCTACGTTACTACAGGAACAACGTTACTGGTATTCGCTCATCGGTACGCAGGAGCAGAACAGGTTACGGTCGCCGTAAACATCATCAAGACGTTTCACGGTTGGCCAGTATTTGTTTGCTACACCTGCCGGGAAGACAGCCAGCTCGCGGGTATAACCGTGGTTCCACTCTGCCACCAGTTCGTTCTGGGTATGCGGCGCGTTGACCAGCGGGTTATCTTCCAGCGTCCATTCCCCGCCTTTCACGCGGTCGATTTCGCTGCGGATCGCCAGCATCGCGTCGATAAAGCGATCCAGCTCCACCTTGCTTTCAGACTCGGTCGGCTCAACCATCAGCGTTCCTGCAACCGGGAAGGACATGGTTGGCGCGTGGAAGCCGTAGTCGATCAGACGCTTGGCAATATCCAGCTCGCTGATGCCCGTCTCTTCTTTCAGAGGACGAATATCGAGGATGCATTCGTGCGCCACGCGACCATCGCGGCCGGTGTAGAGCACCGGATAGGCGTCTTTCAGACGTGTTGCGATGTAGTTGGCGTTGAGGATCGCCACCTGGCTGGCCTGCTTGAGCCCTTCCGCGCCCATCATGCGGATGTACATCCAGCTGATTGGCAGGATAGAGGCGCTGCCGAACGGTGCCGCGGAGACCGCGCCCTGACGGGTCAGCATGCCTTCAATCTGCACCACGCTATGGCCTGGCACAAACGGTGCCAGGTGCGCTTTGACGCCGATTGGGCCCATGCCCGGGCCGCCGCCGCCGTGCGGAATGCAGAACGTTTTATGCAGGTTGAGGTGCGACACGTCCGCGCCAATAAAGCCCGGAGAGGTAATGCCCACCTGGGCGTTCATGTTCGCGCCGTCGAGGTAAACCTGGCCGCCGAACTGATGCACCACTTCACACACTTCACGGATCGTTTCTTCGTACACGCCGTGGGTGGACGGGTAGGTCACCATGATGCAGGAGAGTTTGTCGCCTGCCTGCTCGGCTTTCGCGCGCAGGTCGGCCAGATCGATGTTGCCGTTTTTGTCGCACGCCACGACCACCACTTCCATCCCTGCCATCTGGGCAGAGGCCGGGTTGGTGCCGTGGGCAGAGCTTGGGATCAGACAGATATCGCGGTGGCCTTCGTTGCGGCTTTCGTGATAGTGACGGATCGCCAGCAGACCGGCGTATTCACCCTGCGCACCGGAGTTCGGCTGCATGCAGAGCGCGTCGTACCCGGTCAGCTTCACCAGCCAGTCGGAGAGCTGGTTGATCATCATGTGATAACCTTCCGCCTGCTCAGCCGGGCAGAACGGGTGCAGCTCGGAGAATTCAGGCCAGGTGATTGGGATCATCTCAGCCGCGGCGTTCAGCTTCATGGTGCAGGAGCCCAGCGGGATCATCGCCTGGTTCAGCGCCAGATCTTTACGTTCCAGAGAGTGCATGTAACGCATCATCTCGGTTTCGCTGTGATAGCGGTTGAACACCGGGTGAGTCAGGATCGCGTCGTCGCGCAGCATGCTTTCCTGAATGGAGCGGCTGTCGAGCGCAACCTCTTTGTCGAGCGTATCAACGTCCAGACCCTGTGCGTCACCCAGCAATACGTTGAACAGGGTCAGGATATCGTCACGGGTGGTGCTTTCGTCCAGCGTAATGCCGACCGCATTGTGAATGTCGCTGCGCAGGTTGATTTGTGCTGCCTCGGCGCGCGCCAGCACGGCCGCTTTGTCTGCCACCTCGACGCACAGGGTGTCGAAGTAGTGCTCATGACGCAGTCTGAGACCTTTCTGTTGCAGACCGCAGGCCAGGATATCGGCCAGACGGTGGATGCGGCTGGCAATGCGTTTCAGACCTGCCGGACCGTGGAACACCGCGTATAAGCTGGCAATGTTAGCCAGCAGCACCTGCGAGGTACAGATGTTGGAGTTCGCTTTCTCGCGGCGGATATGCTGCTCGCGGGTCTGCATCGCCATGCGCAGCGCGGTGTTACCGGCGGCATCTTTCGATACGCCGATAATACGGCCTGGCATGGAACGTTTAAATTCATCTTTCGCGCCAAAGAACGCCGCGTGCGGGCCGCCGTAGCCCATCGGCACGCCGAAGCGTTGCGCTGAGCCGAAGACAATATCCGCGCCCTGTTTACCTGGCGCCGTCAGCAGCACCAGCGCCATAAAATCAGCGGCGACGCTAACAATAACCTTACGGGATTTGAGCTCGGCGATCAGCGCGCTGTAATCATGCACTTCCCCGGTGGTGCCCACCTGCTGTAACAGCACGCCGAAGACGTCCTGGTGATCCAGCACTTTGTCAGCGTCGTCGACAATCACCTCAAAGCCGAAGGTTTCCGCACGGGTGCGCACCACGTCCAGCGTCTGGGGATGCACGTCCGCCGCGACGAAGAAGCGGTTGGCGTTTTTCAGCTTGCTCACGCGCTTCGCCATCGCCATCGCTTCAGCGGCGGCAGTGGCTTCATCCAGCAGCGAGGCAGAGGCGATATCCATACCGGTCAGATCCAGCGTCACCTGCTGGAAGTTCAGCAGCGCTTCCAGACGGCCCTGGGAGACTTCTGGCTGATACGGGGTGTAAGCGGTGTACCAGCCCGGATTTTCCAGCATATTACGCAGGATCACCGGCGGTAATTGCACGTTGGTGTAGCCCATGCCGATGTAAGACTTATAGCGCTTGTTAAGGCCGGCGATGGCCTTCAGCTCCGCCAGCGCGGCGAACTCCGTCGTGGACTCGCCTACCTGCGGCGGTGTGGCAAGCTGGATGTCTTTTGGCACGATCTGGCCGATCAGTGCGTTTAATGAATCCGCGCCAACTGTCTTCAGCATCTCCTGCTGTTGCTGAGCATCCGGCCCAATGTGACGTTCAATGAAGGCGCCACGGTTTTCAAGCTGGCTTAAAGTCTGTGTCATGAGCGATGGTTCCTGAAACGTGCAGTGAATCGTAATTATCTGTAACGCTGTTGCCCGGTGGCGCTAACGCTTACCGGGCCTACGTAGATCTGTAGGCCGGATAAGCGCAGCGCCATCCGGCACAACGTTATTCGTCTTCCAGTAGTGCTTCGTACGCGGTCGCATCCAGCAGCGCGGCAACCTGCGCTTCGTCGCTGGCTTTGATCTTAAAGATCCAGCCGCCTTCATAAGGCTCGCTGTTCACCAGCTCCGGGGAGTCGCTCAGCGCGTCGTTCACGGCAACAATTTCACCGCTCACCGGAGCGTAGATGTCAGAGGCCGCTTTAACGGATTCCGCCACCGCACAGTCGTCGCCTGCGCTCACGGTTGCGCCCACTTCCGGCAGGTCAACAAACACCATGTCGCCCAGCAGTTCCTGCGCGTGCTCGGTGATCCCAACGGTGTAAGTGCCGTCCGCCTCTTTGCGCAGCCACTCGTGTTCTTTGCTGTATTTCAGTTCTGCTGGCACATTGCTCATTGAAGTTCTCCTGATAAAAATAGTTAGGCGACCGGCTTACCGGCGCGAACAAAAATCGGTTTGGTCACGTTGACCGGCATTTCGCGGTTGCGGATCTGCACCACCGCCGTTTCGCCAATCCCCGCTGGCACGCGTGCCAGTGCAATACTGTAGCCGAGCGTCGGGGAGAACGTTCCGCTGGTGATCACGCCTTCGCGATGATTGCCATCGGCATCGGTGAAGCGCACCGGCAGCTCGCCGCGCAGAACGCCTTTTTCTTTCATCACCAGGCCAACCAGCTGTTCAGTGCCCTTCTCGCGCTGCATCTCCAGCGCTTCACGGCCAATAAAATCACGGTCAGCCGGTTCCCACGCGATGGTCCAGCCCATGTTGGCCGCCAGCGGTGAGACGCCTTCGTCCATCTCCTGACCGTAGAGGTTCATCCCCGCTTCCAGACGCAGCGTATCGCGCGCGCCCAGGCCCGCAGGCTTCACACCCGCCTCCACCAGCGCACGCCAGAAATCGGCGGCCTTTTCGTTTGGCATTGCAATTTCGTAGCCCGCTTCACCGGTGTAGCCGGTGGTGGCGATAAACAGATCCCCCGCCTGCACGCCGAAGAACGGCTTCATGCCTTCGGTTGCTTTGCGCTGCTCGTCGCTGAACAGAGACGCGGATTTCGCCTGGGCGTTTGGCCCCTGCACCGCAATCAGCGACAGATCGTCACGAACGGTGATGTCGATGGCGTAAGGTTCAGCGTGTTGGGAAATCCAGGAGAGGTCTTTTTCGCGGGTGGCGGAGTTTACAACGAGGCGGAAGAAATCTTCGGTGAAGTAGTAGACGATGAGGTCGTCAATCACGCCGCCAGAGGCATTAAGCATGCCGGTATAGAGCGCTTTGCCCGGCGTTTTTAGTTTGGCGACGTCGTTTGCCAGCAGATAACGCAAAAACTCCCGGGTGCGGCTTCCGCGCAGGTCGACAATCGTCATATGAGACACGTCGAACATACCGGCATCGGTGCGCACCGCGTGGTGCTCATCAATCTGCGAGCCGTAGTGCAGCGGCATCATCCAGCCGTGGAAGTCCACCATGCGGGCGCCGCATAACACGTGCTGTTCGTACAAAGGAGTCTGTTGAGCCATCTTTTCCTCGTTGAAAAATTCACCGTGAAACCCGGTGTCGACCTCGCGATCGGGGGCCGACGCAAACGTTCTCTTTTACCTGAACTTACCACCGAAACCGGCGGTTAACCATAAGGTAAAACGGGTCATCACATTAGCTTATGACCAAAAATCGCTGAAAAGCCTACAGAGTTATTCACTGGTAAAATGCGATTAAACCCGCATAAAATTAACATCGAGCTAACAGGATTTAGCAGATGGTGATATTTCGTGCGGAAAAACGGGCCGAATTTCCGTAACATAAAAATAGTAAGATTAGATTTTCTAATGCGAAAAATGACGTGAAATTAGATTATTTCAAACGAGGAGATTTCCCCGGCGCGAAGGCCGGGAAAATAAAGTGTGACGGGGATCGAGATTAACGTAACCAGTCGGGAAGATCGTTAAGGCCCATTGCCTGACGAAGAAGCTGCGGTTTGACGCCGGGAAGGGTGTCGGCCAGTTTGAGGCCGATATCGCGCAGCAGTTTTTTCGCCGGGTTCGCTCCGGCAAATAGCTCGCGGAAGCCCTGCATACCCGCCAGCATCATCGCCGCACTGTGTTTGCGGCTGCGCTCGTAGCGACGCAGATACAGATGCTGACCAATATCTTTACCTTCCCGATGCAGACGACGCAGCTCTTCAACCAGCTCGGCCGCGTCCATAAAGCCGAGGTTCACCCCCTGCCCGGCCAGCGGATGAATCGTATGCGCCGCATCCCCCACCAACGCCAGACGGTGCGCCGCAAACTGACGCGCGTAGCGACCGGTTAACGGAAACGCCTGGCGTTCGCTTTCAAGCGTGCACAGGCCCAGACGGTTATCAAACGCCACGCATAGCGCCTGATTAAAGGCGTCCGGCGTCGCCTCCTGCATCTGCTGCGCTTTCTCCGGCTCTAAAGACCAGACGATGGAGCAGAGATGCGGATCGGCAAGCGGCAGGAAGGCCAGAATGCCATCATTGTGGAAAATCTGGCGCGCCACGCCGCCATGCGGCTCTTCGGTGCGGATTGTGGCAACCAGGGCGTGATGACGGTAATCCCAGAAGGTCAGCGGAATATCCGCTTTGTTACGCAGCCAGGAATTGGCGCCGTCGGCACCCACTACCAGCCGCGCGGTCAGCATGTCGCCGCTTTCAAGAGTGATAAACGCGTCGTTTTCGCCCCACGCCACCTGCTGAAGTTTCGCCGGTGCGATCAGCGTGACGTCACTGCACTGCTGCGCTTTTTGCCACAGCGCGTGGTGGATCACCGCGTTTTCAACGATGTGCCCAAGGTGGCTGTAGCCCATGCTTTCATCGTCAAACGCGATATGGCCGAAGCTGTCTTTATCCCACACTTCCATGCCATGGTAACAGCTGGCACGCAGCGCCACGATTTCAGACCAGACGCCAAGGTGCGTCAGTAGCTTTTCGCTGGCGGCATTGATCGCCGAGACGCGCAGCTCCGGCGGTGCATCCTGCGCCACGGGCTGCGGCGCGTTTTGCTCAAGCACCGCCACGCGTAGGCCGCTGCCCTGTAAACCACAGGCCAGCGCCAGTCCTACCATTCCGCCGCCGACAATGGCGACATCAACATTTTGCACGGTGATTACTCCTTAACGCGCGACCCAACCCAGGGTCCGCTGCGCCAGCACGTCACGTGCCGGAATGAACAGTTCCATCGCCATCAGCCCAAGGTTGCGACCCGCAACCAGCGGTGCCCAGCGATTGGCAAACAGGTGGACTAAACCGTCGGTAACGCCAATGGTCGCCGCTTTGTCCGCCTGACGTCGTTTCTGGTAATGGCTCAGCACTGAGTATGCGCCACAATCCTGTTGTTCGCTCCACGTCTGCGCCAGTAGCTCAGCCAGGCTCATCACGTCGCGCAGGCCAAGGTTAAAGCCTTGCCCGGCGATGGGGTGCAGCGTCTGCGCGGCGTTGCCGACCAGGGCGACGCGATGGGAGACAGTCTGCGATGCGGTCGTCAGCGCGAGCGGATAGGCCACGCGTTTTCCGGCCTGGGTGATACGCCCAAGCCGCCAGCCGAAGGCTTTTTGCAGCTCGGAACTAAAACGTTCGTCGGACCAGGAGAGAACCTCATCGGCCCGGTCCTGCGCATGGCACCACACCAGCGAGCAGCGCCCGTTCGACATCGGCAGCATGGCCAGCGGGCCGTGCTCCGTGAAGCGCTCAAATGCCCTGCCGTTATGCGTGCCAGCCGTAGAGACGTTAGCGATGACCGCCACCTGCCCATAGGGTTCAGAGCGCAATTCGACGCCGCACTGCGTGGCGATCGCGGAGCGTGAACCATCCGCCGCCACCAGCAGTTCCCCCTCCAGCATGGTGCCGTTGTCCAGCGTCACGCTGACGGCTTCGTCACGGCGGCTAAAGCTGGCGACGCGCGCCGGACAGTGCAGCGTGACGCCAGGCGCGTCCTGTAACAGACGGAACAGCCGCAGCCCTACGTCATGCAGCTCGACAACCTGCCCCAGCGCCTCGATCCGGTAATCGTGGGCATCCAGCGTCACAAACCCGGCGTGCCCGCGATCGCTGACGTGAACGGTGCCGATCGCCGTTGCGCAATCCGCTATCACCTGCCAGATCCCAATACGCGCAAGCTGCTGACAGGTTCCCTGCGCCAGCGCGATAGCGCGGGCGTCGAAACCGGGATGATCGGTCGCCTGCGGCGCGACCGCCTCAACCAGATGCACCGGAAGCTGGCCCTGGGTTAACCGCGAAATAGCCAGCGCCAGAGTAGCGCCGGTCATGCCTCCGCCAACGATGATTACGCTCATCCGCGTGCCGCCGCCATCAGCGCCTCGATGTCATCGGCTTTTTTCACCACGGTCGCGGTCAGGTTTTCGTTACCGGTTTCGGTGATGACGATGTCATCTTCAATACGAATGCCGATCCCGCGGTACTGTTCCGGCACGTCGGCATCCGGCGCGATGTACAGCCCCGGCTCAACGGTCAGCACCATGCCAGGCTCCAGCACGCGCGAACGTTCCGGACCGTATGCCCCCACGTCATGCACATCCAGCCCCAGCCAGTGGCTCAGGCCATGCATAAAGTACGGGCGATGGGCGTTTTCGGTTATAAGGGTGTCCACATCGCCTTTCAGAATGCCAACCTTCACCAGCCCGGTAATCATGATGCGCACCACCTCGCCCGTAACCTCCTGGATGGAGGTGCCAGGGCGGAACAGCGTCAGCGCGGTCTCCAGAGACTCAAGCACGATGTCATAGATTTCACGCTGCGCTGGGGTGAATTTACCGTTCACCGGGAAGGTACGGGTGATGTCGCCCGCGTAACCCTGATATTCACAGCCGGCGTCAATCAGCACCAGATCGCCGTCGCGCAGTGCACTTTCGTTTTCGGTGTAGTGCAGAATGCAGCCGTTTTCCCCGCCGCCTACGATGGTGTTATAGGACGGGAAGCGCGCGCCGTGACGGTTAAATTCATGGTGAATTTCCCCTTCAAGCTGGTACTCGAACATACCGGGACGGCACTTTTCCATGGCGCGGGTATGCGCCAGGGCGCTGATTTCGCCCGCGCGGCGCATCACGTTCAGCTCTTCTTCAGACTTAAACAGGCGCATCTCATGCACCACCGGTCGCCAGTCTGTCAGGGTTGCGGGTGCAGACAAATTCTGACGTGAGCCTTTACGCAGCTTATCCAGCGCAGTGAAAACAATCTCATCCGCATACGCGTATTCACCCTGCGCGTGATAGAGCACGTCCAGGCCGTTGAGCAATTGATAGAGCTGCTGGTTGATTTCGCTGTAGGCCAGCGCGCGGTCCACGCCCAGTTTTTCCGGCGCCGCCTCCTGCCCTAAGCGGCGACCAAACCAGATTTCCGCGGTCAGATCGCGCACGCGGTTAAAAATCACGCTGTGGTTGTGGGTGTCATTGCTTTTAATCAGCACCAGTACCGCTTCCGGCTCGTTAAACCCGGTGAAGTACCAGAAATCGCTGCTCTGGCGATAGGGGTATTCGCTGTCGGCGCTGCGCGTCACTTCCGGCGCGGCGAAAATCAGGGCAGCGCTTCCCGGCTGCATTTTTGCCAGCAGCGCCTGACGACGGCGAGAATACTCTTGACTGGAGATAACCATGACACCCTCCTGTGCGTTATTTTTCTTAGTGTAATGTTGGCTTGCGAACTTCCGGCGCGGTCGGCTGCGAGCGCGTAAAATTGTCGTGGCACAGCAGAGACGCCACGCGCACGTACTCGATAATCTCTTCGAGAGACATCTCCAGCTCTTCCTGGTCTTCGTCTTCATCGTAGCCGAGCTGGGCGATGTTGCGCAGATCGTCGATGGCTTCACCCGCTTCGCCGGTCACTTTATCCAGTTTAGGCTGGGTTACGCCCAGGCCAAGAAGATAGTGGTTTACCCAACCCGCGAGCGCATCAGCGCGATCGAAGACGCTGACATCGTCGCCTTCAGGCAGATAAAGCTGAAAAAGAAAGCCATCGTCTTCCAGGGAATCGCTGGTTGCGGCGTGTATTTTACGCAGCGCTTCCGCCAGTTCGTGGCCAAACGCCAGCCCTTCGTTGGTGAGGTCGTGGATCAGCGGCTGCCATGAGCTGTCACTGTTTCCGCCGCACAGTATGCCGCTGATCAGACCGTGCATTTCGGCAGGGGTTAGACCGACTCCCTGCTGGTTCAGTAACTGGTTTAAATCCTTGTAACCAGGCATTTCGTTCTGTATAGACATACGCATTCGTCATCAAAGGGAGGATATTCATGATATGCTACCACTTTGGACCCTGGTGATACCAGAAAAGGGCTTGTATCTTCACATCAGGGTAGCTATAGTGTCGCCCCTTCGCAGCCCCCGGGGCAGTAAGCGAAGGCAGCGCAGTCAATCAGCAGGAAGGTGGCATGTCTGCACAACCCGTCGATCTCCAGATTTTTGGCCGTTCACTGCGAGTGAATTGTCCGCCTGAACAAAGGGATGCTTTGAATCAGGCTGCGGACGATTTGAATCAGCGGTTGCAAGATCTAAAAGAACGCACTAGAGTCACAAATACTGAGCAGCTGGTTTTCATCGCCGCGTTGAACATCAGCTATGAACTGACTCAGGAAAAAGCGAAGACCCGCGATTACGCGGCAAGCATGGAGCAGCGCATTAAAATGCTCCAGCAGACCATTGAACAGGCATTGCTTGATCAAGGTCGCAGTCCTGAAAGACCGGGACCAAAGTTTGAATAACACTTCTCAGTTGACTATGGTAGAGTAACTGTGAAGACAAAATTTCTCTGAGATGTTTGCAAGCGGGCCAGTCCCCTGAGCCGATATTTCATACCACAAGAATGTGGCGCTCCATGGTTGGTGAGCATGCTCGGTCCGTCCGAGAAGCCTTAAAACTATGACGACACATTCACCTTGAACCAAGGGTTCAAGGGTTACAGCCTGCGGCGGCATCTCGGAGATTCCCTCTCTCTTCTTCTACCAACAACCATGACTCAATTCCCTGAAGTTTCTGCTTCACGCCAGGATATCCGTCAGCTCATTCGCCAGCGTCGTCGTGCCTTAAGCGCCGAACAACAGGCACAGTTTGCCCAGCAGGCCGCCGCCCGTATGATGGCCTATCCGCCTGTGGTGATGGCAAACACCGTCGCCCTGTTTCTTTCGTTTGATGGTGAGCTGGATACCCAACCACTTATCGACCAGCTCTGGCGCGCCGGGAAAAAAGTTTATCTGCCGGTGCTGCATCCCTTTAGCCGGGGCAATCTGCTGTTTCTGCACTACCATCCGCACAGCGAGCTGGTGGTGAATCGTCTGAAAATCACCGAACCCAAACTCGACGTGCGCGATGTGCTGCCGCTATCTGAACTGGATGTGCTGATTACGCCGCTGGTGGCGTTTGACGAGCAGGGACAGCGCCTGGGAATGGGCGGTGGTTTTTACGACAGAACGCTACAAAACTGGCAGCAGTACGGATTGCAGCCGGTGGGCTATGGGCATGATTGTCAGGGCGTGGAGGCATTACCCGTGGAGAAATGGGATGTGCCGTTGCCGGCGGTGGTGACGCCCAGTAAAACCTGGACCTGGTAGAACAAAGCCGGGTGGCGGCTACGCCTTACCCGGCCTACATAAATCCTCGAACATTGTAGGTCGGGTAAGCGTGAGCGCCACCCGACACACAGACCGCACGAACATTGTAGGTCGGGTAAGCGTGAGCGCTACCCGACACACAGACCGCACGAACATTGTAGGTCGGGTAAGCGTAAGCGCCACCCGACACCACAGACCGCACTATCAGTACAGCAGACGCGCGCGAATCGTCCCCGGAATGGCCTTCATGCTCTGCAATGCTTTCTCGGCAATGTCTTCATCCGCTTCAATATCAATCACCACATAACCCATCTGCGCGTTCGTTTGCAGATACTGCGCGGCAATGTTGACGCCCTGTTCGGCAAAGATCTGGTTGATAGCAGTCAGCACGCCCGGACGGTTTTCGTGAATGTGCAGCAGACGACGCCCGCCGTGTAGCGGCAGAGACACTTCCGGGAAGTTCACCGCAGAGAGCGTTGAACCGTTGTCGGAATATTTGCTCAGCTTGCCCGCCACTTCCAGGCCGATATTCTCCTGCGCTTCCTGAGTAGAACCCCCGATATGCGGCGTCAGGATCACGTTGTCGAACTCGCACAGTGGAGAGGTGAACGGATCGCTGTTGGTGGCCGGTTCCGTCGGGAACACGTCAATCGCCGCACCCGCCAGATGCTTACGCTTCAGCGCATCGCACAGCGCAGGAATATCGACCACTGTACCGCGCGCGGCGTTGATCAGCAGTGAGCCCGGCTTCATCAGCGCCAGCTCTTCCGCTCCCATCATGTTTTTGGTGGACGCATTTTCCGGCACGTGCAGGCTGACCACGTCGCTCATGTTCAGCAGGTCAGAAAGATGCTGCACCTGCGTCGCGTTACCCAGCGGCAGTTTGTTTTCGATATCGTAGAAAAACACGTGCATGCCAAGGGATTCCGCCAGAATACCGAGCTGCGTACCGATGTGGCCGTAACCAATAATCCCGAGTTTTTTACCACGCGCTTCGTAGGAGCCCGCGGCCAGTTTATTCCACACGCCGCGGTGCGCTTTGGCGTTAGCTTCCGGAATACCGCGAAGGAGTAGCAGCAGCTCGCCAATCACCAGCTCCGCCACGGAACGGGTGTTGGAGAACGGGGCGTTAAAGACCGGGATACCGCGTTTTGCGGCGGCATTCAGATCAACCTGGTTGGTACCGATACAGAAACAGCCAATCGCCACCAGCTTTTCCGCCGCAGCAATAACGTCTTCAGTCAGTTGGGTACGGGATCGCAGGCCAATGAAATGGGCATCACGGATGGACGCTTTCAGCTCTTCAGTATCCAGCGCGCCTTTGTGAAATTCGATGTTGGTGTAACCTGCAGCGCGAAGGCTATCGAGCGCTTTCTGGTGCACGCCTTCAACCAGCAGGAATTTAATCTTGTCTTTCTCCAGTGATACCTTTGCCATTTACCCGACCCTGTTTTTATCTGAACTGATGTTGTGCTGGATATAAATCCCGTGCAGCCAACATATCAAAAAAAACTATTGCAGCAATATGAACGTTTGCGTCGGCACTCTGAAGAAAAGTCATACAGAGCAAAATGACAGAGGAAAATGCTATGGAAATTTACAAACGCGGAAGGATCGGCAAAAGAGGCGGAAAAACGTGACACAAGTCACCGAATTTAGCTTTTCAAAATTTTTTAGCGGGGGGAGCGCTCCCCCCGTCAGATCATTTTACGATGGTTTTTACACCGTCAGCCGTGCCGATCAGCGCCACATCCGCGCCACGGTTGGCAAATAACCCTACTGTAACGACGCCCGGAATGCCGTTGATCGCATTTTCCAGCGCAATGGCATCGAGGATCTCAAGGCCGTGAACGTCGAGGATCACGTTGCCGTTGTCGGTCACCACACCCTGACGGTATTCCGGACGACCACCCAGCTTCACCAGTTGACGTGCCACGGCACTGCGCGCCATCGGGATCACTTCGACCGGCAGCGGGAAACTCCCCAGAATGTCGACCTGCTTGGAGGCGTCCGCGATGCAGATGAACTTATCCGCCACGGAGGCAATGATTTTTTCACGGGTCAGCGCCGCGCCACCGCCTTTGATCATCTGCATGTGGCCGTTGATTTCATCCGCGCCATCAACGTAAATGCCCAGACGGTCCACTTCGTTGAGGTCGAAAACAGTGATGCCGAGGCTTTTCAGCTTTTCCGTGGAAGCATCGGAGCTCGAAACCGCGCCCTCGATTTGCCCCTTCATCGTGCCCAGCGCATCGATAAAGTGCGCCGCCGTCGACCCCGTACCAACACCGACAATGGTACCCGGCTGTACGTACTGGAGAGCGGCCCATCCTACTGCTTTTTTCAGTTCATCCTGCGTCATGATCGTTTTGCCTGTGGTGTGAAAACTCAGGGCGCATTATAGAACACGTCGAATGGATTTCGTCTGCCACGAAGGGAAAATTGTGTCATAGTGCAGATTAAGCAAAATTAAGGAGTCAGCCAGAGCAATGAAACGTCCGGACTACAGAACACTACAGGCACTTGATGCAGTTATTCGTGAACGCGGTTTTGAGCGCGCGGCGCAAAAGCTGTGCATCACCCAGTCCGCCGTATCACAGCGTATCAAACAGCTTGAAAATATGTTCGGGCAGCCGCTGCTGGTGCGTACCGTACCGCCGCGTCCAACGGAGCAAGGACAAAAGCTCCTCGCCCTGCTACGTCAGGTTGAACTGCTGGAAGATGAGTGGCTGGGCGATGAACAGACCGGCTCCACGCCGCTGCTGCTGTCGCTGGCGGTGAACGCCGACAGTCTGGCAACCTGGCTGCTGCCGGCCCTTGCGCCGGTGCTGGCCGACTCCCCTATCCGCCTGAATCTCCAGGTTGAAGATGAAACCCGCACCCAGGAACGTCTGCGTCGCGGCGAAGTGGTTGGTGCCGTCAGTATTCAGCCTCAGGCGCTGCCAAGCTGTCTGGTGGATCAGTTGGGCGCGCTGGATTACCTCTTCGTCGGTTCAAAAGCCTTTGCCGAGCGCTATTTCCCGAACGGTGTGACCCGCGCCGCGCTGCTAAAAGCCCCTGCCGTCGCGTTCGACCATCTGGACGATATGCATCAGGCCTTCCTGCAGCAAAACTTCGATCTGCCGCCGGGCAGCGTGCCGTGTCATATCGTTAACTCGTCCGAAGCCTTCGTGCAGCTTGCACGTCAGGGAACCACCTGCTGCATGATCCCGCATCTGCAGATTGAGAAAGAGTTGAAAAGCGGTGAGCTGATTGATTTAACTCCGGGGCTGTATCAGCGCCGGATGTTGTACTGGCACCGTTTTGCGCCTGAAAGCCGCATGATGCGCAACGTCACCGACGCGCTGCTGGCGTTTGGGCATAAGGTGTTAAGACAGGATTGAAAAACAAGCCGGGTGGCGGCTTCGCCTTACCCGGCCTACGGGTTACTGAGCTGGCTTTTCAGTCGGCTCCAGCTGGAACACCACATCAACCTGATCGTCGAACTGAATGGTTGGCTGCTCGTAGGTTTCCTGAGCAGAAACCGGCGCGGCATCCGCTTTCATCATCCGCACCATCGGGCTTGGCTGGTAGTTTGAGACGTGGTAACGCACGCTGTAAACCGGACCGAGCTTGCTCTTGAAGCCGGATGCCAGCTGCTGTGCCTGATGAATGGCATCATCAATCGCCGCTTTACGCGCTTCGTCTTTATACTTCTCCGGTTGCGCAACGCCCAGCGAGACGGAGCGAATTTCGTTCAGCCCTGCCTTCAGCGCACCATCCAGCAATCCGTTGAGCTTATCAAGCTGGCGCACGGTCACTTCTACAGTACGCACGGCGCGATAGCCTTTCAGGATGCTTTTGCCGTTCTGGTAATCGTAATCCGGTTGAGTACGCAGGTTCGCAGAGCTGATGTCTTTTTTCGCGACACCGTTCTGTTCCAGGAAAGAGAGGTATTGCGCAACACGATCGTCTGCCTGTTTCTTGGCGGAAGCAGCATCTTTCGCCGCCACGTTCACTTCAATTGCCAGGGTTGCAACATCCGGTACCGCATCCACGCTTGCCGTACCTGAAGTGACAATGTGCGGGCCGTTTGGCAGTTCATTCGCCTGCACCGACACCGCACCTAAACTTACTAATGCCGCCAGGGCCATCACCTTAAACTTCACTGTCATTCCTCCATGTTGCGAAGAGTGCCCTGTTAACAGGGCTCATGCCAGCAAGCTTAGCGGGTCTTGTTCAGATGTCCATAAGACAACGCTTAGTTGAACAATCCCTGTACGTGATGAATGCCCTCTTTCGCCAGCTGGAAGGCAATAAACCACATCACCAGCCCCACCAGGGTATTGATAATGCGCTGCGCTTTGGCGGTACGCAGTCGTGGCGCCAGCCACGCCGCCAGGATCGCAAGACCAAAGAACCAGAGGAAGGAGGCGCTGACCGTACCGAGCGCAAACCAGCGTTTGGGCTCAACGTCCAGCTGTCCACCCAGGCTGCCGAGCACCACGAACGTATCAAGATAAACGTGCGGGTTAAGCCATGTCACGGCGAGCATGGTGACGATAATCTTCCAGCGCCCTTGCTTCATCACTTCGGCGCTCGCCAGCTCAAGATTGCTGCTCATGGCCGTTTTCAGGGCGCCAAACCCGTACCACAGCAGAAACGCTACGCCGCCCCAGGTAACCAGCGCCAGCAGCCACGGCGACTGCATCAACAGGGCGCTGCCGCCAAAAATCCCGGCGCAAATCAGCAGCAGATCGCTCACGGCGCACAGCAAGGCAATCATCAGATGGTACTGACGGCGGATGCCCTGATTCATCACGAACGCATTTTGTGGACCAAGGGGAAGGATCATGGCCGCACCTAACGCAAGCCCTTGAAAATAGTAAGATAACATAACGTAATTCTCGCAGAGTTGTCCTGGGGCAGACTATACTGCGGGAACGACATTAGAGGAAATGGATAATATTAATTGGGGATTAGCGGGGCTAATAAAAGAAAAGCCCGGTGTCGCTGATGCTTACCGGGCCTACGGAGACGTTACTCTGCTTCTTTGACTTTTTTGACGTTTACATCCATCTGCGGGTACGGGAAGCTGATGCCGTTGGCATCGAAGTCACGCTTAATGCGCTCCAGCACATCCCAGTATACGTTTTGCAGATCGCTGCTTTTGCTCCAGATGCGCACCACAAAATTAATGGATGATGCGCCCAGTTCATTCAGACGAACGGTCTGCTCGCGGTCCTTCAGAATACGGTCATCTGAAGCAATGATGTTGGTAATCAGAGACTTCACCTGATCGATATCGGAATCGTACGCCACGCTGATGATCAGCTCGTTACGACGCACCGGCTCGCGGGAGAAGTTAATGATATTGCCGGCAATGATTTTCCCGTTCGGTACCACCACAATACGACCGTCGACAGTACGCAGAGTGGTAGAGAAAATCTGTACCTGCAACACGGTACCCGCGATCCCGCCTAAATCCACGTATTCACCGGAACGGAACGGACGGAAGGTTACCAGCAGTACGCCCGCCGCCAGGTTCGACAGCGAACCCTGTAATGCCAGACCAATGGCCAGACCGGCAGCACCGAGCACAGCGATGACGGATGCCGTCTGCACGCCGACACGCCCCAGCGCCGCAATCAGCGTAAAGGCGATGATGCCGTAACGCACCAGCGCGGAGAGGAAATCGGCGACCGTGGCGTCAATGTGACGTGCAACCATCACCCGGTTGACCGCGTTCGATACGATACGCGCCACGATCATCCCGACAATGATGATGGCAATAGCGGCAACAATATTCACAGCGTAGCTCAGCAGTAGCGCCTGGTTGCGCACCAGCCAGTTACCCGCGTGATTGATGCTGTCTACAACATCAAGTTGTTCCATTTATTCTTCCTTTTGCTAAACCAAAACACAAAATCTATCCCTTAAGGGGACAGGCAGGTCAGTAAAGGGTAAACAAAAAGAGCGGGTAATGCCAAACAGATCACAAAATCAGGTATTGCAGGATATTGAAAAAGCATAAAAAAAGGCCCGCATTTGCGGGCCTTCTGATGTGCTGTCAGCAGTACAAATTACAGAACGTCAACCGCGTTCAGTTCTTTGAAAGCCTGCTCCAGACGAGTAATCATAGAAGTCTGGGCAGCGCGCAGCCATACGCGTGGATCGTAGTATTTCTTGTTCGGCTGGTCTTCGCCTTTCGGGTTGCCCAGCTGACCTTGCAGGTAAGCTTCGTTGGTTTTGTAGTATTGCAGGATACCGTCCCAGGTTGCCCACTGGGTGTCGGTATCGATGTTCATTTTCACTACGCCGTAGCTTACGGAATCTTTGATTTCCTGAGCAGAAGAACCGGAACCGCCGTGGAAGACGAAGTTCAGGCTGTTGTGCGGCAGGTTGTGTTTCTTAGACACATATTCCTGAGAATCACGCAGGATGGTCGGGGTCAGAACCACGTTACCTGGCTTGTACACGCCATGCACGTTACCGAAGGATGCTGCGATGGTGAAGCGTGGGCTGATTTTGCTCAGCTCGGTGTAAGCGTAATCAACGTCTTCTGGCTGAGTGTACAGAGCAGAAGCGTCCATGTGGCTGTTGTCCACACCGTCTTCTTCACCGCCGGTGCAACCCAGTTCGATTTCCAGGGTCATGCCCATTTTGGACATACGCGCCAGGTACTTAGAGCAGATCTCGATGTTTTCTTCCAGAGACTCTTCGGACAGGTCGATCATGTGAGAAGAGAACAGTGGCTTACCGGTTGCTGCGAAGTGTTTTTCACCTGCGTCCAGCAGACCGTCGATCCATGGCAGCAGTTTTTTCGCGCAGTGGTCAGTGTGCAGGATAACCGGAACACCGTAGTGATCAGCCATCTGGTGAACATGATGTGCGCCAGAGATAGCACCCAGGATAGCAGCGCCCTGAGGAACGTCAGTTTTCACGCCTTTACCTGCGATGAACGCAGCGCCGCCGTTAGAGAACTGAACGATAACCGGTGCTTTAACTTTTGCAGCGGTTTCCAGTACGGCATTGATGGAGTCGGTACCTACGCAGTTAACTGCTGGCAGAGCGAAGTTGTTTTCTTTAGCTACCTGGAACACTTTCTGTACGTCATCACCAGTGATAACGCCAGGTTTTACGAAATCAAAAATTTTAGACATGTTGCTTAGTCCTGTATCTTCGGCCGTTAGAAAAGGTGCGAGCTCTGATAAGCGCGCTGAAAATTGGGCAGGTTTCCCTGCCCCTGAATGGCTTACTTCTTAGCGCGCTCTTCGAGCATTGCTACTGCTGGCAGGACTTTGCCTTCCACGAATTCGAGGAATGCGCCGCCACCAGTGGAGATGTAGGAGATCTTGTCAGCGATACCGAACAGGTCGATAGCTGCCAGGGTGTCACCACCGCCTGCGATAGAGAACGCTTCGCTGTCTGCGATAGCGTTAGCCACGATTTCAGTCCCTTTGCGGAAGTTCGGGAATTCGAACACGCCGACAGGACCGTTCCACAGGATAGTTTTTGCGTTTTTCAGGATTTCAGCCAGTTTCTGTGCAGAAACGTCGCCCAGGTCCAGAATCTGCTCTTCATCTTTGATGTCATTAACAGATTTAAGGGTTGCGGTAGCAGTTTCGGAGAACTCGGTCGCCACGCGAACGTCAGTTGGAACCGGGATATCACAGGTGCTCAGCAGGCGTTTGGCTTCGTCAACCAGATCCGCTTCGTAAAGGGATTTACCCACGTTGTGGCCTTGCGCAGCAACGAAGGTGTTCGCGATACCACCGCCAACGATCAGCTGGTCAGCGATTTTGGACAGGGAATCCAGAACGGTCAGTTTGGTAGAAACTTTAGAACCACCAACGATAGCGACCATAGGACGAGCAGGTTCTTTCAGTGCTTTACCCAGCGCTTCCAGTTCATCAGCCAGCAGTGGACCTGCACAGGCGACGTCTGCGAATTTACCGATACCGTGGGTAGAAGCCTGCGCACGGTGAGCCGTACCGAATGCATCCATCACGAATACGTCGCACAGCGCAGCGTATTTTTTGGACAGGGTTTCGTCGTCTTTCTTTTCGCCTTTGTTGAAGCGAACGTTTTCCAGAACAACCAGCTCACCTTCGGCAACTTCCACGCCGTCCAGGTAATCTTTCACCAGGCGAACCGGGTTGGACAGTTTGTCTTTCAGGTAATTAACAACCGGCAGCAGAGAGAACTCTTCGTTGTACTCGCCTTCAGT
Source organism: Enterobacter cloacae complex sp. IR5412 (assembly GCF_049237385.1). Lineage (NCBI taxonomy): Bacteria > Pseudomonadati > Pseudomonadota > Gammaproteobacteria > Enterobacterales > Enterobacteriaceae > Enterobacter > Enterobacter cloacae complex sp. IR5412. The sequence goes on along the minus strand of NZ_JBMKHQ010000005.1, from coordinate 343,287 downwards.
TGGACGGCCCAGGTGGGAGGTGACCATCACTTTAGCGCCCTGCTTCAGAGCCAGTTCAATGGTTGGCAGAGATGCACGGATACGCGCGTCGCTGGTCACTTTGCCATCTTTAACCGGTACGTTCAGATCGGCACGGATGAAAACGCGTTTACCTGCCAGATCCAGATCGGTCATCTTAATTACAGACATGGTGAATCCTCTCGTTGATTCTTAAAGTTTTGCAAGCGCAAGGTGCGCTCTACCTGAAACCTTTTGCGGCCATGGCTAACGTGGTGTCGAGCATTCGGTTAGCAAAGCCCCATTCGTTATCACACCAGACCAGCGTCTTGATGAGGTGCGCACCACTGACTCGCGTCTGCGTGCCATCCACGATGGCGCTGTGCGGGTCGTGGTTAAAATCTACTGAGACTAACGGTAATTCCGTATAGTCAACTATACCATGAAATGCTCCCTGTGCCGCTTTTTGCAGCAACAGGTTGACTTCACAGGCTTTTACCGGTTTTTTCACCGTCACGCTAAGATCGATTGCGGTGACGTTTATCGTCGGGACGCGCACGGCAATCGCTTCGAAACGGTCGTTAAACTGCGGGAAAATACGCGTGATCCCTGCAGCCAGTTTCGTATCCACCGGAATGATGGACTGGCTCGCCGCGCGAGTGCGTCGTAAATCCGGATGGTAGGCGTCGATAACCTGCTGATCATGCATGGCGGAGTGAATCGTGGTCACGGTACCGGATTCAATGCCATACGCATCGTCTAACAGTTTAATGACCGGAATAATGCAGTTGGTGGTACAGGAGGCGTTGGAGACAATGCGGTGTTCAGCCTGCAGCTCGTGCTGGTTGACACCAAACACGACGGTGGCGTCGAGGTCGTGACTGCCGGGATGGGAGAACAGCACTTTTTTCGCGCCAGCATTCAGATGCGCTTCGCCATGTTCACGGTTACCGTACACGCCGGTACAGTCCAGCACCACATCCACACCCAGTTCGCGCCAGGGCAGCTCTTCAATACTGTTCTCATGCAGCACGCGGATGGCATCGTCACCGACGAACAGCTGTTCCCTTTCCTGGCGAACGTCCCAGGCGAAGCGACCGTGGCTGGTGTCATATTTCAACAAATGCGCCATGCCCGCAGCATCCGCCAGTTCATTGATTGCCACCACGGTGATTTCCGCACGACGCCCGGATTCATATAAAGCACGAACCACGTTGCGCCCGATGCGACCGAAGCCATTAATCGCTACGCGTACGGTCATAGATCTCCTGCAAAGCTATCCCTGAGTTTGAGGTGGCTGAAAGAGTAATCCAGCGACGCCCGAAGGGGAATCCTTGCTGTCACAAACTGCGATTGATTGGTCAATTGTCGAACATTTAATCGACTGAAACGCTTCAGCAAGAATAAGCGAATCGGGGAATAAAAGGAATCTCTGTCCAGATGAATAAGCGAGCTATATGACTTGCATCACATTTTCGGTGGAATAATTTACAGAGCAGTTACATGTCTGAGGAATCGTGCATACAAAAAGCCGGGCGGCGCTAACGCTTACCCGGCCTACATTTTATGCCATTTGTAGGCCCGGTAAGCGTTAGCGCCACCGGGCAAAACGGCAGTTACAGCAGTTCTTTCGCCTTAGCGACAACGTTCTCAACGGTGAAGCCGAACTCTTCAAACAGCTGTTCAGCTGGCGCAGACTCACCAAACGTGGTCATACCGACGATAGCGCCGTTCAGACCCACGTATTTGAACCAGTAATCAGCGATACCCGCTTCCACTGCCACGCGAGCGGAGACCGCTTTAGGCAGTACAGATTCGCGGTACGCGGCATCCTGCTTGTCGAACGCATCGGTAGACGGCATGGAAACCACGCGCGCTTTCACGCCTTCAGCAGTCAGTTTTTCCCATGCGGCAACGGCCAGTTCAACTTCAGAACCGGTCGCGATAAAGATCAGCTCAGGCTGGCCCGCGCAATCTTTCAGCACGTAACCACCGCGGGCGATGTTTGCCAGCTGCTCTGGGGTACGTTCCTGCTGCGCCAGGTTCTGACGGGAGAGGATCAGCGCGGTCGGGCCGTCCTGACGCTCAACGCCGTATTTCCACGCCACCGCAGATTCAACCTGGTCACATGGACGCCATGTGCTCATGTTCGGGGTCACGCGCAGGGAAGCCACCTGCTCTACCGGCTGGTGAGTTGGACCATCTTCGCCCAGACCGATGGAGTCGTGGGTGTAGACCATCACCTGACGCTGTTTCATCAGCGCAGCCATACGCACGGCGTTACGTGCATATTCTACGAACATCAGGAAGGTAGAGGTGTACGGCAGGAAACCACCGTGCAGAGCGATACCGTTGGCAATCGCAGTCATACCGAATTCACGTACACCATAATGGATGTAGTTACCGGCAGTGTCTTCGTTGATTGGCTTAGAGCCAGACCACAGGGTCAGGTTAGATGGCGCCAGGTCAGCGGAGCCGCCGAGGAATTCTGGAAGCAGAGGACCAAACGCTTCGATCGCATTCTGAGACGCTTTACGGCTGGCGATTTTAGACGGGTTCGCCTGCAACTTCGCGATGAACTCGTTCGCTTTCGCGTCGAAGTCAGACGGCATGTCGCCTTTCATACGACGGGTGAATTCAGCCGCTTCCTGTGGGAAGGCTTTCGCGTAAGCCGCGAACTTCTCGTTCCAGGCTGCTTCTTTCGCCTGGCCCACTTCTTTCGCATCCCACTGCGCGTAGATTTCTGATGGGATTTCGAAGGCAGGGTGTTTCCAGCCAAGCGCTTCACGGGTCAGTGCGATTTCCGCGTCGCCCAGTGGTGCGCCGTGGGAGTCGTGAGTGCCCGCTTTGTTCGGAGAACCGAAGCCGATGATGGTTTTGCACATCAGCAGGGACGGTTTGTCGGTCACGGCGCGCGCTTCTTCTACGGCACGTTTAATCGAGTCAGCATCGTGGCCATCAACGCCGCGCACAACGTGCCAGCCGTAGGCTTCGAAACGTGCGGCGGTGTCGTCAGTGAACCAGCCTTCAACGTGACCGTCGATGGAGATGCCGTTGTCGTCGTAGAACGCAACCAGTTTACCCAGCTTCAGGGTGCCTGCCAGGGAGCACACTTCGTGAGAAATGCCTTCCATCATGCAGCCGTCGCCCAGGAACGCATAGGTGAAGTGGTCAACGATGTCGTGGCCAGGACGGTTGAACTGTGCCGCCAGGGTCTTCTCAGCAATCGCCATACCCACGGCATTCGCAATGCCCTGACCCAGCGGACCGGTAGTGGTTTCAACGCCAGCGGTGTAGCCCACTTCCGGGTGACCTGGAGTTTTGGAGTGCAGCTGACGGAAGTTTTTCAGCTCTTCGATTGGCAGATCGTAGCCAGTGAGGTGCAGCAGGCTGTAGATCAGCATAGAGCCATGGCCGTTAGACAGCACGAAACGGTCGCGGTCTGCCCATGCCGGGTTCTGCGGGTTGTGGTTAAGGAAATCACGCCACAGGACTTCGGCGATGTCAGCCATGCCCATAGGGGCGCCCGGGTGGCCGGATTTGGCTTTCTGTACTGCGTCCATGCTCAGCGCACGAATAGCATTAGCAAGCTCTTTACGTGAGGACATTTTAACTCCAGATCGGACTGTTAAAGGCCATGCCCTTGACGACAGCGCGTTTTGGGCTACGCCGGAAAAAAGTGCCAACAATGTAACCCAAGCCGCAGGGCATGTACATGGACCATTCTTTTGCAGCTTAAGAAATCTCTGGATCATGCTCGCATGTTGCGCAATCTACTCGCCCGCCCCTGTAGATATTCCTTATACTTAGCCCGACACCGGCTTCGTTGACGGTGCATTTTTCGGAATTAATTCAGATTAACGAGTACGGAAGCAACATCATGAAAATGCGTGCAATTGGGCTGGCTGTGGGAACAACGCTCCTGCTAAGCGGCTGTCAGAATATGGATTCTAACGGCCTGATGACCTCAGGCGCAGAAGCTTTTCAGGCCTACTCATTGAGCGATGCGCAGGTGAAAGCGCTGAGCGACGAGGCCTGTAAGGATATGGATGGAAAAGCTACGCTTGCCCCGGCAAACAGCACCTACACGCAGCGTCTGAACAAGATTGCTTCCGCGCTGGGCGACAACATTAACGGTCAGCCGGTGAACTACAAGGTGTATATGGCGAAAGACGTAAACGCCTTCGCGATGGCTAACGGCTGTATCCGCGTTTACAGCGGCCTGATGGACATGATGACCGACAACGAAGTGGAAGCGGTGATCGGCCATGAAATGGGTCACGTTGCTCTCGGTCACGTGAAGAAAGGGATGCAGGTTGCGCTGGGCACCAATGCCGTGCGTGCTGCGGCGGCCTCTGCGGGCGGCATTGTCGGCAGCCTGTCCCAGTCGCAGCTGGGCGACGTGGGTGAGAAACTGGTTAACTCCCAGTTCTCCCAACGTCAGGAGTCGGAAGCGGATGACTACTCTTACGATCTGTTGCGCAAACGCGGCATCAATCCATCGGGTTTAGCCACCAGCTTCGAAAAACTGGCGAAACTGGAGGAAGGCCGTCAAAGCTCCATGTTTGACGATCACCCGGCCTCCGTTGAACGCGCGCAGCATATCCGTGACCGCATGGCGGCAGACGGAATTAAATAAAACTTCGGCCCGGTGCGCGCCGCGCTACCGGGCAACAAGGCTCAATCAGTACAGCGTTTTCTGTGGCGGCCCGGCAAACTTAAGGGCGCCAATCTGCCCCATCCGCACCTCAACCACCGACGGCCCCGGCATCGCCAGCGCTTCCGTCATCACCGCATCAAAATCCTCGGCCCGCTCAACGCTCCAGGCCTGTAGCCCAATCGCCTGCGCCAGCAGGGTAAAGTCCGGTGTATGCAGTTCGTTATAATACTGACGCCCGCCAAAATATTTATCCTGAATACCGCGCATTACGCCGTAGCCCCCGTCGTTCATGATGAGCAGCGTCACGTTGGCTTTCTCCTGCGCCAGCGTCGCCAGCTCGCCTAAATTCAGGCTCAGGCCGCCGTCGCCCACCAGTCCCACCACCCTGCGCTGCGGGTTAGCAATCGCGGTGCCGATGGCCATCGGCAGTCCCATACCAATCGCCCCGGCGAGGGAGTGAATGTTCAGCAGCGGACCGTTAGCCCTGAACAGGCGGCTACCCCACAGGCTGCCGGACACGGTGATATCGCGCACCAGCAGGCCGTCTTTCGGCAGGGCTTTTTCTATGGCGTCGTTAAGCTTCGCATAGGCGCCGCACTGCTCGCGCAGCCCCTGCTCAGCTTGCCCGACCGCCTGCTGCACCTGCATATCCCACTGCGCGTTGCCCCACTCGCGGCCCTGCACTTTTTCAGCCAGCGCGCCAAGCACCGCGGAACAATCGGCTATCAACGTGCTATCCATCAAGTAGTTACGGCTGGCTGCCGCCGGGTCGATATCAATCTGCACGCGCGGGGACGGCAGCTCAAGCGTCCAGGAGCGGGTTTCGTTGCTGCGCAGACGTGAACCGGCGACCAGCGTAAAATCACACTGCGCAATCAGCGCCTCCACCGACGGCGAGTTGTGGAACGCCCGCAGGCTGGCGCGGTGGTCGTCCGGCAGCACGCCGCGCGCGTGGGTGCTGGAAATCACGGTGATGCCCGCATCCGCCAGTTTTTTCACCGCCTCAGCGCTTCCCAGCGCCCCGCCGCCCAGCCACAGCAGCGGCTGTTTCGCCTGTTTGAGCTGCGCCCACAGCGCGTCAACCATCCCGGTATCCACGGCTGGAACCGATGCCGGTTTTACCGGGGCGGTTACCAGCGACAGCGGAATTTTGGCGCCCTGAATATCAATCGGGATTTCCACCGAGACCGGTCCGCACGGCGGGGTCTGCGCGTCCTGGATGGCTTTATGCAGAATGGCTATCGCCTGATTCGTATTGCTGATACGGTACGCCCGTTTTGAGCTGGCCTTCAGGAAGGTCAGCTGGTCGCGGGTTTCATGGATAAACCCGGTGTCGGCGTCCAGCCAGGCTTTCTCTACCTGCCCGGTTAAATGCAGCAGCGGCGTGCAGGCATTCATCGCTTCCACCAGCGCGCCTACCGCGTTCCCGGCCCCCGCGCCGGTGCTGGTCAGCGCCACGCCGAGGCCGGAAAAGCGCCCGTGAGCATCGGCCATGGTGACGGAACCGGCTTCACCGCGCGCGGGTACAAAGCGGATATTGCCCCGCTGCCCAACCGCATCCGCTATCGGCAGGTTGTGAATGGAGATGACGCCGTAGATAGCCTCAACCTGATACTGCTCCAGCGTTCTGGCGATGGCGTCGCCGACGGTTATCATTTCGCTCATTGCTCACCCTTTCTCAGTCGCACCAGTGGTTGACGCTGTTACCCGTCGCCAGATAAATGCTCTTTTGTTGCATCCAGGCTTTCAGCCCCTGGATACCCTTCTCACGGCCCAGACCGCTCTCTTTAAAGCCCCCGAACGGGGTCGAAATCGCAAAAACTTTGTAGGTGTTGATCCACACCGTGCCTGCCTCCAGCTGCTCGCTGAGACGCAGGGCGCGCCCGGTATCGCGCGTCCAGATCCCCGCCGCCAGGCCGTAAACCGAGTCGTTCGCCTCGCGAATAAGCGCCGCTTCATCGCGAAACGGCATCGCCACCAGCACCGGGCCGAAGATCTCTTCCTGACATGCGCGGGCGCTGTTGTGTAGCCCTTCGATAATGGTTGGCTGGAAGAAGCTGCCGTTTGCCAGAGCGGGATCGGCGGGGATCTCGCCGCCGCACAGCACGCGGCCCCCTTCCCGCTTCGCCAGTTCGACGTACTCGATCACGCTCTGGCGATGTTTTTCGCCGATCAGCGGTCCTACATGGACGCCGTCGGTAAACGGATGCCCGACGCGCAGCCCGCGAGTTAATTCCAGCAGCCTCGCCATCAGCGGGGCATAAATACTCTCGTGGATAAACAGCCGCGATCCGGCGATGCACGCCTGCCCCGCCGAGCTGAAAATGCCGTAGCAGATCCCGCGCGCCGCCTGTTCGATATCGGCATCCTCCAGCACGATAGTCGGCGATTTGCCGCCCAGCTCCAGCGAGGCCGGGATCAGTTTTTCCGCCGCCACGTGCGCCAGATGACGGCCCGTTGTGGTTCCGCCGGTAAAGGAAATTTTGCGCACGCGAGGATGACGCGCCAGCGCATCGCCAATCACCGAGCCTTTGCCCGGCAGCACGCTCAGCAGCCCGGCGGGCAGCCCGGCCTGTTCAAAAATCCGCGCCAACTCCAGCGCCATCAGCGGCGTGGCTTCGGCGGGCTTGAGGATCACCGCGTTCCCGGCGGCAATCGCCGGTGCGACCTTCTGCATTTCGCTGGCAATCGGCGAGTTCCACGGCGTGATGGCCGCCACCACGCCAAGGGGCTCGTAGCGGCTCAGCGTCAGCAGATCCGGCTGGCGCGGTGTCGGAAGTTCACCCTCCAGCAGCTCGCAGGCGGCGGCAAAGTAGCGCGCCGTTCCCGCCGCGCTCATCACCAGCCCGCACGCTTCCGCCAGCGGCTTGCCGTTATCCCGGCTCTGCATCTGCGCCAGTTCATCCACACGGGATTCAATAAGATCCGCCACCTTGTGCAGGATCTTCGCCCGCACGTGCGGCAGGCTGTTACGCCAGGCGGGATCGCGCCAGGCGCGCTCTCCGGCGTCTACCGCCTCCTCCAGGTCATCCAGACTGGCGGCGTTCAGCGTCGCATTGAGCGACCCGTCTGCCGGGAAGTGGCTCTGCATCGGGTTACCTCCGCCGTGTCGCCACTGGCCGCCGATAAAAATCTTCAGATCGTCCATCGTCACTCCTCAGCTCAGGGCCAGTTCGCGGCAGGCGCGCACCGCGCTCAGTGCCGCCAGGGTGGAGGTTTTAGGGTTAGACGCCAGCGGCAGCCCGCTCAGCTCCAGATGGAATTCGCCAAACAGCCCTTCGACGTGCAGCGTGTGGGTGTTACGTTTCGTTGCCGGGTCAACCATCAGCTGCACGCGGGTGTCATCCATCCCGACGCCGCCGAGCGCCACGGTCGCCGCTACGTTGGCGTTCGCCGGGAACAGCCGCGCCGCCTCGCGAGCGCTGCCTTCAAAAAAGACCTTTGCCTCAGCCACTGAATTCAGATCGATAAGCTGCTCGGCATAGCTGCCGCGCCAGCTGGCCGGGCTTTTGCGCGACTGATAGGTGACGCGTTCAAGCCCACCCTCTTTCGCTGCCGCCAGCCCGTCGATACCGGCCACTGCACCGGAAAGCAGAGTCAGTTTTCCGCCCGCGGCGAGCAGACGCTGCTCCAGCGCGCTGTCCGCCAGCGCGCCGGTGGAAATGACGGCCAGATGCCAGCCGCGACGCAGGATCTCTTCCCCGTACTGGGCCACCGCCTGCTGGCTGGCGCATTCCAGCACCAGATCCGGCGTTTGCGCGCACGCCATTGGCGACGTCAGCGCCTCGACCGCATCGCCAAACTGGTCGTGAATGGCGGCATGGTGAGACGCGCGCGCCACGATCCAGCCGATAGCCACACCGGCAGGCAGGCGCTCAATCACCGCCTGCGCCATGGCACCAAAACCAATCAACATTACCTTTTTCATGATGCGTCCTTACAGATGACGACAGAAGCCGCCGGAAACGTCCAGCGCGGCGCCGGTGGTAAACGAGGCCAGCGGCGAGGCGAGGAACAGCAGCGCCTGCGCGGGCTCCTGCGGCTTGCCGAGGCGCGCCATTGGAATGCCGCGCTTGCGCGCGATATTCGCCGTCCACTCCTGCCAGCTCTGGCTTTTGTCCGCCCGGTTTTCAAAGCGGCGCTGCCACTGGCCGGACTCCACCATGCCGAGCAAAATGGAATTGACGCGAATGCCTTTACCCACCAGCTCTTTCGAGAGCGTCAGCGTCATGTTCAGCAGCGCGGCACGAGCAGCGGAGGTAGCGATCATGTGCTCCTCCGGCTGTAGCGCCAGCAGGGAGTTGACGCAGGTAACAGAGGCAATGTCTGACTGCTCCAGCAGCGGCTGAAACGCCTGCACCGGATTGATGACGCCAAACAGCTTCAGCTCTGCCTCGTGCAGCCACGCCTCGCGCGGGGTGTCATGGAAGTGCGCCACGTAGCCCTGCCCGGCGTTGTTGATCAGCAGATCAGCCGCGCCAAAGCGCGCCTGCACCGCATCCGCAAAGGCCTGAACCTCGTCGGCGTTCAGCACGTCGCAGCGGTAAGAAAAAATCTCCCCGTGGGGGAATTCGTTTTGCAGCGTCGCATGGGCGCTGGCGAGCCGATCCGGGTCACGGCCGCAGAAGGCGACTTTCGCCCCTTCACCCAGCAGCAGGCGCAGCGTTTCAAAGCCAATGCCAGAAGAACCGCCGGTGACTACCGCTACGCGCCCGTCAATTTGTGCATTCATCGCGCACCTCTTCGTTAATGCGTAAAAGCTGTTGGTTGAAAAACACGTCGTTATCGAGATAGCTGGCGTGCCCGGCCTGCGGAATGGCGGTAAACGGCATGCCGTAGCGCAGCGCCAGCCCCTGCACCAGTTCGGGCTGCGTTATCGCGTCCTGCTCGCCGCACCAGACTTCAAACGTGCCGGAGTATCGTTTAAGCCAGCCGTGAATGTCGTCATTCGCCAGCATCCACGCGGCGGCAAGGTAGCCTTCCGGGCGCAGCGTGCGCATGCCCGCCGCGACGGTGGCGATATCTTCCGCGCGCGCGCCGGGGCGCAGCAGCTTCGCGGCACGGGTCTGGGCGAGGATTTCGCCGCCCAATGCCATCTGCTGCTCGCGGTTGCGCCAGACCTGCTCCCGCTGCTCCGGCGCGGCATTGCCGTAGCCCTGCGCAGCGTCGGCCAGTACAAGATGAATGACGCGATCCGGGAACTTCGCCGCAAAGGCACTTGCGACCAGTGCCCCCAGGGAATGGCCAACCAGCACTGCCTGCCAGACACCGGCGCGGTCGAGCATCGCCGCCAGCGCGTCGGCGTAATCCCCCGCGTTTGCCCGCGCGACGGCCAGCATCGGGCTTTCGCCATAACCGGGCATGTCCCACGCCAGCACGCGAAAACCGTTCAGCGCCATCTGCTTGTGCCAGGACGCAGCGCCAGAGCTGATCCCGTGTAGCAGCATCAGCGGAATGCCGCTTCCCTGTTCACGAAAACCCGTCATGGCGCCCCCTTAGTTCCGCTTCACTTTCGAGAGCGGATGGTCGGACGGATAGGTCGGGATTTCCGGCTTGTTGGTCCCCAGCATGACGCACATCAGCGCTTCCTCTTCCCCGTGGTTAAACAGGCCGCGATAGATGCCCGGCGGGACGGAGATCAGGTCACGCTCGCGCAGCACCGTTTCGGTGTAGTTGTCGCCATCCTGGATCATCAGCGTGATTTGCCCCTTGAGCATGAAGAACACCTCTTCCACGTCGTCGTGCAGGTGCAGCGGCCCTTCGCACTTCGACGGCAGTACCATGGTGGAGAAGGTGAAATGGTCCGCCTGCACGGTATTGGTGTCGTTCGCCACGCCGGTTGCGCCGGTGCCGATGTAGCGCATCTGCGCCCGGCGGTATTTCGGGTCAAAATCGGCCTGGAACTTCAGCGCGTTCCAGTCGTATTTACGGCCTTCGAAGCGCGCGATGCGCGACTCGACCCACTCTTCCATCGTCAGATGGTCAGGTTTGATGCCCGTTTTGTGGGTTACGGTTGAATCAGTCATGACACTCTCCTCAGTAACGTCTCAGCAGCGGCAGTAACAGGACGCAGCCCACCGCCGCCATCACCGCCAGAAAAATCAGCCCGGAATCCATGCTGTGGGTGAAGGCGATAAGCGCGCCCATCACCGCCGGCGACAGCGCGCCTGCAAAGTTTCCCAGCCCGTTGAAAATGCCGCCCGCCGTGGCGCTCACCCGGGGATGGGTGGCCTTCGCCAGCAGGGCGAAAATGTTGGGCGCGCCGGTGCCCCACATAAAGGTGCTGAAGCTCATCGCCGCGATGACGGCGAGCGGGGTATCGAGGTGCATCACCGCCGCCAGCCCCACCGCCGCCCCCGCCATCGAGATAAAGCAGGCCGCCGCGCGCTTATCGACCCTGTCCGAGAGCCACGCGCCAATCACTTCCCCCGCCAGCATGGCGATGAACGGCATCGACGACAGCCAGCCTGCATGCTCCAGGTGGATGCCTTTGCCCTTAATTAAGTAGCCAGGCAGCCAGCCGTTGATGCCCCACAGGTAGGTCAGGAACGCGATGTTAAAGATGCAGATGATCCAGAAATGCGGGCTGACGAACAGCTCGCGCCGCGCCGCGCGCCGCTCGTCCTGAGACGCCTGCGAGGTGCCGGGTTTAGCCTCCAGACGGATCCCGCGCAGGCCGATGCGTACAAAGATAAGCACCGGCACGGTAAGCATGGCCATGACAAAGAAGGTGCTCTGCCAGCCGAAGGTGTTCAGCAGCCAGAGGGAGAGCGGGAAGCCAATTGCCGCCCCTACCGGTGTGCCCAGCAGCCACAGCATGGTGGCGCGCGCCTGCAGATGCTGCGGGAAGTTGTGGCGCACGATGGCGAAAGCCAGCGGGAACAGCGGCCCTTCCGCCACGCCCAGCAGGATGCGCAGGACGATCATCAGCGTGTAGTTATGGGTAAAGCCCATCGCCACCATCAGCACGCACCACACAGCCATCATCCCGGTGAGCAGGCGCAGCGGCGCGATTTTGTCGCCTAAACCGCTCAAAAATACCGACGAAAAGCCGTAGCTCAGCAGGAAGGCGCTCATCAATATGCCGAGGCGCGTGGTGTCGAAATCAATGCCCATCGCCTGCTGGAAATGGGTATCCGAAAAGAGCGCCGCGATGCTGATTTTGTCGAAAAACGCCAGCAGCACGCAGGCCAGCAGCGACAACGGGATGGCCCAGCGCACCGCTTTTTCGGGCGTGCGGGTCCCCTCACCGCTCGCCTCAACCGGCGCGGTGTTCGTCTCTAGTGTGGTCATCTCTCCCCCTACGGGTGCGGGTTAGCTATCGCAGTGACATCAGTGAAAATGTCGGGTCGGCAAGCGGTACGTTCGACAGATCCCGCCCCGCCGCCATCCAGCGCTTCGCCAGCTTGACGGTGCGCGCATCGTTGAACGCCACCAGCTGCGTCAGCCGCCCGTTTTCATCCAGCGAGAAGAACAGCGCATCTTCACGCACTATCGTTTTACTCTCCGGCTGCGGAATACCGAGGATCTGAATATTGTGCTGATATTGATCCGACCACAGCCACGGCGCGTCGTCATAACCTGGCGCATCGCGGTTGAGCATCGCTTTCGCCGTCGCCACTGCCTGATTCTGGGCGAAGGCCCAGGACTGGATGCACAGGCCGTAGTGATGGTGCTGGGCCACATCGCCAGCGGCAAAGATGAATGGATCCGAGGTGCGTCCCTGGGCATCCACCACGATCCCGCGCCCGGTTTTCAGCCCCGCATCAAGCGCCAGCTCCAGATTGAGATCGACGCCGATCCCGACCACGACCGTATCAAAGTTTTCACGGTTGCCTTCGCAGTGGATAACCGGCAGGCCGTTATCGTCCTCCAGCTCCAGCGCGCCGCAGCCGGTACGGATCTCCACCCCCTGCTCGCGGTGGATGGCCTCCAGGCGCTGCGACACCTCGCCGCTCACCGAGCGCATGCAGAGCGCAGGCTGCTGCTCGAACAGGGTGACCGCCATGCCGCTTTTCCGCGCGGAAGCGGCAATCTCAAGGCCAATCCAGCCGCCGCCGATAATCGCCAGTTTGTGACTTTCCGACAGGCGACTTTTCAGGCGCTGCGCGTCCTGCCAGTGGCGCAGGGTATAAACCTGCGGATGGCTGGCCCACGCCTGCGAAGGCAGGCGCGCCCGACCGCCGGTAGCGATTAAAAGGATGTTGTAACTAAGACATTCGTCGTTGCTTAAACGCACGATTTTCTCTTCACGATCGACTGATTCAGCACGCAGCGGGCGGTACCAGATCAGGTTCAGCGCCTGCTGCGCTTCTTCGCTAAACAGCCGCGGAAGCGCGGAGTCCGGCTCCAGCAGAGACGCTTTTGACAGCGGCGGCCGCTCGTAGAAATCCCATTCCTCTTCCGCCACCACGCAAATCTCGCCGTCGAAGCCCTCGTCACGCAGGGTTTTCGCCGCCCAGCCGCCCGCCTGGCCGCCGCCGATAATGACAATGCGCGATGTCATACCGCCTCCGGCTTTTTCTGCTGACGGCGCGTGTCGTGGTCAATCCCGCCCTCCACCGCCCATTCGGTAAAGGAGACCAGGGAGTGCTCCAGCTCACGCGGCTGCCAGTTTTCGGTCAGGTAGTCGTCGTTGGTGTAATACTCAAACGCGCCGCCGGTCGGGCTGTTGACGTACCAGAAGTACGCCGACGACACCGGATGACGGCCCGGCCCGATAAAGGTGCTCCAGTCATGTTTATTCATCGCGATACCGCCGCCGATCACCTCGTGGATGTCGCGCACGGTGAAGGCCACGTGGTTAAGGCCGCGCTTGCGGTTCGGCAGTTGCAGCAGGAACAGGTTGTGATGGCCGCCACGCGCCCCGCAGCGCAGGAACACGGCGCGGTTGATATAGCGATCCGAGACCTGGAAGCCGAGCACCTCGCGGTAGAATTTCTCCACTGCCGCCAGCTCTTCCACGAAGAACACCACATGCCCCACGTTGATCGGCTGGGCGCGATCGTAAACCGGGCTGGGCGTGTCGATACGGCGGGCGTCGCCCCACTGGTTTATTGGCTCGACGTTAAGCTCCACGTCGGTCTGCTGGGTCACCTGCACGCGCAGCGTCATGCCGTTCGGATCCAGGCATTCCAGCGCGTCGCCCACTTCACGAAAACCTGGCTGTTGCGCCAGCTTCGGGCGCAGCGCATCCAGCTCAGACTGGCTGGCAACCGCCCAGGTCATGCGGCGCAGGGTGTTGCCCGCTTCAAACGCGGGCGGCAGGTCGGGGCTGTCGATCGGGTTAAGCTCCACGCGCGCGCCGCTCAGGGTGGTGAAACGCTGGCCGCTGGCATCGCCCGTCAGGCCAAAATCACGCATAAATTTGGCGCAGTGCGTCAGGTCTTCCACACCAAATTCCAGCTTTTCAATTCCGGTTATACTCATCGTTCGTTGCCTCATCTGGCCCAGATTGGGCGTAAAACATGCCCGACGCAGTCAAGCGCCTGACGTTAACTCACTGATTTAACTGGCCTGTGACAGATACCCTAAGAAGCCAGAAATTTTATCCGCCGCAAGGCGAACCTCGTTTTGCAGGCGCTCGCGGTCGCTCAGTGGGATCTCCTCCGACGGCACCAGAATGCTGACCACCGCCGCCACGCGGCCGCTTCGGTCATACACCGGGTAGACGATGGAAGAGATGCCGTGGCGGAAGAAGGATTCGCCAATGACATACCCGCGGGCTTTGTCCTGCTGCACCATCTGCCACAGGGCTTCGCGGTCGTGAAGCTGCCCCGGCGTGTTGCCCGGCAGGCGCTCATGCGGGAACAGCTGTTCGAAATCAGCGCGGGAAATATCGGTCAACAGCATGCGGCCCAGCGAGGTGCAGTGCACCGGCAGACGGGTACCAATGCTGACCTGGTTGATACGCGACCCGGCGGCGCTGACGCGGGCGATATAGATAATGTCGCGCCCGTCGCGGATCGCCAGATGGCTGCTGCACTGGCTCACGTCGCGCAATTGCTCGATCACCGGCTGGCCGACCTGCGCCACGTCCAGCGAGGCGATGTACTCAAAGCCAAGACGCAGCACGTTCATGCCCAGCGAAAAGGTATTGGTGCGCGTGTTGCGCTCCAGAAATCCCATGTACTCCAGCGTCTGTACCACGCGATAGGCGGTGGCCTTCGGCATATCCACCAGCCGATGCAGTTCGGCAAAGGTCAGATCGCGATGCTGCTCGCCAAAGGCCAACAGCAGCTGTAAACCGCGCTCCAGCCCCGGCACCAGATACTTCACTTCCTGATCGTTTGCCATCATCGCCCTACCTTAGTTAAATACAAAACCGCCGTTGACCGGGATCAGCTGTCCGGTGATGAACCGCGACAGATCGCTTAACAGCCAGACCACGCTGCCGGTGACGTCTTCCGGCTGCTGTGCCCCGGTTAACGCGCGGCCGTTTTCGTAGAGCTGATGCCGTTCGGCGGGGACATATTCCGTCGCCTCGACGCGGGTTAGCCCCGGAGCGATGGCGTTAATGCGTATACGCTTTTCACCCAGTTCGCGCGCCATTGAGCGGGTCATGGCAATCACGGCGCCCTTGCTGGCGACGTAGGCCATCAGGCGCGGCGCGCCCCACAGCGCGGTGTCGGACGCGACGTTCACGATGCCCGCCCCCTCGCGTAGCAGCGGTACGGCGGCGCGCGTTACCAGCCAGGTGCCTTTGACGTTGACGCTCATCACCCGATCCCAGAGATCCGGATCGTAATCGAGCATATTTTTGCCGCCGACGCCCGTCGCCATCGCCGCGTTGTTCACCAGGCCGTCAATCAGCCCCTGCTCGCCAATCGCGCTGAACACCTGCTCAATGGACTGCGGATCGGCCAGATCGATAACGTGCGATTCGATCGCATATCCCCGCTCGCTCAGCCGGTGGGCGCTCTCGGCCAGCTCGCCTTTGAGGATGTCGCACATCACCACCGCCGCGCCCTGCTCCGCGCAGGCCTGGGAAAAGTGGTAGCCCAGCCCGCGCGCGGCGCCGGTTATGACGATGCGCTTACCGCTCAGCAGCCCGTTCATCAGGCGGCCCCCTGCTGTGCTTCACGCATCGCCAGCTGCTCTTTGGCGGCCTTTTGCATCATGCGACGCAGGCGCGAGAGGCCAACGTCGTGCTGATACAGGTATTCATGATCGCGGGCGTTTGGCGCCAGGCTCTCCAGCACCACGCGGTCCTGCTCCAGCACTTCCCAGTGCAGTTTTTCCAGCCGGTTGCGGTACATGAAGCGCCACATATCGCGCTGCCAGCCCTGCACCCGGCGAATGCGCCAGAAGAAGACGCGGCAGTTGTCGTTATCTTCCGGCACCACCATGCCGACGATAAAGAAGTGGCCGCCCGGCCCGAAACGCTTCTTGTACGGAATGGAGAGACGCATCCAGCAGGTGCCGCTGTTGCCCAGCTCCACCCAGTCGAAGTTGACGCCGCTCTGCCCTTTCTTCTCAAAGATAAAGCCGGTTTTGGTCGGCTGGAGCACCATGTCGGCCTTGCGATCCCCTTCCGCCATCGAGTGCGAGGAGGAGTGCAGATAGGTGCCGTGCATCGGGTCCATCACGTTTTCCAGCGCGTACTGGTAATTGCATTTCCACGCGGCGGTGCAGAGGAAGTTGCTGAAGTTTTCCGTGTCGGCGAGTTCATCCGGGAAGGTCAGTTCGTCCGGCTGCTGATCCGCGGTGACGCCAAACCAGAGGAAGATGGCGCCGTGCGCCTCCTGCACGTTATAGCTGCGCACGCACTGCTGGCCGACCAGCGGACATTTATCCACAGCGGGCACGTCTTTCACCTCGCCGTTGCCCGCCACCTCTACGCCGTGATACCAGCAGGCGATGCGGTCGCCGAGGTTCCAGCCCATAGACAGGCGCGCGCCGCGGTGCGGACAACGGTCCTCCAGCGCCTGCACCTGGCCGTCTTTGTTGCGCCAGACCACAATCTGCTCGCCCAGGCGGGTGATGCCCACAGGAGCAGACTGCACTTCCCAGCTCGCCAGCACCGGATACCAGAGGCCGCGCAGGCCTTTATCCAGATAGTGTTGTACGGTCGTTGTCATCGCATTGCCCTCAGTAGCCGTTAACCTGTAAGAATGCCTGGAAGCTGGCGTCGCTCCACGGCTCGCCCTGCTGGTCGTGCATGCGCACCGCGTTCAGCCCGTTTACCAGCTCCGGCAGGGTTTCAACGCCCTGTTCGAAAAGCTCTTCCAGCGTCGCAATCAGCTTCACCTCCCAGCTTTCCGGCTCACGGCTGCGGGTCTGCCAGATCAGGTTCTGGTACTCGCCCGGCTTGTGAATGGCGCCATTACCGCCCTCTGCCGGCGGGGTAAACTGGCGGCTTTCCGGCAGCGCCGGGTTGTAGTTCAGCGTGTCGCTCATGCCACGGTCTCCTCAACAAAGGTAATCTGAATCTGGTTTTCAAAGACCCGAACCGGGTAACGGTTGAGGTTGCGTCCTCCGGGGCCGTGCAGACACTGGCCGGTTTTGACGTCGAACACCGCCTCGTGCAGCGGGCATTCCACCTTGCCGTCTTCTACGAAGCCCTGACTCAGCAGGGCATAGGCGTGGGGGCATACGTCTTCCAGCGCGTAATATTCACCGTCGATCAGGTAAACGCCGATCTCTTTCCCGTCGACGTTGCCGCTAAAAGGGAAATCTTCCTGTACTTGTTCTGCGTCACATACGCCTATCCAGCTCATCACGATCCTCCAGGCTTTTGTTTCATATATGAAACTCTGTTTCTTATTTAATACGGTCAATATAAAAGCGATGAATGTTTCGTCAAGCGACAATGTGACGAATTTGTTAATCGATCGGCAATTAATTAACTAAGTGTGCAAGGGATCACGAAAAAATGCAGCGATATGAAATTTTCATTATTACAGCGTGAGAAATACGTTTTTTTAATGGTCTCTTATTTTGAATAAAAGATATTGACTTCCTTTCTTTTTACTCTTTAAAAATAAATTAACGTCACCTCTTTCGCGTTTCACCGGTGAAACTGATTTTTAATTTATCTTTAATAAACAATGAGTTTCACAGGCGAATCATTTTAGCTCCGTGACAATCACATTGATGAAAAATATAAGTTACAAAAAACGTAAGGCGGACATGATGACGGCAAGATGGCAAGGCACGATTGCGCTTTTATTACTCATTATTATTTCGTACGTCGATCGGGTAAATATCTCGGTAATGATTTTAAACCCGGAATTTGCCGAACATTTTCAGTTAAATGAAAACAGAATGTTACAGGATCTACTCATGACCTGCTTTCTTCTGGGTTATGGTTTTTCCGCTCTATTATTAACGCCGGTTATTGAAAGCAAACTTCATTATCGGCAGGGATTATTAAGCAGCATTGCGATTTGGGCCGCGGTCTGCGCGGTTTCGCCTTTGTTAGGCTCGCTGACGGGAATGGTCATCGCCCGCGAAATAACCGGGGTTTGTCCACACCTTCACGCTGGCCTGGGGAATGTTGCTGCTGCGCATGCGGCGCGCAGCAGCAATCAGCGCGTAAGGCTTATTCGCCTTTTTTCGCTGCCTGGATGTAGAGCATTTCCAGCGCCAGGGTCGCCGCGGCCAGCGCGGTGATCTCGGACTGGTCATAGGCCGGAGCCACTTCCACCACGTCCATCCCGACAATGTTCAGATCCTTCAGGCCGCGCACCAGCTTGATGGCGCGATCTGAGGTCAGGCCGCCGATCACCGGCGTACCGGTACCCGGTGCGAATGCCGGATCCAGGCAGTCAATGTCGAAGGTCAGGTAGACAGGCATATCGCCGACGATCTGCTTAACCTGAGCCAGAATATCGTCCACGCCGCGATCGTTCACCTGGCCCGCGTCGAGTACGGTGAAGCCGTTGTCTTTGTCGAACTCGGTGCGGATGCCGATCTGCACGGAGTGGTTCGGATCGATCAGGCCTTCTTTCGGCGCGGTGTAGAACATGGTGCCGTGGTCGAATTCGCAGCCGTTCGCGTAGGTGTCGGTATGCGCGTCAAAGTGCACCAGCGCCATTTTACCGAAGTGCTTCGCGTGGGCGCGCAGCAGCGGCAGTGTCACGAAGTGGTCACCGCCGAAGGAGAGCATGCGTTTACCGGCCGCCAGCAGCTTCTCGGCGTGCGCCTGCAATTTTTCGCTCATTTCGCGCGCGTCACCGAAGGCGTACACCAGATCACCGCAGTCCACCACGTTCAGGCGCTCGCGCATGTCGAAGTTCCACGGGAAGCGGTTGTGCTCCCAGGCCAGGTTGGTGGAAACCTGACGGATTGCCGCCGGGCCATGACGTCCACCCGCACGACCGGACGTTGCCATGTCGAACGGTACGCCGGTGATCACCCAGTCAGCATCGCTGTCGTAAGGCTGGAAGTTCATCGGAAGGCGTAAAAAACCAAACGCGTTAGATACCAGAGAGTTATCGTACTGATGACCTAAAGTGCTCATGTCCTGACCTCTTATAAAGTCGATACATTAAAACAGATGAAAAAAAATCCCCTCCGCGTCGTTAAACCCGACGAGGAAGGGATTGATTCGTAAATCGCATAGTGGGGCGAATTATCGCCGTTAATTCATACGGGTTCAAGTGAGTATAGGGCATCGTGCGGTCTGATGCCCTCACCCCAACCCTCTCCCACCGGGAGAGGGAGGTTTTACTACTCGTCTTCCAGATACGTATACCCGTACAGACCCGCTTCAAACTCTTCCAGGAACTGCTGCTGCAAGGCATCGTCCAGACCGGTGTTTTTGACCTGATCGCGGAACTGGGTGAGCAGTTTTTTCGGATCCAGCTGAACGTATTCGAGCATATCCGCCACGGTGTCCCCTTCGTCGGACAGCTCAACCTCCACGCTGCCGTCAGGGAAGACAAACACGTCAACCGCTTCGGTATCACCGAACAGGTTGTGCATGTTGCCGAGGATCTCCTGATACGCACCCACCATAAAGAAGCCCAGCATTGGCGGGTTCTCCGGATCGTACTCCGGCATTGGCATGGTCGTAGCGATACCGTCACCGTCGACGTAGTGGTCAATCGCGCCGTCGGAGTCACAGGTAATGTCCAGCAGCACCGCGCGGCGTTCCGGCGCATGATTCAACCCTTCCAGCGGCAGAACCGGGAACAGCTGGTCGATACCCCAGGCATCCGGCATCGACTGGAACAGGGAGAAGTTGACGTACATTTTGTCCGCCATACGTTCCTGCAACTCGTCGATAATCGGACGGTGTGCGCGGTTGCTCGGATCGAGCTGCTTCTGCACTTCATGGCACATGTTCAGATAGAGCTGCTCCGCCCACGCGCGTTCCTGCAGGCTAAAGGTGCCTGAAGAATAACCGACGTGAATGTCGTGCAGATCCATCTGGCTATCGTGCAGCCATTCGCGCAGAGAACGACGCGTGCCCGGCTCGTGCATCTCCTGCCAGGTTTCCCACATGCTTTGCAGGGAACGTGGAGCATCGTCTGCCGGAGGCGTGGCTTCAGTGATTTCGCTGCGCTCAACGCCGATGATGTTAGAGACCAGCACCGTATGGTGCGCAGTGACCGCGCGGCCGGATTCGGTGATCACCGTCGGGTGCGGCAGGCCGTGCTCTTCGCAGGCATCGCCAATCGCCCAGATAATGTTGTTGGCGTATTCGTTCAGGCCGTAGTTGACCGAGCAGTCAGACTGCGAGCGTGTCCCTTCGTAATCCACGCCCAGGCCACCGCCCACGTCAAAGCACTGAATATTTACGCCAAGCTTGTGCAGCTCAACGTAGAAACGTGCCGATTCACGCACGCCGGTGGCAATGTCGCGAATGTTGGCCATCTGCGAGCCAAGGTGGAAGTGCAGCAGCTGAATGCTGTCCAGACGACCGCGCTCGCGCAGAATTTCCACCAGCTGAAGCACCTGGTTCGCCGCGAGGCCGAACTTGGATTTTTCACCGCCGGAAGACTGCCATTTACCGGAACCCTGCGACGCCAGTCGCGCACGCACGCCAAGCCGTGGGATCACGTTCAGACGCTCGGCCTCTTCCAGCACGATCGCGATTTCGGTCATCTTCTCGATCACCAGATAGACCTTGTGGCCCATCTTCTCGCCAATCAGCGCCAGACGAATGTATTCGCGGTCTTTATAGCCGTTACAGACGATCACCGACCGTGTCATGCCCGCGTGCGCCAGAACCGCCATCAGCTCCGCTTTGGAGCCAGCTTCCAGGCCCAGCGGTTCGCCGGAGTGGATCAGGGACTCAATCACGCGACGGTGCTGGTTTACCTTGATCGGGTAAACGAGGAAATAGTCGCCGTTATAACCATACGATTCCCGCGCGCGTTTGAACGCGGCGTTAATAGAACGCAGGCGATGTTGCAGGATCTGCGGGAAGCAGAACAGTGCAGGCAAGCGCTGACCCTGGGCTTCACGGGCTTTCACCAGCTTAGCGAGATCCACGCGCGCTTCCGGGACGTCCGGATCCGGGCAGACACTGATGTGGCCCAGCTCGTTAACGTCGTAGTAGTTATTGCCCCACCAGGCAATATTGTAAGTGCGCAGCATCTTGCTGGCTTCCTGGGAGCTCATCGCAACCTCCTGCATAGAACGTAGTACACCCTGTTCGCCTGCTGACGAAGGCGAAAGCGAAGACATGTCGTCAGACATAGCGAACCTCAACTCTTTGTATTAAGTGTAAAACAGTTGACTACTATCGCAGCGTTATACGGCGATAACAACCCATTAACGGCTCCATTTCCCAGCAGAGTATGCTGAAATCCAGACCGTGCGACCGGTTTCTTATTCATATCATTGTAAAACACGTATCCGAACTCTGTATGACAAGGTTCGGCGAAACCACGAGAAAACTCCTGTATTAACAAGAGCGCCCTTGTTCAGTTTTCACAAAGCGTGACCGGCTCTGGAATCCTGAGAAGCACCGAGATGGGTATAACATCGGCAGGTGTTTAGACCAGAAGTGCGGGTGGGAATCAAATGCGCGCCAGAACGACTGCGCTGAATGAGCGGAAAACAATGGTTCATTATCTCGTATCACCTCCACGGCCGCCTCTGCTGAAACGGACCACAAGCCAAAGCTAAAAGTTCACTGCTTAACCCGGCTGGAAGTGGCGACACGATGTGTTCATCGAGCGCTTATTTTATATGAGCCGCGCGCCGCGTTTTATACCGAGAAGGTCGCTAAAAAGCAAAACAAAAATGCGCAGGTTGCCAGCGCCGTCAGGAAAAATTTCCAGCCGTGTTTTCAACGCAGTGAGAGGTGAGTCAAAAAAAACTGGAAATCGGGTGAAGAAGTGACCTAAAATAGACGTCCAGATGTTAATCCATCCATACCGATTAACACTCAGACTGCCAGTGTCAAAATCCTGCAGGCCTTGGTAGAATTATCTCCTTTGGCTATTCCACACAGCAGTTCGAGCTAACCAAATTCCTTTTAGGTGAAATAAAACATGGCAAAACACCTGTTTACGTCCGAGTCCGTATCAGAAGGACATCCTGATAAAATTGCTGACCAAATCTCCGATGCGGTGCTGGATGCGATCCTCGCGCAGGATCCAAAGGCGCGCGTAGCGTGTGAAACCTATGTCAAAACCGGCATGGTTCTGGTTGGCGGTGAGATCACCACCAGCGCATGGGTTGATATCGAAGAGATCACCCGTAACACGGTGCGTGAGATCGGTTATGTACATTCTGATATGGGCTTTGATGCCAACTCCTGCGCCGTACTGAGCGCTATCGGCAAACAGTCCCCGGACATCAACCAGGGCGTTGACCGTGCCGATCCGCTGGAACAGGGCGCGGGCGACCAGGGCCTGATGTTCGGCTACGCGACCAACGAAACCGACGTGCTGATGCCAGCGCCGGTGACTTACGCACACCGTCTGGTGCAGCGTCAGGCTGAAGTGCGTAAAAACGGCACCCTGCCGTGGCTGCGTCCGGATGCGAAAAGCCAGGTGACCTTCCAGTATGACGACGGGAAAATCGTCGGCATTGATGCCGTGGTTCTTTCCACGCAGCATGCTGAAGAGATTGACCAGAAATCCCTGCAGGAAGCGGTGATGGAAGAGATCATTAAGCCGGTTCTGCCAACTGAATGGCTGAGCTCTGCGACCAAATTCTTCATCAACCCAACCGGACGCTTCGTTATCGGCGGCCCAATGGGTGACTGCGGTCTGACCGGTCGTAAAATCATCGTAGATACCTACGGCGGCATGGCGCGCCACGGTGGCGGCGCGTTCTCCGGTAAAGACCCGTCTAAAGTGGACCGTTCTGCGGCGTACGCTGCACGTTATGTGGCGAAAAACATCGTTGCTGCGGGCCTGGCTGACCGCTGTGAAATTCAGGTTTCCTACGCCATCGGCGTGGCTGAGCCAACCTCCATCATGGTGGAAACCTTCGGTACTGAAAAAGTGCCTTCTGAACAGCTGACCCTGCTGGTGCGTGAGTTCTTCGACCTGCGTCCATACGGTCTGATTCAGATGCTGGATCTGCTGCACCCAATCTACCAGGAAACCGCAGCGTACGGTCACTTTGGTCGCGAACATTTCCCTTGGGAAAAAACCGACAAAGCCGCCCTGCTGCGTGATGCTGCCGGTCTGAAATAAACGACTGCCAGCAGCTTAAACAGGCCAGCCTTTGTGCTGGCCTTTTTTATGTCGGGTGGCGGCTATGCCTTACCCGACCTACGGGTAGTGAATTTTTGTAGGCCGGGTAAGGCGCAGCCGCCACCCGGCAATGTTTGGAACCGTTTACACCTCACTCTCTATACCCCGCTTTCAGAATATTCTCTTTGCATGATCGCATTTCTTCTGCTGTTACATTCTCTTTCAGTTAAGTCTGAAATTTGTGCAAACGCGATGCATATCAATTAATTTACCTCTATATTTTCAAAGCTTTAATTATTTTTACGGTTACAAACTAGTGTAACCGATTACACCGTTGTGATTTGACTCACATATTTTTATGAGCCGCTCACCTACTCTTAATATCGTAAAAACTGATAACCCAACTGGAGGGCATAATGCCTGACAATAATAAACAGGGGCGTACGTCCAATAAGGCAATGACGTTCTTCGTCTGCTTCCTCGCCGCTCTGGCAGGATTACTCTTTGGCCTGGATATTGGCGTAATTGCCGGTGCATTACCTTTCATCACCGATGAGTTCCAGATTAGCGCACACACTCAGGAATGGGTGGTCAGCTCCATGATGTTCGGTGCCGCCGTCGGCGCGGTCGGCAGCGGCTGGCTCTCCTTTAAGCTCGGGCGTAAAAAGAGCCTGATGATCGGCGCGATCCTGTTCGTTGCCGGCTCACTGTTCTCTGCCGCTGCGCCTAACGTTGAAGTGCTGATCCTCTCCCGCGTGCTGCTCGGTCTGGCAGTGGGCGTGGCGTCTTATACTGCCCCGCTGTACCTGTCTGAAATCGCACCGGAAAAAATCCGCGGCAGCATGATTTCAATGTATCAGCTGATGATCACCATCGGTATTCTGGGGGCTTATCTTTCCGATACCGCCTTCAGCTACAGCGGCGCATGGCGCTGGATGCTGGGCGTCATCATCATTCCGGCCATTCTGCTGCTGATTGGTGTCTTCTTCCTGCCGGACAGCCCGCGCTGGTTCGCCGCCAAACGCCGCTTCCACGATGCCGAACGCGTGCTCTTACGCCTGCGTGATACCAGCGCCGAAGCCAAAAACGAGCTGGAAGAGATCCGCGAAAGCCTTAAGGTCAAACAGTCCGGCTGGGCGCTGTTCAAAGAGAACAGCAACTTCCGCCGCGCGGTGTTCCTCGGTGTGCTGTTACAGATCATGCAACAGTTCACCGGGATGAACGTCATCATGTATTACGCGCCGAAAATCTTCGAACTGGCGGGCTACACCAACACCACCGAACAGATGTGGGGCACCGTGATCGTCGGCCTGACCAACGTGCTGGCGACCTTTATTGCTATCGGTCTGGTGGACCGCTGGGGGCGTAAGCCAACCCTGACGCTGGGCTTCCTGGTGATGGCCATCGGGATGGGCGTGCTGGGTACCATGATGCACATGGGCATTCACTCCCCAACGGCACAGTACTTCGCCGTGGCGATGCTGCTGATGTTTATTATTGGGTTTGCGATGAGCGCCGGTCCGCTGATTTGGGTACTGTGTTCTGAGATCCAGCCGCTGAAAGGGCGTGATTTTGGTATCACCTGCTCTACCGCAACCAACTGGATTGCCAACATGATCGTCGGCGCAACGTTCCTGACCATGCTCAATACCCTGGGTAATGCCAATACCTTCTGGGTCTACGCCGGTCTTAACCTGTTCTTTATTGTTCTCACGATCTGGCTGGTTCCTGAAACCAAACATGTTTCACTGGAACACATTGAACGTAACCTGATGAAAGGTCGTCCTCTGCGCGAAATCGGCGCACACGACTGATCCTCCTGCGGGGAGGCGCCTCTTGCGCCTCCCCGCTTCCCGCTTTATGCTCTGCCCCTATGAAATCTCCCCGTCTCCCCATCGCCATTCAGCAAGCCGTTATGCGCAGCCTGCGGGAAAAACTCGCCCAGGCCAACCTGAAGCTCGGCCGCGATTATCCTGAACCGAAGCTGGTCTATCAGCAGCGTGGCACCGCGGCAGGCACCGCGTGGCTGGAATCGTATGAGATCCGCCTGAATCCGGTGTTGATGATGGAAAATCAGCAGGCGTTTATCGAAGAAGTGGTGCCGCACGAGCTGGCCCACCTTCTGGTGTGGAAACACTTTGGCCGCGTCGCGCCGCACGGCAAAGAGTGGAAATGGATGATGGAGGCGGTGCTCGGCGTTCCGGCTCGCCGCACCCACCAGTTCGAGCTGGAATCGGTACGCCGCAATACATTTCCCTACCGCTGCCAGTGCCAGCAGCACCAGCTTACCGTGCGCCGTCACAACCGCGTGGTGCGCGGCGAGGCGACCTATCGCTGCGTAAAGTGCGGCGAACCACTGGTGGCGGAATAATCACTCGAACTTTCAGGAACTTTCCTGATCTGACTGATTGCATACGGGAACAACATTCGTTACGTTGCGGGCTCGTTTTGACACGGAGTGTAAGATGTCCCGTAATGTTTCTCTCGCAGTCGCTTTTCTGGCGGCGGCGCTCTCCGGCCATGCTCTGGCCGACGGTATTCACAGTTTCTCACAGGCAAAAACCGCAGGCGTAAAGATTAACGCCGACGTACCGGGTGATTTCTACTGCGGCTGTAAAATTAACTGGCAGGGTAAGAAAGGGGTCGTGGATCTGGGATCCTGCGGCTATAAGGTGCGCAAGAACGAGAACCGCGCCAGCCGAATCGAATGGGAACACGTTGTTCCGGCCTGGCAGTTTGGCCACCAGCGCCAGTGCTGGCAGGACGGTGGACGTAAAAATTGCGCAAAAGATCCGGTCTACCGCCAGATGGAAAGCGATATGCACAACCTGCAACCCGCCGTGGGTGAAGTCAATGGCGACCGCGGAAACTTCATGTACAGCCAGTGGAACGGTGGCGAAGGCCAGTACGGTCAGTGCGCCATGAAGGTCGATTTCAAAGAGAAACTCGCCGAACCGCCTGCCCGCGCGCGCGGCAGCATCGCCCGCACTTACTTCTATATGCGCGACCGCTACGATCTCAACCTTTCCCGCCAGCAGACGC
This sequence comes from Enterobacter cloacae complex sp. IR5412, assembly GCF_049237385.1. Taxonomy (NCBI): domain Bacteria; kingdom Pseudomonadati; phylum Pseudomonadota; class Gammaproteobacteria; order Enterobacterales; family Enterobacteriaceae; genus Enterobacter; species Enterobacter cloacae complex sp. IR5412. The sequence continues at coordinate 316,983 of NZ_JBMKHQ010000005.1, read as the reverse complement.
AGCTCTTCAATGCCTGGGACAAGCTCTACCCGGTGACGGACTGGGAATGCCAGCGCGACGAACGTATCGCCAAAGTCCAGGGGAATCACAACCCTTACGTCCAGCGGGCTTGCCAGGCGCAAAAGAGCTAACCTACACTACGGCAATTCGCTTATATCGCATGACACATGGAATTTCTGACTATGCGCATCCCTCGCATCTATCACCCTGAACTGATTACCCCAGGCGGCGAAATCGCCCTGTCTGATGATGCCGCAAACCACGTAGGCCGCGTGCTGCGCATGGGCGCAGGCCAGGCGATTCAGCTCTTTGACGGCTCTAATCAGATTTTTGACGCTGAAATTACGCGCGCCGATAAAAAAAGCGTGCACGTGAAGGTGCTGCGTGGCGACGTGGACGACCGGGAATCCCCGCTGCACATTCACCTTGGCCAGGTGATGTCGCGCGGGGAAAAGATGGAGTTCACCATTCAGAAATCCATTGAACTGGGTGTAAGCCTCATTACGCCACTTTTTTCTGAGCGCTGCGGCGTTAAACTGGATGCGGAACGTCTCAACAAAAAGATCCAGCAGTGGCAGAAAATTGCCATTGCAGCCTGTGAACAGAGTGGCCGCAACCGCATCCCGGAGATCCGCCCGGCGATGGATCTGGAGGACTGGTGTGCAGAAGAGGAAAGCGGGCTTAAGCTTAATCTTCATCCGCGCGCCAGCGCCAGCATCAATACGCTGCCGCTGCCCGTTGAGCGTGTACGCCTGCTGATTGGCCCGGAAGGCGGCCTGTCGGCTGACGAAATCGCCATGACGGCGCGTTACCAGTTTACTGATATTCTGTTGGGACCTCGCGTTCTGCGCACTGAGACAACGGCACTCACCGCCATTACCGCCCTACAGGTGCGATTTGGCGATCTGGGTTGAAGCAAAGCCTGACCCATAACCGGAGAAGAACATGATTAAGCTCGGCATCGTGATGGACCCCATCGCAAACATTAACATTAAGAAAGATTCCAGCTTCGCTATGCTGCTGGAAGCGCAGCGTCGCGGCTATGAACTCCACTATATGGAGATGAACGATCTGTACCTGATCAACGGTGAAGCCCGCGCACGTACCCGCATCGTTAACGTCGAGCAGAACTACGAAAAATGGTACGAATTCGGCACCGAGCAGGATATTGCCCTGGCCGACCTTAACGTCATCCTGATGCGTAAAGATCCGCCGTTCGACACCGAATACATTTACTCCACCTATATCCTTGAGCGTGCCGAAGAGAAAGGCACGCTGATCGTCAACAAGCCGCAGAGCCTGCGCGACTGCAACGAGAAGCTCTATACCGCATGGTTCTCTGACCTGACGCCGGAAACGCTGGTCACCCGCAGCAAAACGCAGCTGAAAGAATTCTGGCAGAAGCACGGCGACATCATCATGAAGCCGCTGGACGGCATGGGCGGCGCATCGATCTTCCGCGTGAAAGAGGGCGACCCGAACATTGGCGTAATTGCCGAAACGCTGACCGAGCTGGGAACCCGCTACTGCATGGCGCAAAACTATCTGCCGGCCATTAAAGACGGCGACAAGCGTGTGCTGGTTGTAGACGGCGAGCCGGTGCCTTACTGCCTGGCGCGTATCCCGCAGGGTGGTGAAACCCGTGGCAACCTGGCGGCCGGAGGCCGTGGCGAACCGCGTCCGTTAAGCGAAAGCGACTGGGAAATTGCCCGCCGCGTCGGCCCTACGCTGAAAGCCAAAGGCCTGATCTTCGTTGGCCTCGATATTATCGGCGATCGTCTGACCGAAGTGAACGTCACCAGCCCGACCTGCATTCGTGAGATCGAAGCGGAATTCCCGATCTCGATCACCGGAATGCTGATGGACGCTATCGAAAAACGTTTACAGAAATAACCTGTGACAGCGCCTGTGTTTATCCCCATACTGGGCGCTGTCGCTTTTTAAACCAGGAAACAGTACCTCTGACAATGAATTTACAGCATCACTTTCTTATTGCCATGCCTGCTCTCCAGGATCCGATTTTCCGCCGCGCCGTGGTCTATATTTGCGAATACAACGAAGACGGCGCAATGGGGATTATCATCAATAAGCCGCTGGAAAACCTTCAGGTTGAAGGCATTCTGGACAAGCTGAAAATCCCTGCTGAAGCGCGGCTGCCGGAAATCCGTCTTGATAAACCGGTGATGCTCGGCGGACCGCTTGCAGAAGATCGTGGCTTTATCCTGCATACCCCGCCGGTTTTCTCGTCCAGCATTCGTATCTCCGATAACACCGTCGTCACCACCTCTCGCGATGTGCTCGAAACACTGGGCACGGCAAATCAGCCTTCTGAGGTGCTGGTTGCGCTCGGCTACGCTTCCTGGGAAAAAGGGCAGCTGGAACAAGAAATTCTGGACAACGCCTGGCTGACGGCCCCTGCGGATATGAATATCCTGTTTAAAACCCCTATCGCCGATCGCTGGCGTGACGCGGCAAAACTGATTGGCATTGATATTCTGACCATGCCTGGCGTTGCGGGGCACGCGTAATGAGCGGCACCCTTCTCGCCTTTGACTTCGGCACCAAAAGCATCGGCGTCGCTGTGGGTCAACGGATCACCGGCACCGCCCGCCCGCTCACGGCGCTGAAAGCTAACGACGGCACGCCGGACTGGAACCTTATTGAGCGCTTGCTCAAAGAGTGGCAGCCGGACGACGTGATTGTCGGTCTGCCGTTGAACATGGACGGCACCGAGCAGCCGCTTACCGCCCGCGCACGCAAGTTCGCGAACAAAATTCATGGCCGATTTGGCGTCTCCGTTAAGCTGCACGATGAACGTTTGAGCACCGTCGAGGCACGCGCTGGCCTGTTCGAGCACGGTGGCTTCCGGGCGTTGAACAAAGGCAGCGTGGATTCAGCTTCAGCCGTCATTATCCTCGAAAGCTATTTCGAACAGGGTTACTGAGCGCCGGGGCCTACAGCCGCCCCTGCGCCCGTCGCTCCGCCAGACTCTGCTCAAAGTTCTGCATCCCCGCCTGCTGCCCCGTTTGAATAATGCCCGGCAGTTGCCAGGTTTTACCTTCGCGGATCAGGTTTGCCGCCGCCGACGTATTCACCAGTAGCTCATACAGCGCCACGCGCCCGCCCTGGACATCCTGACGCAGCTTCTGCGCCAGTACCGCACGCAGGCTTCCCGCCAGCTGATTACGAACCGGATCTTTCTCCTGCGCCGGGAAGGTATCGACCAGGCGCTCGATCGCCTGCGCCGCACCGCGCGTGTGCAGCGTGGCCAACACCAGATGGCCAGTCTCAGCCGCCGTCAGCGCCAGGCGTATCGTCTCGCTGTCGCGCAGCTCACCAAGCAGAATCACATCCGGATCTTCACGCAGCGCACTGCGCAGGGCCTCGGCAAAGGACGGGCTATGCTGGCCTATCTCCCGCTGCCGGATGAGGCAACGTTGGCTCTGGTACATAAACTCCACCGGATCTTCCAGGGTCAGAATGTGCCCGTCCGTATGGTGATTGAGAAAATCGACCATCGCGGCCAGGGTGGTCGATTTCCCGCTGCCGGTGGCGCCGGTGACCAGAATCAGGCCGTTGTCATTGGACAAAAGCTCCGGGATCGCGCGCGGCACGCCTAACGCAGAGAGCTGCGGACACGTCAGCGGCAACAGGCGTAGCGCGATCGAAACGCCGTGCATATGCTTAAACGCACTGCCGCGCAGCCGCTGACCGCCTGTGAGGGTAACGGCAAAATCTACCTGCCCGTTTGCCCACCAGGCACCCTGCTGCTCGTCGTTGAGCCACGCTTTTAATAACGCCTCCACATCGGGGGGCGGAAACGGCGCAGGTTCAAGACGGCCTGACCTGCGCCAGCGCGGTGGTGAATCACTGCACAGGTGTAGATCGGAGACGTTATGCTTTACACTAAGGGCCACAATTTCTTCCACATCCATAGACAACTCCTCGGAAAATGAACGACATTGCGCATAACCTGGCACAGGTCCGGGACAAAATCTCTGCCGCGGCAACGCGTTGCGGCCGTGCTTCAGAAGAAATTACGTTGCTTGCAGTCAGCAAAACCAAGCCTGCGAGCGCCATCGCAGAAGCGATAGCCGCCGGTCATCGTGCCTTTGGTGAAAACTATGTGCAGGAAGGCGTAGATAAGATTCGCGCTTTCCGGGAGCGGGGAAATACAGACCTGCAGTGGCACTTTATCGGTCCGCTACAGTCGAACAAAAGCCGTCTGGTAGCAGAGCACTTCGACTGGTGTCACACCATCGATCGTCTGCGTATCGCTACCCGTTTGAGCGACCAGCGGCCTATGGAGATGCCAGCGCTTAACGTGCTGATTCAAATCAACATCAGTGATGAAAACAGCAAGTCCGGCATTACGCTGAGCGAACTGGATGCGCTGGCGGCGGACGTGGCGGCGCTGCCGCGCTTAACCCTGCGCGGACTGATGGCCATTCCGGCACCAGAGTCAAGTTATGAAAGGCAGTTTGCCGTAGCACAGCAAATGGCTGTAGCATTTGAGGCGCTTAAAGCGCGCTATGACACGGTAGACACGCTTTCTCTGGGCATGTCAGACGATATGGAAGCCGCCATCGCGGCAGGCAGCACCATGGTGCGCATCGGCACAGCAATTTTCGGTGCGCGCGATTACACCCAATAATAAGGAAACCTGAGGAACGCCATGAAGACGTTGACTTTCCTGCTTTCAACGGTCATTGAACTGTATACGATGGCGCTGCTACTGCGCGTCTGGATGCAGTGGGCCCGTTGTGATTTTTACAATCCATTCTCACAATTTATCGTGAAAATCACGCAGCCCATTGTGGGGCCGCTTCGCCGCATCATTCCGGCAATGGGGCCGATTGACAGTTCATCTCTGCTGATGGCGTTTATTCTGAGCGTTATCAAAGCGATCGTGCTGTTTATGGTCATCACTTTCCAGCCGATTATCTGGATTTCAGCCGTTCTGATCCTGGTTAAAACCGTCGGCTCGCTGATCTTCTGGGTCCTGCTGGTGATGGCGATTATGAGCTGGGTAAGCCGGGGCCGTAGCCCGGTGGAGTACGCGTTGATTCAGCTGACTGAACCGTTACTGCGTCCGATCCGTAGCCTGCTGCCTGCGATGGGCGGAATCGACTTCTCCCCGATGCTTCTCGTTTTGCTGCTGTACGTGCTGAATATGGGTATCGCGGAACTGTTACAGGCGACGGGTAATATGCTGCTGCCGGGGCTGTGGATGGCGTTATGAGTGCAGTTAGCCCCTGCGCCGACGGGCTGGTTTTACGGCTGTACATTCAGCCGAAAGCCAGCCGCGACAGCATTGTTGGGCTGCATGGCGACGAGCTAAAAGTCGCCATCACTGCCCCGCCCGTTGACGGCCAGGCGAATGCGCATCTGACCAAATATCTGGCAAAACAGTTTCGCGTCGCTAAAAGCCAGGTCATCATTGAGAAAGGTGAACTTGGCCGGCATAAACAGGTAAAAATCCTTAACCCGCAATCTATCCCGACGGAAGTCGCGGCTCTGACAAAACAGGACTAAACCATGCAGAAAGTTGTTCTCGCCACCGGAAACGCCGGTAAAGTGCGCGAGCTGGCCTCGCTATTACATGATTTTGGGCTGGACGTGGTGGCTCAGACCGAGCTGGGCGTGGACTCCGCCGAAGAAACCGGCCTGACGTTTATCGAAAACGCCATTCTGAAAGCGCGCCATGCGGCGCAGATCACCGGGCTGCCCGCGATTGCCGATGACTCCGGTCTGGCCGTGGATTTTCTGGGCGGTGCGCCGGGGATTTACTCCGCCCGCTATTCCGGGGTGGACGCCACCGACCAGCAGAACCTGGAAAAGCTGCTTGTGGCCCTGAACGACGTCCCTGACGAACAGCGTACCGCGCAGTTCCACTGCGTGTTGGTCTACATGCGTCACGCGGAAGATCCCACGCCGATTGTCTGTCACGGCAGCTGGCCGGGCGTGATCACCCGTGAAGCGGCGGGCAACGGCGGCTTTGGTTACGACCCGATTTTCTTTGTCCCGACCGAGGGCAAAACCGCTGCGGAACTCACCCGCGAAGAGAAAAGCGCGATCTCCCACCGTGGACGCGCCCTGAAACTGTTACTGGAAGCACTGCGTAATGGCTAATTTGCCGCCTCTGAGTCTTTATATTCACATCCCATGGTGCGTGCAGAAATGCCCGTACTGCGATTTCAACTCGCACGCGCTGAAGGGCGAAGTGCCGCACGATGATTACGTCGCGCATCTGCTGGCCGATCTGGATGCCGATGTACCGTACGCACAGGGACGTGAAGTGAAGACCATTTTTATTGGTGGCGGTACGCCGAGCCTGCTTTCAGGCCCGGCGATGCAGACGCTGCTGGACGGTGTGCGTGCACGCCTGAACCTGGCAGCGGATGCTGAAATTACGATGGAAGCCAACCCGGGCACCGTTGAGGCCGACCGTTTTGTCGAGTATCAGCGCGCGGGCGTGAACCGTATCTCCATCGGCGTGCAGAGCTTTAGCGAGCCAAAGCTGAAGCGTCTGGGGCGCATTCACGGCCCGGAAGAGGCAAAACGCGCGGCGAACCTGGCAACGGGGCTTGGGCTGCGCAGTTTTAACCTCGATTTGATGCACGGCCTGCCGGATCAGTCCCTCGAAGAAGCGCTGGACGATTTGCGTCAGGCAATTGAACTGAACCCGCCGCATCTGTCGTGGTATCAGTTGACCATTGAACCGAACACCCTGTTTGGTTCCCGTCCTCCGGTGCTGCCGGACGATGACGCGCTGTGGGATATCTTCGAGCAGGGCCACCAGCTTTTGACCGCGGCGGGGTATCAGCAATACGAAACCTCGGCGTATGCGAAGCCGGGCTATCAGTGTCAGCACAACCTGAACTACTGGCGCTTTGGTGATTATCTGGGGATTGGCTGCGGGGCACACGGCAAAGTGACCTTCCCGGACGGGCGCATTCTGCGTACTGCCAAAACGCGTCATCCGCGCGGTTTTATGGAAGGCCGCTACCTGGAGCGTCAGCATGACGTCGAGGCGGTGGATAAGCCGTTTGAGTTCTTTATGAACCGCTTCCGTCTGCTGGAAGCCGCACCGCGCGCGGAGTTTGCGCTCTACACCGGGTTGTCAGAGTCGGTGATTCGTCCGCAGATTGACGAGGCGTTGGCGCAGGGATATCTGACCGAGTGTAATGAGTACTGGCAAATCACCGAGCACGGTAAGCTGTTCCTAAACTCCCTTCTTGAGCTGTTCCTCGCTGAAAATCCTGAAGGCTGATTCAGGATTTTACATCCCGTTCTGCTGGTTGAGGGAAAGGCTGGCAGAGTGTGGGGATGGAAAAATCAAAACAACTCCGCAAACAAATGACACCCGAAGAATTACGCCTCTGGTATCTGCTCAGAGGTCGCCGCTTCTTTGGGTATAAGTTTCGCCGACAGATGCCGGTTGGGCCGTACATCGTGGATTTTGCCTGCTTTAAGGCGAAACTGATTGTTGAGCTGGACGGGGGGCAACATCAGGATAAAGAGGCCTATGACTCTCGTCGCACCGAGTTTTTGAATGCGAACGGCTGGGAAGTCGTACGGTTCTGGAATCATGAATTCAGGGCTAATGAGGAGGAGATGCTGATGGCTATTCTGCAACGATTGCAATGCCTGATGCCCTCACCCTAACCCTCTCCCACAGGGAGAGGGAACTGGTTACTCCCTCTCCCCTGGGGAGAGGGCCGGGGTGAGGGGCCCTACGCGCAGAGGCGTTACTTCAGCGTCCCCACCAGCGCCTTCCGGCTGTCTTCCAGGGACACCACGCGTTTACACACGTCTTTGCCGAACTGCTGGAAATCGGCTTCCTGATTCTTCCACTCGTTCTGAATCGAGGTTTGCAGTCCGCCCAGGCTACCCAGTACACCCTGCAACGGATTACCGCCGCCTTTCAGCACCGCTTTGGCGCCCATCTCGTTGATGCTGTCCTGGAGAATGCCGCCCATCGCCTGGTTCACCAGCTGCTGACCGTCGGCTCGCACCTGATCGATCGCCTTATAGTGGAACGTCAGGCCATCAGAGCGAGTCTCAATAATGCGGTTCATCTGTTCTTTCAGCTGTTTATCCAGCTTCGTCAGGCGGGTGCGCATATTGCTGCTCTCCCCCACCTCTTTGGTGATGATTTTATCCAGCGCCACGCGGCCCTTCTCAACGCGGGTCAGCGCGCCATCGTTTATCCATGGCAGCGCGGTACGCAACTCGGCCTGGTAGTCCATCGCCTGCTCGCGCTGGGCGGCCGTCAGGTTTTGCTGTTTGCCGTTAAACGTCACGTTGCCATCCGGCGTGATCACCAGATTGCCATTCTCGCCCTTAACCTGCACGGTTTGCGGGCTTAATACCACGTCGTCACGCGGGGTGACGCTACATTTATACTCCGCATGGGCGGTGGTTCCGATTGCCAGTAAAGCAACCGCCAGCAACGTTTTACGCATCTTCAACACTCCCTCAGACAAAATGGGCCAGCTAATGCTGGCCCCGTTCTTGCTTTATTAGTCCCACCAAACGTCGAAAAGTTCGCTGACGCGGACATCTTCCAGTTTGTGGTCTTCAAGCCATTTGCGTACCAGCGCCTGATGTTCTTCGGTGCATTTCCCCACTTCCTGGGTGCAAATCAGACCTTCCCACGCCAGATAGCCGCTACCGTCGAAGGCCAGCTTGTTGGGTTCGATCACCTCGTTGATGAACGCATCAACGTCCTGATCGATCTGCTCAACGCTGGTGCCTTCCGGGAAACGCCAGGCAACGGAGAAACCCACTTCCTGGAATTCTTCGATGTGCATCTTTTTACGCAGACGACGGCTACGATTCTTTGCCATTATTTTACCCTCTCGAACATTAAGTCCCATACGCCGTGACCAAGACGATGGCCACGCTGTTCAAATTTTGTCACCGGACGTGAATCCGGACGCGGTACGTAGTCGTTGCTTTCAGACTGGTTTTTATACCCGTCCAGGGACGACATCACTTCCAGCATATGTTCCGCATAAGGTTCCCAGTCGGTTGCCATGTGGAAAACGCCGCCCAGCTTGAGCTTACTTTTCACCAGCTCGGCAAACGGTGCCTGAACGATACGGCGTTTATTATGACGCGCTTTGTGCCATGGGTCAGGGAAAAAGAGCTGAACCATGTTCAAAGAATTGTCAGGAATCATTTTGTGCAGCACTTCCACCGCGTCGTGACACATGACGCGCAGGTTCTCAACGCCCTCTTCATGGGCCGTTGCCAGGCATGCGCCGACGCCCGGCGAATGTACTTCAATACCGAGGAAGTTCTGCTCCGGGCGCGCTTTCGCCATAGTGACCAGCGAGGTGCCCATACCAAAGCCGATCTCCAGGGTCACTGGCGCGTCGCGGCCAAACAGGTCGGTGAAGTCGAGCGGTTGCTCGCTGAACTCAACGCCCATCACCGGCCAGTAGTTGTCCAGCGCGTGTTGCTGCCCTTTTGTCAGGCGCCCCTGACGGCGGACAAAGCTGCGAATACGGCGCAGCGGGCGACCGTTTTCATCAAATTCCGGTGAAATGACGTCGTTTTTCATAAAAGAGTTGTCTGCTTGTGAGAATGTTCGGGAAACGGGCATTATCCAAAGTTAAGGCTTCTATGCAAGCATGGGAAAGATCCGGTTTACAGCAGATTAACGCTGTGCTGCAATCTGCGTCCCTGATTAAGCGAATCGATGACCATGCAAGCCTCTCAATTTTCAGCCCAGGTGCTGGACTGGTACGACAAATACGGGCGTAAAACCCTGCCCTGGCAAATTGAAAAAACGCCTTACAAAGTATGGCTCTCCGAGGTGATGTTGCAACAAACGCAGGTCGCGACGGTCATTCCTTACTTCGAGCGTTTTATGGCGCGCTTCCCGACAATCACCGATCTGGCCAACGCGCCGTTAGACGAGGTACTGCACCTGTGGACAGGCCTCGGCTATTACGCCCGCGCGCGCAACCTGCACAAAGCCGCACAGCAGGTCGCCACCCGCCACAACGGTAAATTCCCGGAGACCTTTGACGAGGTGGCGGATTTGCCCGGCGTCGGGCGTTCAACCGCAGGCGCAATCCTTTCCCTGTCTTTAGGCAAGCATTTCCCTATTCTCGACGGCAACGTCAAGCGCGTGCTGGCACGCTGCTACGCCGTAGAAGGCTGGCCGGGCAAGAAAGAGGTTGAGAAGCGCCTGTGGGAGATCAGTGAAGCGGTCACTCCGGCGAAAGGGGTGGAGCGTTTTAACCAGGCGATGATGGATCTGGGCGCGATGGTCTGCACCCGTTCAAAACCGAAGTGCGAACTCTGCCCGGTAAATAACCTCTGCGTGGCCTATGCGAACCACTCCTGGGCGCAGTATCCGGGGAAAAAACCGAAGCAGACGCTGCCTGAACGCACCGGGTACATGCTGCTGATGCAGCATGGCGACGAGGTGTTTCTCGCCCAGCGCCCGCCGAGTGGCCTGTGGGGTGGTCTATACTGCTTCCCACAGTTTGAGGATGAAGCTTCGCTTCGGGCATGGCTTGAACAGCGCGGCATTGCGGCCGATACCCTGACGCAACTCAACGCGTTCCGTCATACCTTCAGCCATTTCCATCTGGATATTGTGCCTATGTGGCTTCCCGTGTCCTCATTCACCTCCTGCATGGATGAAGGCACCGCTCTCTGGTATAACTTAGCGCAACCGCCATCAGTCGGGCTGGCGGCTCCCGTGGAGCGCCTGTTACAGCAATTACGTGTCGGTGCAATGGTTTAGCATCGGCAAGACAAAGAGGAATGAGTATGGCCAGAACCATTTTTTGTACTTTCCTGCAGCGCGACGCTGAAGGCCAGGATTTCCAGCTCTACCCGGGCGACCTGGGTAAACGCATTTACAACGAGATCTCCAAAGAAGCCTGGGGACAGTGGCAGAAAAAACAGACCATGCTGATCAACGAGAAAAAGCTCAGCATGATGAACCCGGAACACCGCAAGCTGCTGGAGCAGGAGATGGTGAACTTCCTGTTCGAGGGTAAAGACGTCCACATCGAAGGCTATACGCCACCGGAAAAATAATACTCTGCGGCTGCTGCCCGGCGGCGCTGCGCTTGCACGGGCCTACGGTTATGTAGGCCGGGTAAGCGCAGCGCCACCCGGCAACAGCAACCTCAAAGCAAACACAACACGCACTCCCGGAATGATGAAAAAACTATTAGCGCTAGCACTTGTTGCGCCGTTGCTTGTGTCTTGTTCTTCCAAAAAGGGCGATAGCTATAACGAAGCCTGGGTTAAGGACACCAACGGTTTTGACATTTTGATGGGGCAGTTTGCCCATAACATCGAGAACATATGGGGATTTAACGAAGTTCTTATTGCCGGACCGAAGGACTACGTTAAGTATACCGACGCCTATCAGACCCGTAGCCACATCAACTTCGATGACGGTACGATTACGATTGAAACCATCGCGGGGACTGAACCTGCGGCACATTTACGTCAGGCCATCATCAAAACCCTGCTGATGGGCGACGATCCGGGCTCTATCGATCTCTACTCTGATGCCGATGACATTACTATCTCCAAAGAGCCATTCCTGTATGGGCAGGTCGTTGACCAGACCGGTCAGCCGATTCGCTGGGAAGGTCGCGCGACGAACTTCGCAGACTATTTGCTGCAAACGCGCCTGAAAAGCCGCACCAATGGCCTGAAGGTGATCTATAGCGTTACGATCAACCTGGTGCCGAACCACCTCGACAAGCGTGCGCATAAGTATCTGGGCATGGTGCGTCAGGCGTCGCGTAAGTATGGCGTGGATGAGTCGCTGATCCTGGCGATTATGCAGACCGAATCCTCGTTCAACCCGTATGCGGTGAGCCGTTCCGACGCGCTGGGGCTGATGCAGGTTGTGCAGCACAGCGCCGGTAAAGACGTGTTCCGCGCGCAGGGGAAATCCGGTACGCCGAGCCGCAGCTACCTGTTCGATCCGCAAAGCAACATTGATACCGGTACCGCATATCTGGCGATGCTGAACAATGTTTATCTCGGCGGGATTGATAACCCGACTTCACGTCGCTATGCGGTGATCACCGCCTACAACGGCGGCGCGGGCAGCGTCCTGCGCGTCTTCTCGAACGATAAAGTGCAGGCCGCGAACATCATCAACAGCATGGCGCCGGGGGACGTGTACTCCACGCTGACCACTCGCCACCCGTCTGCGGAATCCCGCCGCTATCTGTATAAGGTGAATACGGCGCAGAAGAACTACCGTCGCCGCTAGAAACCAACACCACCCCTCACCCTGCCCTCTCCCCAAAGGGGAGAGGGTGTTCAAGTTCCCTCTCCCCTTTGGGGAGAGGGTTAGGGTGAGGGGGCATCAGACCGCACCCATCTCATCCCACCCATACAAAAATGCTATTTGCATCACAATCCAAACTGCAAATTAATGTGGATTGCATTTTTTTGCGGGAGGTAACAAAACATATCGTTGCCAACTGATAGAATTGCATCAAATAACAACCCTGAATGTTCCTATAACAACATATCTCCCGCTCACTTGTGAGGAAAGTAACATGAACCTTAAGCTGCAGCTTAAAATCTTGTCGTTTCTGCAGTTCTGCCTGTGGGGTAGCTGGCTGACTACACTCGGCTCCTATATGTTTGTGACGCTCAAGTTCGATGGTGCGTCAATCGGTGCCGTCTACAGCTCGCTGGGTATTGCGGCTGTTTTCATGCCAACGCTGCTCGGTATCGTGGCAGATAAATGGTTAAGTGCGAAATGGCTGTATATGCTTTGCCATCTGGTGGGTGCGGGGACGCTGTTTATGGCGGCCGAAGTGACCACGCCGGGGGCGATGTTTATGGTGATCCTGCTTAACTCGCTGGCGTATATGCCAACGCTTGGCCTGATCAACACCATCTCCTACTACCGCCTGAAATCTGCCGGTCTGGATATCGTCACCGACTTCCCGCCAATCCGTATCTGGGGCACCATCGGCTTTATCATGGCAATGTGGGGCGTGAGCTTCGCGGGCTTCGAGCTGAGCCACATGCAGCTGTATATTGGTGCCGCGCTCTCCGTGCTGCTGGCGCTGTTCACCCTGACGCTGCCCACCATTCCGGTTTCTAACCAGCAGAAAAACCAGAGCTGGAGCACCATGCTTGGCCTGGACGCCTTCGCCCTGTTCAAAAACAAGCGCATGGCGATCTTCTTTATTTTCTCCATGCTGCTGGGCGCGGAACTGCAAATCACCAACATGTTCGGTAATACCTTCCTGCACAGCTTCGATAACGATCCGCTGTTTGCCGGGAGCTTTATCGTTGAACACGCGTCGGTGATGATGTCCATCTCGCAGATCTCTGAGACGCTGTTCATCCTGACCATCCCGTTCTTCCTGAGCCGCTACGGCATCAAGAACGTCATGCTGATCAGTATCGCTGCCTGGATGTTGCGCTTCGGTCTGTTCGCCTACGGCGACCCAAGCGCGTTCGGCACCGTGCTGCTGGTTCTGTCGATGATTGTTTACGGCTGCGCCTTCGACTTCTTCAACATCTCCGGCTCGGTGTTTGTAGAAAAAGAGGTGAAACCTGAAATTCGCGCCAGCGCGCAGGGCATGTTCCTGATGATGACCAACGGCTTCGGCTGTATTCTGGGCGGCGTGGTGAGCGGTAAAGTGGTTGAGATGTATACCACCAACGGCATCACCAACTGGCAGCCAGTGTGGCTGATCTTCGCCGGGTACTCACTGGTGCTGTTCTTCGCGTTCATCGTGCTGTTCAAGTACAAGCACGTACGCGAACCACACGGTGCGCAGCCGATCGCGCATTGATTGTTGTGCCCGGTGGCGGCTTCGCCTTACCGGGCCTACAAACCGCAAATCGTAGGCCGGGTAAGCGTTAGCGCCACCCGGCTATTTTATTCCAGACAGCATCCACCCCACCGACAGCAAATCCGCGCTGCCGCCCGGACTCAGGTTTCGTTCAATCAACGCGTTATCCATCCTAAGCAACGCATCCTGATCCCAGCCGTTCGCCAGCAGCTCCTGTGCATAATCCTGGACGTAGCGCAGCCCTTCAGTGCCGCCGCGCGAAACGAGATTACTGTCCTGGTTGATGGCCATCAGGCGCAATAACAGGTCATGAAGGGTGTTTCCCTTCCACTGCGCCAGCGCCTTACGCACCGTGCTGAAGCCGCTTTCTGCCTCACCGCGCGCGCCGGTTAAACCGTACTGTTGAAACTGTCGCTCTCCCGCCGTTGCCTGCCCGCAGCGCCCGCCCAGTTCCCGCGCCACCAGCCCACGACAGATGTTACTTACCTCACAACAGAGGCTATCCGCAGAGATATTTTTCACACGTCCGGCGGCGAAGCAGAGCAAACCAAGGGCAAAAATCCCGCCCTTGTGCGTGTTCACCCCGCCCGTGGCGGCGTACATTGCCTGCTCACAGGCCATTCCCATCGGGCGGATAATCCGCAACTGCTGATCGGCAGGTTTGGCCGCATTTGCTTCACCCAGTTCCGCAAAACGGGCAAACCACGGCGTAATCGCCGCAATGCTGCGGAGGAATAAGGTATGGTCCATATCGCGATGGGAGCCGTTATTGAGCCTGTCCACCAGCCCCGGTTTGGGCGTCAGCTCCAGCTCCTGCCACAGCGCCTCTGCGGCAAGCGCAGGAACATCAACCGGGCGCGGTTTAGTCGCGAGCAAACCAGTCATCTATCATCTTCTCCACGCGGGAAACCACCTGCTCAACGGGATGGTGCCGAGAACGGGAACAAGCGTGGGCAGGCTCGTCGCAAATCAGACAGCGCCTGAGGTGTGAACCCAACGACTGACGGCCAACGTGGCCGTTTTCAGGGCAGATCACATCCAGATCCCACAGTCTGCCGAGCGGGTGCGTCTGCTCCAGTTCAGCACAGTGCGCTTTAATTTCCGCCGCCGGATGCGCGACGCACCACAGCGCTTCAGGTCCGGTGGGTAGCCAGAGCACCTGGCGATCCAGCACCTGCCAGCGGTTTTCCCACAGCAGCTGGTCGCACATCTGTAACGCCACGCCCATGGTGTTGCGATAGCGCAGGCTGTCTTTGATTTGCCCGGGCGTGACCAGCGTTAGGGAGATCACCGGTTGTTGATGGTGCGTAAGCCAGTCAGCCTGACGGGCTGCGCGGCGCTCTTTCGCCGCCAGCAGCGCGTCCAGGCTGACACCCGTCCGCACGGGTGTCGCAGTAGTCATATTCACTCCTTTACCTGTCGAACGGTGTCGATCACGCTGCCGTCGCGGTAGCGGATCACCCCGACAATTTTGTCGGTGAACTCAATCGGTTTCGGTACGCCGGTCAGGGAAATCGCCCGCTCATAGAGCGCGTTGATATCTACAACCTTCAGGCCTGCTTCCATGAGTCGTTCGCGGATCTCCGGGCGCGCCGGGTTGACCGCAATACCGTGGTCGGTGACCAGCACGTCAATGCTCTCCCCCGGCGTGAGGCGCGTGGTAACGCGCTTCACGACGGTCGGGATGCGGCTTCGCAGCAGCGGCGCGACCACAATGGTCAGGTTGGCTGCCGACGCCACGTCGCAGTGCCCGCCGGATGCGCCGCGCATCACGCCGTCGGATCCGGTGATGACGTTGACGTTAAAATCGACGTCGATTTCCAGCGCGCTGAGGATCACCACGTCGAGCTGATCGCAGCTTGCCGCCTTGCTGCCGGGGTTGGCGTAGACGTTGGTGGAGATCTCCACGTGGTTCGGGTTGCGCGCCAGCGAGGCCGCTGCCTGGCCGTCAAAGCACTGGGTGTCGAGCAGCTTTTCGATGAGCCCCTTCTCGTGCAAATCCACCAGGCTGCCGGTGATACCGCCAAGGGCGAAGCGCGCCTTCACGCCGCTGCGCTCCATCTTCTCTTCCATAAAGCGGGTGCAGGCGGTCGCCGCCGCGCCGGAGCCGGTCTGCATCGAGAAGCCCGGTTTAAAGTAACCAGAGTGTTCAATCACGTCCGCCGCATAGCGGGCAATCATCAGCTCGCGCGGGTTGCTGGTGACGCGCGCCGCACCGACGCTGATTTTCGCCGGGTCGCCCACGCTCTCCACCTGCACGATGTAGTCCACCTGATCCTGCACCAGGCTGGCGGGCATATTCGGGAACGGCACCAGTTCTTCGGTCAGCAGCACCACCTTACGGGCAAAGTGTGCGTCCACCATGGCGTAGCCCAGCGAACCGCAACACGATTTGCCCTGCGTGCCGTTGGCGTTGCCAAACTCATCGCTGCACGGCACGCCAAGAAATGCCACGTCGATATTCAGCTCGCCATCCTGGAGCAGCTTCACGCGCCCGCCGTGGGAGTGAATTTGTACCGGCTCGTCCATCAGCCCGTGGGAGATGGCCTCCGCCAGCCTGCCGCGCATACCGGAGGTGTAAATTCGGGCGATCACGCCGCTTTGAATATGCTCGATCAGCGCGTCGTTGCAGGTCATCAGCGAGCTGGAGGCCAGGGTCAAATTTTTAAAACCCATCCGCGCCAGCAGCGCCACAACGGTGTTGATCACCCGGTCGCCTTCGCGAAAGGCATGGTGGAAAGAGATGGTCATCCCGTCCTGCAAGCTGCTGCGCATGACGGCTTCTTCGAGGGAGGCGCAAAGCTTACGGTTGTGTTTCGCCTCGCTGTCCGCCAGCCACGGCGTCGCGCTGTGGGCGGTATCAAAAGGCTTCAGATCCCGCAGATGGGGGAAATTCACATGGAGAAGTTCTGTCTGATTCATTATGTCATCCTTACCGACGCACGCCGGAGGCCGCCGCGCGCTCCAGCACCACCTGCGCGTGGTTAATAATCGGTGCATCCACCATTTTGCCGTTGAGCGAGACCACGCCCAGGCCGTTACGCTCGCCCTCTTCTGCCGCTTCAATCACCCGTTTGGCGTGCTCCACCTCTTCCCGTGTCGGGGCGTAGGCGTTGTGCAGCAGGTCAATCTGGCGCGGGTTAATCAGCGATTTGCCGTTAAAGCCCATCTTGCGGATCAGATCGACCTCGCGCAGGAACCCGGCTTCGTCATTAACGTCTGACCACACCACGTCGAAAGCGTCGATGCCTGCCGCGCGGGCGGCGTGCAGCACGGCGCAGCGGGCGTAGAACAGCTCGGTGCCGTCGCCGCGCTCGGTCTGCATGTCCATTACGTAGTCAAAGGCGGCCAGCGCGATGCCGATCAGGCGCGGGGAGCTGCGGGCAATCGCCACGGCGTTGATGACGCCAATGGCCGATTCAATCGCCGCCATCACGCGGGTGGAACCTACTTCACGCCCGCACTCCTGCTCAATGCGCTCGAGGTGGCCTTCCAGCTCGTAGATATCGTCCGGGGTGTCGGTTTTTGGCAGGCGAATCACGTCTACGCCCGCGCGCACGGCGGCCTCCAGATCCAGCAGGCCAAACGGCGTGCTCAGCGGGTTAATACGCACCACGGTTTCGATATCCTGATACATCGGGTGCTGCAACGCGTGGAACACCAGCATGCGTGCGGTGTCTTTCTCGCGCAGGGCCACGGCGTCCTCAAGGTCAAACATGATGGAGTCGGGGCGGTAGATAAAGGCGGTGGAGAGCATGGCGGCATTGGCGCCCGGCAGGAACAGCATACTGCGGCGGAGTTTGCTCATTTCAGCGCCCCCCAGTTGATGGCCTGTTCATCGGCGGCACGCAGAAGCGCGCTTTGCAGGCGGGCGCGGATCACACAGTCCAGCGCCCCTTTGTCTTCAATAATGATTAATCCCTGGTGCACGTTCATGGCGCGCAATGTGTCGTTGACCACCTGGCGTATTTGCTCGCCAAACTGCTTAATCACTTCACTGTGGATGACAATCTCCAGCTCACCGTGAGCGGGGGCGATTTTCACCATCAGGTCGCTGGACTCCTGCGTTCCGGCCAGCGCCTCCCTTACAATATTCATGATAAATTCCTGATAGTTATGCGACTTCCGCACTCGCACGATAATGTGCTTCGAGGTGCGCGAAGGTGGAGTCCGGGACAATCTCCCGGATCCGGGAAAACTGCTGTGTCTTGAGTAAACGGCGTACTTCCGAGGCCGAAATGGCGTTGCCGTTGGCTTTGATGCGCGGCATCTCCACCACGTCGATGTGCGAGGCCAGCAGGTCGTGCAGCGTCTGGTTGTACTGGCGGGTGATATCGCAGAACGGCTCCGAGCCGATGAAGCGGTGCGTGATGCCCAGCGCCGGGGCGATAAAGTCCCGGAAGATCAGCACGTCTATCTCGCTCCATGCCTGCTGCACTTTACCGGTCTCCTTCAGGAAGTAGGCAGGAAACGTGGCGCGGGAGATGATGTACTGCGAGCCTTCATGCACCACCACGTTCGGCAGATGCGCCACGCCCGCGCGCACCATCTCAAGGCGCGCGCTGAACGGGAAGAACGAGGCGTCTTCACGCACCACGAACAGATGCAGAGCATCGCACTGCGCCGCCGCCTGCTCCACCAGATGACGGTGACCGAGGGTGAACGGGTTGGCGTTCATCACGATGGCACCAATCTTCTCCCCACACTTGCGGCTAGCGCGCAGGGATCGGCAGTAGCGCACGATCCCTTGCGGAGTGTTCTCCAATAGCACCGCGTTGTTCCCGCTCTGGGCAACCGGCCAGAAACCGCTGCGGCCAAAGCGCTCCTTATTACACGGACGGGTGCAGAGGAAGAGGTGAAAATGGCCGCGCTCCAGCGCCGCATTTTCCACCTCTGCCAGCAGACGCGCGCTGAGGTTTTCCCCACGAAGCTGCTCGTTGACCGCCACGCACTTGATGACGTTGGCAGCCAGCCCGGCGCAACCCACCAGCTGCGCGCCGGACCAGGCTTCAACAAACAGCGTAATGTCGTTGTCCAGGCCAAGGCCGCTGTCTGCCAGCAGGTAGCGGATCTGGCTTAAGCGTTCCGGGTGTTTCGCCACAACGGTGTGGCGAAAATCAATGGGTTGCGATTGCATGCTGCCGCCTTACTCAGTGCGCTGCCGCGAGCCCGACGGCTGGCGCTTCCACGATCACGTTGCTCAGATGACCGATATGTTCGATCTCCACCTCAATGCGATCCCCCTCCTTCATAAACAGTGGCGGGTTGCGCTTTTTACCTACCCCGCCAGGCGAGCCGGTGATGATCACGTCGCCCGGGCTGAGACGGGTGAAGGTGCTGATGTACTCGATCAGCTCCGCCACCTTGTGGATCATGCTGCTGGTGTTGTCCTCCTGCACCATGCGGCCGTTCAGCCAGGTGCGGATCGCCAGGCTGTGCGGGTCCGGGATCTCATCCGCCGTCGCCATCCACGGGCCGAACGCCCCGGTCTGCCGCCAGTTTTTCCCGGCGGTGAACCAGGTGTGCTGCCAGTCGCGGGCGGAGCCGTCCATGTAGCAGCTGTAGCCCGCCACGTGGCGCAGGGCGTCGTCGCGGCTGATGTTCTCCCCGCCTTTGCCGATGATCACCGCCAGCTCGCCTTCGTAGTCGAACTCGCTGGAGTGGCGCGGCTTCAGCACCGGTTCGTTGTGGCCGGTCTGTGAATCCGGGAAGCGGACAAACAGGGTCGGGGCCGGGTTATGCTGATCAAACTCCTTGCGCTTGTCGGCATAGTTCATGCCCACGCAGAGAATTTTTTCCGGCTGGACAATCACCGGTAAGAAGGTGATGGCGTTCAGCGGTACATCCACCGCGTCGTTCAGAAAACGGGTGGCCTGCGCCAGCCCGTTCCCCTGCAACAGCGCTTTAAGGTCGCCATAGCGGTCGCCCAGGCGGCGGCCTAAATCAATCACGCCCTCGGCCTGAACGATGCCGTAGCTGCGTTTACCCTGGTATAAAAAGCTTGCGAGTTTCATTGTTCTTTCCTGAAAACTTAAACGAGGAAGTTGCCCAGAATCAGCAGTGAGACAGAGACGTTAATCGCCCCGCCGATACGGGTAGCAATCTGGGCGAATGGCATCAGGCTCATGCGGTTGCCTGCGGTCAGGATCGCCACGTCACCGGTACCGCCCTGCCCGCTCTGACAGCAGGAGACGATGGCGACATCAATCGGGTGCATACCAATCTTTTTGCCAACGAAGAATCCGGTTGCCACCAGCGCGGAAACGGTGCTGATAATCACCAGCAGGTTGCTGACGGTGAACGCCGCCACCAGTTCATGCCATGGGGTAATCGCCACGCCAACGGCGAAGAGAATCGGGTAGGTCACGGAGGTCTGGAAGAATTTGTACACCACCTGAGAACCTTCCAGCAGACGCGGAGAGGCGCCATTACAGAGCTTCACCAGCACCGCCATAAACAGCATACCGACCGGCGCTGGCAGACCAATCAGCTTGTGACCGAGCATGCCCAGCATGTACAGCAGCACCGCCAGCAGCGCGCCGGAAGCGATGGTGGTCACGTCCGCTTTGCCGGAGAACGCAGGTTGGGAAACAGTGGCATCAGCGTTGGCGCGATTCGGCATCAGCTGGCCTTCACCGGTCAGGTGCGGGTAGCGTTTCCCGAGCTGGTTGAGGCAGCCGGAGATAATGATCGCCGTCAGGCCGCCGAGCATCACCATCGGCAGCACGCGGCCGAGCGCCACGCCCTGATCCATGTGCAGCAGGGTGGCATAGCCGATAGAGAGCGGGATCGCCCCTTCCCCGACGCCGCCCGCCATGATCGGCAGAATGATAAAGAAGAAGATCTGGAACGGCTCG
Organism: Enterobacter cloacae complex sp. IR5412; assembly: GCF_049237385.1. Taxonomy (NCBI): domain Bacteria; kingdom Pseudomonadati; phylum Pseudomonadota; class Gammaproteobacteria; order Enterobacterales; family Enterobacteriaceae; genus Enterobacter; species Enterobacter cloacae complex sp. IR5412. The sequence continues at coordinate 296,309 of NZ_JBMKHQ010000005.1, read as the reverse complement.
AGGCCCAGCGCCAGTCCAACGCCCATGCCGACAATCATGCCGACGATTTCACCGCACAGCATCGGGAAGAAGATGCGCAGGAAGCCCTGGATCAGCACGGTGCGGTTCATACTCATGATGCTGCCGACGATAATGCAGCAGATATAGAGGTAGAGAATATTGGTGGATTTATAGAATTTGGTCGTGGACTCAACCACCACGTCCGGCAGCAGGCCGTAATAGACCAGCGCGGAAGGGATAAAGGTGGCGCAAATTGCCGCCGCGCCGAGCTTGCCGACAATCGGCAGGCGTTTGCCAAACTCGCCGCAGGCAAAGCCGAAGAAGGCCAGCGTGGCCACCATGACCACAATGTCGCTCGGCAGTTTTCCGCCCAGGCAATCAATCGCAATCAGCGCGCCCGCCAGAACGAACAGCGGCAGAGGAATAATGCCGATTTTCCAGGTATCCATAATATGCCACCAGCGCTCTTTGAGCGATGGCCGCTGAATATCAATCGGGTCGTGGGTAACAGAGAATGAATCGTCAGTTGTGCTCATAATAAGCCCCTTAGTTATTTTGTGCGTCCAGCTTAGAGTCACAAAGGCTTACTTTATGTGAGGGATGGCATATTAAAAGCGAAGTTTTAATGGCCGCTATGGTTTTAATGGTTTCTTTTATTTAATGTGATTTATGCCTTATTTATTGCCGTGGTTTTTATGGTTTCTTTTCTTAACTGAACAAAGAAATAACATTTATTCATTTAACCTTAAGAGGATGAGACTTTCGGAAAAATCTTTTACAGGCTGCGCTGTGCAAGGGATCACAAGTTTTCGGCAAAGCGGGCATCCTGGCCTTAAAAGATGATATATTCAGCCGACCTGTTGATATCTCGCGTGATAGTTATGAAAGTATCGTTTCAGATCAAGCTGTTTATTTCGCTGGTCGCCTTTTTCTCAGTGCTGTTCGCATTACTGGGCGGATATTATTATGTCGATGTCGGCAGGCAGCTTTATCAGGAAATGAGCGCGCGCGCAAAAATACAGGCCGAAGAAATTGCGCTTATTCCTTCTCTGCGAAAAGAAGTCGAACAAAAGGATATCCAGGGCATCCATGACTTTATGCAGAAAATAGCCGCCCGCAGCGACGCCAGTTTTATTGTGATTGGTGACAATAAAGGGCTGCATCTTTTCCATTCCGTGTTTGCCGACCGGGTAGGCAAAACGCTGGTTGGCGGAGACAACGACGAGGTATTACACGGCAAAAGCACCATCACCATCCGCAAGGGCGGGTTAGGCATTTCGCTGCGCAGCAAAGCGCCCATTTTTAATGATGCCGGGCAGGTGGTAGGGATTGTTTCGGTAGGCTATCTCACAAGCTATCTGGACACCATCACCGTCAGCAAGGTGGTTAATATCCTGATTGCCGCCGTGCTGCTGCTTATCGCCCTGTTTATTTTCTCCTGGTTCTTCACCCGCAGCATCAAGAAGCAGATATTCTCTCTGGAGCCGCGCGAAATCGGCCTGCTGGTGCGTCAGCAAAAGGCGATGATGGAATCCATTTATGAAGGGGTGATTGCCATCGACGACGATCTCCGCATTGAGGTGATTAACCAGGCGGCGCGTAAATTATTAGGCTTACGCCAGCCCGCCCGCGAACTGCGGGGTCAACTCATCAGCCAGGTGATCGCGCCCGTCCCGTTCTTTAACGCGCAAACCATGCTTGCGAAAGACACCCACGATGAGATCTGTCGCTTTAACGATCTCACGGTCATTGCCAGCCGGGTGCGGATCATGCTGGAAGATGCGTTGCAGGGCTGGGTGATCACCTTTCGCGATCGCAACGAGATCGACTCGCTCAGCGCCCAGCTCAGCCAGGTGAAGCGCTATGTTGATAACCTGCGCATCATGCGCCATGAACAGCTGAACCGCATGACCACGCTGTCCGGCCTGCTGCATATGGGCCGTTATGACGAGGCAATTCGCTATATACAGGCGCAGTCGGAACACGCTCAGGAGCTGCTGGACTTTATCTCGTCCCGCTTTAGCTCCCCGACGCTGTGCGGTTTGCTGCTTGGAAAGGCCGCCCGCGCGCGTGAAAAAGGCGTTGAGCTGAGCTTCGATCCGGCCTGCCGGGTGGACAAACCCTTCCTGCCGCTGCTCGAATCGGAACTAGTCTCGATCATCGGGAACTTGCTGGATAACGCCATCGAAGCGACCCAGCGCGCCCCGCTCCCGCATGCCCCGGTAGACGTGCTAATAAAGTTGAACGAGCAGGAACTGATTATTGAAGTCGCCGACCAGGGCGTCGGCATCACACCGGAGATCCGCGACCGGATCTTTGAGCGCGGCATCACTACCAAAACGCGCGGCGATCACGGTATTGGCCTGTATCTGATTGAAAGCTACGTCACGCAGGCTGGCGGTGCAATTGAAGTTGCCGATAACACCCCACGCGGTGCCATTTTCTCACTGTTTATTCCCGCCACGGGAACGGTCCGGCACCCCGTACAGGAACTGGAAGATACCGACTATGCAACATGAACTTATCGACGTACTGATTGTTGAAGACGAGAACGAACTGGCGCAACTGCACGCGGAGCTTATCGGTAAACATCCGCGCCTGAGGCTGGTGGGGATTGCCGCGTCACTGGCCGACGCGCAGGTACAACTGGAGAGCAAACAGCCGAAGCTGATGCTGCTGGATAACTATCTGCCGGACGGCAAAGGCATCACCCTTATCAGCAACCCGATGCTCACCCGCGCCAACTGCTCGGTGATTTTCATCACCGCCGCCAGCGATATGGACACCTGTAGCCAGGCCATTCGTAACGGCGCGTTCGACTACATCCTCAAGCCAGTTTCCTGGAAACGCCTGAGCCAGTCGCTGGAACGTTTTGTGCAGTTTGCCGAACAGCAGCGCGTCTGGAAGATTGTCGACCAGCAGAACGTGGATTCACTCTATCAGCTACAGGCGAAAAATTATCGACTGGACAACGGCAGCAAAGGGATAGAGGAGAACACGCTGGCGCGGGTGCAAACGCTGTTTAACAACAAGGCGGCGCACTGCTTTACGGTGGATGAGGTGGTGAGCGAGACGGGACTGAGTAAAACCACCACCCGGCGCTATCTGGAACACTGCGTGGAGGTGGGTTTTCTGACGGTGGAGATGCTGTACGGGAAGATTGGGCATCCGAGAAGGATGTACCGGCGTAGTGCGACTTAACTCCCCTCACCCCGGCCCTCTCCCCAAAGGGGCGAGGGTGAAAAGACGGCTCCGTGCAATCCCTCTCCCCTTTGGGGAGAGGGTTAGGGTGAGGGGCCCTACTTTAACACGTACCCATACAGTCGCTTGATCCCGTCGGCATCCTTCTCGCTGTAAACGCCCTGCAACTCTGGCGAGAAACCCGGCAGCATATTAATGCCCTCTTCCAGCGCCAGGAAGTAGCGCTGTACTGCTCCACCCCAGACTTCCCCCGGTACCACGCACAGCACGCCCGGCGGGTATGGCAGCGCACCTTCGGCGGCAATGCGTCCTTCGGCGTCACGAATACGCACCAGTTCGACATTCCCGCGAATGTACTCCTGGTTGGCATCCTGCGGGTTCATCACCACGGCAGGCAGGCTCTCCTGGCGGAACATCGCCTTCTGTAAATCCTTCACGTTAAAGCTGACGTAGAGATCGTGCATCTCCTGGCACAGCTGACGGATCGTATAGTCGCGGTAACGCACCGGGTATTTCTGATAGATGGTCGGCAGCACATCCACGAGCGGCGTATCGTCTTCAATATGCTGTTCAAACTGCCCCAGCATCGCCACCAGCTGCATTAGCTTCTCCGCGCTCTCGGCTGGCGTCAGCAGGAACAGGATGGAGTTGAGATCGCACTTCTCCGGCACAATGCCGTTTTCGCGCAGGTAGTGGGCGAGAATGGTCGCCGGAATGCCGAAATCGGTATAGTGCCCTGTTTCAGCATCAATGCCCGGCGTGGTCAGCAGCAGCTTGCACGGATCGACGAAATACTGCTCGCGGGCATAGCCTTCAAAACCGTGCCATTTTGCACCCGGTTCAAAACTAAAGAAGCGACGCTCGCTGGCGATAGCCTGCGTGGGGTGATCCTGCCATGGCCGCCCCGCCACCACCGGTGGGATAAAGGGTTTGATCATATTGCAGTTGGCGATGATGGCCTTGCGCGCTTCAATGCCCAGCTCGACGCATTCAGCCCACAACCTGCGTCCGCTCTCACCCTCGTGGATCTTGGCGTTCACGTCCAGCGCCGCAAACAGCGGGTAAAACGGGCTGGTGGAGGCATGCAGCATGAACGCATTGTTCAGCCGCTTGTGCGGGCAGAAGCGCGACTGACCGCGAATATGGTTATCCTTTTTATGGATCTGTGAGGTTTGCGAGAACCCGGCCTGCTGTTTGTGGACCGACTGGGTCACGAAAATTCCCGGATCGTTCTCGTTAAGTTCCAGCAGAAGCGGAGACGTTTCCACCATCATCGGGATAAATTGCTCGTAGCCGACCCAGGCGGAGTCAAAGAGAATGTAGTCGCAAAGGTGACCGATCTTGTCGATCACCTGACGGGCGTTGTAGATCGTGCCGTCGTAGGTGCCGAGCTGAATGATCGCCAGACGGAACGGGCGCGCCTCGGCGGCTTTCTGCGGCGCGACGTCACGGATCAGTTCCCGCAGCCAGGCCTCATCAAAGCAGTGTTCATCGATCCCGCCGATAAAACCAAACGGATTACGGGCTGCCTCAAGATAGACAGGCGTTGCCCCGGCCTGGATCAGCGCCCCATGATGGTTGGACTTATGGTTGTTACGATCGAACAGCACCAGATCGCCACGGGTCAGCAGCGCATTGGTCACCACTTTATTGGCCGCCGACGTGCCGTTCAGCACGAAGTAGGTTTTATCCGCGTTGAACACTTTCGCCGCGAACTTTTGCGCGTGCTTGGCGGAGCCTTCGTGGATCAGCAGATCGCCCAGCTTAACGTCGGCGTTGCACATGTCGGCGCGAAAAACGTTCTCACCGAAGAAATCATAGAACTGCCGCCCCGCCGGGTGTTTTTTGAAAAAGGCACCGTGCTGGTGACCCGGACAGGCAAAGGTGCTGTTTCCCATCGCCACATACTGGCTCAGGGTGTCAAAAAAGGGTGGCAGCAGGTTCTCTTCATACCGGCAGGCGGCAGATTCCAGTTCCAGCAATTCCTGTGCTTTACCCGAGATGATCGCCGTAACACCCTCTGGCACCTCTCCTGGCTCTGTTGAGAACATAAATACCGGTAGCTGAAAGCCCGTACGCTTCAGCAACGCAAGAATGCCGCTGTAGCTTTCAACAACCGTAATGACGACTGCCGCCACATCGGTGAAATCGGTGTTATCCAGCATAACCTTTTCGCGATGCGTAGAAACTTTGGATACCAGCTCACGGCTGACGGCAATTTTCATGGTTTTCATAAGCGCAAATACCCTCACCGAACGGTGAGACAGGAAGGAGAAAATTCGCGCAATCATGTCACCTTTTATTTTCAGGTGCAAGAAGGAATCAGTATGCGTTACGCCTCCCAAAGCTAAGCATAATCAGGGACGGACGTGCCATAATCATGCGATGCCAGTGCTTAAATAACAGGAGTTAAACGTGGTGATTGGACCCTTTATCAATGCGGGAGCCGTATTGCTGGGCGGTGTACTTGGGGCAGTATTAAGCCAGCGGTTGCCGGAGCGTATTCGCGTCTCCATGCCCTCCATTTTTGGCCTGGCGTCGTTAGGGATTGGTATCCTTTTAGTGGTGAAATGCGCCAACCTGCCGGTGATGGTACTGGCGACACTGCTCGGCGCGCTGATCGGCGAGTTTTGCTATCTGGAAAAAGGCATTAATCACGCGGTAGGCAAAGCCAAAAATCTGATTGCCCGACCGGGCAAGGCAAAGCACGGCACGCACGAGTCGTTTATTCAGAACTACGTTGCGATCATTATTCTGTTCTGCGCCAGCGGCACGGGGATATTCGGTTCGATGCAGGAAGGGATGACCGGCGATCCCAGCATATTGATTGCGAAAGCGTTTCTGGATTTCTTTACTGCCACCATCTTTGCCACTACCCTCGGCATCGCCGTGGCGGCGATTTGTGTACCGATGCTGCTTATACAGCTGGCGCTGGCCACCTGCGCCACGCTGATCCTGCCGCTGACGACGCCTGCGATGATGGCGGACTTTACCGCCGTCGGCGGCCTGCTGCTGCTGGCGACAGGGCTGCGCATCTGTGGCATCAAGATGTTTGCAGTGGTGAACATGCTCCCTGCCCTGCTGCTCGCGATGCCGCTTTCCGCGCTCTGGACGCACTTTTTCGCTTAAGTTTGCGACGAAATGGTGAGAGAGTGTGCAGTCTGCAACGAAAACAACAAATTTCGTTGACGTCGGAGGGAGGATCGGGTTTAATGCGCCCCGTTGCCCGGATAGCTCAGTCGGTAGAGCAGGGGATTGAAAATCCCCGTGTCCTTGGTTCGATTCCGAGTCCGGGCACCACTTATTTATAACCCTCGCTTCGGCGGGGGTTTTTGCTTTCTGAGTCAGCAACTCGTTGTTTGAACAGTAGTTACCGCCCTTATCTCTCCTCCGGCCCCGCTTCCCGGTGGTACAACTGGCGTTGTTTACCGCCTTTACCGCCACACAGAAGCAGAAAAACCTGACCTTCACCGATCTATTTGAGCATTACAAATGCACATATCAATTGGACAGAGCCCGACAGAGCGGCATCACGTATCCGTGATTACCCCCCATCGGCTAACTGTTTTATTAGATTCATCGGTGGTAAATCCATCCGGGACATCCTGAAAAGTGACCTTTCGGCGTTCCGTACACTTCTGGAACAGGCCCTGGCTAACCGCAGTAAAGTAGGCCGAGGAACGAAGCTGTAAAAAGCGACTTCTACTTCAGACACCGTAACCACATTGTTACTATATTGTGTGTGCGTTGGCACGCATGGCTGTCATGGGGGCGTTTATCAGTCTAAGCAGAGGCCGGTAAAGCAATTGAGAGGAACTACAATGGATGCAGCATTACTTAACATGATGCGCTCAGATGGAAGAAATAAAGCCTGGGCGGAAACTATGGTGAATATGGAAGCCAGGAAACTGGTAAATACAGCCAACACTCTGTCGGCTTTTCATCTCAGCGATAGTTTGACTCGAATGAAGTTTGTTCAGGAAATTCGGGACCTCATAGAACATCAGTTTACGTTAGCTCGTCGGGCTAAATCAGATGAAGAATGCATGGAATGCGTTAAAATTCTCAGAGAAGAAAACAGTAACCTGCTGGAATAAGCGCGTTTATTAAGAACGAAGGCAGCGAAGCTTTACGCTAAAGTCGAGTTTATCCGAGAGAATAACAAAATTGTTGGGTATGTGATCTCGGCTGTTAGTGTTGTCCTGGCCGGTGCTGAAATAGCCGCAGGATTTACCCTCATAGGCACTATGACCCCTCTCGGGGTTCTTGCTGGTGCGATTCTGGTTACTGACGGGACAAACAGCATCAGTAAAGAAGTGGCTCGCTACGCAACTAACAACACTACCAGTGAAGGGCTGGTCGCGAATGCCGCGATGTCTACAGCTGAGTTTATGGGCTTTAGTCGTGAGAATGGATTAGGTGTCTACAAATCAATTTCACTGGCCGCTAATGCGTACACCATTTTTGGCTTGTTACGGCGACCTGGTACCTGGCGACTGTTTCGTTATCTCCCTGCTGACTATTACCGAAAGGTGAGCACACTGAGCCGCCCGCAGCTTACAATGAAAATAGCGGGTTATGGCGTGAAAGCTAAGATTATTTTTGATCTGTTGTCCGTCAGCGACCCGTCCCAGAATTAGTCAGCATTTTACGATAACGCCAGGATTTGTAGCCAAGTTTTGCTGGCGTTATATACCAGATGAAAGGTAGTACAATCAATAATGTGAGCGCAAGTGTCAGGCTTGTATCCTTGGATGCAAGTAAAAGAGTTAAAGCCAGTATGATGAAGGCAATAATAGTTATCCACTTCATAGCCTTAAAACGATTGGCCAGATCATGAGTTACGCTATCAAACGAACCACCGTAATTTTCAATATTGTTTTTTAACTTTTGAAGATCTCGTTTGCTAAAACCTGATTTTAAAAGTGCCTCTTCGCTGGTCATTCTGTTATCCGTCCCATAACTCACTGAAACCTGTGACGAAGTTTAACTTAATTTGGCGGATAAATCGCTACCTGACGATATTCGTCAAATTTATATATATCAACGAGTTGAAGATATCTTAGAGTATACGCTCGAAAACTGACATTATTGCCCACTGCGGAACTTCGCTGGTAGCAACTCTAATGACTCCTTCGGGGCCGTTTCCAACATCTCCCGCCCTGCCCGGTAGAAGCAACATGCAGATCACCACAGGAGGCTGAATCATGCACGATGAAATCATTAATCAGGCCCGCGAAATCCTCCCTCAGCGGCTCAACCATACCGACACATTGGCATCACAGCAGGACACCGCGTACTATCTGGCCCTACAGTGAAGCGCAATGCTGCTATTATCTATTCCCCTATCCACGACACCCCGACCACTGCGTCAGCAGCGCATGCAGATTAGCCGGCTCCAGAGGCTTGCGAAGCACCAGGTACCCCTCCTGCTCCGCCTCCAGCAGAACCGGTGAATTAAATTCGCCGCTGACTATCGCGCCGCTCATATCCGGCAGACGGTCAAAAAGCGCTTTCAGGATATCGAAGCCGCTTTCGCCGGATCGCAGGCGCTGGTCGCACAGCACGGCGAACGGCGTAAAGCCGTCGTCGATGATGGCAAACGCTTCTTCAGCGGAGGCCGCACAGCGTACATCGATTCCCCAGACGCTCATCAGGCTCTCCCAGGCAGACGTCACCAGCGGGTCGTCATCGACGACCAGGCAGGAACCGTGCAGCGGCGCATAGCGTACCGGCGTGGCGGTGTTATCAGCGGCGGGCGGGGTGTCCAGCGCGCTATCTTCGCCAGCATATTGGGTGAAGCGCATCCAGAAGCGTGAGCCTTTACCTTCAATGGATTGCATCCCGTATTTCACCTTCATCAGCTTGGCACAACGGGCCACTACGGCTAGTCCCAGCCCGTGTCCGGCGCTGTCGATCTTCCATGCCAGCTCGGGGCGGTAGTAAGGTGAGAAGATTTTGCCCTTCTCTTCATCGGCGATACCGACTCCCGTGTCCCACACCTCCACCATACACTCGTCACCGCGCGGTCGGATGGCGACCAGCACCCCGCCCTGGAGCGTGTAACGAAGGGCGTTTTGAATCAGGTTAATCAGGGACTGTCGTACCAGCAGCGAATCGCCCATCACGTAGATACGGCGTTTAGGCCGCCGGATGCACAGCCTAAGCGCGCGGCTGTTGGCCTCTTCGCGAAACAGCGTGATGACCGAGTCGAGCAGAGCACCGATATCCACTTTGGTCGGGACGGAGAGGACATTCCCGGATTCTATTTTGCTGAGATCGAGCAGAGAGTTGAGCATTAAATGTACCGAGCGAACGCTCTGCTGCAGGTCAAGAAGCTGTGGCGTCAGGCTGTCGTCCCGGTTTCGGTGGAGGATGGCTTCGATCAGAAAGCCCATAGCGTGTACGGGCTGGCGCAGATCGTGGCTGGCGGTGGTCAGAAACTGATTTTTATCCAGCAGTGCCTGCTCCGCGTCCTCTTTGGCCTGACGAAACTGTTCCGCCAGGCGTGAGCTTTTTTCCTCAAGCAGTGCCTGCTGAATAAAGAACGCATGGGAAGTTAACGCATGGCGGTAAATTGCGAAGCCGTAAAGCAGATTCAGCATGAGCACGATGAACATCAACTCATCCAGCCGCCAGATAATACCGAGGTTCAGCACCCCCCAGGAGGCGAAGAAAAAGCGCGTAAAGGTGCTGATGACCGGCGTCAGATGCGTCGCATTGGCGGCGACGATAGCGGCGATGCTGATATTAAGTAACAGGAAAAAGTCAAAATTCTGCGTCTGTGGAGTAATTAAATAGAGTGAAGAAATGCCCAGCCCGTGAATAAAGGCGATATTATTAATACGCGGAAGCCAGCGTCGCAGGACGTCCCTATCACCGTTTTCTTTCGCTTCACGCTGATAGCGTCGGTGCAATAGTCGTATCGCCCCTGCACATAGCAGATAAATAATTATCCAGATAATCGTTGGGCCGAGGTCGTCCCCAAGCATATAAATCCAGATGGCGAAAGGAATACCCACAAAGGGCACAGCACTAAAGCTAAATACCAGCCGCAGAAAGGTGTTGTTTAGCAAACGGATCTGCGCCGGAGCAGAGATACCTTCGTTTTGTAAGCTCTGGAAAAACCTCATTCCGACGGTTCCTGCTTGCCGTGCAGAAGCGTGATGGCTTCGACCCGGCTGTTAACACCTATCTTTTTCAATATATTGCTGATGTGTTCTTTGACTGTGGGCTCAGAAATTGAAAGCTGTGCGGCGATTCGTTTATTTGGCAGGCCGCGCATAATCATATTTAATACGTCTATTTGTCGCGGCGTTAAGTTAAATTTACTTAACTTCTCATTATTTGCCTTAACGGAAATTTCGTTTCCCTCAGGAAACCAGGTCTGATTATCAGTGAGTGCGAAAACGGCCCGCGAGAACATCTCAGGTGGCTCGCTTTTCAATACAAAACCGTGTCCCCCGGCGGCATTAACTTTGCGCCAGATGTCATTATTGTCATCCCCGCTGACCACCAGGAGTCGTACCTGTGGGTAAAGTTGTTTTACTTCTTTGAGTAATTTCAGGGCCGTTCCGGAAGAGAGCCAAAAATCGATTACCAGCAAACGTGGCGGGCCATGATCCCTAATTTGGCGGTAGCAATCATCCTCATTCGTCACCACACACGCCTGTTTAAACTGGCAATGTGTAATCAGAAAATTGGCGATGCCGCTTGCTACCAATGGATGGTCATCAACGACTAACGCATAATTCTGTCCCAAAGGAGCCTCCTTTTACCTTCGCATATCTTAGAGTACAGATGAATTATTATCTACCCACCCTACTTTAGGAGGGTTTTTTCGATTAGGAAAGAGAAATATATTATTCGCTGATTTGGGTAAAAGAAAACATAAATACAATCAGTGAAATTAACTGGTTGGATATCAAGGATAATTTATGAAAAAACCACTAATCGTTTTAACCGTTACGTTGATGCTAGCCGGTTGTTCCACGTTGAAAACCGATCAGGCTATTCCACTCCTGCAAGCGGAGACCGCTAAAATGCTGGGACTGGGCTCATCGGATGAAATAACCGTGACCAACGTTAATGGCGCCCAGCCGGACGCACTGGGAGGACAAAAACTGTCTTATCGCGCCACGACAGAAAAAGGGCGTATTTTCGATTGTTCATCAATGATGATGCCGGGGATTTTAGGATCCGCACCGACGCTAAGCGCGCCAACCTGTACACCTGTTGTCACACATAAATAATTAACGCCGCATCAAAAGGCGTACATAAATAACGCCTTTTACATTTTCTGACGTATCTGAGTTTTCATAAAAACGATTTTCCAGACATCACGCTAATGAGTACGGAGATAGCCCGTGAATAACTCTACATCGCATGCTTTAGCGGTTAAGACGCCGCTTTCCAGACTTTACCTCGCTCTATTTTCCGCGCCGCTGTTACTGTTTTTACCTGCCGATATCGCGCGTGCAGCCGATGCCTTTTTTGATGGCGACGCGCGTATTACCGAAACGCTGGGTTACACCGGAGATGTTTATGTTGGACGTAACCAACGCGGAAACCTGCTGATCGATAATGGCAAAATCACCGCCTATAACATCAATATCGGTCGGCTGTTCGACGGCAAAATTTATGAAAGCGTGGTCACGGTCCGTGGGCCAGACGCTGAGCTTAACGCGGTGAACGATCGGTACGTCCTGCGCGGCGACCTGAATCTTGGCCTCGGCACCCTGCGAGTCGAAGAGGGCGCGCTGGCGAGTGCAAAGGAGATTGTTGTCGGCACCACCCGCGGCTACGACAGCCACCTTATCGCCACGGGTGCTGGCTCTCGTGTGACCAGTAATTTTCTCAGCGTAGGCACCGATCTGGGCGCACGCTCCACGCTTGCGATTGAAGACGGCGCTGCGCTCAATACCGCTTACGATGCACGCATCGGCAACGGTACCGGACCGGGTGAAACCGACACGCTGAGCCCGAAAGCCACCGTCACGGGGAGTGGCTCACAGTGGAACGTTGGCCGTACGTTGACGCTTTATGGCGACCTGGACGTACTGGACGGCGGAGCGGTTAACGTTGGCGGCGTGCAGGTGGCAGGCGTCTCCGGGGCAGGGAAAACCGCCGAGCTGGTTATTGCGGGCGAGGACTCGCGCTTTACCAGCGGCAGCAGCGTGAGCGTGGGCGATTACGGCAATGGCGTGCTGTCTGTGATTGACGGCGGTTCATTTTCCGCTGGCAGCAATGCGCTGATCGTGGGGACATCGGGTTCCGGCTCGAACCGGGGTGCGCTCATCATCGGCAGCCGCGGCAATATGGACACCGGCACGGGTTTAACTGAGCCAACGCTTGGCACGGCGGGCGGCGCAGGTACCCTCGATGCGAAGACGGCAATAAGCCTGCGTGGCGGACTGTTCGGCAGCTATGTCTACTTCAACCATACCGACGGAAATTACATCTTCAGCAACACGATGAGCGGTGAAGGTGATGTGATCAACACCTCCGGGCAAACGACGCTGAACGGCGATCTTTCCGCACTCAAGGCGAACGTAACCGCGCGGGGCGGTAAAGTTATCATTGCCAGCAATATTAATACCCAGCCAGAAGACGATATTTTTGATGTTCAGACGCTTAGCGCCGAGAACGGCGGTACGCTAATCCTCAACGCGACGGCGGGTTCAGACGTCAGCGACGGGGTCGGTTACAGCAGCGCCGCGTCAATCAAGTCCGGCGGCACGCTGGGCGGCAACGGCACGCTGGGCCAGACCGAGATCCTGTCTGGCGGGCATATCTCGCCTGGCGACGGCAATATCGGTACGTTGACGCTGAAACGCTATCTGAACTTTATCGGCGAATCCTTCTATGACGTGGATATCGCGGGCGATGGCAGCAGCGACCAGCTACTGGTATCGGGCAAAACCACCATCAGCGATCGGGCTAAGGTACAGGTCACCGCGCTGGATCCGCAAACCAGCTATAAAACGGGCCAAAGCTACCGCATTTTGACCTCCGACGGGGGAATTGACGGTGAGTTCGCCGGAGCGATTTCCAAATCCGCCTTCCTGGACGTGGCGCTTGAGCAAAGCACCAACGCCGTCGATCTGACCATCGCGCAGAAAGAGACCGGAGGTGAAAATCCTGGGGGCGAGAACCCGGGCGGTGAAAATCCCGGAGGCGAGAACCCGGGCGGTGAAAACCCCGGAGGTGAAAACCCGGGCGGTGAGAATCCTGGCGGTGAAAACCCGGGTGGTGAGAACCCGGGTGGAGAAAACCCGGGCAGCGGCAAGCCGGGCATTTTCCAGACCGTGGCCCAAAGCAGCAACCAGTGGAATACCGCTGGCGCGCTCTCCACTCTGACGCAAAGTGGCCCGTCGCTGGCGCTGTATAACTCGCTGCTTCTGCTGAGCGCGCCGGAAGCGCGCGAGGCGTTCAACCAGCTGTCTGGTGAAGTTTATCCATCAATGCAGTCCAACCTGATCGCTGGCAGCACGCAGGTGTTTAACGTGTTAAACCAGCGTATGCAGCGCGCGTTTGATAACGACAGCCTGCCGATCCCACCGTTAGCCATGTCGCTGGTGCAGCAGCCGGAGCCGCAAAACAATGGCGTCTGGGGCCAGACCTTCAGCTCCTGGAGCCGAAACAGCGGCGACGGAAACGTGGGCAAGCTGGACGGCAACACCACCGGCTTCCTGCTGGGGGCAGATCGCAAGCTGGCGGACCATAACGTGCGTGTCGGCGGCTACTTCGGCTACAGCCGGGGTGATTACGACGTCGACAGCCGTCGCTCCTCAACGGATACCGACAACTATCACCTTGGCCTGTATGCGGCGGGTCAACAGGATGCGTTCTCCCTTCGCGGCGCGCTGGGTTACACCTGGCACAAGATCCAGGGCGAGCGCAATGTTGATTTCAGCGGCTTCTCGGATCGGCTGAAGTCAGATTACGACGCTAACTCGCTGCTGGCGTTTACCGAAGCGGGCTACCGTTTCGGTCAGCCAGACAGGAATATTGAGCCGTTCGTCAATTTATCGTACATCCGGCTGCATACCGACAGCTTCAGGGAAGACGGCGGTGCCGCTGCGCTGAGCGTCCGTAACGAAACGATGAACACCTTCTATTCCACACTCGGGGTGCGCGGTGTGACCGAGCTGCCGAAGAACGTTAACCTCTACGGTTCGCTGGGCTGGCAGCACGCTTATGGCGATAAGAATACCTCTTCGCGCATGGCGTTTGCGGGCAGCGACGCGTTCATTACTCAGGGGCAAGCCGTGGATGAGGACGTAATGGTGGGTGATATCGGCGTGAGCGTACAGCTGTCGCGTGCTGCGACGCTGGATGTGGGTTACCAGGGACAATATGGTGCGGATACCCGCGTCAACTCGGTGAACGCCAATCTGCGCTGGTCGTTCTGAATTATTTCCATTAAAAGAACCCGCCCTCGTGGCGGGTTTGTGCTTTTGGCTTCTGACGAAGCTAGGGATCGTTCCCAGCTGCGTCCAGCAGTTTGTTTTTGAAGATAAACAAACACGCCTCGTTGAAGTTCCCTGCCCCTAACCGCTCCGATAGCGCCGTTCGCTTGCGATAGAGGCTTTTAACCGACATATTCAGCTTATCTGCAATCTCTTCCATTGACCTCCCTGCCTTCAGCAACCGGAGCATTATCGCTTCATGTCTACTCAGCCGTAAGTTAAGCAGCCATTTGGTTGTCAGACGCCAGCCTTTCATATCAAGCACCAGATTGAATAACGACGCCATATCCGGAGGCGTAAGCGACGTGTTCATAAACAGCTTCATACTGTGCAGATCCTCCTCTCGAGGGCGCATATCCAGCATAACGCAGCAGATGGTTTTTCTCGTTCTGGCCGGATGGCGTATCAGGTAATCATATAAACGGAGCGGCGTACGGCTATCAATCAGTACAGTATATTCATTTGCGTCGGTATCAAATATGTTTCTGTCTATCGAACAGAGGCAAATTATATCCGGGAAAAATAGCCGCATCCCCCTGACAAGGAAACAATCCTGAGTCACTAACACTATTGAAGTCGCCACTAATCATCCCTTTTAGATTAAAGCAAGCCCGCCTCTTAAGAAACAAGGACGCTTTCGTTTATAGCGCTTTACATTAACGGCAAATGTTTTCTGGCTTTGATCATCCCTCAATATGACATTGGTGAGCTAGACTTTTTGCAGACTATCACTCAATGCCTGGCGTTAATTATAAATAAAAAAGAATTTCAGAAAAGTCACTTCTCTGAACATTAAGAATTTTTGTCATGAAACTTCCCAAACATGCACCGGAAAGTACTTTAATTAACTCAGAAGAACTTCATTTCAAATATAAAAAAACTGCAAACAGCAAAGAAAAAAAACATTTAATATCAATCATTTAAAAAGAACAATCCTGCACTGAATTATCTAAAAAACTTACTTCTTCCAGAATTATCTCAAAACCTCCCAGCCGCTTTTCAACTTATTTATCCCCCAACACATCGGGTGTACATTAAGTCCAATCAGACCACTGAGATGAGGGCGCATAATTACCTTTAAGTAAGTACCCCATAACGTAGCATCATTCAGATTTAATGTTCTCCTTTATGCCCTTTAACGCAGAGTTAAAAGGCGGCCGTGTTATGCAATGGATTCACGATAAACAAATGGCAAATAGATATGGAAAGATCGCTTAGCTTCACTACGTTATTCTTTTATCGCACCACAATATTATTGCTCCTGCTTTTACTCTTTCCTGTTCTGGTTCAGGCTGATGAATCCGTTTATGAGCATCAGATACAACAGGCACGTAACGGTAATTACGCTCTGTTTCTTGATTACCTACAGCGCTATGAGCAACAGCATGCTTTAACACCTGGACAGGTTGCGGACTGGTTACAGGTAGCCTCCTGGGCAGGACGCGATGATGAGGTTATTCGAGTCTGGCAGCGTTATGGTATTTATATGCCGCTGCCCGCTCGCGCCATCGCTGCTGTCGCCCAGTCCAGAAGAAACCAAAAAGCCTGGCCATCCGCCTTATCGCTGTGGAAAGAGGCGCTCAGCCTTGCGCCGGATAACGACGATTACCGCATCGGCTATGTTAAGACCCTGGCCGATGCCCGCAGAGATCGCCTCGCGCTTTCGGAAGCCCGGCAGCTGGTTAAGGACGATCCTTCTCCCGCGCACCTTGAGACGCTCTCCTATGTCTGGATGCGCCAGGGAAAAAACGGGGACCGGCTGCTGGCGGACATGCGCGCGCTAAACGCCGCACCAGGGAATAACGCCCTTCTTCGCGAGACGATCGATGCGTTAACGGATAACCGGGTAAGCACGCCCGCACTCTGGCTGTCGCAAAGCGCAGCAATGTCTCCCGCGGAGCGTCGCCGCCTTGAGCGTAACGCCGCGGCTGAAAAGGTACGCCTGGCGGATGTGCCTGGCAGAACGGAGAAAGAGCGGCTGCGGCTGGCACAAAACGCATTAGATCGCTATCACGTCCTGCTTTCCCGCTGGCAAAACGAACCGCAGGCGGCTGAAGACATCATCCTTGCCCGTATCGATCGGCTTGGCGCGCTGTATGCGCAGGGTGATTACCGGCAGGTTATTAGCGAATATGAGGCGCTGACGACCGCACAGCATCCGGTGCCGGACTGGGCCATCGGCTGGGTGATCTCTGCATATTTGCAGGAGAAAAACACCGTCGCCGCCTTCTCGCTTGTACAACGCTATCCACACTACGCCTCCGATCCGCAGGATGAGGAGCATGCGCTTTTCTACGCCTGGCTGGATACGGGGCAGTATCAAACCGCCCGCCGCTACGTTGAGCGCGAGACCCGCAGCGTTCCCTGGACCCGCTACGATTTCGGATCCCCGACCGCTCAGCCGAACGATCGGTGGCTCACCGGACAGTCACTCAAACTTAACTATTTGCTGGCGACCAACGCCCTGTCGGAAGCCGGAAAGCTGTCGTATCGTCTGGCGTCAACGGCGCCGGGAAATCAGGGATTACAGATTGATTATGCCGCCCTGCTTCAGGCCAGGGGCCTGCCGCGCGCGGCCGAGCAAAAGCTTAAACGAGCAGAGGCGCTCGAACCCACGAATCTGGAGCTTGAAAAACAGCAGGCTTACGTCGCAATGGACCTTCAGGAGTGGCGCCAGATGGATTTACTGGCTGATGACGTAATTGCTCGCGCCCCCGCCGATCGCAGCGCCCGCCGCCTGGACAGGCTCAGAGCGGTCCACCATATGTCAGAGCTGCGTCTGAACGCGGGTAAAGGATTGCACTCAGATAACCCCGTCAGCGGTAGCCACGACATGAGCTGGGACGCCACGCTCTATGGCCCACCCGTGGCGGATAACTGGCGGCTATTTGCTGGCGCCCGCTATGCACAGGGGAATTTCGACGAAGGTAAAGGCATCAGCCGCCACCTGTTGGGCGGCGTTGAGTGGCGCCCACGTGACCTCACGCTCGAAGCCGAGCTCTCCAGCAACCGCTATCACGGCACAAACAGGCCGGGTGCACGGCTCTCAACAACCTACAGCCTGAGTGATAACTGGCAGGTCAGCGGTAGCCTCGAGCGCTTATCACGCGCGACACCCTTACGGGCATTACGCAATGGGATCAGTGCCAACCGGGGTGAAGGTGGGGTGCGCTGGTATCAAAACGAGCGACGTGAATACCAGTTCAACGCCGCCGTCAGCCGCTTCTCAGACCACAACCGCCGTCAGGAATACACCCTCTCTGGGAAAGAGCGTCTCTGGCAGACCCCGACCCTGACGCTGGATCTCGAACCGGAGATCGCCGCCAGTAAAAACAGCCTGCGGAATACGCTCTATTACAACCCGGCACGGGATCTGTCCGTGACGGCAGCCCTGTCCGTTGACCATGAGATGTACCGCCACTACGACACCCTCTGGAGCCAGCAGTTCGTGGCAGGCGGCGGCAGCTACTGGCAGAAAAATCAGTCGCCTGGCGCCATTACCCTGCTGGGTTACGGGCAACGCATTCAGTGGAACAACGTTGTCGATACTGGCGTGATGCTGAACTGGGATAAACGCCCTTACGACGGCAAACGCGAGAGCAATCTCTCCGTCACGTTAGATGCGACTTTACGCTTTTAAGGATGAATATGCTGAATACACGTTTTTCTGTAAGCCTGATCGTCATCGGCTGGCTCTGCCTCAGCGCGAGCCTCTGCGCGCAGCCGCTCTCCTTTATGGCCCCTGAAGAGAGGCCGCAGCTGGAGGCCAGCAAACCCTGGCCGGAGAATCAGTTTCTGGTCCTGGCCTACCACGACGTCGAAGATGATGCCGCCGATCAGCGCTACCTCTCCGTTCGCACCAGCGCCTTAAACGAGCAGATAAGCTGGCTTTTGCACAACGGCTATCACGCCATCAGCGTGCAGGACATTCTGGATGCGCATGAAGAAAAAAAAGCGCTGCCGCCGAAAGCCGTTTTGCTCAGCTTTGATGACGGCTACAGCAGCTTTTACACCCGGGTCTGGCCCCTGCTTCAGGCCTGGAACGTTCCTGCGCTGTGGGCGCCGGTGGGCAGCTGGGTGGATACGCCGGCAAATCAAAAAGTTAACTTCGGCGGTCTGATGACGCCCCGCGATCGCTTTGCCACCTGGGATATGGTTCGCGAGCTCAGCCAGTCCCCGCTGGTTGAGATTGGCTCGCATACCTGGGCCTCGCATTACGGCATTCCGGCCAACCCGCAGGGAAGCCGTGAACCCGCCATCGCCAGCCGTTTTTATGATAACGCGACGGGGCATTACGAAACCGATGAACACTTCAACCAGCGGATCGCCGCAGACGTACGCAAAGTCACCGATAAAATCACCCAGGTGACGGGAAAAGCGCCGCGTGCCTGGGTGTGGCCCTATGGGGCTGCCAACGGAACGTCGCTCGCTATCGCCCAGAAACAGGGCTATCAGCTGGCCTTTACCCTGGAGGACGGGCTGGGAAACGTGCGCGACCTCGGCAACATCCCGCGCCTGCTGATTGCCGGAAATCCGTCGATAAAAACCTTTGCCAACACGGTTAGCCGCGTTCAGGAGTTTGACCCGGTGCGCGTCATGCATGTTGATCTCGATTATGTCTACGATCCCGATCCGGCCCAGCAGACGAAAAACATCAACAAACTCGTCCAGCGGGTCTACGACATGAAAATCAGCCATGTGTTTCTCCAGGCGTTTTCGGATCCGCGGGGCGACGGCAGGATCGGCGCGCTCTATTTCCCCAACCGCCGGCTTCCGGTCCGGGCCGATCTCTTTAATTTTGTCGCCTGGCAGCTACAAACCCGCGCGGGAGTGAAAGTCTTTGCGTGGATGCCGGTCCTCTCTTTCGATCTCAGTCCAGCCCTGCCGCGCGTGCAGCGCCGGGATCGCCAAACGGGAGAGTTGACCGTGGCCGCCGAGCCCTATATCCGGCTCTCCCCATGGAGTGCGCAGGTTCGCCAGCAGGTGACGGAGATCTATGAAGATCTGGCCCGCTATGCCAGCTTCAACGGGATCTTGTTCCATGACGACGCGGTGCTGACGGACGTTGACGATGCCGGGCAGAAGACGACGCGCCAGAAAAGCCAGCAGCTTATCGGCTTTACCCGCACCCTGAGCCAGACGGTGAAGGACATCCGTGGCCCGCAGATCAAGACCGCGCGCAATATGTTCGCCCTCCCCATTCTGCAGCCCGAAAGCGAAGCGTGGTTTGCGCAAAATCTGGATGATTTTCTGTCGGCCTACGACTGGACGGTGCCGATGGCAATGCCACTGATGGAGTCCGTCCCGGCAGAAGAGAGCAATGCCTGGCTGACGCGTTTAGTCAACGCCGTCGCCGCACGCCCCGGCGCGCTGAATAAAACGATTTTTGAGCTACAGACCAGGGACTGGGCGCAGAAACCGCAGCGTGCCGTAGCCGATGAACGTCTGGTGGAGTGGATGCAGGTGCTCCAGCTGAACGGCATCAAAAATTACGGTTATTACCCCGACGACTTCCTCAACAACCAACCTGATATTTCGCGTATCAGGCCTGAATTTTCTTCGTATTGGTATCCTGACAATGACTGATCGCATTATCGCCTTCTCTATTTTGTGTCTGGTATTCGGGTTGCCGTTAGGCGTAGCCGCGCTGTTTACCGGCGAACTGATTCTGGACTTTGTCTTTTTCTGGCCGCTGTTTATGTCCGTGCTCTGGGTAACCGGCGGCCTCTATTTCTGGTTTCAGCTTGAACGGCACTGGTCGTGGGATAACGCAACACCCGCGCCTGCCTTAGCCGGTGAACCGTTAATCTCGATTCTTATTCCCTGCTTTAATGAGGAACGCAACGCACGGGAGACCATTAGCGCCGCGCTGGGTCAGCGGTACTGGAATGTTGAGGTTATCGCCATCAACGACGGCTCTTCGGACAATACCGCGCAGGTGCTGCATCAACTGGCGCAGGAGCAGCCGCGCCTGCGGGTGATTAATCTCGCGGAGAATCAGGGGAAAGCCGTGGCGCTCAAGGCTGGTGCGGCGGCGGCCCGGGGCGATCTGCTGGTCTGCATTGACGGCGACGCCCTGCTCGATCGCGATACGGCCGCGTATCTGGTGGCACCGCTGATTCAGTATCCCCACGTTGGGGCCGTCACCGGAAATCCGCGTATTCGCACGCGCTCAACGCTGATTGGTCGTATTCAGGTGGGCGAGTTTTCTTCCATTATTGGTCTTATCAAGCGAACGCAGCGGATCTATGGCCGGGTCTTTACGGTCTCCGGCGTCATCGCCGCCTTTCGCCGACAGGCGCTGGCGGATGTAGGGTACTGGAGCCCGGATATGATCACAGAGGACATTGACATAAGCTGGAAGCTTCAGCTGCGCCACTGGGATATTTTTTTCGAGCCGCGGGCGCTGTGCTGGATCCTGATGCCGGAGACGATCAAGGGGCTGTGGAAACAGCGTCTGCGCTGGGCTCAGGGCGGTGCAGAGGTGTTTCTGGTTAACCTGCGCAAAATGGCCCGCTGGGAGCATCATCGGATGTGGCCCCTGTTTCTCGAGTACGCGCTATCAACGCTGTGGGCGTTTGCCTATGGAGCGACCGTGGTGTTGTTCATTCTTAGCCATATTATCCCTCTTCCCGCGAACCTGGCCGTTGCGAGTCTGTTTCCCCCGGCGTTTACCGGGCTGCTGCTGGGGGTGATGTGCCTGCTGCAATTCCTCGTCAGTTTGTATATCGAGCGGCGCTACGAGCGGAAAGTGGCAGGCTCGCTGTTCTGGGTGATTTGGTTCCCGATGGTGTACTGGATGATTGGCCTGTTTACCACCCTCGTGGCATTTCCGAAAGTCATGCTTAAACGTAAACGCGCCCGCGCGCGCTGGATCAGTCCGGACCGGGGAAAAGGGAGCATTCAATGAACGAGAATACGTTAATTTTGACTGAACATCGGCTGGCACCGCGTCTTTTCGATGCCGCATTAACGCTGATAGCCTGGGGAGGATTCCTGTTTTTCCTGTATGCCAGGCTGTGGATGCAGTTAACCGAGGCGAGCGATCACCGCTGGAGCGTGATTATCGCCTCCTTTAATACAGTGCTGGTTTATCTGCTGATTGCCGCGTTCAACGGCTGGCTGCTGATCCTGTGGTATCAGTACAATCGCCGCCGCGCGCATGTGAGGCGGCGTCATCCGCAAATGTTGCGCCATGACGAGCTTGCCCAAAGTTTTAACGTCACGCCGCACATTATGTCCGAGATGAGCCAGTACAACCTGCTGACGGTCTATCATGACCAGATCGGCCGGATCATTGATTTGAAGATCAGCGAGCAGCAGGAAGAGGAAGAAGAGTAAGAAAAAGCCCCCGCAGGTTATCCGGCGGGGGCTTTTTTGTCGCGGGTATGAATTAGTTATCCTTCACCACAATCAGCGGTTCAATATCGCTCTCTTTCTTCACCACCAGCGAGTCATCCCCACGCAGACAGGTTCCGCCATAGTTTCCGCCCACGGTAAAGGTGCAGACCTGTATGTATCTGCCGTCAACCTTTGGCAGGCACCATAGCTGCTGGTAGATATTTTTGCGGTCAACAAACTTGCCGCTGGACTGGTCCAGCAGTTGATCCTGGGCGCCGATCAGATCGATATTGCTCCCGCAGCGTCCGGCTATCGGTTTAACGGCATAGCCTGTCCGTTTCAGCAGCGCATTCACCTCAAAATCGGTATCCAGCAGGTAACGGTGGTTCGGGAACAGCTGCCACAGCACCGGCAGGATCGCCTTGTTACCTGGGATCACCGTCCACAGCGGTTCAAAGACCAGCACTTCCGGGCGCAGCAGGACGTCAATCAGGCGCACTTCACCTTGCGGGTGACCGGTACGGATGGGCACGGCGGCGTACTCGGTTTCGCTCACCTCGCGGATCTGCTCGATCGCCGTTTCCCACGCCCAGGTTTTCCATACGCAGTTGACGTGACGGCCTTCATCATCAATCAGTTGCCCGGCGGCATCCCAGCTCAGCGCGCCCAGTCCATGCAGGATTTTGGTTTCAAACCCGGCCTGGATCAGCGAGCGCTGAATAAAGAGCGCGTGGTAATCCTCTTCGATATCGTTGTCCTGCATGATATGGACGAACGGCCGCGCGTGGCTGTGCTTCCAGGCGCCGGTCAGCTCCTCCAGCAAGCCTTCCGCCGGATTGTGGCCGGTGCCGCGATAGCCGTTTTTCACCCACTCTTCAAGAATCAGCCCGCCCTCGGTATGGCAGGAGGCGGAATCCGCGTTGTACTCGTAAACCTTAATGCCGCGCTCATCCATGCAGAAATCCATACGACCGGTGATCATATGGTGACGACGCCACTGCCAGGAGAGGCGCAGACGCGGCCAGAGAATTTTCGGGATGTCGAAAAGCGCGAGTAAGCTGTCGTCTTTCAGCACCTTGTCGGTGGCATGAAGGTACATCAGGTGCAGTTCGTTGGTGGCTTTGATCAGCTCCTGCTCGGCACTTTCGGTAATGGTGAAGTACTGGCAGGGATCGTTGTTAATAACGTGGCCGTTCGCGCGAACGTACGCCTGTTGCAGGGCGTCGTTTTCATTGAGCCATTTTCCGTCGAACTGACGGTTGTTCTTCAACCGCGCGCCGCTGATTTTCAGCAGCTCACCGTCGATCTCCGGCTGAGGTATACTGTGTTCCGTCTCCTCCGTCTGGATCATCCAGCCAAGGATCTCGGTATCGCTGAACGTATCATGAAGCGTATAGCAACCGTTCTCAACGCTCAGACGCAGCTCGCGCGTCCACTGCTGCCCCATCGGCAGCGGGGAGTGAATAACGTTCTGCTCGGCAATGCGCACTTTGTCGTCCAGCAACTGGGTGATGACGGCGACGTGGCCGGTCTCTTGAAATTCACCGCCCTTTTGCCAGATGAGCAATGCACCGGCCTGCGGCGCGCGCTTCGAGCCATTAGCAAAGGCCTGTAGCGGCAGGATGTTGTCATTCACCACCTGGCGTAAAAAACGCAGGGAGAAGATCTCCCACGCCATCCCGACATCGGTAAAGACAAACCCGTGGTTGAGAAACAGGAAACGGCGCGCAAACTCAACGCACTGCCATTTATGGCCCATGTATTCGTTGCCGATATAGCTGCGGAATTCCGCGTCTTCCGGGTAGTGCCGCGGATCGAGACTGCCGTAATTTGAAGAGTAAATCGCCACGCCACCCGGCGCATAACCTAATAACGTCCCGAAGGGTGCGTCACTGCTTAATGTTCCTTTACGCATGTGTCCAACCTAAAACAGGCAGGCGGCAATTTTTTTGTGGGGTTGTCGTCGTCTGCACGTTGTAATTAACTGACAGAGGTGGCGTTATCATACACCCGCCCTGCCCATTACGCTCGCATCGTTAAACGGTTCCCCTATCTCCTGCTACACTGCCTCAACACAACACCAAAAAGGCAGGCCAACATGTCAGATAACACCTATCAGCCACCGAAAGTGTGGGAATGGAAACAGAATAACGGCGGCGCGTTCGCCAATATCAACCGTCCCGTCTCGGGCGCTACGCACGAGAAAGAGCTGCCTGTGGGCGAGCACCCGCTCCAGCTGTACTCTCTGGGTACGCCGAATGGACAGAAAGTTACCATCATGCTGGAAGAGCTGCTGGCGCTGGGCGTGACGGGCGCGGAATACGACGCATGGTTAATCCGCATCGGTGAGGGCGATCAGTTCTCCAGCGGTTTTGTCGACGTGAACCCGAACTCGAAGATCCCGGCACTGCGTGACCACTCTACCACCCCGCCGACGCGCGTCTTTGAATCCGGCAATATCCTGCTCTATCTGGCCGAGAAATTTGGTCACTTCCTGCCAAAAGATCCGGCTGGACGTACGGAAACCCTGAACTGGCTGTTCTGGTTACAGGGCGCGGCCCCGTTCCTCGGCGGCGGTTTTGGCCACTTCTATAACTACGCGCCGGTGAAGATTGAGTACGCTATCGATCGCTTCACCATGGAAGCTAAACGCCTGTTCGACGTGCTGGACAAGCAACTGGGGCGCGGTCGTTATGTAGCGGGTGAGGAATATACCATTGCGGATATGGCAGTCTGGCCATGGTTTGGCTGCGTGGCGCTGGGCAGCGTCTACAACGCCGCCGAATTCCTGGACGCCGGGAAGTACACCAACGTGCAGCGCTGGGCAAAAGATGTGGCGAATCGCCCGGCCGTTAAACGCGGGCGCATTGTTAACCGCACCAACGGCGAGCTGAACGAGCAGCTGCATGAGCGCCATTCAGCGAGCGACTTCGATACCCAGACGGAAGATAAACGTCAGGATTGACCCATGACCGGGCGGTTCGCCGCCCCTCTTCTGCGATGAGAAAAATGAGTCAGCACGCGTGAGCAAGGATCCTCGAATGTCAGACCAGACGCTAAAAGCGACCCGACAGCAGAGCATCATCACCCTGCTGAGTAAAAGTGACTGGCTGACCACCGATGCCCTGGCTGAAAAGCTCTCCGTCAGCAAAGAGACGATCCGCCGGGATCTGAAGTCGTTACAGCAGCAGGGGAAACTTCTGCGCCAGCACGGGCGTGCGCGTCTGATTCACCCGGACAGCCGCGACAGCGGTGAACCCTTTGGCGCACGCCTGAAAAGCCATTATGCCGACAAAGCCGATATTGCCCGACACGCGCTGGGCTGGATCAGCGAAGGGATGACCATCGCCCTCGACGCCAGCTCGACCTGCTTTCATCTGGCGCGCCAGCTTCCGGATATCGAACTCACCGTGTTTACCAATAGCCTGCCTGTCTGCCACGAGATGGCAAAGCGCGAGCGGATCACGCTTATCTGCTCCGGCGGAACGCTTGAGCGTAAGTATCGCTGCTATGTTAATCCGGCGCTGGTGACGCAGCTTAAAGGGCTGGAGATCGATCTGTTTATCTTCTCGTGTGAAGGGGTTGATGAGCATGGCGTCCTTTGGGATCCGTCCGAGCACAACGCGGGCTTTAAGGCGCTGCTGTTAAACCGGGCCAGCCAGTCGCTGCTGCTGATCGACAAAAGTAAATTTATGCGGGCAAGCGAAGTGAAAATCGGTCAGCTGTCGCAGGTGACACAGATTATTCAGAGCGATAAATGTCAGGCCGCCAGAGACGGCCTGACGCGATGATGTTACGCGGAGAGACGGAACTTCTGCACTGAGCGCTGGAGTTCTTCGGTCTGCCGTTCCAGTGCAGCCGCAGCGGCGGAAACCTGCTCCACCAGCGAGGCATTCTGCTAGGTCACGCCGTCCATCTGCGTGATGGCTACGCCGACCTGAGAAATACCTTTGCTCTGCTCCTCTGACGCGGTGGCGATCTGCTTCATAATGACGGTCACCTCCGTCACGTCGCGCAGGATAGCTTCCATCGTCGTGCCGGTATCGTTCACCAGCTGCGCCCCCTGCTCCACGCGGGCAACGGAATCCGCAATCAGCCCTTCGATCTCTTTTGCCGCATTCGCGCTGCGGCTGGCCAGATTACGCACCTCACCCGCCACGACCGCAAAACCGCGCCCCTGCTCCCCGGCCCGAGCCGCTTCCACCGCGGCGTTCAGCGCCAGAATATTGGTCTGGAAGGCGATGCTGTTGATAACGGTAGTGATTTCAGCAATTTTCTTCGAGCTGTCCGAAATGCCGCTCATGGTCGTGACCACATCGTCTACCAGCGACCCGCCGCGGCTGGCCGTACTGGAGGCGACATCCGCAAGCTGGCTGGCCTGGCGCGCGCTTTCGGCGTTCAGCTTCACCGTTGCGGTAAGCTGCTCCATGCTGGCCGCGGTCTCTTCCAGCGCAGCGGCCTGCTCTTCGGTACGCGAAGAGAGATCGTTATTCCCGCTGGAGATCTCCGTTGCCCCGCGCCAGATATTCTCGCTGCCGGAACGAATCGTGCTGACCGCCTCCCGCAGGCTGTCCTGCATGGCGCTCAGCAGCGGAACCAGTTGCCCCACGCAGTTGCGGCCAATGGGCTCAATCGGCTGGCTGAGATCGCCCTGCGCAATCTGGCGGAACTGCTGACGGATACGCTCCAGCGGTTTTACCAGCAGCGCCACCAGGTAGCGGTCGGTGAACAGCAGGATCAGCAGACCCACGATCGTGGCGGTGATAATCACCGTCCGGGTCATGCTGGTCAGGCTGTCGACCACAACGCGCGTACTGTCGAGCGCCTTCACCGCAGAATTGTTAAAGTTCTCAACCGCGGCGCCAAACGCGCGGCTTAGCGGCGGCGTAACGTTGTTGGCATGCTGACGATAGCCTTCGAGCGTCGCCTGCTTTGCCTGCACCATCTGAGGCGTAACGCCCCGATCGAGCAGCGCCTGCCAGGTGGAAATCACCTGCGCAGAGACCTTTTCATCCATCGGGCCCGGGGAGATAGCCTTCATCTCTGCCAGCTTTTTACTCATGTTATCCAGCGCCTGCTGAGCAGGAGCCAGGTCCGGCGTGCCGCCCGCTGCTTTAGCTTCCATCGCCCGGCTCAGGCGGGTGACGAAACGGAAATACTGATCGTTGCCCTGGCTCAGCACCGTCATTTGCCTGACCAGCTGGCGGTCAACGTCATTACCATCAGAAACACGAGACAGAGACCAGGTGCTATAAAGCCCCACGCCTGCCCACATGACACAAAAGATCCCCAGTACCGTCAGCATGACGAAACGGATGGTGAAATTACGAAGCATCTTCATTGAGTATTCCTTGCCGTGAGGGTGAATTCGCCCAGAGGCGAGTACTACCCTCGTTATCGGCAGGGACAGGGGAAAAGATAACCCTTTGTGATGATTTATTTAAGCCGGGCTTATCATTCCAGATATTTTTTAAACCAGCTTAACGTTCTCGACCAGGCCAGCTCGGCTGCGGGCTGGTCATAGCGTGGGGTAGAATCGTTGTGAAATCCATGGTTTACGCCGGGGTAGATATACGCTTCATAAACCTTATTATTTGATTTCAGCGCGGCTTCATAGGCAGGCCAGCCCTCGTTAATATTTTTGTCCAGCTCGGCATAATGAAGCAGGAGCGGCGCGCTAATTTTTGGCACATCCTCCACCCGCGGCTGACGACCATAGAAGGGCACCGCGCACTCGAGTTCCGGATACGCTACGGCGGCGGCATTCGACACGCCGCCGCCGTAGCAAAAACCGGTAATCCCCACCTTCCCGGTGGCTTCCGGATGATTTTTCATAAACTCTATGGCGGCAAAAAAATCGTTCATCAGCCTTGTCGGGTCGACCTTCTGCTGCAAAACCTTTCCTTCGTCGTCGTTGCCGGGGTATCCCCCCACCGAGCTCAGGCCGTCGGGAGCCAGCGCGATATACCCCGCTTTCGCCACGCGTCGTGCCACGTCTTCAATATACGGATTCAGCCCCCGGTTCTCATGCACGACCACTACCGCGGGCGTTTTCGCGGTAGCTTTGGCCGGCTTCACCAGGTAACCGCGCACTTCGCCGTGACCATTGGGCGAGGGATAAGTGATGTATTCCGGAAGAATATCGGGATCGGTGAATTTAACCTGCTCCGCGAGGGCGTAGTTGGGTTTAAGCATATTAAACAGCATCAGCGCCGTTACGCCGCCTGCGGCATAGCGCGCCGCGAGATTCAGAAATTCGCGTTTGCTGATTTTACCGTGGGCGTAATAGTCATAGTAATCAAGCAGCTCTTGCGGAAAATCTTTGGCAGTCAGGCGCGTCATCGCTTATCTCCATGATTTATGATTTGATAAGCTTAGAATAAAAACGCTGTTTCGAAAATTCACCGATAAGAAAGGAGACATCATGTCCTGGCACCCTTACACCGGCCGATACGAAAACATGCAGTACCGATACTGCGGCAAAAGCGGCCTGCGCTTACCGGCGCTGTCGCTGGGTCTGTGGCACAGCTTTGGCCACGTTCAGGCGCTCGATTCCCAGCGCGCGCTGCTGCGTAAGGCCTTCGATCTCGGCATTACCCATTTTGACCTTGCCAACAACTACGGCCCCCCTCCAGGCAGCGCTGAAGAAAATTTTGGCCGCCTGCTGCGAGAAGATTTTGCCGGGTATCGCGACGAGCTGATCATCTCCACCAAAGCGGGCTACGACATGTGGCCAGGACCGTATGGTTCGGGTGGTTCACGTAAGTATCTGCTCGCCAGCCTCGACCAGAGCCTGAAACGCATGGGAGTGGAGTATGTGGATATTTTCTATTCTCACCGCGTAGACGAAAACACGCCGATGGAAGAGACCGCCGCCGCGTTGGCACACGCGGTGCAGAGCGGAAAAGCGCTGTACGTCGGCATTTCGTCCTACTCCACGGAACGCACGACGGTGATGGCCGAATTGCTGCGCGAGTGGAAGATCCCGCTTTTGATCCACCAGCCCTCTTACAACCTGCTTAACC
This sequence comes from Enterobacter cloacae complex sp. IR5412, assembly GCF_049237385.1. Lineage (NCBI taxonomy): Bacteria > Pseudomonadati > Pseudomonadota > Gammaproteobacteria > Enterobacterales > Enterobacteriaceae > Enterobacter > Enterobacter cloacae complex sp. IR5412. The sequence goes on along the minus strand of NZ_JBMKHQ010000005.1, from coordinate 267,271 downwards.
GCTGGGTCGACAAGACTGGTCTGCTGGACGCGCTGGAGAAAAACGGAACGGGCTGTATCGCCTTTACCCCGCTGGCGCAGGGCCTGCTGACCGGGAAATACCTGAACGGTATTCCGGACGGTTCACGTATGCAGCGCGAAGGGAAAAAAGTGCGCGGCCTGACGGAGAAAATGCTGACCGAAGCCAACCTGAGCAGCCTTCGTCTGCTGAACGAGATGGCGCACGCGCGCGGGCAGACGATGGCGCAGATGGCGCTAAGCTGGCTGTTGAAAGATACACGTGTAACGTCAGTGCTCATCGGCGCGAGCCGCCCGGAGCAACTGGAAGAGAACGTTCAGGCGCTGAATAACCTGTGCTTTACCGAAGATGAACTGACGCGGATTGACCAGCACGTGGCGGATGGTGAGCTGAATTTGTGGCAGGCGTCGTCGGATAAATAAATAGTGCGGTACGATGCTTTCGCCCCTCACCCTAACCCTCTCCCCAGAGGGGAGAGGGAACTTGAACACCCTCTCCCCTCTGGGGAGAGGGCAGGGTGAGGGGCCTGGTAAATTTATTTCTTACTGATCTTATCCAGATATCCCATCACAAACGCCGACAGTACAAACGTCAGGTGGATAATCACATACCACATCAGCTTATTATCCGGGACGTTTTTAGCATCCATAAAGACACGTAACAGGTGAATAGACGAAATCGCCACAATCGACGCCGCGACTTTATTTTTCAGCGATGAGGCGTCCATTTTCCCCAGCCAGTTGAGCTTTTCTTTGTGCTCGGCGATATCAAGCTGAGAGACGAAATTCTCATAACCGGAGAACATCACCATCACCAGTAATCCTCCTACCAGCGTCATATCCACCAGCGACAGCAGAACCAGAATCAAATCGGCTTCTGCCACGGAGAAAATGTTTGGCAGGACGTGGAATATCTCCTGGAAGAACTTGATCGTCAGGGCGACCAGTGCCAGAGAGAGACCAAAATAGACGGGTGCGAGCAGCCAGCGAGAGGCATACATTGCGTTTTCAAAGAAGCGTTCCATAAAATCCTGTCTGCAAACGAAACCAGCGCTCAGTATATCTCAACTATACCTCGTTGGGATCCACATCCGGACGCGCATACTCCGGCCAGACCAGTGCGACCAGTTCCGGGTAGGCTTCCAGGCTAAACTCGCGAAAACACTGGCGCAGATTTAATACGTCTAAATCGGAATACGACACCTTCTCGCCATTCAAACAGCGCTTTTTGATATTGTCGTAATATTTATAGACCGCCGAATTAAGGTCGCTACAGCGGCGCTGCGCGTCGAACAGGCCGGGCGTATCATTAATTTCGGCCATTTTCATTCGCTTAATTGTCGCATGGAGAAAATCGATATATTCGTGATTCACCCGCCAGTACCAGACTGGCGTCACGGCGTTCATCAAGACGGAGAAATGATCTTCCCCCTCCTCTTTGGACATCAATTCAGGCTGCGGTGGTTCACTGGCGTCATTTGACACTTTCGTTTTATTGAACTCTTGCATCAATAAAAGCACGCCAGCGGTCAGTAATAGTAACGTTACGACCGTGAAGAAAATGCTGTTCATGGGTAGGCTCCATTTTTTTTGATTTTAAAATTGCCTCATGATATTGTCAACGAATCTCACCCTTTTTCCAACCCCACCCTTTTGAAATTAAAGGAAATTAAAATGCTGCCCGACAATCTTGTCCCGGCAAAGTACCACATTACGCCTGTGGAACAGCCTTCGACGGAAGCAGATAAAGAGGCGAATTTCACTCAAGGAAAAAGAAAACTCTCCGACTATGAAGCCGATATATTAATTGGTGTTTCACGCACCGGCAAATCCCGTAATATGGTGCTGGAAGAGCACGATCGCCATTTAAAAGAACGGTTATTTCGTGCCATCAAGATTGAAGCCTTAGTTCATCTGCTAAATGATTTACAGGCCGAAGGGGAAATAGATGCCCAGGCTCTAAGTCAAATAATGGCCGAGAAAACACAGCAAATAAATGAAGCTGGCAATGAAATTTGGCTTAACTTAATTACGCGTGAAAAAAACAATCCCATTTTTTATAACCTGGGGGATGATTAACGTGAATGATGATAGCGGTAATAACGTTTATTTGACTTTAGATGATAAGAAAAGCGATGAATTTATCTTAAAGCAGAATCTCGACGCCCTGAAAAAGATAAAAAATGACGAGATGACGCGAATAACGCAGGACTTGGTTTCGATTCCGGCCACGCTGGTGCGCCTGAAATGGCAGAACCGTCGGGAAATTTATGCCTTGCAGGCCAAAGAGGAGATTTACGGCGCGGTGATGAACGCTATTATTGAGCTGCGCCCTGAGCTTAAAGAGAAGATCCTTGGGCGACTGGAGACGAACTATCAGTACCTGCTGGCACGCGAGACAGCCACCCTGCGCCTGACCCGTAAACTCTCGGAAGGCAACTATCGCACATCAAACGTCACCTGCGTGGCGCTCGATGAAGAGGCGTCAACAACATCTTCTAACTGCTGACAACGTGGTTCGCCCGGCGGCGCTAGCCTGAGATTGTAGGCCGGGTAAGGCGAAGCCGCCACCCGGCACGGAAGGCGGCTTCGCCTTCGTTTTACTTCGCGGCCGCTTTCTCTTCGCCGACCAGACCAATCTTCAGGTATCCCGCCTGATGCAGCGTGTCCATTACCTTCATCATGGTTTCATAATCGACGGTTTTATCCGCGCGGAAGAAGACGGTGGTGTCTTTCTTGCCGCCGGTCAGCTGGTCCAGCGCCGGAATAACCGAGACATCCGTCACCGGATCGTTGCCCAGGAACATGGACTTATCGGCCTTCACGGACAGGTAGACAGGCTTTTCCGGACGCGGCTGCGGCTGGCTGGAGGACGCTGGCAGATTCACCTTCACGTCCACCGTCGCCAGCGGCGCGGCAACCATAAAGATAATCAGCAGAACCAGCATGACGTCGATAAACGGCGTCACGTTGATCTCATGCATTTCACCGTTATCGTCCAGATTTTCATTAAGACGCATTGCCATACAATCAACCTACGCGCAGTTTGGACGCCGCATGCACCGGTTTAACGGCGCTGGCGTTCAGGTCCAGATCGCGGCTTTGCAGCAGCAGAACCTGCGCGGCAACGTCACCCAGTGTGGCTTTGTAACTGCCAATCATGCGCGCGAAGATGTTATAGATAACTACCGCAGGGATAGCGGCAACCAGACCGATAGCCGTTGCCAGCAGCGCTTCTGCGATACCCGGCGCGACGACCGCAAGGTTAGTGGTCTGCGTCTGGGCGATACCGATAAAGCTGTTCATGATGCCCCAGACGGTACCGAACAGGCCGACGAACGGGGAGATAGCGCCGATAGTCGCCAGGTAGCCGTTACCGCGGCCCATATGACGACCCACGGCCGCAACGCGACGCTCCAGACGGAAGCCGGTACGCTCTTTAATGCCTTCGTTATCTTCACTGCCTGCTGAGAGTTCCAGCTCGTTCTGCGCTTCGTTCACTAACAGGGTAGTCAGGCTTTTCGCATGGAAGGATGAGGTGATATCAGAAGCCTGATCCAGAGAGCGGGCTTCCGCCAGCTGCTTCTGCTCACGCTTGAGGCGGCGTTTTTGTGAAAGAAGTTCGGCGCTCTTGCTGAAGAAGATAGCCCAGGTGATCACGGACGCCAGAATCAGGCCGATCATCACAACCTTAACGACGATGTCAGCATGTTGATACATGCCCCAAACGGAGAGATCCGTCTGCATCAAATTATTACCCACTCTGTATCTCCAGGACGCAAATCACACAATCTGAACGTAATAATATCAAAACGTCGTCGAATTGATAGTAGTTCTCATTAGTATTTACATAGTGCCGTAATTTTCGCTCACTTTCCTTGCGCTTACGCAGTAAAAATTTCTTGTGCGAATTTTTGATAATATTTTCTGCTTATTCGATAAGCATCCGGATGCACATTCTGACAATCGTGGTAGTCTGGACGTCCAGACGTATAAAAATAGGGTTAGCGAACATGACTAAAAAGCAGCTTGAGACCACGCTGGTGCAGGCAGGACGCAGTAAAAAATACACCCAGGGCTCGGTCAACAGCGTGATCCAGCGTGCCTCCTCGCTGGTGTTTGATACCGTCGAAGATAAAAAAATCGCCACGCGTAATCGCGCGAAGGGCGGGCTGTTTTACGGTCGCCGTGGCACGTTAACCCATTTCTCGTTGCAGGAAGCCATGTGCGAACTGGAGGGCGGCGCGGGCTGCGCGCTGTTCCCGTGCGGTGCGGCGGCGGTCGCCAATACCATTCTGGCGTTTGTGGAACAGGGTGACCACATCCTGATGACCAATACCGCCTACGAGCCAAGCCAGGACTTCTGCACCAAAATACTCAGCAAGCTCGGCGTCACCACCAGCTGGTTCGATCCGCTGATTGGGGCCGGTATTGCCGGGCTTATTCAGCCCAACACGCGCGTTGTGTTCCTGGAATCTCCCGGCTCCATCACCATGGAAGTGCATGATGTCCCGGCCATCGTGAAGGCGGTGCGCAGCATAGCGCCGGAAGCGATCATCATGATCGACAACACCTGGGCGGCAGGTGTGCTGTTTAAAGCCCTGGAATTTGACATCGATATCTCCATTCAGGCGGCGACCAAATACCTGATTGGCCACTCAGACGGCATGATCGGTACGGCGGTATCTAATGCCCGCTGCTGGGAGCAATTGCGTGAAAACGCCTACCTGATGGGCCAGATGGTGGATGCCGATACCGCCTACATGACCAGCCGGGGCATCCGTACGCTCGGCGTGCGTCTGCGTCAGCATCACGAAAGCAGCCTGCAAATTGCACAGTGGCTGGCGCTGCATCCGCAGGTGGAGCGCGTTAACCATCCGGCGCTGCCGGGCAGCAAGGGCCACGAATACTGGCAACGTGACTTTACGGGCAGCAGCGGGTTGTTCTCATTTGTTCTTAAGAAGCGCCTGAATGACGCCGAGCTGGCAAGCTATCTGGATAACTTTACCCTCTTCAGCATGGCCTATTCATGGGGTGGGTTTGAATCGTTGATCCTGCCCAATCAGCCGGAGCAGATTGCGGCCCTGCGCCCGGGCGGCGAGGTGGACTTCGAGGGGACCTTAATCCGCCTGCATATCGGGCTGGAAAATGTGGACGATTTAATTGCGGATTTATCGGCAGGATTTGAGCGCATCGTGTAAAGTGCTGGCTGACATGTACTCCCTGGACGCTATTCTGAACACCGCAAGCAGAAAAGTCTGTATGAGATGCGCCTGCGATCAACCCCGACAGGCAAAATTGGGAGTACAATAGCGTTATATCTGCTGTTCCACAGGAAAGTCCATGGCTGTTATTCAAAATATCATCACGGCGCTCTGGCAACACGATTTTGCCGCGCTGGCGGACCCACATGTCGTCGGGATTGTCTATTTCGTGATGTTCGCGACGCTGTTTCTGGAAAATGGATTACTGCCAGCCTCATTTTTACCCGGTGACAGCCTGCTCCTGCTCGCAGGGGCGTTAATCGGCAAGGGCGTGATGGACTTCGCACCGACAATGGTGATCCTCACCTCTGCGGCCAGTCTCGGCTGTTGGCTGAGCTACCTGCAAGGGCGCTGGCTTGGAAACACCCGCGTGGTGAAAGGCTGGCTGGCGCAGCTGCCGCATAAATATCATCAGCGCGCGACCTGCATGTTTGACCGTCACGGCCTGCTGGCGTTGCTTGCCGGGCGTTTTCTGGCGTTCGTTCGCACCCTGTTGCCTACCATGGCGGGTATTTCAGGCCTCTCTAACCGCCGCTTCCAGTTCTTCAACTGGCTGAGCGCCCTGCTCTGGGTGGGCGTGGTTACCACACTCGGCTACGCGCTGAATATGATCCCCTTTGTTAAGCGCCATGAAGACCAGGTGATGACCTTCCTGATGATCCTGCCGATTTTCCTGCTGGTTGCAGGGCTGGTGGGGACCATTGCGGTGGTGATCAAGAAAAAGTATTGCAGCGCATAAATAAAAGCCGGGTGGCGCTACCGCTTACCCGGCCTCCGTTTCCCCTCACGCTCCCTGCATGGTTCTGATACGTGACGCATCTTCCCCCGGCGTGACGCCGAAGTAACGCTTAAATTCCCGACTAAACTGCGAAGCGCTTTCATACCCGACCCGCATCGCCGCGGCGCTGGCCTTCATGCCATCGTGGATCATCAGCATCCGCGCCTTATGCAGACGGTAAGTTTTGAGGTACTGCAACGGCGACGTGCTGGTGACGGATTTAAAGTTATGGTGAAACGCCGAGACGCTCATATTGGCTTCCGCCGCCAGCTGATCAACGCTGAGGTTTTCCGTGTACTGGCTCTCGATGCGCTTCAGCACGCGACTAATGAGGCTGAAGTGCGTTTGCCGGCTTACCAGCGCCAGCAGCGCCCCGCCGCCCGGTCCCAGCAGCACATGGTAAAGAATTTCGCGGATAATCTGCTTTCCGAGAATACGCGCATCCAGAGGCCTTTCCATCACGTCTAACAGGCGTTCAATCGCGCAGAGAATTTCCTCCGATAAGGTCGCGGAGTTGATACCGCTTGCCGCCATCGACGGCCGGAAAAATTCGTCCTCCCCAATCTCCATCAGCAACTCCTGCAACTGGAGAATGTCGACGTTGACGCGGATCCCGGCCAGCGGTACCTCCTCTGTCGCGAAAGTTTCACATTCGAAGGGTAAAGGTACAGTCAGAAGCAGATATTCATTGGTGTCGTAACGGAACACGCGCTCATTGATATAGCCAATCTTATGGCCAGAAAAGAGAAACACGATGCCGGGCTGATACATCACCGGGGTGCGCGTTCCGGGCTGGGTACCGTAGAGCAATCGGATATCCGGCAACAGCTCAGCCGAATCATTTCCGTTATCTATCAGTCTTTTAATCTGCGACGTTAGCTGGCGGCAGATGGCATCACGGTTCATTTTCAGTTACTCCGGGTACGGTTTCCGACGCTGACAGTGTGCGCATTTTCTTACCGTTTCTCCAGCGTGCTGTAGAAATGGGCAAGACATCGGCAGGAATGTGCATTGAGAGGATAGCGCCTGCCCGCCACAATGTGCAGCATCAGGTTGCCTTCTGCGCCACCACGATTTTCTACCCACTACAGGGAACAAGCCATGAACAACTTTAATCTTCACACCCCAACCCGCATTCTGTTTGGTAAAGACGCTATCGCTGACCTGCGCGCGCAAATCCCGACGGACGCCCGCGTCCTGATTACCTACGGCGGCGGCAGCGTGAAAAAAACCGGCGTACTGGATCAGGTTTACAGCGCTCTGGAAGGGCTGGACGTACGCGAGTTCGGCGGTATCGAGCCTAACCCGTCTTATGAAACGCTGATGAACGCGGTAAAAATCGCCCGTGAGGAGCAGATCACTTTCCTGCTGGCGGTGGGCGGCGGTTCCGTGCTGGACGGCACCAAATTCATCGCGGCGGCAGCGCATTACGCTGACGGCATCGACCCGTGGCATATTCTGGAAACGGGCGGCAGCGACATCAGCAGTGCGATCCCGATGGGCTCCGTGCTGACGCTGCCGGCCACCGGCTCTGAGTCCAACAAAGGCGCGGTCATCTCCCGTAAAACCACCGGTGACAAGCAGGCCTTTATGAACGAACATGTTCAGCCCGTGTTCGCGATCCTCGATCCGGTTTACACCTATACCCTGCCTGCGCGTCAGGTGGCGAACGGCGTGGTCGACGCCTTTGTTCACACCGTTGAGCAGTACGTCACTTACCCGGTGAACGCCAAAATTCAGGATCGTTTCGCGGAAGGCATTCTGCTGACGCTGATTGAAGAAGGTCCGAAAGCGCTGAAAGAACCTGAAAACTATGACGTGCGTGCTAACGTGATGTGGGCTGCAACACAGGCACTGAATGGCCTTATCGGTGCAGGCGTGCCACAGGACTGGGCGACCCATATGCTCGGTCACGAGCTGACGGCGATGCACGGCCTGGATCACGCCCAGACGCTGGCGGTGGTTCTGCCTGCGCTGTGGAATGAAAAACGTGACGCTAAACGCGCCAAACTGCTCCAGTACGCCGAACGCGTGTGGAACATCACCGAGGGTTCCGACGATGCGCGTATTGATGCCGCAATTGAAGCCACCCGTCACTTCTTTGAAAGCCTGGGCGTGCCAACGCGTCTCTCTGACTACGGCCTGGACGGCAGCTCCATCCCTGCCCTGCTGGCGAAGCTGGAAGCACACGGTATGACGCAGATCGGCGAGCATGGCGACATCACCCTGGACGTCAGCCGTCGCATTTACGAAGCGGCACGCTAAGCGTTTTTAGGATCCTGACTTTCGTTTTTTGACATTTCGTCCAGACTTAATGCACATCACATCGTCGGAGGTTCCCTCCGGCGATGAGCACCTGAAGGAGGAAAAATGGCAAACCAAACCGTAATCAAGCTACAGGACGGCAACGTGATGCCCCAGCTGGGGCTAGGTGTATGGAAAGCCGGTAACGACGAGGTCGTCTCCGCCATTCATAAAGCCCTGGAAGTCGGCTATCGGTCCATTGATACCGCCGCCGCCTATAAAAACGAGGACGGCGTGGGGACCGCGCTTGCCAGCGCTGGCATTCCCCGCGATGAGTTATTCATCACCACCAAGCTGTGGAACGACGATCAAAAGCGTCCACGCGAAGCGTTACAGGAGAGTCTGGAGAAACTCCAGCTCGATTTCGTCGATCTTTATCTCATGCACTGGCCGGTACCGGCTATCGACCATTACGTTGATGCCTGGAAAGGGATGATTGAGCTGCAAAAAGAGGGGCTGATTAAAAGCATCGGCGTCTGTAATTTCCAGGTTCATCATCTGCAACGCCTGATTGATGAAACGGGCGTCGCGCCGGTGATTAACCAGATTGAACTGCATCCGCTGATGCAGCAGCGCCAGCTTCATTCGTGGAACGCCACGCACAAGATCCAGACCGAATCCTGGAGCCCGCTGGCTCAGGGCGGCGAAGGGGTGTTTGACCAGAAAATCATTCGTGAACTGGCGGATAAGTACGGCAAAACGCCGGCGCAGATCGTCATTCGCTGGCATCTGGATAGCGGTCTGGTGGTGATCCCGAAATCGGTCACGCCATCGCGTATCGCCGAGAACTTCGACGTCTGGGATTTCCGCCTGGATAAAGACGAGCTGGGTGAGATTGCGAAGCTGGATCAGGGCAAGCGGCTTGGGCCGGACCCGGATCAGTTTGGCGGGTAGTTTCCCCTCACCCTGCCCTCTCCCCGGAGGGGAGAGGGTTAGACCTGTAGGCCCGGTAAGCGCAGCGCCACCGGGCATTTTACAGGTTTAACCGGTCTTACGTTTTACGTTCTTCTTCGTTCCCGCAACACCGTTCGAACGCTGATGCACAATTGGCGTGTGCTTGGTCAGCGCCGGGCGCGTGTTGCGGTTCTGGCGGCGCGCTTCGCGCATCTCTTCCAGCGTTGGCGCAGGCACCAGGCAATCACGACGCGAGCCGATCAGGTGCTTTTTCCCCATCTCTTCCAGCGCCTGACGGATCAGCGGCCAGTTTTTCGGGTCGTGATAGCGCAGCAGCGCTTTGTGCAGACGGCGCTGTTTATCCCCTTTCGGCACCACCACGTCTTCACTCTTATAGCCAATCTTACTTAGCGGGTTTTTACCGGTGTAATACATGGTCGTCGAGTTAGCGAGCGGCGACGGGTAGAAGTTCTGCACCTGATCCAGACGGAATCGACGCTGCTTCAGCCACAGCGCCAGGTTCACCATGTCTTCATCACGGGTGCCGGGGTGCGCGGAGATGAAGTATGGGATCAGATACTGCTCTTTCCCCGCCTGTTTTGAAAAGGTATCAAACAGCTGTTTAAAGCGGTCATAGCTGCCCATGCCCGGCTTCATCATTTTGGACAGCGGGCCCTCTTCGGTGTGCTCCGGGGCGATCTTCAGATAACCGCCAACGTGGTGCGTCGCCAGCTCTTTGATGTAGCGCGGATCTTCCACCGCAATGTCGTAACGCACGCCGGAGGCGATCAGGATCTTCTTGATGCCTTTCAGGTCACGGGCGCGACGGTAAAGGTTGATCGTCGGCTCGTGGTTGGTGTCCATATGCTCGCAAATGCTCGGATAGACGCAGGAGAGACGACGACAGGTCTGCTCAGCGCGCGGCGATTTGCAGCGCAGCATGTACATGTTAGCCGTTGGACCACCCAAATCGGAGATTACGCCGGTAAAGCCCGGGACTGTGTCGCGAATCGCTTCGATCTCGTTAACAATCGACTCTTCGGAACGGCTCTGAATAATACGACCTTCGTGTTCGGTGATCGAACAGAGCGAGCACCCTATAATTCTGATCATTTAGAAATTTTTTTGCGTTTAAAATCAATGAATTGAAAGATTTCATTTTTCTAAGTCTGATAAAACAGATGAAAACCCAACTGACTATACTCATAAAACTCAATCTTTGCGCTGCTGTACGATACCAGTAATTACAGGC
>NZ_JBMKHQ010000005.1:220155-256652 GCF_049237385.1 Enterobacter cloacae complex sp. IR5412 | reverse complement strand
ACCGATTCATTAAATGCCTCTCGCAAAAGCAAAGCACTTTCTGTCATTCCCTACCTCATTAAATCAATAGAAAATAAATCTGAATAATTTATTTTTAAAAGAAAAGAACACAACATAACTTCAGTAGTTATGATTAATCCCTGAATGATTATTTCTTAGCAAGATATAACATGCTTAATGTATATCAGGCAATAAAAAAACTCCCAAAGACCACCGCTGTGGTCTTCAGGTATAGGATTTAAAGAACGAACTCAGTCCGGAAACGTATCACTATCTTCTGTAACGTCCGCTTTCTCTGGTAACATTCTGTTTTTAATATACTGTGAATTCCTGCAGATGAGAGGAAAAATCTCCGAGTTATTCATTATACAACTCGTTGCCGTACGGGCGTCCTCCGGAGACCATGATGAAAATGAAAACGTCTGACGGTCAAGCCATTGAGACAATAATACATTATCAACAGAAGCGCTAAACAGCGCCGCAATAGCCCTGCGTTCAACGGCCTTCTCAGGTTCAATAAACGACAACTCATTATGAAAACGGGTAATAATCGCAATACGGCTGTCAATACGAATATGTCTTTCAAGTAAGACATCGTGCAACTCATCAAGTACAGTCTCTCTCTGGGTATCGTCGAGGCAAGACCACAGGAAATGAATGTTCTCGGCATTTGTGACAACGTCTGGCTCTGCATCACGGAACCATGATGCAAAGATACCCACACTACCTTCCATCCGGATATGCTGCCCCTGAAGTTGCATTTGTTCAAGGATAAAGCGCATGTTCACAGGAAGAACCGTAAAACACTCAATAAGCCTTTCAGAAGAACTAAATACTCCACATGCCAGGGCGTTCAGCTTTTTCTTCAAAATATCAAACTGCTCACCTGACTGATATACGTCATGGAGAAATACTGGACCCATAGCATTCACATCAGACTCAATTATTTTCTCTGACAGTGCTTTTTGACGCTCTCGCACAAATATTAAAAGAGAGGTTGCATTTGTAGCTTCTTTGATGACGTCATACTGACCTTTAACAAAGCTCAGGACAGGTATATTCACCAGAAGACCTAAATCAACAATCCTGCCAACAGCATTTTTGATGTACGGCAGAACATTTTTATCCTTAAGTGCTATAAAGATACTCTCGGCAGTACGTAGATAACGAAGATATGCAGCCAAAGCCAGGTCAAACCGTTCCTCACCAATATGTTCACTGTACGACTCGATACCGGCATAGTTACCATGGAGCACCATGTGAGCAACAGCCTGTGCAGCAAATTCCGCAGGGAAGAGATTCCTCGTCGCCGTATTATTAAGATAATATTGATTTAAAACATTATTATTCCAGTCCGGGCTCAGAACAATTTTTCTGAAATGGATAACGTCCTCAACAACCTGACGATTTTTAAGCGTCATTATTGCAGAGCTAACCTGAGCCCCACCTGTACCATCATTCTTTCCAATTACGTTCTGTACCGCCTTCGATGCAATATTGATATGCCGGATAATTCCCGGATTAAAAAGGTCTATCTGAGGTTGCTCAGCTCCATAGCGTAACATCTCCTCCCGACCGTGATTTCCGATATCTAGTGTGCCAATTTTCAGGTTTGACAAGGTCTCTTCATTATTGACAAGGTATTCCACATAAAATACGCCATCTACAAAATTCTCCATTTTATTCAGTAGTGATTCACCGGCCAGAACAGAGTATGAATCAGCTTCCTGCAGCAACGTCTGCGTGGATTCAGCCTCCAATTTTTCTGAATCCTGAATTTCATCAAGTTTACTCACAATAAACGATATTTGCCTTTCGACGAAAGGCTCTAGGCTTATCCGCCCGTCAGCCATCAGTTTCTGCAGACTCAATACGAAACCTTCATCATTCTTTTCTCTGAGTGAAACAGCATAACTCTGATTCAGCATTTGCACTGCGACTTTGAGTTGCGGTTCGGCGAGAGCCTGACACTTCTCATCCATCCGGCTATAAGAAACCAGCCAGTCTCGCATCTGAATATGTGGTGCCACTCGCTGCCATGCTTCAGCGAAACCCCACAAGGCCGTCAGTTCTTCAAGCCGTGGGATATTTATAGCACCAATCGCGTCTTTAAGAGGCGTATCAAGCAACTCGCTCCTGGCAAGCTCCACCGTGGACTGATAGTGGATGCTCATCAGAAATTCGCTCCATCTTTCTGTATCGTTATTAAAAATTCGGGATATTTGTTGATAAGTTAGCGAGAGCATCTCGTCAAAATCATCCGGAGCAATACCGGGTTCGGTCTGACTAGCTTTGGGATCGCGAAGTAATACTTTAATATCTCGCTCCCCGTATCTGACCACCAGTAAGTAGAGAGCAATAAGAATATGGCGATGATCTTCTGTTGCAGGAACGGTAAGGTTCAGAATATGAATATCATTAACAAACTTCTTCATTAATCGCGGTGTGATACGAGGATACTCAGAGGGTTTCCAGCGCTCAAGCAACACCGTTGCTTCCCGGCACGCTATCCCTGCATCCTCATTTACTGTTTCTTTCCAGTACTGCCTTAACGCTTCCTGCCATCCTGCCGAAATAAGAGGAGGAACCTGAAAACTTACAGGAATCCGCTTTGCAATAAACTCACGCCCGCTGAAACCCGCCACAGAAAGTGAGGCTGAAACCTGTCTTGCCGAATAGGGCACCACTATCCTGAAGTGTTCATGAGTGGCTCCGGCAATAAGCTCCATATCACTCCAGAGCTCTTTCACTTTGTCTGCACTGATTCGGTCCAGATTATCAATGATAAGGATGAAGCGATCTCCATGGGAAATGACCTCTTTGGAGGTAAATCCCTGCAGAGCTTCAGCCAGCTCAATAGCTCCGACCTCCTTATTAACTAGCCAAGTCTCTTCAATCCTGTCAGTACTGTTGCGTTTGAACAAATCACCAATACTCGAATACCCTTTCTTTCTGTACCATTCCATGTTCTGCAGGCATGCCAGTCCTGCGACCATAATGGCAGGAGAAAGAAACGCGGCCACCTCAACATAAAAAAGCCACCCTAATAATGACTCCTTGTTAGTAAAATATTGATTAAGGTCTGTTAGCACATAACGAAGCATCTGCACGGAAAGCAATGACAGTAAAATAAAAACGACGGTCAACCAGCTTAGCCTGCTGCTGACCCTCTTGTCGTATTCAACGATGTTACCCAGAGCCAGATTTTTATACTTATCCAACACATCCCGGGAGCCCGGACATTGTAGGCTGACCCCGTGGTGGATGACATCGATAAGCGCTTTTTTAGTTGAGCCATGATGGTAACGTTCTGCATCAAAGTTAATGAACGTAAAATCATCTTTAAGCTTTTTCTGCAGGAACTTCAATATTGTTGACTTACCTGAACCCAGCTCACCTTCCAGACCAATAATATTGACATCAGGTGTCCTGATGATCTGAGCCACATTCTCTGCAACTTTTTCATGACTGCTGCCTCTAAACATATCCTGGTCAGCGGGTGATTCCGTCTGCAATCGTAGAGTCATTCAGCAATTTCCTTCGTTATAACGTAAGATTCTTTCACTATTAGACACAGTACAGAGCCCACAGCAACCAAATGACTGCAGCCGGGGCAGTTTAGTTTTAAGCATGCATAAGCCGATTTCGATGGAATCCCTTTCACACAATAATATTGAATTGAAGCAATGAAAACATTAATGTGTTTGTTGTGACTAGCTGCAGGGGCCTGGAAGAAATTCCAAAGCCTGACAAACCGGAACAGGGCTTGCTCTGCTCCGGTTTTATCCAGTTCATCTTGAAGCCCTTGTTTTTGTTACATATCCCTGCTCACTCTTTCAGCCATTGTTAAGCTTCTTGTGTGTAATCTGCGAATAATACGGATGCAAAATTGATGCAATGGATTATACATACCTACAGCGCACGTTACGCTGAGCTGAATCGAATTTCAGAGAACGTTCTTCGCTATTACCCTGCCCAGCCAGTTGAACACATTTTATCATCCGGCCCCGAGAGTGACATGTTCTCTGCCTGGTACAGCCTTCATCAGAGTCAAACTAGACGTTATTTACAGGCAAAAGAAGACAGCTACAGAGTTTAAGTCTGACATTATTCGTGGCTGTGTCTGCCTTCGGAGTTTTCAGCTTATCCCGATAACAGCGGTTTTGAAAAATTGACGTTTTTTACACCGGTACATTGCCCGAACGCAATCTCCCCCGTAGCGAAATACCGCCCCGCAGAAAATCGTCCATGCTCGGCATGCCCCTGGAACATCAGCATCTTTTCAATAAAGGTTTTACAGCCTATAGTCTGTATAACACAAAATACACCTTACCTGCTGTATTACAGGGCGGTACTCCCTACTCAGTCTGCGAGGCAGGTCACTTATGAATAATCAGTTCCCGATAAAAACGCTGAACCAGCTCAGACCTGTGCTAATCGGGTTTCGCAAAATCAAGGGCTTCACGCAAAAAGATGTGTCTGAGAGGCTTGCCGTAACGCAGCAAACCTATGCCCGCCTGGAAGCAAACCCTGCTAGCGCCAGTATTGATCGTCTGTACAAGGTATTCAGTATTCTGGGCGTAGAAATAACGCTGTCATCTATTTCCCCTTCACCCTTCATTTCCCACACAGAGATGAGGGGGGCATTTGACAGCACTCCCGCCAGACGGGAGAAATGGTGACTATTAGAAGTTTGCTAGTTTTGTCGAATGACGCCAACTACATGTCCGCATCCATCGAGTAGTGGCTTCAAGCCACGATTGTCACTGCCTCCGCTGCCTTTTTCCAGTAACTCTCTCCTTTTAATTCTAATATTTAGGGGTGTCAACGCAAAGCAGAAACGGCACCTTCTTTGCGAGACAGAAATGACCTGTGATTGCCTGGCCGATTTATGGCAGCTAAGTGCGAGAAGCGGATATAGCGAATTCGCCATTGTACGGGATTAGCAGGTTTACTGAAGCAACCTGCGATGGCGTTATGGCAATAGTCAGTCCCCTGTCCAGTCGGCATAGGTGGCCACCTCGTCACCGCCGGGGATAAACTGATTGAAGCCTCCGCGCAAAATCACTTATTCTTTTCCGTTAATAAAATGCAGGAGCAAAGTCATGACTGGCGAAATTCGTGGGCGAGGCAGGCCACGAAAAACAGAGAGTACCTATACAGATACCCGTAATGACCTGATCCGAAGCGGGCTTGAACTGCTCACGCAGAATGGTTTTCTTTCAACGGGAGTCGATGCCATTGTCAAAAATGCCAGTGTTCCTAAAGGCTCATTTTATTACTATTTCAAGAGCAAAGAAGAGTATGCCCAGACTGTTCTGAGCGCCTATGACAGTTTCTTTGTGCATAAACTCCAAAAACATCTGTATGAATCATCCTTCACACCAATGATGCGTCTGGAAAATTTCATCGACGATGCCTGCGACGGCATTAAAAAGTACAATTTCACCCGGGGCTGTCTGGTTGGCAATATGATGCAGGAGAGTCCGGGTCTTCCACTGTCCTTTATCAAACAGCTCCACGAAATACTTGAGCGCTGGCAGGCGCTTGTGGCGTGCTGTCTGTCCGACGCGTTATCTTCGGGCGAAATCCGTTCCGATATGAATAATACGCAACTGGCGGCCATTTTCTGGAGCAGTTGGGAGGGTGCCGTAATGCGTGCCAAACTTTATTGCTCAACCCAGCCTGTGTACGACTTCTGGAGCTATTTCAAAAAGTCAGTACGCTATCAGCCCTCTAAGGACACGGCTGTTGAAAAGTAAAAAAGGGGCCGCAGCCCCTGATAATAATTATCAAACCCAGGCTGAGCCTGGCTTCCACTTCATTAGCTACACTGAATTACTGCCCGGCCACGAATTCCGCCACTCAGAAGTTTTTCGGCCACATTGATGGCATCACTCAGCGGATAAACGGTGGTCAGGCTATCCAGTCTGGACTCCGGTAAATACTGTACCGCCTGCTGCCAGATCGCCGCTCTTTTTTCCTTCGCGAACATGACACTGTCAATCCCTTTCAGCGTGACGCCACGCAGGATAAACGGAGCCACATTCCCCATTAGTTCCATCCCCTGTGCCATGCCGCAGGCTGCAACAATACTGCCATAACGCACCCCGGCGCATACATTGCAGAGCGTATGGCTACCGACTGTATCAATGGCGGCAGCCCAGCGTTCTTTCTGTAACGGTTTTCCGGGACAGGAGAGCTCGGAACGGTTAATAATCTCGTCCACACCGACCGTTTTATAGAGCCAGGCAGCCTCTTCCGGGCGTCCAGTAGACGCCGTAACGCGGTACCCCATTGATGCAAGGATCATGGCCGCAATGCTCCCGACGCCGCCGCTGGCACCGGTAACAAGTACCGGACCATCTTCAGGCTTAATACCATGATTCAGAAGTGCGTCTACGCACAGCATCGCGGTAAACCCAGCTGTTCCGATTGCCATTACGTGTTTGCCGTTAGCGCCAGCCGGGAGCGGCGTCAGCCAGTCTCCATTTACCCGTGCTTTTTCGGATAGTCCGCCCCAGTGTTTTTCCCCAACACCCCAGCCGGTCAGGAGAACCTTATCTCCGGCCTGATATTCGGGATGTGAACTGGCGGACACTGTACCGGTAAAATCAATGCCGGGCACCATGGGAAAGCGTCGGACGATTGGGCCCCGGCCCGTAATGGCCAGTGCGTCTTTGTAGTTGATGGATGAATAGTCAACATTGACCTCCACATCCCCCTGCGGTAGTTCACTTTCAGCGATTTCAGCAAGTTGCGCACTATAGCGTCCATCTGTTTTGTTGATTAATAAAGATTTAAACACGTTCACCTCGTTTGTCCGGGCGTTTACCGTTCAGTCATTAAGTCGTCAATAAATAATATTGACCGATCGTCTAATAATCAACACTACGATCCCAGTGCTTTGCCAGCATTCAAGAAACATTATTCATTTCATGCACTTAAAGCTGTCTTTTTTGACCGACATCAAACTGTATTCTGGTTTATCTGGTGCAGAGGGAAAATCAGCATCCCTGAAGATACATAGCTAATGCTTCAGAACACGGCTGATGATGCGATAAAACAACCAGGCTTTAATGAGTTAGTCTGAGCGGACCTTCGGCTCAGTAAATAGGTCCGCTCCGTGCCAAGAGCAGACGCTGGTAATTCGGGTAATGGTGCCAACTTACTGATTTAGTGTATGATGGTGTTTTTGAGGTGCTCCAGTGGCTTCTGTTTCTATCAGCTGTCCC
This sequence comes from Enterobacter cloacae complex sp. IR5412, assembly GCF_049237385.1. NCBI lineage: Bacteria > Pseudomonadati > Pseudomonadota > Gammaproteobacteria > Enterobacterales > Enterobacteriaceae > Enterobacter > Enterobacter cloacae complex sp. IR5412. The sequence continues at coordinate 249,417 of NZ_JBMKHQ010000005.1, read as the reverse complement.
TCCTGTTCAGCTACTGAAGGCGTGGTGCGTAACGGTAAAAGTACTGCCGGACATCAGCGCTATCTCTGCTCTCACTGCCGTAAAACATGGCAGCTACAGTTCACTTACACCGTCTCTCAGCCCGGTACACACCAGAAAATTATTGATATGGCCATGAATGGCGTCGGATGTCGCGCCAGTGCACGCATTATGGGCGTTGGCCTCAACACGATTTTACGACACTTAAAAAACTCAGGCCGCAGTCGGTAAACTCACGCATACAACCGGGCAGTGACGTCATTGTTTGCGCGGAAATGGACGAACAGTGGGGTTACGTCGGCGCTAAATCACGCCAGCGCTGGTTGTTTTACGCGTATGACAGGATACGGAGGACGGTTGTGGCGCACGTATTCGGTGAACGCACGTTGGTCACGCTGGAGCGTCTTCTGGGCCTGCTGTCGGCCTTTGAGGTCGTGGTATGGATGACGGATGGCTGGCCGCTTTATGAATCACGCCTGAAGGGAGAACTGCACGTTATCAGCAAGCGATATACGCAGCGCATTGAGCGGCATAACCTGAATCTGAGGCAGCATCTGGCAAGGCTGGGCAGGAAGTCACTGTCGTTCTCAAAATCGGTGGAGCTGCATGACAAAGTCATCGGGCATTATCTGAACATAAAACACTATCAGTAAGTTGGAGTCATTACCGGTGCTCTGATATATTTATTATACTATAGTGGGGTATGTGTTGATCTTAATGTAATACTCCCCTATAGTATAAGAAATACAGAGCAGTGAGGTAAGCAATGCCCAGTACTCCTGAAGAGAAAAAAAAGGTCCTAACCCGGGTTCGCCGTATCCGGGGTCAGATTGATGCTCTGGAAAGAGCACTTGAAAGTGGCGCTGAATGCCGTTCCGTTCTCCAGCAAATCGCCGCCGTCCGGGGCGCCGCTAACGGACTGATGGCAGAGGTGCTGGAGAGCCACATACGGGAAACCTTTGACCAGAATGACAGCTACAGTCATGAAGTCAGTAAATCAGTTGACGATACGATTGAGCTGGTTCGTGCCTATCTTAAATAGGTGAGGCCATTATTACATTGAGGATATATTACGTATGAAATCACGTGCCGCTGTTGCATTTGCACCAGGGAAGCCCCTGGAGATTGTTGAAATTGATGTTGCTCCGCCTAAAAAAGGCGAGGTGCTGATTAAAAACACCCACACAGGTGTCTGCCATACCGATGCCTTTACCCTCTCAGGGAATGACCCTGAGGGCGTTTTCCCGGTGGTTCTCGGCCACGAGGGAGCCGGTATCGTCGTTGAAGTTGGTGAAGGCGTCACCAGTGTGAAGCCGGGTGACCATGTTATTCCGCTCTACACCGCTGAATGCGGGGAGTGTGAATTCTGCCAGTCCGGTAAAACGAACCTCTGTGTATCGGTTCGCGAGACTCAGGGCAAAGGACTGATGCCTGACGGGACCACTCGCTTTTCATACAACGGTCAGCCTCTTTACCACTACATGGGATGTTCCACATTCAGTGAATACACCGTTGTGGCCGAGGTTTCTCTGGCAAAAATTAACCCGGAGGCGAACCATGAACACGTCTGCCTGTTGGGTTGTGGCGTGACTACCGGTATTGGCGCCGTCCATAACACGGCTAAAGTGCAGCCGGGCGATTCAGTTGCCATTTTTGGTCTGGGGGCAATTGGTCTGGCTGCGGTACAGGGGGCCCGTCAGGCAAAAGCGGGACGTATTATCGCTATCGATACTAATCCGACAAAATTTGACCTGGCCCGTCAGTTCGGGGCCACTGACTGCATTAACCCGAATGATTATGACAAACCGATTAAAGATGTTCTGCTGGATATCAACAAGTGGGGTATTGACCATACCTTTGAATGTATCGGTAACGTTAACGTCATGCGTGCAGCGCTGGAAAGTGCTCACCGTGGGTGGGGGCAGTCCGTTGTCATTGGTGTCGCAGGGGCCGGACAGGAGATTTCCACCCGTCCTTTCCAGCTGGTCACCGGGCGCGTATGGAAAGGTTCCGCGTTTGGCGGAGTAAAAGGCCGCACTCAGCTCCCCGGTATGGTCGAGGATGCCATGAAGGGGGATATTGACCTTGAGCCATTTGTAACCCATACGATGACACTGGATGAAATCAATGACGCCTTCGAGCTTATGCATGAAGGCAAATCTATCCGGACAGTGATTCATTACTGATCCCATCAGAATTTTAATCAACTCAAACTGAAGGAAGTGGAAAATGACAACTCCGGTAATTTCTGGTGACGGCATCTTTTCTCATGTGTTCATTGGCGCAGCCGATGTCGAGAAATCCTCCGCATTTTACGATGTCGTCCTGGGCACGCTTGGTATCAATAACCTCGGCCCGTTTGGCAACGGCTGGGTACTCTATGGCCGCGAAAAGCCGGCATTTATCATTGCCCGTCCGGGCAACGGTGAAGCACCTTCCGCTAACGGGGTGACTGTCGGCTTCGCTGCTGCCACCCCGGAAGAGGTTGATGCTTTCCATGCTGCCGGCCTTGCCGCCGGTGGAGCTGATGAAGGTCAACCTGGCCCGCGTGGTCACCTTCCCGGGGCCTATGCTGCCTACCTGCGGGATCCGGCGGGTAACAAAATCACGGCGTATACGTTTATCTGACGTCCGGATTTAAAGATACTTCCCCTGGCTTCGGTCAGGGGAAATAACCATGAGATAACGGCTGATGGAACTCATTGAGCAGCATGCCAGCTCTGGCGGCTGGCAAAACGTGTACCGGCATTATTCACAATCCCTTAATTGTGAAATGAATTTCGGTGTGTATCTTCCTCCCAAAGCAGTAACAGAAAAACTGCCGGTACTATACTGGTTGTCGGGCCTGACCTGTACTGAGCAGAATTTCATCACCAAATCAGGTATGCAGCATTATGCAGCCCGGCATAACGTCATCGTTGTTGTCCCGGATACCAGTCCCCGGGGTAATAATGTCCCGGATGCCGACAGTTACGATCTTGGCCAGGGGGCCGGTTTTTATCTGAACGCGACGGAACAGCCGTGGAATGTTCATTACAGGATGTATGACTATATTCTCAGAGAGCTTCCGGATGTCGTCATGAATCATTTTCCTGCAACGGCAAGAAAATCTATATCCGGTCATTCTATGGGAGGGCTGGGTGCTCTGGTGCTGGCTCTGCGAAATCCTGGTGAATATGTGAGCGTATCAGCATTTTCCCCGATAGTATCGCCTTCTCAGGTGCCATGGGGGCAACAGGCATTTAGCGCTTACCTGGGTGAAAACAGAAAAACGTGGGAAGCCTACGATCCAGTCAGCCTCATTTTACAGGGTGAAAAATTACCAGAAATCTTCATTGATCAGGGGCTGAGTGACGCCTTTTATGAAGAGCAACTGCGCACCAAAATCCTTGAGAGAGTATGCAATGAGATGAACCTCAATGCGTCGTTCCGATATCATACTGGATACGACCACAGCTATTATTTCATTTCCAGCTTTATTGGTGAGCACATTGCTTACCATGCCAACAGGCTCAGGCTGTCAGCATGAGTTGATTTCCAGCCTCAGAAAATGTGCTTAATTTTCAGGCCTGAACAGGGCCTGAACCCTGCAGACCTGAGATGTACTGTAACTGAATCGCCACGGATAATCTAGACACTTCCGAGCCGTTGATGGACTGACCCCGCCCCGGTAGACGATCCTGCCCTATAGTTTGGACTGACCCCACGCCTGTAGACAAATCCTGTCCTCACGACGAGGCCTGTTCGAAGGCCTCCGGACTGACGTCGCCGAGGTGGCTGTGGCGCCGGGACCGGTTATAGAAGACTTCAATGTAATCGAAGATCCGCCCGGGCCAGATCCCTGGTTTTATATATGCGTTTTCTGATCCGTTCTTTTTTCAGCGAACTGAAGAACGATTCGGCCACCGCATTATCCCAGCAGTTGCCACGCCGGCTCATGCTCGGCGCCAGGTTATTGGCCCGGTAGAAGCGCTGCCAGTCGTCACTGCCGTACTGGCTGCCCTGATCGCTATGTACGATAACCTCGCTGTCTGGTTTTCGGCGCCAGACCGCCATCATCAGCGCGTCGAGCGCCAGTTCGCGTGAGAGAGTGGGTTTCATCGACCAGCCGACCACATTACGGGCGAAGAGATCGATAACCACCGCCAGATACAGCCAGCCCTGCCAGGTGCGGATATAAGTAATATCGGTGACCCAGACCTGGGTGGCCCGGACAACGGTGAACTGCCGCTGCACGAGATTAGGAGCAACGACTGAAGGCCTGCCAGCGATACGACGTGGCGCTTTATAGCCGCGCACAGCTTTAATCCGGTCCAGTTGCATGATCCGACCCACCCGGTTTCTACCACAGGTTTCCCCGATTTCGTTCAGATCGCCATGAACCCGCCGGTAACCGTATACGCCTCCGCTCAGGGAATATGAGTCGCGGATAAGCATCAGCAGGCGCTGGTTATCTTTATCACGCGCCGAGACAGGGTTATGCAGCCACGCATAGAACCCGGCCCGGGCGACATTCAGTACCCGACACATCGTCATCACACCCCATACAGTTCGGTGCTCATTGATAAAGCGGTACTTCAGTCGGGCTCCTTTGCAAAGTACCGCGCGGCCTTTTTCAGGATATCCCGTTCTTCTTCGGTGCGTTTTAGCTGCGCCCGGAGTTTCAGGATCTCGCTTTTAGCTTCCAGTAAATCCCGGGCATGCTGCTCGCTGTTATCAGGTTTGATAGCCCGTAGCCACTTGTAGAGGCGGTGTGCAGAGACGCCCAGACGCTCAGATACTTAGGCGACGGAATAACCGCGTTCCGTTATCTGACGGACGGCTTCTTCCTTAAATTCAGGTGTAAATCGTGGTGTGCCCATACGCTCCTCCTATACTCAAACTATAGGGCAGGATCGTCTACCGGGGCGGGGTCAGTCCAGGGAGCCGTTAACGACCTGATGGCGGTTGTTCTGGAAAGCTATCTTCGGGAGGAATTCCCCGATACGGGCAAACGAAATGAGTCGCAGAAGAGGTCAATCGACGACACCATTTCGATAGTCCGCTCCTATCTCCGTTAACTCTGCCAGGCAGATGTCTGATGGGGTCTAAAACTGTAATGAAAGGAAATGACATATGAAATCACGTGCATTATTCATCTGTATTTTTTAATTGGTACCCGAAACCGCCTGAGTGTCGCCATCAGCTGGGTCTGGAACCACAGCGTCGCGTACCGGGGAGCCCGCATTATCACGGGAGCCAAATCTCCGGTCCCGGGTACGCCGCCAGCCAGTTCTCATACAGAAGGCGGATCCGCAGGGTACCGCTGAAACTTCAGCGGTGTCCCACATGGTACCACCGGGCCCAGCTTCAGCAATCTGTTTCCAGTCACACAAACGCTTTTTTCGACGGGCTTTCTGATCGAGCGGTCCGGCACACCAGATACCGTCACAAGAGGTGGCCTTATTAAGAGCGGACACACCTAGCACAGGAAATTCTATGGCAAAGAAACTTTTCGGTTATCATCCCATCCTGACTGACGACAACAATTCAGTTGTGATTCGCGGTGCTCGCGAGAACAACCTTAAAGAGGTGGATGTTTCCATTCCGCGCAACGCATTGGTTGTTTTTTCGGGTGTGTCAGGCTCGGGTAAGTCTTCACTGGCCTTTGGCACCATTTATGCTGAGGCGCAACGGCGCTACTTTGAATCGGTTGCCCCCTACGCTCGTCGCCTCATTGATCAGGTCGGGGTTCCGGATGTGGATGCCATTGACGGACTGCCGCCAGCCGTTGCGCTTCAGCAACAACGCGGTGCCAGTAACGCGCGCTCCTCTGTCGGCAGCGTGACCACCTTATCCAGTCTGGTGCGAATGATGTACTCACGGGCGGGCGCTTATCCTGCCGGACAACCGATGCTGTATGCCGAGGATTTTTCTCCCAACACGCCGCAGGGGGCATGCCCTTCTTGCCATGGTCTGGGCCATATCTATGAGGTAACTGAAACACTGATGGTGCCCGATCCCTCACTTAGTATCCGTGAAAAGGCTATTGCTTCCTGGCCCCCGGCCTGGCACGGACAGAATCTGCGGGATATTCTGGTGACGCTGGGGTATGACATCGACACTCCCTGGAAAAATCTGCCAGCGGAAGACCGTCAGTGGATCCTTTTTACCGAAGACACCCCCACTGTACCGGTTTTCCCGGGACTGAGTCCGGAAGATACGCGCGAAGCCGTCAGGAAAAAAATGACGCCGGGTTATATGGGGACCTTCACCGGGGCACGTCGTTATGTGCTACATACCTTCGCCAGCACGCAAAGCGCGTTGATGAGAAAACGAGTCTCCCGTTTTATGGAAGGCAAGCTGTGTCCGGTCTGTCACGGGAAAAGACTGAAGTCAGAATCATTGTCCGTCACCTTTGCCGGTGTGGACATTGGTGAATTTATGCAGATGCCCTTAGACCAGCTGGCGGAATTGCTCCTTCCAATCTCCCGGGGGGATTTCAGTGCCCACCACGCCGGCGCAGATGCCGACAGGGATATCACCCGTCGGGATCTGACAGAGCGTGCTGCATCCGGAAAAGCGGTCCATTCCGATAACGCCGATGTCTGCCGGACATCGGCGTTATCGGAAGAGAAACGACTGGCGGCACAACGGCTGACCGGTGGTGTCATGGCCCGGTTGTATCAGTTGCAGAAGCTGGGGCTGGGTTATCTTACGCTGGACAGAGCAACCCCAACTCTATCTGCAGGAGAGCTTCAGCGACTGCGTCTTGCCACGCAACTCAGTTCGATGCTGTTTGGTGTGGTCTATGTTCTTGATGAACCGTCTGCGGGTCTGCACCCCTCAGACAGTAAAGCGCTTTACGATGCGCTTGAGAACCTTCGTGATGCCGGCAACTCGGTGTTTGTCGTTGAACATGATCTTAACCTGATGCGACGGGCGCAATGGCTTGTTGATGTGGGACCGTCGGCTGGTGAACAGGGAGGACATGTTCTCTACAGTGGTATTCCTGAAGATCTGAAAGCCGTCACCCAATCTCGTACCGCGCGTTATTTATTTGATGAAGTCCGGCCACCACAATCTTTTGCCCGTATCCCATCCGGGTGGCTGAAACTGCAGGGGATCCATCGCCACAATCTTAAGTGGATCGATGTTGATATTCCTCTGGGTGTGCTGACAGCCGTGACGGGAGTCTCTGGCTCCGGTAAATCCAGTCTGATTGCCCAGGCCTTACCGGAACTGGTGCTTTCTTCACTTGGCGGTGAGCCAGAAGACGTGCTTTCCGAAGCCAGCGACGCTGAGGGGCCATCCGTAACGGAGAAAACGTACGGTACCCTGACCGGTGATACCGGACTGGTAAAGCGTCTGGTTCAGGTTGACCAGAAACCGATAGGCAGGACCCCCCGTTCAAACCTGGCGACATATACCGGGTTGTTTGATCCTGTTCGTAAGCTCTTTGCCGGAACGACTGACGCCAAACTCCATCATTACGATGCGGGTCAATTCTCTTTCAATGTGGCAAAAGGCCGCTGTGCAACCTGTGAAGGTGAAGGATTCGTCAGCGTGGAGCTGTTGTTTATGCCGAGCGTGTATGCACCGTGCCCGACCTGCCATGGCGCGCGGTATAACCGGGATACTCTCAGGATCTGCTGGCAGGACAAAAATATCGCGGAGGTCCTGCATATGACGGTGGATGAAGCCAGTCAGTTCTTTGCGACTGAAGAACCAGTGGCTCGTCCCCTCCGTCTGCTGAGTGAAATTGGTCTGGGCTACCTGCGTCTGGGACAACCAGCAACCGAGTTATCCGGAGGGGAGGCGCAAAGGATCAAGCTGGCAACCGAACTACAACGTAGCCAACGTGGCCACACGTTGTATATCCTAGATGAACCGACAACCGGCCTGCATGCTTCAGACGCCGACCGCCTCCTTGTGCAGCTGCAGCGGCTTGTTGATGCAGAAAATACGGTGATAATGATTGAACACGATATGCGGGCGGTTACTCAGGCAGACCAGGTTATCGACATCGGTCCTGGAGCGGGACATGAGGGAGGACGCCTGGTTGCCGCAGGAACTCCCGAACAGGTATCGCAGGTCAAAGAAAGCCGTACCGCACAGTATATTGCCAGGGAACTCTCACGGAACGGTTAAAAAGGGCTGTGTCGTCATTGCGTCAATGGCGGCACATTCCCGGCGTGTTCTGTATCAGTAATCTCCCGCAGGTATAATTTCAGCGCATCCCACTGGTTCAGCGCGTACGCGAACGCCTTCGACAGCTCCGAGTGCCGTGACAGCGTTTTCTGCTTTTCACGCAGCCAGCCCTCCAGCGCGGTCAGCAGCGGTACCGCTTTTTCCTGCCGAATGGCCAGCCGTTCCGCCGCGCTTTTGCCCCGGATGCCCGCCTCGATGCCATACAGCTCGCCGATACGGCACAGCGCTTCGGTCGTGGTGTCAGAGGGCGTCCGCACGTGCACGTCCGCCTGCAACACCCCGCTGAACCCCGCAAGATGCGACTGCGGATGTGTAACGCTGGCGTGATAGAAATTTTAAGTCAGTCATCAGGTGTCCACCTAATTAGGGGTCAGTTTGGATATCGAAAATTATTGTACGTCAAGGTTATTTTTTGACCTCTCTACTTTAGCGGGCCTCAGCCGACGAAACTTATCGGAAGCCGGTACCGGCCAGTCTGACTGAAGATGGAAGCAAAATTAATGCTGTGGGCTACCATACCTTCTTTAACAGGTGATTTGTGAACTGCAACTTCTCGGAACGGGAGTTTGCGCAAGGACCGGAAGTCCGCTTTTCGCTCATAGCGGACCGTTCCTGCGCACATGTCTGCTATGTGGTAGAGGCAGACAATACTTACAGCACAGGGCGTTAATAAATACGGAACAGATCAACCGCAGATGCCTCCTCCTGAATGTATTAATTTTGCTATCTCGTCGGCAAAATCAGGGAACAAGTCTGGATATGGAAGCGCCTGGCAGCTGAAAGTATGAATAATAACGCCCTGACAGGATATTTTATTGCACCCTGTCAAAAGTCATACATTCTTTCCCGGTTTTTGCTTTCTCATACCGGATAACTCTATTTAAGGCTTAAGGATAACCTTCGTCCATCCTTCATCCCGCTCATCGAAGTGCTTATATCCGGCAGGAGCCTCTTCAAGCGAAAGACGATGAGAAATTATTTTGCCCGGACTGGCTTTATCGTGATGGATGAGGCGAGACAGCTGACGGTTATAGGCCTTAACGTTCGCCTGGCCGGTACGGATTGCCTGTCCTTTAAACCAGAAACTCCCAAAATCAAATGGCATCTTACCCTCTCTGGCAAGCTCCGATTCAGCCCCCGGATCCTGAGGAATAAAGACGCCAACCACACCAATTCCCCCGGTTGCTTTCGTCGACGCAACAAGACTGTTCATGGTAACAGAGTTATCTTCATGGCCATGTTTGTTACAGCACTGATAGCCAACACATTCGCAGCCACAATCCGTACCGCGTCCATCCGTCAGGTCGAGAATTTTTTGTACAGCTTCATCGCCAGTAGCATTGATGCCCGTCGCCCCCATTTTTTCAGCCAGAGCCAACCGGTCTGTGTGCGTATCAACCACAAACACCTGTGAAGCACCTTTAATGATCGCCGAATGAGCTGCCATCAAACCGACCGGCCCCGCGCCATAAATGGCCACGCTTTCACCAGGCTTCAATCCGGCAAGTTCTGTTGCATGCCAGCCGGTAGGAAAAATGTCAGAGAGCATCACATAATCATCTTCTTTTTCTGCCGCATCAGGGGGAAGAACAAGGCAGTTAAAGTCGGCAAATGGCACCCGAAGCAGTTCCGCCTGACCTCCCTCCCAGGGACCCATTTCAGCAAAACCATAAGCTGCGCCTGCCGTACCCGGATTGGTAGTGAGACAAAAGCCGGTCAGACCTTTTTCACAGTTTTCGCAAAAACCACATCCCACGTTAAACGGCAGACAAACATAGTCGCCCACCTTAATACGTTCAACGCCTGAGCCAATTTCGACCACTTCACCCAGGTTTTCGTGACCCAGAATCCGTCCCTGTTCAAAGCTGGTCCGGCCCTCATACATGTGCAAGTCCGACCCACAAATGTTGGTGGTGGTGATGCGGACGAGTACATCCGTGGGGCGGACAATTTTCGCATCCGGTACGTCTTTTACTTTTACATCATAAGGACCGTTGTAAATTACTGCTTTCATGATCTTCTCCTTCTTGCGTGCGGAAAGGAAATGCTGCCCCGCGGATTGGGGTATCAATCGAGTTTAGCTGCCATAACAGATCTCGCGATCGGCGAAAGGACGATTAGGATGTTTCTTAACTAAGTGCATTGAAGTCTGTAAGACAGGTACTTACCGATGAAGGCTGCCTGGAAAACGTAAAAACATCACACGTTAATCCGGTTTTTTTAAGCAGGCAAGGGATTACGGACAGCTTTGAGCGAGAAGCGGATAAAGTAAATCTATCTCATTTCTGCATTGTGCCAGAAGTAGACATAGGTGAATTAGGTAACCCTAGAGATGCACTTTGAATCAATGATATGAAATGCTGAAAAGGTAATTAACTAATTCAAAATTTGAATAATCAGTTATCTCTTCCATGCTTAATACGTAACCTTAGCTAAGGAGAAATTATGTTAGACGAATACAAAAAATGCATCGAAGCCTGTTATCTATGTGCAACGGCATGTGATAACTGTGCGGCTTCGTGTCTCGACGAAGAGAATCTGGAGATGATGCGCGAGTGCATAAAACTGGATATGCAGTGTGCAAATATCTGCCGTCTTGCAGCTCAATTCATGACACTAAATAGCGGGTCTGCCCAGGATCTTTGCCGTCTTTGCGCTGATGTTTGTCAGAAGTGCGGTGACGAGTGTGGAAAGCATGAACATGACCATTGTCAGGATTGCTCAAGCGCTTGTCATCACTGCGCCGAACAATGCAGAAAGATGGCCGCCTGAGAAAAACTCAAATTACCAAACCCGCTTCGGCGGGGTTTTATATTCCCGGTAATAAGTCGTAGAAGGATGAGATAGATGAGTTTAAGAGTACGGGCGGGAAATAGATCTACTCGAAAGTACTAGCCTCAATGACAAATTCTGGCACAGATTATTTGATTGGCTCAATGTCCGTTTTCGCTGACAGCGGACTGCACCCCGCCGGGGTGACCGCTTCGTGCCAGAATTGGACGTTTCCAAAATCTGCATGCACTAATCGGTGGAGAGCAGATCTCACTGCATAGCCATGCAGACGCGCAGAAATCATCAGGGGCGTTTGAAAGGTGCCGGAAACAGGCGGGAGGCCGCAGAAACGTGCTGAGGGCGCCTGCGGCGGTGCGCCCAAGGGTTGTTATGTTTAATATGGCAGAACTTTCCTGTCGCTATCATTTTGACGCCCGCTATTCGCTCATAGATATGCCTGTCGCGTTTGCGGCTTTACTTGTTATACCCAACCTGCCTGATTTTTATCGCCAGCATCCCGGAATTGAAATTATCCTGAGCAGCTCAGACCGCCGACGGAATATGCTGCATGATGGCCTGGACTGCATACTGAGGGTGGGGGAGCTGGACGATGGCGACTATATCGCAAAGGAGGTGGGAACCGTTAAAATGACGACCTGCGCCAGTCCTGCGTATCTTGATCAACACGGCACCCCGGAAACAATGGACGAGTTGCAGCAGCATCAGGCCGTCAACTGGATTAACAGCAGCAACAGACAAGTTATGCCCTGGACATTCGGGACGTCAGAGGGCTCCACCGAAATTGAACTTCCAGGCAGGCTTGTCGTGGATAACTCAGAAGCCTACATTGCAGCAGGCCTGGCGGGGCTGGGAATACTACAGGGCATGAATATTTTTTTGCAGCCTTATCTCGATCGCGGGCTGTTGGTAGAGGTTCTGCCAGATAATACGTCCCCGAATCGCAAACTGTAACTTCTGTATCCGCACCGCCATCTCTCCCGAAAAGTACGGGCGTTTACCGACTGGCTGGAAAGTTTATTGTAAACGCCTGGGGGCCTGCAGCCTGCTGGTACGTGCGCTGCCTTTTATCGGCCCGCCAGCTTCTGTATGGCTTCACGGACAGGAGCATCGCCAGACGTCAGCTCAATGATGACGCGGCTGACGGCAGGTTGCTCAATGAGTTCAGCCAGCGTAGCCGCCACGTCATCACGGGGCACGTTACCATACGGGATGGCCAGGCCGGCACGTACATAACCCGTACCAGTCTTATCCTGCAGCGCGCCGGGGCGCAGGATCACCCAGTCAAGCTCGCTTTGTGCTAGTTCCACATCGGCCATTTTTTTAACACGCATATAATTTTCGAATGATTCAGAAGTGGTTTCTCCCCGTGCGGACTCCGGGAATGCAGAAACGAGCAGAAAGCGAGACACACCGGCACTGAGGGCGGCAGCTACCGACTTTTTCAGCCCTTCGCCGTCGACCGCATTGGTCATCTCCTGTCCCCCCTTACCGCCGGCACCGGCAGTAAACACCACTGTATCACTACCTGCAAAGTGCATCGCCAGCGCAGCTGCATCCAGCTCTGTCAGGCTCCCACTGACGGGCTCAGCACCCAGCTCGCCTAGCAATGCCTGCTGCTCTGGCTTACGGTAGAGGGCACGAACAGCATGCCCCCTACCTGAAAGGATCCTGCACAGACGCTGGCCGATTTTGCCTGCACCACCGATAATGAAAACATGAACCACAGTTGTCTCCTTCTGGGGTTATGATGTGTCCGAAATTATAACCTGACATCAGGTCAGTTCCTTTGAGCCTGACCGATTGCACTGCATGCTGCTGCCAGCACCAGACAGCTGGTCAGATACTCAGTTGTTCTTATAGCTGAGAACAACAGCCGTACCGATTTAGCTCTCCCGTCACGATGAGAACTCCTGAACCGGTTACACGCAATGCCGGCCAATATCTTCCGTTATATTCGAAAGATCCACGCAAGTTACTGAAGTGCGAGGGACGCAATGTGTACCTTGAACGAACTGAAGTCAGCGGAACCCTGAAGGTTCGATTCCATAGCGTTCAGAAAACTGCTTGCTGAAGCTCGATAGTGAATTGTAACCCACCCGCCCCGCGACCGTTTTTACCGGCAGCGTCGATGTCATCAGCAGGCGGAGAGCCTCCGCGATACGTGCATCGGCGATAACTGAGCGTAAGCTGGTTGACTCACTGGCCAGGTGGCGCCGAAGCGTGGGGCCACTGAGTCCCGTCAGATCTTCAATTTCAGCAGCACTCCAGGGATGAGCCGGTTTGTCCGCTACCATCTGACGGATTTTCATGGCCAGACTTGGCTGCCGGGCTCGCAGCAAAGCATGGTATCCCATGCCATAAAGCCAGAGCACCACTTCAACCATGGCGTGCAGGGAAAGCGGACGCTTCCCTTCCCGCATTGCGGCTGTCCAGCGGTTAAGGGGTGAAAGAAGAGCTGATACGGAAATGGCTGCGATGCTGCCGGTGTCCTGTGGTGGTGGTGCGGCAAGTAACAGCCTGGCTGCTTCAAGCTGTTCCTCCGCGAGCACCACGCTCAGGGCAACAAACTCACCACTTTGTTCTGAAGGGGCATATTCTATATCGATGCTACGGGCATTCGGGACGACCATAATCTCGCCCGGGATCACCCGGTGCCATTTCTCATTTTCACGATACCGGAATTCTCCTTCCAGCGGGAAGGAAAGGGTCGCACCTTCCACCTCGAACTTCTTTACCTGATGCGTCTGTTCTGCGCGAAGGCAATCGCAGGGAAGTGGAAAACGGGAGCGTGCCAGGGTAAGAAGCTCAGCGAGGAGATCATCAACGGGAGAATCGGAAAAGCTGACTGTTTGCATATTCATCCGGAATTTGACTTTGACCGCTATTATACGTCGCCATATACAAAAGCATACAGCGACGCGTGCGGTTGTCTATTCCCGGATGACAAAAATCAGGCCGATTATAGTTATTGCCATACCCACAAGCATGGGCAATGTAATGGCCTCTCCAAACAGCAACCACGCTTCAGCTGCCGTGAGAATGGGAACCAGGTAAAAGTAAGTAGCGACTTTGGTTGCTTCACCGCTTCGTATCATAAAAATCAGCAACATAATCGCCAGAACCGATACGCCAATAACCAGCCAGCCCAGACCCAGCGCAAATGATAAGCTCCACTGCGTCGGAGCAGATTCGAACATCAGGCTAATTGCACCCATCGATATTGTCAAAGTGACGTACTGTAAAAACGTGTTCGCAAAGATATGTCCATCTCCCTGAGCACGGCGCTGATAAAGCGCTCCGATCGTTACGCCAAATAACCCCAGCATGACCGACCCAAAAGCCACAGGATCCAGTGCAAAACTATGCTGGCCTGGCGAGAGCACCAGGAAAACGCCCGCAAAGCCAATCGCAATACCCAGCCATTTCCGGGGATGCAGGGACTGACGGTGCATGAGTGAAACCAGTATTGCAGTCAGTACCGGCTGCAGGCCGGTGATGAGCGCCACAATGCCTGACGGCATGCCACGATGGATGGCATAAAAGCATCCGCCCAGAAAGAAGCTCTGCAGGAAAAGTCCGACAATCAGGTTGCGAACCATTCCTCTGCCGGACGGAAAACGGGCCCTGAACCCCAGTGTAAGCAGCAGAAGGACCAGACAGGAAAATGCGCCACGCAGGAATAAAAGATGAAACGGCGCGCTGTACTGCACGGTAAATTTGGCTGCGACAAACCCTGACTCCAGAGGAATACAAAAAGCCAGGGCGCAAGAGTAATGAGCCATTTTTTTGTGAGGCAGTGATATTCATAGTATTGCAGGTGGGTTCTTGTCGGGCGATATGAAAGGGGATCTTCCCGGTCACTATTGTGTGCACCGGGAAGGAAGGTGATCAGACTGCGGGTGACCACAGGTCGTAATTCAGTGCGAAGCTGTTACCTTCACGGATAACCTTACCGGTAGTAGGCAGGTTGAAGTGCATACCACTGACAGCCAGGTTATCGCTCGCTGCGCGGTCAAGCACTTTGCTACGGATGGCCGCCGCCGCCGCAGGATCGCTGTCGAACGCGATAGTAACGTCAGGCTGAGCAACCTGAATGTGCGGGAAGTGAACAATATCACCCCAGATGAGCAGCGACTCTTTTTCATCACCCAGCAGATAACCGGTATGTCCTGGTGTATGGCCGAACAGCGGTACAGTCTGAATACCTGGTAAAATCGCTTCCTCGCGGAATGGCACCAGTTTGTCGTCATAAGCGCTGAAGGCGTTCCTTGCTACTTCAAAGAACGGCTTGAATGCGTCAGGCGCGCCAGCGGAAATGGTTTCATCACGCCAGAAAGCGAGTTCTTTCTCATGCACAAACAACTGCTGAACATTGCGGAAAACGGGAGTCTGCAGGGGGCCTGCAAGCCCGCCGATATGGTCAGGATGCGCGTGAGTCAGGAGAAGGGTATCAATCTGAAGCGGGTCAATGCCTGCCGCGGCCAGGGCTACCTGAAGCCGACCGCCCCAGCCATTGATACCTCCGGCACCACTGTCAATCAGGATGGTTCGCTCAGGCGTCTGGATAACGTAGACGTTGATATTAATACGGGGTACTGCTGGCACACCGCGCTTCTGCAGTAAATCCTCGGCACGTGAGCCGTCAATACCAGACAGCAGCTCAAAAGATACGTCCAGATAGCCATCACTCAGCATGGTCACAGTCATGTCACCTACTTTTTTGCGATTGATAGCCGGGGCCTGCCAGTTCAGTTGTGAAGTCATATTGGTCTCCGTTACGATTAGAGGTCATCAGGTTTTACTTTAGCAATAGTAACGAAATTTCTGGTTCGAACTGCTCATCCTGCTACGTAAACCGCTCATTCTTAAAATCCGGAGCACAGCAGGTTATATTGCTTTTGCCTTTCTCATGTAAGGTGTCGGTATTATCTTTACCGGAGCCTGTAATGGACATTATTGGAATTATCATGTCGGCGGGAAAAGCCTCTGACCAGTCCTCAAGCACCCGACAATAGTGTCCCGCCTCAATCCCCGCCAGGGCAGAAGACTCCGGCAGGTAGGCCAGGCCGTAGCCATCTTTTACTGCCTGAAGCATTGGATAAATGCTTGAAAAAGTAAGCTGCCCGTCCACTTTTTTCACAATCTCCCCCTGCCTGACAAATTCCCAGCCATACAGCGGGCCTGTGGGTGACAGACGTATATTGATGCAGTCATGTTTTTCCAGCTGAGAGGGATGTAGCGGCAGACCTCTTTCTGCAAGATAGGTGGACGATCCAATGACGACAAACCGTATGTCCGGTGCGATTCGGACGGCCACCATATCCTTTAATATGTCATCACCAATTCGGACTCCGGCATCAAAATTGCCCTCAACAATGTCGACAAAACCGTTCTGCTGCGACATTTCCACCTTGATATCCGAATATTTTTTTAGTAACGGTGACAATCGTGGCCAGAGACATTCATGAATCATGTGATCTGATACCGTAAGTCTGACCAGCCCAGCCGGTGTATGGCGCAGTCTCTGAAGAGCTGTCACGCCCGCTTCAATGCGCGCAAGACCGGGTTCAAGCGTCAGTAATAATTGTTTACCGGCTTCGGTGACAGCCACCCGCCTGGTTGTACGCATAAGTAACGGCATGCCAACGCGCTCCTCGAGACGACGTATCGTGTGTGAAAGCGTGGATGCCGAGATCCCGAGGCGGACAGCAGCCCGTGAAAAACTGCACTCCTGTGCTACTGCCATGAATGCAACATAGTCATTAAAATCGTGACGCATACCGTTCCCGTTCAGGATCTCCGATAACATTATCAGAACCATTTAGGTTCATGATGCCGATTCTGTGAGCCATCAGGCAACCCCCCCGTTCCGCTCATCCGATCATAATTTTTATAAATCTAGATATTGGTAAATCTCAATATGTGGAATAAAGTGTCGTGGTTCTGCGGCTACATCGGCCGAACGACGACATGCCAGGTCGTAAATGCTGAGACATGGCGTTTCAGTGATATTGAAAATTCGCTATATCAGGATATGTAATGAAGACGAAAAACCTGTTCTCTCCCACCAGACTAGGTCCCTACACCCTGAAGAATCGTGTTGTACTTCCGCCTTTAACCCGCTCACGGAGCTCACAACCGGGTGATATTCCGAACGAACTGATGGCTGAATATTACGCACAGCGCAGCAGTGCCGGGTTTATGGTGACCGAAGGAACACAAATCGAACCTCGTGGGCAGGGTTATGCGTGGACCCCGGGGATCTACAGCTCACGGCAAGTGGAAGGCTGGAAGAAAGTGACGCGGGCAGTGCATGAAAAAGAAGGCATCATTTTTGCCCAGCTCTGGCATGTCGGAAGAGTATCCCATAACTCCCTGCAGCCATGTAACGCCTCGCCTGTCGCTCCGTCGGCGATACCGGCAGGGGAAAACGTTAAGGTATTCATCGAAACCGGGCCGGGAGAGGGTGCGCTGGCTACCGCTTCCTGCCCCCGCGCACTGGAAAAAGAGGAAATTAGTGAGATTGTCAGGATGTACGCCGGGGCAGCTCAGAACGCCCTTGATGCCGGTTTTGACGGTGTGGAAATTCACTGTGCAAATGGATACCTGGTTAACCAGTTCATGTCATCCCATAGCAACAAAAGAGAGGATGAATATGGTGGCTCATTACATAACCGGCTGCGGTTTCTGCGCGAAGTGACGCAGGCTGTCGCTGATGTGGTCGGTAAAGACCGTGTGGGAGTCCGTTTTGCTCCGCTCTTTCAGACCACGGATGAAGTAAGGGTCTATCTTGGCCTGGTGGAAGATGATCCCCATGAAACCTATACCGAAGCCGTTAAAATTCTTGAAGAAATCGGAATAGCCTATATTTCTCTTGCTGAAGCCGACTGGGATGATGCTCCCGAATTGCCTGAAGCATTCAGAGCTGAAGTCCGTAAGTTATTCAGCGGTGTAATTATGTATGCCGGGCGATATACGCAAGAAAAAGCCGAACGGATTATCGGTGCTGGCTGGGGAGACATTATCGGATTTGGCCGCCCGTTCATAGCTAATCCGGATTTACCGCAGCGCCTTTATCATGAATGGCCACTGAATCCGGTCGATCCAACAACCATGTATGGTGGAACGGCAAAAGGCTACACAGATTATCCCGCCTTTGGCTAACCATTCTTATGAGCATCAGCTTTTCAAAAGCTGATGCTTAACGTAGAGAAGTATCGTAACATTGCAATTCCTCAATGCGACAAGTGACAGAGTTTATGCCTGATATTGATTTGAATGACGTGATTAAGGCGCTGGGAAACCCTGTTAGAAGAAAAATTCTGCATATGCTCAAGGAACCGAAAATACACTTCCATCAGCCTTATGCTGATGCGGACGAGTTCGGTGTGTGTGTCAGTATCATTCAGGAAAAGGTCGGGCTCTCACAGTCTACCGTTTCTCTTTACCTCTCAGCTCTTCAACGGGCACAACTTGTTACTTCTCAGCGCATCGGTCCCTGGACGTACTACAAACGTGACAATGATAAAATAAGGGTTGTTCTTGAGTTGCTGAAAAATACAATCTGATACAGGACTGAGCACATTCAGTGTAACAGTACCGGGGGTTCGTACTTGCGATCCCGGCAGGCATTCCATGAAAGCGCACTAATTCCTCAATATCAGGCTGCAGACCGGTCATAAGAGGCTAATAGTTTTGCAAAATATCCACCAGTTTGGGTCAAATCACTCTGTCGGTTGGTGTGCATACTCGGTGCAAGGACCTGCAGATATTTAAGATGGCGGATAGCTTGTTACAGTGCCGCTGATGACATTCCGACCCTGTTGCCGTCCGGGTAAGATAATACCTCTGACAGCGGTCATAAAAGCCCAACATAATTGTCTTTCGAGCCATATATTAATCGCTCATCGCGCTCTCTTTTTCGAAGAGGTGTCACTTAATCATGATCGGTCAGTACAAAAAGACAGTGCTTTTCCAAATTCCGGACGGTTGTATGCGAAAACGGTGAAGCTCAACAAATGGTGTCATCGCTGTGCAATGCTCTGCGGGCTCATTCTTTCAGTTAACTGTTTGGTTACAGCTTCAATGAAGTATTTCAGTTAATTCACAGCGAGGGTTTGAGGAAACCACGCTGTGATTACCCAACGCTCATCCGGAGCATCCGGATTGAACTGTCGCTGGAGCTTGTTGGGCGACACGATACTGGCCTCGCCTTTACATGCCCTCGGGCTCCGGTATCCGACCTGAGCCTTTATCCCGACACGTTTCATCAGTCGCCAGACTCTGTTCACTCCGCACTGTTGCCCGCTGTCCCGCAGATCCAGATGGATTTTGCGATAACCATAGACGCATCCCGATTCCAGCCAGAACTGTTTAATCTGTCCTGTCAGTCTCAGGTCTGCCTGATGGCGTTGTGAATGCGGCTGCTGAAGCCAGGCGTAAAAACCACTGGGATGTTCATCCAGCACCCGACAGAGCAGGCGAACAGGCCAGCAATAGGTGTTGTCACGAATAAAGGCGTACCTCAGTCGGACAGCTTTGCGAAGTACGCCGCGGCTTTTTTTAATATGTCCCGTTCGTCGGTAACCCGCTTCAGCTCTTTCTGAAGACGGCGGATCTCGGCCTGAGCATCTGACTGTTCTTTATTAGTGGAAGAATCCGGACCGTAGTTCTTTATCCAGGCGTAAAGGCTGTGGGTGGTGATATCGAGACGCGTTGCAACGCTGGCAACAGAATAACCGCGATCAACAACCTGTTTGACTGCTTCAATTTTAAACTCTTCAGGATAACGCTTACCGCTCATGGGCACCTCTCTTTAAGTCATCTTAAATGACTCTGAGGTGTCTGTTAAACCTGTGGCGATTCACCTCGCGTCCTTCCGTTCAGTATAGCCTCAGTCCCTGACACCACCCGAGAACGGAATGACGTCCCCTTTCTCCCTCCCGGTGTTGCGTTCAAGCTCCCTGACATACTGCTGTAAAAGTATAAGGTTATGTAACAGCTCTACATTTTCAGCCATCATCTTTTTGATTTCTTCCCTCAGCTCATTTCTCTGACGGCGATACTTTTCTTTCAGCTTGATCTGCTGCTCAATGCCCTGCTCATCAACCGGCGCGGTGCCCTGGCACGTTTTTTTCAGACTGCGGATAGCCTCCCTGACCTGCCTGTACTCAGGACAGTTATAATTCAGGGTGCCGTTTGCCAGCCCCGCTCGTTTTTCCACAGCATACTGGCTGATACGCTCCCCTGATAACATCAGTTCCCTCAGGGCCTGCTCTGCTCTTGCCTGTGTTTTTTTAACCCCCGACTGTTCGTTCGTCATGCTCTATTCATCCTTTTCAAAAAAACGGACAGCATCTGCATAAAAATCTCTCTCAAGCATCAGAAAATCCCTGTCAGCCTGAGGAGCATTATTTCGCACGGCAATCTCCAGAAGGTTGTCATAATGAGCCATCCTGCGTTTCCACACGGGAACAGAATCAGCTCCGGCCAGCATGTTCTCACATCCCGGATTGCAGGACGCTGACTGAACAACCGCCTTAAACTCGCAGTCATGGCCATTCATGCAATAAAAACCGTTTCCAAGAGATACCAGTTTTTGCCCGCCTCGTTTAGCCATGCTCATCGCTTTTTTCAGTGTAGGAAACGTCATCTGATGTAAGTGCCCACCTCTCTGGGACATCAGTAACTTCCCGCCTTCGCCATAAAGCAGGCCTTCATGCTGATAAGAAACAGCCCTGGAAGCTGAGAGTTCGGTATCAACCCTCTCAATCTCGGCAGCGAATGCCTGAGGGATCGCCCGGCTAAAATGCGAAGCGTTGAGTGCACCGGACATATACCACTCCGTCATGCCTCTGATTAAGTGCTTAAACTGCCGGATAAGATCATTAGTAGAAATCAGATCAAGACGCCTGAGGTGTACAGCAAGTGAACGGCGAAACTGATGGGTTCGCAATGGCCAGAAAGCCCCCTCCCGAATCTCCATCGCAACGCGTTCATCATCACGTATGTTTGGATTTAAAAGCCTGAACTCATCAATATGGTCACGTCGGATGAACAGATGGTGTCTTTTCACAAATTTCTTTGCCCACTCAGTCTGGCGCTGCGTCCCCATAAAAGAGAGTTTTTGCTCCGAGAACCACGACCTGATATTTAAAGACAATGGAACATTGTCCAGCGTCTTCCCGTCCAGGCCTGTCATGATTTGATTAATTCTGCGTAAATGCTGAAAAGGCTTTTCCACATAGCGACAAACAACCCAGTCTTCGTGACTTCCACCTTCCGGGGCGAACTTATGCAACACCGAACGAAGTCCCAGGATATCAC
Organism: Enterobacter cloacae complex sp. IR5412; assembly: GCF_049237385.1. Classification (NCBI taxonomy): domain Bacteria; kingdom Pseudomonadati; phylum Pseudomonadota; class Gammaproteobacteria; order Enterobacterales; family Enterobacteriaceae; genus Enterobacter; species Enterobacter cloacae complex sp. IR5412. Next base: position 228,090 of record NZ_JBMKHQ010000005.1, on the reverse strand, counting down.
CATCATAAATCAGTGAACCGTGCATCACGCCAAGCACTTCGCTGTGTCTCATCCCCGACATGGCCTGTATCACATTCATGACTTTTAACGTCAGCTCAAAATGCCAGGTGTTCAGCTTTATGTGATCAACGCCAATAAAATCAGATCTCCAGCGCTTATTTTTATGTACCGAGAACCAGCCCTGCATCCCGGGGCCAAGTGTCGCGAAAAGCGCCCGAATTTCCCCGGCAACAATATTGTAGTAATACGCGGCCCGGTAATCCGGTATGCTTTTTGCTGTCCCTCTTTTACGGGCTTCCAGCATCGACGTATAGTAAGGCGAATCATAAAAACCGTTTATGATAGCGCACAGCCGGGAAAACCCGTCAAAATCGAAATCACTGATTTCAGCATCCAGTTCAGTAATCAGCCCTTCCCAGACAGACATCATAAGACTGAAAGGCATACAATATGTCTGGTTTGAATCATCCACACTGTTGTAACTGTCGAAGCTAATATCAGGAAAGTAACCGTATTTTCGAAGACGGGTATGACCTGTCAGCGAGATATCCGCCAGGTCCATAAAGTAATTACGTAATGTTCTTTCAGAACGCTTCCTGCCGTGCTCATCCTCCTCCTTCATCTTTACAATGAAAGCATTCCGGACAAGCGGAAAACGAAGCTGAAACAGACTGCGATACCCCATAGACTCAATAATACGGGCTCCCGCCACAATGTTTGCACATTTCCGGATCAGGGACTGCGTCTTCGCGGTCCTGCCGACAATCCAGAGCAGGCTGGCTGAGATGATTTTGGCTTCAAGACGCAGTTCAGGATCCCGTATGCCTGAAAAATTAACGGTTCTTAACGTTTCACCAATATGGGTTCTGACATAGCGATTGGTCCAGACATCATCCCTGAAATAAATATTCAGCGTCTCCTCATTGATAAAACGCATATCATGTTCATCTGAGCTGGCGATAACCAGGCAGTTATTCAGACGTTCAAAGCTTTTGTTTTCTAGTGCCTCACAGATGATATCCTCAGTCGGAAACTCATCCCCTGAACGAAGCGGCGTTCCGGCAGGAAACTCCGCCATTCGACTACGGCTTACCTCTTTTTTCTTCAAATCTGCCATACCGGAGCCACACCTTCTCGCTGAAGTTTAACGCGCGCTTTTTTCAGGGTCGCCTCATCTACCAGCCCAAGCCGTAAATCAATCTTCAGGAGTAACGTTTCATAACGCTCCACAGCATTGACCGAACCGATGTACAACGGTTTTCCATACTCGATAGCATGCCTGAATGACAGCAGGAGCCATACAGACTCCAGCGTTTCCACAACGCAACTTTTTGAACATTCGACACAATGAGAAAAATCCGCACAAGCCTTTGGTGTCCGGCCAAATCGTTTTTGCTTTTTTATAAAGCGCAATTCAATATCTGTAGGCGGCTCCTGCGATCGACATCCCAGGCCATTCAATAAAAGATCCACACCCTCATCGCTTCCACGCAGATCGATCCCCAGCTCATCAGCAACTTTTACCCGCTCGGATAACGCACGTGTCGCAATCCCCTGATTCATAAGCGTATCAAGTGCAGCACTGAAGTTTTCCTTCGCCCCCTGTGGGTTACCTGCAGCATAATTCCGCCTGTAAGTGCCCCAGTTATGCTGTGCTTTTTCCGCCGTAATCAGACCATTCTTTAATGTTCTGTCCGTATACTGCTCAGACGTTTTGCGCAAGCCAGAAACGGTAATTGATGGAAGCGAGGGATTAAGCTGCCGCATCGTGGCCCACGCCCCCTCAGAGTTAGAAAATTTAGTCAGATGACTGGGATTAAGAGAATAAAGCTTACGGAATTTCACCTGCGGCTCACTCAGAAACAGCGCCTGTACCGGAGGGAAGTTATCTGCGGAAACCAGATAGTTAACGATGTCGTCCCTGAGCCTGATAAAAGACAGAAACCAGTAATAGCCCGCACGTTTGGTCACATACTCCGATTTACCTATCGTCAGACGTATATACTTATTCGCTCTCCCCTTATAAACATAATCAGTGCTGATACCCTTTTCATCCAGATGTATATCATCCCGCGTCAGACCCAGAACCTGAGAGGTGTTTCCCCATGTGTGGTAACAGAACAGAAAAAAAGAAGTAAGAAAGTAATTTTCCAGAACGTCCCTGATGATGATCTCTGCCCTGCTGACCCCGTTCTCTCCCGGATACCGGAAATACGCTTCATAAACAGGTGCCAGCAAAGACGGTGAGAAATGCCGCACCCCTTTTTCCGATTTAGCGATATGCTCCCGGATACATCCCGCAAGGAACTCATTCATGGATGACAACTGCCTCAGGATCTCGGAAAGTTCATTCCTGGTATAGCTATCCCTTCCCTGCTGCTGATACGTTCCTTTCGGTAAGAATTCATATTCATACCGCCTCTGAATCTGCCCGCCCGTAAGCAAAAACCGGTTGACCACGGACAAGTAGTGTCTTGCCATCCTGACTGAAATTTTTCGCCGACGAATATCGTTCATGAGATGTTTAATATACATTTCAACGCCTTCAGCCGTGCCATAGTCATACTGATTGACTGACTGCCATATAAAAAACATATTGAGATAACGGAAAATGGTTAACCTTCCGGCGGGACGGTAAGACAGAAGAAATCGTTTCAGAGAGGCAATAAAATCGCGTTTTTCAGGGCGGGCAAGATGCGAATGTTCACTAAACCATCCGGGGAGCAACACATAATCTGAAAAATGAGCCTGAAGATAAACGTCAAGTAAATAATATCGGTTCAGATCCCGCTGAGTGATGTGTCCGCTGACCGTCTCCCATGACAGCACATTTTCGGCCATCCACGTTATCTGCGTTTCACTCCGGCTCATATATGGCTCCATCGCGACCTGCAGCACCGTCAATCAATGCGTCCATGACCCCGGCGACTGCATCAGAAATCTGGTTTTGCTGAAGAAAGACGATGTATTTCATCGTCGTATTTTCGCTTTTATGGCCCATCCAGTATTTTACTGTACCCAGCGCATTTGCGGCCTGATCGGGATAGCAACTCAGTGCCGAGCGTAAAAAATGGGTCGCAAACGTTGCCCGCAAATCATGGGGTTTATGTCTGAACACATTTCCCGGAGCAGACCGGGCCAGGCGATGGCGAAAACTGTACCAGCGGGAGTAAAAGGCTTTTTCAGACATCCGTTTCCCGTTTGCCATTAAAAATAAAGGCTCGTGCCGCCCTTCCCCACCCTGTCGTGCACGCCATTTTTGGATCTTCTTTTCATACTCCTCATCCGCCAGATAATCCAGAACCTGCTCGTACAATCGTCTGGTGATGAAGAGTTCTCGCGTCATCCCAAACTTCGTATGAACTCCGCATCTCGGACCAATATGAAGCCCCCTGATGGTCAACTCAGATACAGGGACACTGGCAAGGTACTCTTCAGTAAAGAGTGACGACGGCAGGGTCAGCATTTCATCCAGCCGTAACCCACAATTTTTCATCAGCACAATCATTAAACTGAACAACCCGGACTCAGATTTCAGTGCCTCATCCAGGATATGAACCTCTGCATCATTCAGTGGGTTGATTGTCCTTTTTGTTGTGCTGGTTATCCTGATGGCAAGATCCGAACTTATCACCTTGCGTCGCCCGTCAACGACTTTTTCGACCAACGTAAAAAATGAGCTGGCAGCCAGCTCACCACACTTGCCCAGAAATACGTAAAACCGTCGGATAACGCTGATGTACACCGCCGCGGTGGATGAGGCGATGCGCCCCTGCCTTACGGCCCCCAGAAGATACTCCCTGAAGCCATATGTAGGGCTTTGGTATTTCAACGTTCCCGGGGTGAAAGGGTCAAGTCCGTTATCCTCCAGCCACCTTATCCAGCGTAAAAATGCCCGGGCTAAAGGCTTTAAATCCCTGGCCTGCAGGATAGCTTTATCCATAAGATAAAAGTGTACATATCGGCTCAGTTTTCGATTCTGGATGCCGCTAATATAAGGTATTTCAGCATACAGAAATCCGGGTTCAAATTTCAGTTTCGGCTCTGTTGCATCCAGTTTGCTGACACGCCCATAACGCGCATGAATGTTAGTGATTATCCTCACAGTCTGTCGCCCTGAAACGCCACCTCATGCCTACACTATAAATCCGGAAGAAGAAAAAACAAACAACCAGGTTGCCGGGAGTGAATATGCAAATCAGGAGGAAAGTAAAAGATGTAACGACACCATCACGATGCAATACATTGACCTCAACACGTTACCCGGACCATACGTGATAAACATCACAAATCCTTTGAGTGAAGAACTTAAGATGTGATTTTCATTTCCCGGCACAAACCGTGCCCTTAAAAAACAGGCAACGGATACATCTTAATGCCAGAAGTAAACCTTAATTGATTGAATACAGCCTGAGTCCATTGCAAAAATAACACACAGGGTAAATTCGCATATACAGAACCCAACGAAAAGCAAAAGAAACCTGTAACACATTTCGTTTACCTGTCACTTTCAATTGTAAAAGCCAGCAGAAAAAGCGCATATAACTATATTTATCCCTGCGGGGACTTTTGTTTGTGCTATATATTTTTTACAGAGAACCGCAACGCGTCCAAACACAAGAATATATTTACCTCTGGAAAATGGTCTGACTCCCTTTCACGTGGTTGTAGTGACCTGTTCTGTGATTCATGTAATGTCTTTTCTGGATGAGGAAAATATGTCATCACTGATATTTTATACAGACGAAGCACAAGCACTGATTGTAACAGATACCCTTGCCGTCACCGATAATGGGGAGCCGTTATCTTTTGTTTCCAAAGCAGGTTACATCCCCCAGCTAAGAACCATCATAGCAGGTACGGGGGCAGGTGGATTTTCTAACACCTGGTTGCTTGAAGCATCAACCAGAATGGTCGTATCAGGTATACAAAATCTCAATTATCATACATCGGCCTGTCTAAGGAGGCTGTGGAAACAATACAAGCATGACCATGCAATTCCCTCTTCTTCAACGGTGACAACCAGTGTTTATCAGTTCGCAATTTGCGAGGAAACAGGAAATATCGTTTCGTTCGCCTATCGCTCAGTCCATGATTTCGAATCAGAGCAATTACAATACGGAACAGGAGTAAAACCTGAGTGCCAAATCCTGGATGGGGATTTGTTGCAGACAATTCCTGTAATGATGAATGAACAAAGGGCTATACAGGCGACATACTCACACCCGGAACGGATCCATATTGGCGGTGAGATGATTGCGCATTATCTGACATCATCTATGTATCAATGCTTTAAGATTGGGGAATTTGAGGATTTCAGAACTCAGGGAGAGTATATATTGAGCAGGATTTAGGCAAAACGCGGTTCAGATAAAGTGCTTTTAACAGGCTTGCTGAACATTAAAAGGATATCTCTCAATTACGATGAATAGCTTGAATTCTAAAAATAGAAAAGTAGAGTTTAACTCTAAATACATAAAAACAAGAGTAAAGGAGCACCCGCCGAAGCAGCCGCGCATGATGTTGACCGAGAAGCGGATCATCTCGTACGCTGGAATACGGCTGTTGCCATATGACGGATGCGGCACACGCTTGTACGGCAGGGCAAAAACGCTGTCCATCTCTTCGGTAGAGAGCGGGATCGCCGGCGGGTTAACCCAGATATAACGCTCGCCGTGCTTTTGCATCAACGCGCGGGCACAGCCCGGGTTGGTTTCATGGTGCAGAATACGGGAGGCGTGTGCGTAGAGCACCTTGTCAGCTTTGACCTTCTCATATGACGGCAGCAGCACATAGGTCTTTTCCCACGGCTTCGGACGCGGCGGCTGCACCACCACGGCCTTTGCTTCCGCTTTCTTCGGCTCAACTGGTTTGTTATCCGCGCACGGCAGATCGTCACCGTACGGGTGCGGGATAGGGTCGATTTTGCCCGGCATATCGATAATGCGGGAATCCACCCCGCTCCAGCCCGGCAGCGCCTCTTTCACCATGATCGCGGTGTTGCGCACGTCGCGGATCTCGCTGACCGCTTCACCCTGCGCCAGGCGATGCGCCACTTCCACCAGCGGACGCTCGCCGTTGCCGAAGATCAGCATGTCGGCTTTCGAATCCACCAGCACCGAACGGCGCACGGTGTCAGACCAGTAGTCGTAGTGCGCGGTGCGGCGCAGGCTCGCCTCGATGCCGCCCAGGATCACCGGCACGTCTTTCCATGCTTCTTTGCATCGCTGGGTGTAGACGAGGGTCGCGCGATCGGGACGTTTACCCGCCACGTTATCTGCCGTATAAGCGTCGTCATGACGCAGCTTACGGTCCGCGGTATAGCGGTTGATCATCGAGTCCATGTTGCCCGCGGTCACGCCAAAGAACAGGTTAGGTTTACCCAGACGCATAAAGTCGTCTTTGCTGTTCCAGTCAGGCTGAGAAATAATCCCCACGCGGAAACCCTGAGCTTCCAGCATACGGCCGCAGATCGCCATGCCAAAGCTCGGGTGATCGACATACGCATCACCCGTCACCAGAATGATATCGCAGCTGTCCCAGCCCAGTTGATCCATCTCTTCCCGGGACATCGGCAGGAACGGCGCCGGTCCAAAGCAGGCTGCCCAGTACTGGGGCCAGGAGAAGAGGTCGCGATCCGGCTGGATCAGGGAAATTGCGCTCATAATGCTTCCGAAGAAAAAATAGACAAAAGGAGCGGGATTATACGCTGGTTTATCGGGGGAAATGAAGGGGTATTTATTGCCCGGTGACGCTACGCTTACCGGGCCTACGGGCCTGTAGGTCGGGTAAGGCGAAGCCGCCACCCGACTCGTTTTACGGTGCCGGATTCACCAGCATCTGCCCTACCGACCCCCTGTCCATCATCTCCAGCGTCTGGCTGTGGAACAGGAACGGGAAGTGCGGCCATGACGGCTGTCCATAGTAGACGAGCAGTTCTACCTGCCCATCCACCCAGACGGTGTCTTTCCAGCCCCTGTCTTCCGGGAACGGCATCGCCCCGTTGACGTTGCGGATCAGGAATGACACCCCTTCAATATGGAACGACTGCGGCATCTCCGAGCGGACGGTCCAGCGCTCCCAGGTTCCCTGCTGGGCGGTGATATCAATACGGTTTACGTCCCACAGCGCGCCGTTGATGCCCGGATCGTCGCCAAGGCTGATATCGCGACTGCGTACTGCAGGGCCGGTCACAATTTCCTGCGGCAGCAGGCGCATCGGCAGACTGTCGGTCACCAGCGGCAACAGGCCGGTCGGGCGCAGCGTCAGCACCAGCGTGGAGACCAGAACGCTCGACGGTTCAAAGAAGCCGCGAATGCGGTCAACAATGCTTGCCGCTTCGCCGCAGGTCACGGACACTTCATCCCCGTTGGTCATATCCACGAGGATTTCACGACGTTCGCCCGGCGCCAGCGCCAGCTGTTTGACCAACACCGGCGCGGGTAATAACCCCTGATCGCCTGAAATCACATGCAGGGCGCGGCCGTCGCTCATTTGCAGCAGGTAGCGGCGCGAGTTAGAGGCATTCAACAGACGCAGGCGCACCCAGCCACGAGAGACTTCGACATACGGGCTTTGCGCGCCGTTAACCAGCAGCGTATCGCCCACAAAGCCACCGCTGCCCGGCTCGCTGTACTCCGGCGTACCGAAGTTATCCAGACGCTTGTCCTGAATAATGATCGGGAAATCATCAACACCGTAGTGATTCGGGATCGGCAGCGTTTTACTGACCTCATCTTCAATCAGCCACATCCCGGCCAGGCCGTTATAGACCTGCTGGGCGGTGCGGTTCGGGGTGTTGGCGTGATACCACAATGTCGCCGCGCTCTGACGAATCGGGAGGACGGGCGCCCAGTCGGCATTCGGCGACATCATGCGCGCCGCGCCGCCCATCAGCGGCCCCGGCACCTGCAACCCACTTACGGTCATTGCGAC
>NZ_JBMKHQ010000005.1:206507-220122 GCF_049237385.1 Enterobacter cloacae complex sp. IR5412 | reverse complement strand
TCCCTGGGTAAAGGACCAGTGGCTACGCTGAAGCGTGAGGAATAGCGGCTGTCCGCGACGGGATTCAATCAACGGCGGAATAGGCAGCGGCTGTTGCTGCCCGGCGGCGCTGGCTGTCCGCGGCATCGCACCCGCACAAAGGGCGATACCCGAAGCCTGAATAAACTGACGCCGACTGAGTGACATATAAGCTCCATCTGAAACGACTAACAACGCGGGAATTCGTTTTCCCTTGAACGAAACCGGGTTAAATCTTACCGGCGGCTTCTCGCTCTGCAACTTCTTTATCGAGCTGTGCAATGTGCTGAGCCATCAGCTCGCGGCAGTGCGTGGCCAGCTCGCGCACCTGGTCTTTACCGTATTTGGAGGTATCCACCGGCGGTAGCATTTCGACAATGACCAGTCCGTTTTTCAGACGGTTAAGATTAATCTTATTCGATGTATTGGAAACGCACACGGGAATAATTGGAACGCCTGCCGCAATTGCAGCATGAAACGCGCCGGTCTTGAACGGCAGCAGGCCGCGACCGCGGCTGCGCGTCCCTTCCGGGAACATCCAGATTGAGATCCGGCGCTTTTTAAACTGATCCACCACTTCCGCAATGGTGCCATGCGCTTTCGCACGGTTGTTGCGGTCAATCAGCAAGTTACCGGTGAGCCAGTACAGTTGGCCGAAAAGCGGGATCCACAGCAGGCTCTTTTTCCCGACGGTTACGGTCGGCGGAATAACAATATTTGAGGCCGTCACCATATCGTAGTTGTTCTGATGGTTAGCGATATAGATGGCGTTACCGAAATTCTCCGCCCCTTCAGGCAGACGCTTTTCAACCTTCAGGCCGAACAATGGCGCAAGGCGACCAAACATGTGCCCGAACGTCGCGACATGTTTTGGGTTACGCGGGCTGAACAGGCAATAAATCGATCCGAAAATACAGACCAGAATGCAGTAAATAACGGTAAGAATAAGACGAACAATGTATAGCATAGCGACCTCTGAAGCCCTGACAGCTGACAATTATACTTCACCTGTGGCCAGGTAAGGACTTTATTACGAGCGCGTATTGTTAATCGCAACGCACGAATTAACAACGTTTTTACGGGAAATTTTATGGTAATCCCCCTCCGGAAAGAGGGGGGATGAAACAGGTTACTCTTCGCTGTCGTCCGCTTTGCTGCGCGCCGGCGAGTCGATCTCCACGCGGTCGATGCGCTGCAGGCCACGCATCAGTGAGCCGCGACGTCCGCGCTCGCCAACCACCTTCTGCAACTCTTCCGGACGCAGTTTGATCTTACGTTTGCCGACATGAATGGTCAGCGTGCTCTGCGGCGGCAGCAGGAAGAGATGCGCCAGGCTATCTTCGCCTTTTGCCGCTTCCGCTGACGGGATACTGATGATCTTGTTGCCCTTCCCTTTCGACAGCTCCGGCAGATCGCTGACCGGGAACATCAGCATGCGTCCGGCAGCGGTGATCGCCAGCAGCATATCGCTTTCGTTCTCGATGATCAGCGGCGGCATGACGTGGGCGTTATCCGGCAGGCTGATCAGCGCTTTACCGGCGCGGTTACGCGACACCAGATCGTTAAAGGTGCAGATAAAGCCGTAGCCAGCATCAGACGCCATCAGCAGTTTTTGATCGTCGGCTTCCATCAGCATATGGTCAACCGTGGCGCCCGGCGGCAGCGTCAGCTTGCCGGTCAGCGGTTCGCCCTGCCCGCGCGCGGACGGCAGCGTGATCGGATCAATGGCGTAGCTGCGGCCCGTGGAGTCGATAAACGCCACCGGCTGGTTGCTCTTGCCCTTCACCGCCGCCTTGAAGCTGTCACCGGATTTGTAGCTCAGACCCGGCGCGTCGATATCGTGGCCTTTGGCGCTACGCACCCAGCCGCTCTGGGAAAGCACGATGGTCACCGGCTCGGACGGCAGCATGTCGTGCTCGTTCATCGCCTTCGCTTCTTCGCGCTCATGCAGCGGAGAACGACGGTCGTCGCCAAAGGCGTCGGCATCGGCCTGCAACTCTTTCTTCAGCAGGGTGTTCATCTTGCGCTCGGACGCCAGAATCGCCTGAAGCTGATCGCGCTCTTTTTCCAGCTCGTTCTGCTCGCCGCGGATCTTCATCTCTTCCAGCTTAGCGAGATGGCGTAGCTTCAGTTCGAGGATCGCTTCAGCCTGGGTTTCGCTGATGCCAAAGCGCGACATCAGGGCAGGCTTAGGTTCGTCCTCGGTACGAATGATCTCAATCACTTCGTCAATGTTGAGGAACGCCACCAGCAAACCTTCGAGGATATGCAGGCGCTTAAGCACTTTCTCCAGGCGATGGTTCAGACGGCGGCGCACCGTATCGCGGCGGAAGGCCAGCCATTCGGTGAGGATCTCCAGTAGGTTTTTCACCGCCGGGCGACCGTCCAGACCAATCATGTTCAGGTTGATGCGGTAGCTTTTTTCCAGATCGGTAGTGGCGAACAGGTGGTTCATCACCTGCTCCATATCCACGCGGTTAGAGCGCGGCACGATCACCAGACGGGTCGGGTTTTCGTGGTCCGATTCGTCACGCAGGTCGTCCACCATCGGCAGCTTTTTATTGCGCATCTGGGAGGCAATCTGCTCCAGCACCTTCGCGCCGGAGACCTGGTGCGGCAGCGCGGTGATCACCACGGCGCCATCCTCTTTGGTCCATACCGCGCGCATGCGCACGGAGCCGCGGCCGTTCTGGTAGATTTTACGGATTTCCGCACGCGAGGTGATGATCTCGGCTTCGGTCGGATAGTCCGGCCCCTGCACGATATCCAGCAGATCGTCCAGCGAGGTTTTTGGCTGCTCAATCAGGGTGATGGCGGCTTTCGCCACTTCACGCAGGTTGTGCGGCGGAATGTCCGTCGCCATGCCCACGGCGATACCGGTCGTGCCGTTCAGCAGGATGTTCGGCAGACGCGCAGGCAGCATTTTCGGCTCCTGCATCGTACCGTCGAAGTTTGGCACCCAGTCGACCGTACCCTGCCCCAGCTCGCCCAACAGCACTTCGGCATATTTAGACAGGCGGGATTCGGTATAACGCATCGCCGCGAAGGATTTCGGATCGTCCGGCGCCCCCCAGTTCCCCTGGCCATCCACCAGCGGATAGCGGTAAGAGAACGGCTGGGCCATCAGCACCATCGCTTCATAGCAGGCGCTGTCACCGTGCGGATGGTATTTCCCCAGCACGTCACCGACGGTACGGGCGGATTTCTTGAACTTGGCGGTCGCATTCAGCCCCAGTTCGGACATCGCATAGACGATGCGGCGCTGAACGGGCTTCAGGCCATCCCCGATAAACGGCAACGCCCTGTCCATGATGACGTACATGGAGTAGTTCAGGTAGGCGTTTTCCGTGAATTCATGTAGCGCGAGGCGCTCTGCCATATCGCTCATTACGTGTGATTCCTCAACTCAGAAACCGATGGGTTTCAGGCAATATTGCCGCAGATACTACCTCATCTGGCGAGTTGAGTCACAAAGAAAAAGGGCCGCTCATGCGGCCCTTTCCGGGTTATTTGTTCAGCTTGATAACCTGCTTCACGTCGATTTCAAACTCGTTCCAGTCTTTATCGATTTTACCCTGCAGTTCGACTTTATCCTGTGGCGTCACCGTCACGCCGTTCCAGCGCTTGTGGTCGATCTCCACCACCACCGTGCCGCTTTCATCGCGGAAGGTGTAACGGTCATCGGACAGGCGCTCGGTAATATTACCGCGCAGCTTCACCCAGCTGTCGTCCTTCATATCTTTGACTTTAGCCGCGGTAGTGAGGTTGGCGTTATTATCGACAAAGCCACCCTGCTGGGTTTGCGTCTGGGTCTGTGTCGCAGATGGGCCAGAGAAGCCACCCTGTGCAGCAAAAACAGGGGCAGTGGTCATCATCATGATGGCAGCAATTGCAGCGTATTTTTTCATCTTAATCTCTCCCTTTAATGTCGTTTCACAATCCATTAAACAGGGTAAACCTTAACAACTTCTTAAGGGGAAAATTTATTTATTTTTACTGTACAGCAGGCGCTTGCAGAAGGTTTACTGACGGCATCAAGGAGGAAATATGCGCATTTTACTGGTAGAAGACGACAAGCTCATCGGCGATGGCATCAAAGCGGGCTTAAGCAAAATGGGCTTTAACGTGGACTGGTTTACCGACGGTAAAACCGGGCAGGCGGCCCTGTACACCGCGCCGTACGATGCCGTGGTGCTGGACCTGACGCTGCCGGAAATCGACGGGCTTGAGATCCTGCGCGCCTGGCGCGAAAGCGGTAAGAGCGAACCGGTGCTGATCCTCACCGCGCGGGATGCGCTGAATCAGCGCGTCGAAGGGTTACGCCTGGGGGCGGATGATTACCTGTGTAAGCCGTTCGCGCTGATTGAAGTGGCAGCCCGCCTCGAAGCGCTGGTGCGCCGCAGCCACGGGCAGGCGCGCAGCGAGCTGCGTCACGGCAAGGTCACGCTCGATCCGGCAAGTCTCGTCGCCACGCTGGAGGGCGAAACGCTGGTGCTCAAACCCAAAGAGTTCGCCCTGCTGGAACTGCTGATGCGCAACGCGGGCCGCGTGCTGCCGCGCAAGGCCATCGAAGAGAAACTCTACAACTGGGATGATGACGTCTCCAGCAACGCCATCGAAGTCCACGTTCATCATTTACGCCGCAAGCTCGGCAGCGAATTTATCCGCACCGTGCACGGCATCGGTTATACCCTGGGTGACGCATGAAACTGACCCAACGCCTGAGCCTGAAGCTGCGCCTGACGCTCCTCTTTTTGCTGCTGTCCCTGGCGGCCTGGTTTGCCGCAAGCGTGGTGGCCTGGCACCAGACGACCGACAAGCTCGATAAGCTGTTCGATACCCAGCAGATGCTGTTTGCCAAACGGCTGCTGACGATGGACGTGGACGAACTCCGCGCCCCGGAACGCATGCGCGAGGTGCCGAAAAAAGCCAAACACGGCCATCTTGACGACGATGCGCTGGCCTTCGCAATCTTCACCGCAGACGGCAGCATGGTGCTTAACGACGGTGAGAACGGGCGCGACATACCTTATCACTACCGCCGGGACGGATTTGATGACGGTCGGTTGCAGGATGACAACGACGAATGGCGTTTCCTGTGGCTGACCTCCCCGGACGGGAAATACCGCGTGGTGGTTGGCCAGGAGTGGGAGTACCGACAAGATATGGCGCTGGACGTGGTCAGCTCGCAGCTGACGCCGTGGCTGGTGGCGCTGCCCGTAATGCTGCTGTTGCTGATTGTCCTGCTGAGCCGGGAACTGAAACCGCTGAAAAACCTGGCGCAGACCCTGCGTTCACGCTCGCCGGATGCGACCGATACGCTGCCCACCCACGGCGTGCCGACGGAGGTTCGCCCGCTGCTTGATGCGCTTAACCATCTTTTCGCCCGTACGCAGGAGATGATGGCCCGCGAGCGCCGCTTCACCTCGGATGCCGCTCATGAGTTGCGCAGCCCGCTTGCCGCGCTGAAGGTGCAAACCGACGTGGCGCAGCTTTCCCTTGACGATCCCGGGGCGCAGTCTAAAGCGCTGGGGCAGCTGCATGCGGGCATCGACCGCGCCTCCCGGCTGGTGGATCAGCTTCTCACCCTGTCGCGCCTGGATTCACTGGATAATCTTGATGACGTCGAACCCGTGATGATGGCCGATTTGCTGCAATCCGCGGTGCTGGATATCTGGCATCCGGCGCAGCAGGCGGGCATTGATATTCGGCTCAACGTCAACGCGCCCGAGGTGATGCGTCACGGACAGCCGCTATTGCTGAGCCTGCTGGCGCGTAACCTGCTGGACAACGCCGTTCGTTACAGCCCGCGCGGCAGCGTGGTGGACGTGACGCTGAACACCCAAAGCTTTACCGTGCGCGACAACGGCCCGGGCATTTCAACCGATGCGCTGGCGCGTCTCGGCGAGCGCTTTTATCGTCCACCGGGCCAGGACGCCACCGGCAGCGGTCTGGGGTTGTCTATCGTGAAGCGCATCGCGGCGTTACACGGGATGCGCGTCTCGCTGGGCAATGCGCCTGAAGGGGGCTTTGAGGTGACCGTCAGCTGGTAGCCATTATTGCGCTGAGCGCAAAAGACTTTGCACATTTTGCTTATTTTTCCGCTCCGTCCTCGCGCGTAGAATACCTGGCATACTCTCAGCATCGAGGACAAATAATGAGCAACATTCTGATTATCAACGGCGCGAAAGAATTTGCGCACTCTAAAGGCCAGCTCAATGACACCCTGACCGAGGTCGCGGATGGTTTCCTGCGCGACGCCGGACATGATGTTAAGGTTGTGCGCGCGGACAGCGATTACGACGTGAAGGCCGAAGTGCAGAACTTCCTGTGGGCCGACGTGGTTATCTGGCAGATGCCGGGCTGGTGGATGGGCGCACCGTGGACCGTGAAAAAATACATGGACGATGTGTTTACCGAAGGTCACGGTTCGCTGTATGCCAGCGACGGCCGCACCCGCTCAGACGCGTCTAAAAAATACGGTTCCGGCGGCCTGTTGCAGGGCAAGAAATACATGCTCTCCCTGACCTGGAATGCCCCGCTTGAAGCGTTCACCGAGCAAGATCAGTTCTTTGAAGGCGTAGGCGTAGACGGCGCGTATCTGCCATTCCACAAGGCGAATCAGTTCCTGGCTATGGAGCCGCTGCCGACCTTTATCGTCAATGACGTAATTAAAATGCCGGACGTCCCACGCTATATCGCAGAATATCGCAAGCATCTCGCGGAAATTTTTGCTTAACTGGTAGCCTGGAATTAGAAGGAGTTAATTATGCTTACCGTTATTGCTGAAATCCGTACGCGTCCTGGCCAACATCACCGCCAGGCGGTGCTGGATGAGTTCGCAAAGATCATCCCGACCGTACTGAAAGAAGAAGGCTGCCACGGCTACGCGCCAATGGTGGACGCCGCCACCAGCGCAAGCTTCCAGGCGACCGCGCCAGACTCGATCATCATGGTTGAGCAGTGGGAAACCGTCGCGCACCTTGAAGCGCATTTGCAGACCGCGCATATGAAAGCGTGGAGCGACGCGGTGAAAGGGGACGTTCTGGAAACCCATATTCGTATTCTGGAGCAAGGGGTCTAAGTTCTGTGAAATTTGCCGGGTAGCACTGCGTTTACCCGGCCTACAACTTCCCTCCCAGGCCCGGTAAGCGTTAACGCCACCGGGCTTTTTTTATCACCTTAACACTCAACTGCTATGCTTATTCTGACTTCATGTTAAACAGGAGGATGGAATGGGTCTTTTTAATTTCGTAAAAGAAGCAGGCGAAAAGCTGTGGGACAACCTGACCGATCATAAGGGTCAGAGCGACAAAATCACCGAGCACCTCAAGAAACTCAACATTCCCGGTTCCGATAAGGTTCAGGTTGACGTCACCGACGGCAAAGCCAGCGTGACGGGCGACGGGCTGACGCAGGAGCAGAAAGAAAAAATCCAGGTCGCCGTCGGCAACATCGCAGGCGTCAGCGAGGTGGAGAACAACATCACCGCGACAGATGCCAAAGATGAAGCTACCTACTATACGGTGAAATCCGGCGATACCCTGAGCGCGATCTCTAAAACCGTGTACGGCGATGCTAACCAGTACAACAAGATTTTTGAGGCTAACCGCCCTATGCTCTCCAGCCCCGATAAAATCTATCCCGGCCAGACGCTGCGTATTCCTAAAGCATAACGTCTAAAAGAGTCGGTTCACGTCGCGCAGAGGAACAGAATGAAAATAGCTTGTCTTGGCTGGGGTTCGTTAATCTGGAAAAGCGGCGCGTTACCGGTAGCCGGTGAGTGGCAGACCGACGGGCCTTCTTTGCCCGTCGAGTTCTGTCGGGTCAGCGATGGCGGTGAACTGGCGACCGCCATCTGTATGAATGCCCCTGCCGTGCCGGTGCTTTGGGCATGGCTGGAGGCCACAACGTTGAGCGTGGCCTGCCGCGCTTTGCGTGAGCGCGAAGCCATTCCCGAGGATCGCTGCGATGGCATTGGCTCGCTGCTAATCACCGGACGCGACACGGGTATCCTGACAACATGGGCCAGGGAGAAAGGTATTGAAGCGATCATCTGGACCGGGCTCCCGCCGAGAAGCGCGTCACAGGAAGGCAGGGTTCCTGCCGTGGACGAAGCCATCGCTTATCTCGACGGCCTCAGCGGAGAGACCCGCAGCCATGCGCAGGACTATATTTGCCGCGTGCCTGCCCAGCTTGATACGCCCTACCGGCGCGTCATTAAAGACGTGCTTGGATGGTAATCCCCCGGCCAGTTACCAGTACAGTTTCCAGCTCCGGGTGAAACGCACCAGCGCCTCAACGTAGAAGTAATCTCCCCAGCTTGCGCACTCATCCACGCCTTTGTTGCTCCCGAGGTGGTAAACCGAGTGTTTAAGCAGCCCGTTGCCCTTTTCTTCTCTCCCCATCAGATAGTGTTTCGTCAGTGACGACATAATCCCTTTAGCCCACTCCATATAGCGCTCGCGATCCGGATCCGTGACCGGCAGGTGTTTCACCAGCTCCAGCAGCCCACATACCGCAATCGCCGACGAGGAAGAGTCACGCAGCGCGTCGGTGCCCACCAGCGCCAGATCCCAGTGGCAGACGTAGTCGTCGGGCAGGCGATTGAGGAAGTAGTTCGCCAGCCGTTTTGACAGGGCGATCATCGTCTCGTCGCCGGTATAGATATAGCTCAGCAGGAAGCCGTAAATTCCCCACGCCTGCCCGCGTGACCAGCAGGAGTCGTCGGCGTAACCCTGCTGGGTGTTGCCGTAGCGCGGTGCGCCGGTTGTCACATCCATATAGTAGGTGTGGAATGTGGAGGCATCGTCACGAATGAGGTACGTCGCCGCCTGCATGACGTGCGCTTTTGCGGCGTCGGCAAAGCGCGGATCGCCCGTCTGCTCCGTTGCCCAGTAGAGCAGCGGCAGGTTCATGTTGCAGTCGATGATCATCCGCCCGGCCTGGTCCGGATCGGAGAGATCGCCCCACGCCTGGATGATCTTCGTCTTCTCGTGGAAGCGTTCCAGCAGAGCTTCCGCCGCCAGCAGCGAGAAGCCGCGCGCCTCGCGGTTTCCGGTCAGCCGCCACGCGGCTACGCAGGAGAGCGTGTAGAGGAAGCCTAAATCGTGGGTGTTGGTGTCGTTGCGCCCGGCGATGCGCAGGCCAAACGAGCGCACGTGTTTTTCCGCCATCGCGCGGAATTTTTCCTCGCCGCTCATCTCCCATGCCAGCCATAGCTGCCCGGTCCAGAAGCTGGTGGTCCACTCCACGTTGTCAGTCAGCGGATAAAAACCGTTCTGGCAGGTTTCCGCCGGGAATTTGTCGCCGAACTCCGTTAAATGACGGCTAATCAGGTCCAGAACGTGGCTGCGCGCCGAATTCAGTTCATCGCTGAATGCGCGGGAGTCAACGGGCGCAGCGATAACAGGCAGACGTTCTTCTTTGATACGACTTAACATATTTCGGTTCCTTCTTTGACGGCGTAATTTATCGTGTTGACGTTTCTGCTACGTTCAGCGCACGAGCCCCGCGCCATTTGCTCTGACAGGCGGATAACGTAAAAGCAGAAATAAGGGTAAAGGTCAGCGCCGTTGCGCCCATGATGATATAGGTGTGCTCAAAGCCAATACGGTCATACATATAGCCGGCAGGGGAAGAGACCACCACGTTGCCAACGTAGAGCATCGCCTGATAGCCGAGTAAATACATAGTGGCATTGACGCGCTTGTCGAAATGCTCGGCGATATATTTAAATACCGACACCAGCAGGAGACAAATTTCCAGACCGTACAGCGGCTTAAGCACTGAAATTAACAGGTGAGAATCACACATGCCGGAAATAATCAGACGCGCCCCGACCACCAGCCCGACAATTAATAGCCCGCGTTTGGCGCCAATAAAGTTCACAAACAGCGGGACCACCATATACATGACAAATTCCATGCCCGACTGCACGGTCCCGAGATAACCGAATACCGCGTTGCCCTCATGAATATCATCGAAGAAGGTGACGAAATAGCGCGAGAACTGCTGCTCGGCGATAAACATCATCCACGCCACGCCCGCCACGTACAGGCAGAAGGCCCAGAATTTGCGGTTTCGCAGCAGGGCGTAAACGTCTGACGGGGCGATTTTCTCTTTCGTCAGCACCTCGCCCGCGTGAATGGAGTTAGTGTTCACTTTCAGGCTCAGCAGGACGATCAGCATCACCACCGACGCCACGCTGCCGAGAATAAAGTTATACGCCGGTGAGAGGTTAAACAGCAGGCCGGAGAAGGACGATGCCACCGCCCAGCCGAGCGAACCCCACATGCGAATTTGCCCGAACTCCATGCCGTTTAAGCGGCTAAAGCGGTCGGAATAGGATTCACACGCCGCCACACCCGCGTACCAGGCAAAGCTTAAATAGAGCGCGCCGATAATAATCCCCAGCAGGGTATTAGACATTAACAGCGGCTGGTATACGTAAATAAAGAACGGCGCCATCAGGGCCGACATGATCACCACAAAATAGAGCAGGTATTTGCTCATGCCGATCTTATCGAGAATATAGCCGTAGATCGGTTTAAGAATAACGGAGAATATCCCGTTCACCGCAAAAACGGTTCCAATCACCGAGCCGCTGAGATTGGCTTTCTGGCCAAGCCAGATCGCCAGCAGTCCAATACTGGCAGACCAGGTAAAGAAATAGAGAAAGATAAAGCTACTGATTTTGTAATATTCAGTTCTGTTAGTTGTCGATGTGCTTTTCATATCATCCTCGCCGACGTGTAGGGCCAGATTTTTATAATGTGAACGAAAGCTTACGTTCGCTTCCGGGTTCGCTAATGACGACCCGGCTATGGGTTATATTCAGCTGCGGCGTCGCCGGAACGGGCTGTTTTCCGTCTGCCAGAACGGCGCAACAGAGCCAGCTTTCCCCTTGCGGGAGGTCGGCCTTTAACAACGGAATGGAAGCGCACTCCGCAAACATAATGCTGCTGTTCGGCGGCGTGACGATGCTGTCTGGCTGGCGGTGAATGACCGGCGAAAGATCGACAATGACGCTGCTGCCGTTTTCAGCCATCAGATAACAACCGCGATCGCGCACCTGGTGGGCGGTTTTCATCACCGCAAAGCCGCCCTCGACGGTTTGCAGAGTGCGCGCGCTGTTGATGCGGTGCAGGCGCAGGTGCCACTCCCCGAACGGGATCTGCCAGGTCGCAATCTGCACGTCGCGCCACGGCGACCAGCGCGAGAAAATGTAATGTTCATCCACCCGAACCTCTTCGCACTCGCGACGACCGCGGAAATAGTCATCTTCGTCCGCCAGCAGCAGCATGGAATCGCAGGCGGCATGCTTCAGGCCAAATCGTCCACGCTCAATGGTGAATCCGAAGCGGCTGGAGTAGGCAAATTTGGTGTATTTCGCTTCGGTGTTGACGTAGTTATTCAGCTCCAGCTGACCAGCGGTGAGCATGACGACGTGCTGCGAAGCTTTCGAATGCATCAGGATCTGCTGCGCATGCGGGATCACATGTTTTTCAGCAAGCGCGGGCAGCGGCTGCTCGTCGGCCTGCCAGAACGGATGCGCCTCCGGCAGCGCCAGGATCAGGTAGGTTTTCAGCGCCCAGTACGGTGAACCGGGGGAATTGTAATCCTCGCACATCGCCAGGTTCGGATACGCAAACCCCAGGGTAAGAATACCGTCGCGATCGACAATCGACTGCTGCTGCCACCAGCGCAGATGCCGCAGCACAATGCCCTTCACGATACCCGGGGTGAAGACGTCCAGCTGAGAAAAGGCCACCGCGCTCCAGAAGGCAACCATGGCAAAGCGGTAGGTCAGGCTGCGGCCAAACGGCACCGAGGCACCATCGGCGGCGGACCAGTAGATAAAGTCTTCCGCGAACAGACGCGAGCGCTCGCGCAGCACCTTTGCCCTCGCCTCGTCGTCACTCAGGGTGGCGTAAATCAGGCCGTAAAAATGGAAAGCCATGGAGATGTAATAGTCTTTCGGGCGGCCGGGACCGTCGGAGTACCAGCCGTCGCCGAGATAGTAGGCGTCCATCAGCGCAAAGCGGTGGTCAATGGCGGCCTGATCGTACGGCAGGCTGGCGCGCTTAAAGCCGAGCTGGACCATAATGGCAAAATAGTTCCAGTTGCTGTCCGGCATCTGCGCGTCGGTGATTTGGTTGAGCCACGCGTGCAGGTTAATCACCTCGCGCCCGGTAAAGTGCGCGGTGAGTTTATCTCCCAGCAGAGCGAGCCCCAGACCGTAGGCCGCCATCTCCACCAGACGCTGATCGTACGGGCCGGTTTCACCCCAGTAGCCGGTGCTTTGCGGGTCGGTACCAAGCTTAATGGCAGTAAGGTACTTCTCGCTGAACGGCGTGCTTTCGCCGGATGCCATCAGCGGAAACAGCCCCCACAGCGCGCGGGAAAGTCCCTCCATCTGCGCAATATCCGCTGTGTAATGGGCGCAGGTATCACCCAGCGAGAATCGTGAACGGTTCGCCGGAAATTGCGTGTCCAGCGCCTGTAAAAGTGCATTCAACGACGCCACCACCTCCTGGCGTGAAGACAACGGATTTGATTTTTCTTTGTTTGCCGCCCACATCGGTTCGCCCTCGTAATCAACTGCGGCAAAGCATAGTGAATCCGCAAGGGGCAGAAATGTTAGCCGTGTCACAGGCATGAACGATGAATAAACCTCCAGTTGAGAAAATTTAAAAAGGTGGTTTATAAAGACGGTCAGACGGGAAAAAGTTGAGTTTTATTGCACTATGCGCGACACGCCGACATCCGATCTTCTGGAACTGATCGCCCTGAACGATACCGTGGCCTCGTTCAGCCGCCTGTTTGCCAATACCGTGCGCTACCATCACTGGCACCAGTGTCTGGAGATCCTCTATGTGGAAGAGGGCTTTGGGGTGGCGATTGTCGATAATCGTCACTACACCATGCGCCCCGGACGGCTGTTTTTCTTCCCGCCTTTTACGCTGCACAAGGTCATGGTGGACGAACAGGCGGAGGCAATTTACCGCCGCACCATTATTCATCTCGACCAGCACGCGGTGCTGAAGATCCTGCGGGATTTTCCCCAGACCCGGCAGCGTCTGGAGCGGCTGTCACGCCGTGGCGGCGAAGCGTGGGTCGCCGATTTAGCCCACTTCCATCACCATATCGACCATCTGTTTAGCTGCTATAAACCGCCGATGAACGGCGAGAGCATCGCCAGCCTGCTGATAGGCCTGTTCGCGATGCTGCCCGACGATCGCGACGGCGAGCCGGGAAACAGCCAGGGGATCGCCAGCCAGGTGATGTTTTGGCTCGACGAGCATTATCAGGAGAAATTTCGTCTGGATGCGCTGGCCAATGAGCTGGGAAAATCCCGCAGCTACGTATCGCGAAAATTCCATGCGGAAACGGGCGAAAAAATACACGACTACCTGAATACGCTAAGGTTGCGTAAGGCGTGTGAGTGTTTACTCCACACTGATTCGAGCGTGCGTGACATTGCCGCACAGACGGGTTTTTCCGACGTGACGTGGTTTATCAGCGCGTTTAAAAAAGGGATTGGCGAGACGCCGCTGCAGTACCGGAAGAACCATCGTGCGGTTTGACGCCCTCA
>NZ_JBMKHQ010000005.1:206245-206434 GCF_049237385.1 Enterobacter cloacae complex sp. IR5412 | reverse complement strand
TACTCTGTAACGACATGACCGGTGAACGTGCCAGGGTGGCTCAGTCGCCACCACCCTGGCGACCCGGGCTCCCGGCGGTAAATCGCCGCTTCGCGGTGCCCTCGGCTCATTCCTTCCGGCTTATCGGGTACGGGCGGAGGCAACGTCCCTGTAAAGCCGCCCTCTCGGCGCATCCCTGCGCCTCGCCCT
>NZ_JBMKHQ010000005.1:139435-206238 GCF_049237385.1 Enterobacter cloacae complex sp. IR5412 | reverse complement strand
TACAGCCGGACCAGGGCATCGCTGACAGCCCTCAGTCATTTAGAAAGCAACTTTATTGCTTCTGCATAAAAAAATTACTGGGGATCCCTCAGCCCACGGGGAGAGGGGGAAAATCAACCGCTCTTCTTGCCCGGCTTTAATCCGCGGTGTAACTCGTTGATGCGCTTCATCGACTTGATGGTGCGCTGCGGCTCGGTGGAGGCGACGGACAGAATAATCATCTCCAGGCACAGCAGCACCGTGCCGTGCAGCGGGATTTTGCCCTTCTCGCCGCCGCGCGGGACGTGGATCACTACGCTTGCCTCTTTGCTAAAGCGCGAGTCAGTGGCGTTGGTCAGCAAAATGGTGGGAATACCCAGGCGCTTCGCTTCGCGCAGCGTGGTCTGTCCCTCCCGGTGCGCGGATTTTTGCGCCATCATTACCAGCACGTCACCGCGCTGTAGGGCAATCAGCTGTTCGGCGAGGCCAATACCGGTGCGGTTGAGCGGGATCGCAGGCAGGCCTATACGGCTAAACAGTCGCGAGGTGTACTCAGCCAGAATGCCGGATGCGCCAATGCCAAAAATAGCGACCTGTCTCGCCTGCGCCAGCAGCGACACCGCCTGCGCCATCGCGTAGCGGTTGCCCGGTTCGGACAACACCGCGCAGGTGTGTTGATGGCCTTCCAGCACAAAATCGATGCTCGCGTCGACGTCGCTGGTAAGCGTGTTTACCGTCGTGGACATCTTCTCGCTGGAGGTGACCACCGGGCCAAACCACTGCTCCAGGGTCTGCTTGAGATCCCGCAGCCCGCCAAACCCAAGCGCCTGAATGGCACGCACCACGGTGGCGTCCGAGGTGTGTAGCACAGCGGCAATCTCCATTGCCGTCTGCTCCATAACCGCTTCACGATTTTCATTGATATAGCTCGCCACCTGCAGCAGGCGCGGCGTCAGCTGGTGCGCCCGCGAGCGGAGGCGGTCGCCGTAGACATCAATTTTTCGGATCATCGAGCGGCCTCCGGCAGCGGACGGCCCGCTATCTGCGACTGCACCTGCGCGGCCATCAGCCCCAGCGAGGCAAATGAATTTGAGATCGCTTCCTCGCGGGAGATGAGCACGTAATGCCCGGTTCGGCAGGCGTTGAGAAACTGACACCAGCCCGGCATCACCGCATCCATCGCCGCCAGCTCGTCCTGCGGTTTTCCGCCGGTGTCCCCGCGCCAGGTTGCAAAGACAAAGTCAGCATCCAGCTCCGGCAGACGCTCGGCGCTGACGTCGATGCGCCCGCCCTCCGGGATGCTCTCAATCAGCGGCGGGAACCTGAACCCTGCGTCGCGCAGCACGCGCCCAAGCGAGTGGTAGCTGTGCATGGCGTTGATTTTGCCCTGATTGGCCTGAATCACCGAGACGGTCAGTTTGCTCGTATCGATGGTCGCCTTTAGCGCCTCGATCTGCTCCTGATAGCGACGCTCCAGAATCTTCAGCCGCGCCTCTGTCCCGGTAAGCTGCGCCAGCTTGCGGTAGATCTCCGGCGCGCCGCCGTCGAGGTGATCGATACTCACCGTCGGGGCAATTTTTTCCAGCTGTTCGATCGGCGTGTTGCGGGTCGGCTCGGTGATGATAAGATCCGGCTTCGCCGCGGCGATGGCTTCAATATCGATATCGGCGGTGCCGATGAATGTGATGTCGGAATTATCAAAATCGATGCCCGTCAGCATGCCGCTGGAGCGCAGAAAATGGCTGCCGTCCGGTCGGGTACGGCCATGGCTGGCAACCGGCGGTACGCCAAGCTCGATCAGCGGAATGGTGATATCCAGGTCGTGCAGGGACACAATCCGCTTCGGGTTAACCGGCACCACCACTTTGCGGTTCAGGTCGTCAGTAAACGTCTGCGTTGGCTCTGCGGCTCCTGCAGCAAAACCCACCAGCACCAGCATTGCAAAAAATACGCGCATTTCTATCCCCTAAAATCGATCCCGACGCTGCCAGAGCAGCAGCAGGAAAAACGGTCCGCCAATCAGTGAAATGACAATTCCCGCCGGCAGCTGCAACGGGAGAAATGCCAGCCGCCCGACGTTATCCGCCAGCAGCACCAGCAGCGCGCCCAGTACGGCACTTCCCGTCAGCAGTGCCGTTTGCCCTCCGCGCAGCAGCAGGCGCGCCATGTGCGGGGCAATCAGCCCGACAAAGCCGATACTCCCCACGCAGGAGACGCAGGCCGCGGTGAGCACCACGGGGGCAAACACGCGCAGCAGCGCGAGGCGTGAAGTCCGCACGCCCAGCCCCGTCGCAGTGTGGTTGCCGAGCAAGGCTACGTCTGCGGCGCGCGCGGTAAAGAGCAGCAGCGCAAACGCCGGCACTGTCCAGGCAGCAGCGATGCTGACCAGCGTCCAGCTTGCCGCATGCAGACTCCCCGCCAGCCACAGCATCGCCGTCTGGACGTCGCGCACGTCGGCGGTCGTCATAAAGACTCCCATCGCGGCGGCAAACGCCCATGACACGCCGATGCCGATCAGGATGAATCGCGGGCGCGAGATATCACGCGCCAGCGCCACTACCAGCAGCGCGGTCAGCAGCCCACCGGCCATGCCGATAAGTGGACGCCAGTACGGCCCCAATCCCGGAAACTGAAAAATCAGCAGCAGCACCGCCGCGCTACAGCCCTCTTTCACGCCGATAAGTCCGGGGTCAGCAAGGCCGTTGCGGGTAATGGACTGCATGGCCGCCCCCGCCATGCCGAGCATCGCGCCGCACAGCACCGCCATCAGCAGGCGCGGCAGGCGGATATCCATCACAATGTAATGCGCATCCGCCGTCAGACGTTCAGGATAAAACAGCGCACGTCCGATGGCGGAAGCAGGAATGGGCAGCGAGCCGTGCGTCAGGCCAAAACTTAGCAGCAGTAAAACGGCAAGGGTTAAAACGGTCAGATACAGCAGCGCCCTCGGGCGAACCAGCGCCGAGAAGGAGGAAAATCGTACTGCCCTCAATCCAGCCCGGTTCATTTGAACATCCTTGACGCCATAAGGATAAAGACCGGCGCGCCGACCAGCGCAGTCATCACGCCGGTTGCCAGCTCATACGGCGTAAACAGCGTGCGGGCGGCGATATCCGCCATCAGCAGAACCAGCGCCCCGCAGAGGGCTGAGAGCGGCACCATCACGCGCAGGTCCACCGATACCAGACGGCGAATCAGCTGCGGCACCACGAGTCCGATAAACCCGATCGGTCCGGCAACTGAAACCGCCGCGCCGCACAGCAGGGCGATGGCCAGCAGCGCGAGCAGGCGCGTTTTCAGCAGCGACACGCCAAGCCCCTGCGCCATTCTGTCCCCCAGCGCCAGCATGTTCAGCGACGGCGACAGCCAGAGCGCCAGCGCAAAACCCACGGCAGCGGCCCCCGCGGCGCTAGCGGTCGTCTCGCCGATGACTCCCGCCACATCCCCCGCAAGCCAGGTCCGCATGGCCAGCAGCGTCTGTTCATCCAGAATCAACACCGTGGCGGTTATCGATGAGGCAAATGCCGACATCGCCACGCCGCATAGCGTGACCTTCATCGGCGTGAGACCGGTACGCCCGGATGAGGAGAACGTTAGCACCAGCAAAAAGAGCGCGGCGGCGCCGGCTGCGGCTATCAGAGGGCGGCCAAACGGCAGCGACAGCCCGAGGGCACTCGTCAGCACCACCGCCAGCGCCGCCCCTGCATTTAGCCCCAGGATATGCGGCTCGCCGAGCGGGTTGCGGATCACTGACTGCAGCAGCACGCCCGCGACGCCGAGCGCCGCGCCCGTCACCAGGGCGGCGCACAGTCGCATCAAGCGCAGCCTGACGATCACGCTATGCTCAAAATTGCGCGGGTCGAAGTGGAAAAATGCGTCTACTACCGTCCGGGGGGCGATAACGCGCGCCCCGATGCTCAGGTGCGCAATCGCGCCTGCCAGAAGCAGCAGCGTAAAGAGAATAAAGGCCACAGACGTGCGCATCATGGTTTGTCGACAGCCTGACGGAACGGCATAAAGAACGGCTTGCCGGTCAGCGGGTTAACCGACATATGCACGTCGACATCAAACACCGCTTTGATCAGCTCCGGCGTGCAGGCATCGCCCTCATGCAGTACCCCCTCAACCTTTCCCTGACGTAAAAAGACCAGCGAATCACCGTAGTTCACGGCGAAGTTGAGATCGTGCAGAACCACCACCACGGTGCGCCCGTGCCGGCGAGTCAGCGTGTGCAGCAGTTCGAGGATCTCCACCTGGTAGCGAAGATCGAGGTACGTCGTGGGTTCATCCAGCAGGATATAGGGCGTTTGCTGCGCCAGCACCATGGCGATCCAACAGCGCTGGCGCTGGCCGCCGGACAGGCTTTCAACCAGATGATGGGCAAACTCTGCCGTCCCGGTCAGGCGTAACGCCTCCTCCACGGCCCGCTCGTCTTCCTCGCTCCACTGGCGCATCACGTTCTGCCAGGGGAAACGTCCGCGCGAGACCAGCTCAAATACGGTTAACCCTTCTGGAAGCAGCGGAGACTGCGGGAGGATCCCGAGCTGGCGGGCGACCGCTTTGGTTGGCTGCGAGTGGATGGCTTTGCCGTCCAGCACCGCGCTGCCGCCGAGCGGCTGAAGCAGCCGCGCGAGGGTACTTAACAGCGTCGATTTTCCGCAGCCGTTTGCGCCCACCAGAACAGTCATTTTCTGCTGGGGGATCGCAAGGGAGATATCATCAACGATGATTTTTTTCTGGTAACCCGCGGAGAGGTTCTCAAGAACCAGTCCCGGTTTTTTAATGTAGTGAGCCACGTGAACGCCAACGTAAGAAAAAAAACCAACAAATAAAAATAAAACTCATTCTCTTTTGTGAGTTTGCCGCCGCGCCATGTAGTAGTCAAGCGAAGATATACCCTGTAAACCCCAGGGATAACCGAGCATCGCTTCACAAATTATAATTCTTTTTTATCAATTATTTTCAATGTCTTAAACAAGAAATAAACGCGTATTAGCCAGAGAGAAACCTCTGTAGCGAAATTTTTATTTATTCCATTTACTACTACATTCCCTCATGCTTGAATGATTCTCAATTACAAGTCCGATGCCGTAGAGGCTAACGGACAGACCGTAAGGGCAATGACTCACACATTCTTCCGCGAGCATTTCATCGCAGGATATTTTGGGAAAACAGATGTAATGGCTAAGTTCACACCTTCATTCGCCGGGGTAAAAGGGCGCGCGCTCTTTTCACTCCTGTTCATGGCGCCTCTGGTGCACGCAGCAGCAAAAGACGGTGAGACGCTTACCGTCACTGCCGACCCTTACGCTTCCACCGACGCCACCAGCGGCTATCAGCCCCTGAACACCTCCACCGCCACGCTGACCAACATGCCGATGCTGGACATCCCGCAGGTGGTCAATACCGTCAGCGATAAAGTGCTGGAAGACCAAAACGCGACCACGCTCGACGAGGCGCTGTATAACGTCAGCAACGTGGTGCAGACCAACACCCTGGGCGGCACGCAGGATGCCTTCGTGCGCCGTGGCTTCGGCGCAAACCGCGATGGCTCGATCATGACCAACGGCCTGCGCACCGTGCTGCCGCGCAGCTTCAATGCCGCAACCGAGCGCGTGGAGGTGCTAAAAGGCCCGGCCTCGACCCTTTACGGTATTCTCGACCCCGGCGGCCTGATTAACGTGGTGACCAAACGCCCGGAGAAAACCTTCGGCGGCTCGATTTCTGCCACATCAACCAGCTTTGGCGGCGGTACCGGACAGTTTGACGTCACCGGTCCGATTGAAGGTACGCGTCTGGCCTATCGCCTGACGGGGGAGTATCAGGACGAGGATTACTGGCGTAATTACGGCACCGAACGCAGCACCTTTATCGCCCCGTCTTTGACCTGGTTCGGCGATGATGCCACCGTGACCGTGCTCTATTCGCATCGCGACTATAAAACGCCGTTCGATCGCGGAACGATCTTCGATCTCAACACCAAAAAGGCCGTCGACGTCGATCGCAAAACCCGCTTTGATGAGCCATTTAACGTGACCGACGGTCAGTCCGACCTCGCTCAGCTTAACGCGGAGTATCGCCTTAACAGCCAGTGGACCGCGAAGTTCGACTACAGCTACAGCCAGGATAAGTACAGCGATAACCAGGCTCGCGTGATGGCCTACGATTCAAAAACCGGCAACCTGACCCGCCGCGTGGATGCGACCCAGGGTTCGACCCAGCGTATGCACACAACGCGGGCAGATTTGCAGGGGAACGTGGACATCGCGGGCTTTTACAATGAGATCCTGACCGGCGTGTCGTATGAGAATTACGATCTGCTGCGTACGGACATGATCCGTTGTAAGAACGTTAAGGATTTCAATATTTACAACCCGAGCTACGGCAGCCTCGGCAAGTGCACCACCGTCTCGGCATCCGACAGCGATCAAACCATCAAGCAGGAGAGCTACTCCGCTTACGCGCAGGACGCACTGTACCTGACCGATAAATGGATCGCCGTTGCCGGACTGCGCTACCAGTATTACACCCAGTACGCGGGCAAAGGCCGTCCGTTTAATGTCAACACCGACAGCCGCGACGACCAGTGGACGCCGAAGCTGGGCCTGGTATACAAGCTCACGCCGGCAGTCTCCCTGTTTGCTAACTATTCCCAGACGTTTATGCCGCAGTCGTCCATTGCGAGCTACATCGGCGACCTGCCGCCGGAAACGTCGAACGCGTATGAAATAGGTGCTAAATTCGACCTGTTCGACGGCATTACCGCCAACATCGCGCTGTTTGATATCCACAAGCGCAACGTGCTGTACACCGAGAGCATCGGTGATGAAACCGTCGCCAAAACCGCGGGCCGCGTGCGCTCGCAGGGTGTCGAAGTGGATCTCGCCGGATCGCTGACCGAGAACACCAACATTATCGCCAGCTACGGCTATACCGATGCGAAGGTGCTGGAAGACCCGGACTACGCGGGCAAACCGCTGCCGAACGTGCCGCGCCATACCGGCTCCCTGTTCCTGACGTACGATATTCACAATGCGTTTGCCGGGAATACGCTGACAATTGGCGGCGGCGGGCACGGCGTGAGCCGTCGTTCAGCGACTAACGGTGCGGATTATTATCTGCCGGGCTATTTCGTGGCGGATGCATTTGCGGCGTACAAAATGAAGCTGCAATATCCGGTGACGCTACAGGTGAACGTGAAGAATTTGTTTGATAAGACCTACTACACGTCGTCGATTGCGACCAATAACCTGGGCAACCAGATTGGCGACCCGCGTGAAGTGCAGTTTACGGTGAAGATGGAGTTTTGACGTCAGTACGAGGCGTTCCCCTCACCCTAACCCTCTCCCAAGAGGGGCGAGAGGAGCGATCGTAGGCCCGGTAAGCGCAGCGCCACCGGGCAAAAAAAAGCCCTGCATCGCAGGGCTTTTTCAGCATCAGGCCTCAATATCCGCCATATCGCCTTTCTCCTGCAGCCAGTTACGTCGGTCTTCCGAACGTTTCTTGGCAAGGAGCATATCCATCATGGCGTTGGTTTGCTGTTCGTCTTCGTCGCTGATCGTCAGCTGCACCAGACGGCGCGTGTTCGGATCCAACGTCGTTTCGCGAAGCTGCATCGGGTTCATCTCGCCCAGCCCTTTAAAGCGCTGCACGTTCGGTTTGCCCTTCTTGCGCTTCAGCTGTTCCAGCACGCCCGCTTTCTCTTCTTCCGTCAGCGCATAGTAGACTTCTTTGCCAAGGTCGATACGGTACAGCGGCGGCAGCGCCACGTGGACGTGACCGTTTTTCACCAGCGTGCGGAAGTGCTTCACGAACAGCGCGCACAGCAGCGTGGCGATGTGCAGACCATCGGAGTCCGCATCCGCGAGAATGCAGATCTTGCCGTAGCGCAGCTGGCTCAGATCGTCGCTGTCCGGATCGATGCCGATCGCCACGGAGATGTCGTGTACTTCCTGCGAGGCCAGCACTTCATCAGACGAGACTTCCCAGGTGTTGAGGATCTTACCCTTGAGCGGCATGATCGCCTGATATTCACGATCGCGCGCCTGCTTGGCCGATCCGCCCGCCGAGTCCCCTTCCACCAGGAAAAGCTCGGTGCGGTTGAGATCCTGCGCGGTACAGTCCGCCAGCTTGCCCGGCAGCGCGGGGCCGCTGGTCAGCTTTTTACGCACCACTTTCTTCGCCGCGCGCAGACGACGCTGGGCGCTGGAGATCGCCATTTCAGCCAGCATTTCTGCGGCCTGAACGTTCTGGTTCAGCCACAGGGTAAACGCATCTTTCACCACGCCGGAAACAAACGCCGCACACTGGCGTGACGACAGGCGCTCTTTAGTCTGACCGGCAAACTGCGGATCCTGCATTTTCACGGAAAGCACGTAGGCGCAGCGGTCCCAGATATCTTCTGCGGAAAGCTTCACTCCGCGCGGCAGAATGTTGCGGTATTCGCAGAACTCGCGCATCGCATCCAGCAGACCCTGACGCAGGCCGTTGACGTGCGTCCCACCGAGCAGCGTTGGGATCAGGTTGACGTAGCTTTCCGTCAGCAGCTCACCGCCTTCAGGTAGCCACAGCAGCGCCCAGTCCACCGCCTCGGTATCACCTTCGAAATTCCCGACGAACGGTTTTTCCGGCAGGGTCGGCAGGCCGTTAACCGCTTCGCACAGGTAGTCGTTCAGACCCTTTTCGTAGCGCCAGCTCTGTTCGGTGTTGTTAACGTGATCTTTAAAGGTGATTTCTACGCCTGGGCACAGCACCGCTTTGGCTTTCAGCAGGTGCGTCAGGCGGGAAACAGAAAAGCGTGGGCTGTCGAAGAAGCTTTCGTCAGGCCAGAAATGGACGCTGGTGCCGGTGTTGCGTTTACCGCACGTCCCGACGACCTGCAAATCCTGCACTTTTTCGCCGTTTTCAAACGCGATGTTATACACCTGGCCGTCGCGACGGACGTTCACTTCCACGCGCTTTGACAGGGCGTTAACCACAGAGATCCCCACGCCGTGCAAGCCGCCAGAGAACTGGTAGTTTTTGTTGGAGAACTTACCGCCCGCGTGCAGACGGCAGAGGATCAGCTCAACGGCAGGAACCCCCTCTTCCGGGTGAATATCCACCGGCATGCCGCGGCCATCGTCGATGACTTCCAGCGACTGATCGGCGTGCAGGATAACGTCCACGCGTTTGGCATGACCTGCCAGCGCTTCGTCCACACTGTTATCAATTACTTCCTGGCCCAGGTGGTTTGGGCGCGTCGTATCGGTGTACATCCCCGGGCGGCGGCGAACCGGCTCAAGCCCGGTGAGTACCTCAATGGCATCAGCGTTATAGGTTTGCGTCATGATTTAAGCTAGCAATTCGCATTGATTGTCAGTGGCTGTGCAGTCCAAGAAAATCGACAATCTGGGTGAAATGATCTTCAAAGCCCGTGAAAGCATGGTTTCCGCCCTCTTCTACAGTCTGGCGGCAGGATGCGTAATACGCCACTGCCTGGCGGTAATCCAGCACTTCATCTCCCGTCTGTTGCAGCAGCCAGATAAGATCGGGCGCTTCAAGCGGGTCGACCTGCATAACTTTGAGATCGTAAATATGGCGTGACTCTAGCACATATTGTTGGCCGGTGTAGGGGTTCTCGTTTTCGCCAAGAAAGTCCCTTAACAGCTCAAATGGCCGGACCGCCGGGTTAACGACGACAGCGGGCAACATAAAGCATTGCGACAGCCAGGTGGCGTAGTAGCCGCCGAGGGACGAGCCGACAACGCCAAACGATTCGCCGCCGTGTTCAAGCACAATCGATTCCAGCATTTCTGCCGCGTCCGCCGGATAAGGGGGCAGTTGCGGAATAATCATCTCCACGTGCGGATGATGTTCGCTCAGCCACTGGCGAAACTGCGTCGCCTTTGCGGAACGCGGAGAACTGTTGAACCCGTGCAGATAGAGGAGCGTCGACATCAATAGCCTTCTGAAGCGGTATCCGGGCGGAACTGCGCGCCAGCCAGACGGCACACTTCGGTGGTCAGCGAGCCGTCGGCATGCAGGTCCAGCCAGCGCCAGCCCGGTCCGATGGTGTCCAGCGTGAAGTTAGCGCAATGGGGCTTGAACTGCACGCAGGTGGACGGCGTCGCGAGCAGGCGGCGACCGTTCCAGTCGAGATCCTGTTCCTGGTGAATGTGCCCACACAGCAAATTTTTCACGCGCGGGAATTTCGCCAGCACGCTATCCAGCGCCGCAGAGTTGCGTAAGCTGTGCTGATCAAGCCAGCTACAGCCCGCCGGCAACGGATGATGATGCAGTAACAGCAGCGTATTACGATTCGGTTCGGCGGCCAGTTTTGTCTCCAGCCAGTCAAGCTGATAGTCGCTCAACTCACCGTGCGGAACGCCAAACACCTGACTGTCGAGGAGCAGAATTTGCCACTGGTCCCCCGTAAAGACACATTTTGCCGGCGAAATCCCCGCCTCCTGAAGCGAACTGTACATGGCGGGCTGAAAATCGTGATTGCCCGGTAGCCAGACGCAAGGCACACTAAAGCTCGCAATTCCTTCGGCGAAATGCTGATAGGCTGCGGAGGATTGATCCTGCGCCAGATCGCCTGTCGCGACGATCAGATCGCATGGCCGCTTTTCAGCATGGATCGCGTCAAGAACCGCCTGATAACTCTCCCAGGTGTTCACGCCCAGAAGCGTCTCATGCTTTTCGGCAAAAAGGTGGGTGTCGGTGATTTGTAATATCCTGACTGGCGCCCCACCAGCAACAGTCAGGTTCAACAGGCTTTCCAAATGGTGTCCTTAGGTAGGTTTATGACGCTAACAAACCGGAATCGCCATTGCTCCATGTGCTAAACAATATCTTAGCCAGTCGGCTAAAAACTGGTTAATTTGATGCTTTTCGTCGCGTTGATGCAACTTTTTATTCGGATAATCATACCGCGCTTTGAAGCGAAAGATCTGCTGGCTTGAACACACTTCAGCGACCATCGCATCATGATAAAGACGTACCGTCATTGACGGCAGGCTCCAGTAGCTGATGCTCGGCGCCGTTTGCTCAATCTCCACCAGCGTAGTGTAGCGCGTTGATTCTGTTATCGTTAACCGATACTGCGCGTTGCTCACCTGATAGCTTACCGTTTCGCCGGGCGCGTCGTTTCGCGGCAGCAGGCGGCGCAGCTGGGCGAAATTGGTTTCGCACAGGCGCATCATTTCTGGAAAGTCAGGTGTATAGCGCTTCATTTTTTCCACTCGTTTCGTAAATTCTGATGATGCAGTTGCAGCCATTGCAAGGCGATGACAGACGCTGCGTTGTCGATTAAACCCTCTTCTACCCACTGGTAAGCCTGCTCCCGACTCACCACATGAACCCGAATATCTTCGTTTTCATCTGCCAGACCGTGGATCCCTTTCGCTGTCGTGGCGTCCACTTCGCCCACCATAATAGATGAGCGTTCCGTTGTTCCCCCCGGACTTGCCAGGTAGCTCAACACCGATTTCGTCCGACCGATCGCCAGGCCTGCCTCTTCCAGCGCCTCGCGGCGAGCGACGTCTTCGACCGACTCACCCTCCTCGATCATCCCGGCCACCATCTCCAGCAACCACGGCGTTTCGCTGGTATCATACGCCGCAATACGGACCTGCTCGACCAGCACGACTTCATCACGCACTGGGTCAAAGGGTAGCAAGACTGCCGCATGCCCGCGCTCAAAAATTTCGCGTTTGATTTCACCGCTCATTTCACCGTTAAACAGGCGATGCCTGAAACGGTAAAGTTCCATTGAAAAAAAACCGCTATAAAGCGTTTCTCGTGCAATAATTTCTACATCGTTTTTGGCGAAGGTGACAGGCACGTTTTCTGGTTTTTGCATCGGTCGAGTCCTGGTAGCAATGGTGATGAAATTGTGAATTTCAAGGCTGTTTGGCTGCCGTTTGTATGGCTATATGGTAGATTGGAGCAAATTACCGCCAGATGGCACGTTACGCCAACCTTTTGGTGTGGATGATTCTGTTAGAATCGGCAATTATTTTTAATTAGATCAGCGCTAATACTGCTTCACAACAAGGAATGCAAATGAAGAAATTGCTCCCCATCCTTATCGGCCTGAGCCTGACGGGCTTCAGTGCAATGAGCCAGGCAGAGAACCTGTTACAGGTCTACCAGCAGGCACGTCTGGGCAACCCTGATTTACGTAAATCAGCGGCCGATCGTGATGCTGCGTTTGAAAAGATTAACGAAGCACGTAGTCCACTGCTGCCGCAGTTAGGCTTAGGTGCAGATTATACCTACACTAACGGTTTTCGCGATAACAATGGCATCGACTCGAATGCCACCAGCGCCTCTTTACAGCTTACACAGACCCTGTTCGACATGTCCAAATGGCGTGAACTGAGTTTGCAGGAAAAGAGCGCAGGCATTCAGGATGTCACCTATCAGACCGATCAGCAAACGCTGATCCTGAATACCGCGACCGCCTATTTCCAGGTACTGAGCGCGATTGACGCGCTCTCCTATACCGAAGCGCAGAAACAGGCGATTTACCGCCAGTTAGATCAAACCACCCAGCGTTTTAACGTTGGCCTGGTCGCGATCACGGACGTGCAGAACGCCCGTTCACAGTACGATACCGTACTGGCTAACGAAGTGACCGCACGTAACAACCTCGACAACGCACTGGAAGCACTGCGTCAGGTCACCGGTAACTACTATCCTGAGCTGGCCTCTCTGAACGTGGACAGTTTCAAAACGGACAAACCGCAGGCGGTTAATGCTCTGCTGAAAGAAGCGGAAAACCGCAACCTGACCTTATTGCAGGCGCGCCTGAGCCAGGATCTGGCACGCGAGCAGATCCGCCTTGCACAGGATGGTCACCTGCCAACTCTGAGCCTGAGCGCCTCTACCGGCGTATCGGATACCAGCTACAGCGGGTCTAAAACGACG
Source organism: Enterobacter cloacae complex sp. IR5412 (assembly GCF_049237385.1). Classification (NCBI taxonomy): domain Bacteria; kingdom Pseudomonadati; phylum Pseudomonadota; class Gammaproteobacteria; order Enterobacterales; family Enterobacteriaceae; genus Enterobacter; species Enterobacter cloacae complex sp. IR5412. Next base: position 193,344 of record NZ_JBMKHQ010000005.1, on the reverse strand, counting down.
TCTCAGGCCTATGACGACAGCAACGTTGGCCAGAACAAAGTGGGCCTCAGCTTCTCTCTGCCGCTGTACCAGGGCGGGATGGTTAACTCTCAGGTGAAACAGGCGCAGTACAACTTTGTGGGTGCCAGCGAGCAGCTGGAAAGCGCGCACCGCAACGTGGTGCAGACCGTGCGTTCTTCCTTTAACAACGTCAATGCCTCTATCAGTAGCATCAACGCCTACAAACAGGCCGTTGTCTCTGCGCAAAGCTCTCTGGACGCGATGGAAGCAGGCTACTCCGTCGGTACGCGTACCATCGTTGACGTGTTAGACGCAACGACCACGCTGTATAACGCGAAACAGCAGCTCTCCAGCGCACGTTACCAGTACCTGATTAACCAGCTGAACATCAAGCAGGCGCTGGGTACGCTGAACGAGCAGGATCTGCAAATGCTGAACAGTACGCTGGGTAAACCGGTATCCACGTCGCCTGACAGCGTGGCGCCGGAAAATCCAGAGCAGGATGCCGCGGTTGATAACTTCAACGCTAACGGCAGCGTCCCGGTTGCACAGCCAGCGGCAGCGCGCAGCACCTCACCTGCGAGCAGCGGCACGAATCCGTTCCGTAACTAAGTGTGTCATCAGGCCCAATGCGGCCTGATGCCCTCACCCCAGCCCTCTCCCACAGGGAGAGGGAGCACATTAATCCCCTCCGAACGTAAGCCAACGTAAAGATCCCCCGGATTTCGCCCCTCTTCGCTTCATTTTCAACCACTCATCCTCTATCCTGAGCGTTAATACCCTTGGGTCCTGGAAGACAAATATGAAACGGACAAAAACGATGAATCACGCGTCGTTCCGCAAAAGCTGGAACGCACGCCACCTGACACCTGTCGCGCTGGCGGTCACCGCCGTCTTTATGCTGGCAGGCTGTGAGCAAAGCGACGAAACGGTGTCGCTATATCAAAACGCTGACGATTGTGCGAGCGCAACCGGTAAAGCCGCCGAGTGTACGACGGCCTATAACAACGCCCTGAAAGAGGCAGAACGTACCGCGCCGAAATATGCCTCACGCGAAGACTGTGTAGCCGAATTCGGCGAAGGCCAGTGCCAGCAGGCTCCTGCTCAGGCAGGTATGGCACCGGAAAACCAGGCGCAGGCACAGTCCAGCGGTAGCTTCTGGATGCCTCTGATGGCGGGTTATATGATGGGCCGTCTGATGAGCGGCGGCGCGGGCTACCAGCAGCAACCACTGTTTAGTTCTAAAAACCCAAACAGCCCGGCGTACGGTAAATACACCGATGCCACCGGCAAGGGTTACGGTGCTGCAACGCCTGGCCGTACGATGGCCGTACCGAAAACCGCGATGGCACCGAAACCAGCCACTACCAGCACCATTACCCGTGGCGGCTTCGGTGAGTCTGTGGCGAAACAAACCACCATGCAGCGTAGTGCGACCGGCTCTTCGACTCGCTCAATGGGCGGCTGATCATGGAACGAGTCAGTATTGTCGAGCGCCCGGACTGGCGCGAAAAAGCCACCGAATACGGTTTCAACTTTCACACCATGTACGGTGAGCCGTACTGGTGTGAAGACGCTTACTATAAACTCACGCTCGCGCAGGTCGAAAAGCTTGAAGAGGTGACCGCAGAACTGCACCAGATGTGCCTGAAGGTGGTAGAGAAAGTCATCGACAGCGATGAGCTGATGACCAAATTCCGCATTCCGAAGCACACCTGGAGCTTTGTTCGTCAGTCCTGGAAAACGAACCAGCCTTCGCTCTATTCTCGCCTCGATTTGGCATGGGATGGCGTGGGTGAACCGAAGCTTTTAGAAAACAACGCAGATACGCCAACCTCCCTGTACGAAGCCGCGTTCTTCCAGTGGATCTGGCTGGAAGATCAGGCGAATGCCGGAAACTTGCCGGAAGGCAGCGACCAGTTCAACAGCCTTCAGGAAAAACTAATTGAGCGTTTCGCCGAACTGCGAGAACAGCACGGTTTCAACCTGTTGCACCTCGCCTGCTGTCGCGATACCGAAGAAGATCGCGGTACGGTTCAGTATTTGCAGGACTGCGCAGCCGAAGCGGAAGTGGCGACGGAATTCCTCTATATCGAAGAGATCGGTTTAGGTGAAAAAGGTCAGTTTACGGACACGCAGGATCAGGTGATCAGCAACCTGTTCAAGCTCTACCCGTGGGAATACATGCTGCGCGAAATGTTTTCTACCAAGCTGGAAGACGCCGGTGTGCGCTGGCTGGAACCAGCCTGGAAGAGCATTATCTCCAATAAAGCCCTGCTGCCGATGCTGTGGGAGATGTTCCCGAACCACCCGAACCTGCTGCCTGCTTACTTTGCCGAAGATGATTTCCCGCCAATGGAGAAATACGTCGTTAAGCCAATCTTCTCTCGTGAAGGCGCGAACGTCTCGATTATCGAAAACGGTAAAACGCTGGAAGCGGTTGAAGGGCCGTACGGTGAGGAAGGGATGATCGTCCAGGCGTTTTATCAACTGCCGAAGTTTGGCGACAGCTATACGCTGATCGGCAGCTGGCTTATTAACGATCAGCCTGCCGGGATTGGTATTCGCGAAGATCGCGCGCTGATTACGCAGGATCTGTCGCGTTTCTACCCGCATATTTTTATTGAATAAGACTTGCCGGGTGGCGGCTTCGCCTTACCCGGCCTACATGTTGAGCGCAGGCCCGGTAAGCGCAGCGCCACCGGGCATGTTTTACCCCACCTGCACCGACAGCATACTCAAGCTCCCCATCTCAATACCGTCGACCGGTGTTGTAATAACCTCCTGACCGTCCCATGCGCCTAATACATACAGCAATGGCAAGAAGTGTTCCGGCGTCGGGTTAGAGAGCGAACCGCCGTCGTGATCCAGATAGTTCACCAAAGGGTGCCGTTCGACCGGCCCTTGCCAAGTCAGGTTGTCTTTTACATAGTCATTAAAGGCTGTTGCCCAAGGGTACGGCGTATTTTCACCGTGCCAGCGTACCGTACGCAGATTGTGTACCACGTTGCCACTGGCAATCAGCATGATGCCCTCATCACGAAGCGAAGCCAGCTTACGCCCTATCTCCATATGCCAGGCAGCCGGTTTGGTGCTGTCGATACTCAGTTGCACCATCGGGATATCCGCATCAGGATACATCTTAATCAGCACGCCCCACGAGCCATGGTCAAAGCCCCAGGCCTCTTTATCCAGGGTGACCGGGAAAGGTGCCAGCAAATCCACCAGCGTTTGCGCCAGCTCAGGCGAACCGGGGGCCGGATAATGCGTATCGTACAGCGCCTGCGGAAAACCGCCAAAATCATGGATCGTTTTTGGCGCTTCCATGGCCGTCACGCCGGTACCCCGGGTAAACCAGTGCGCAGAGACCACCACAATTGCCTTCGGACGCGGTAACGTCTTACCCAGTTGACACCAGGCGCGGGTATAGACGTTATCTTCCAGAACGTTCATGGGGCTGCCATGGCCTAAAAACAGTGCTGGCATACGAGAAGGAGACATGGTGATATCCTTAGAGGAAGTGACAAAGTGATGGGCCTACATTACGCGCATTCAGGTGAAGATGAACGTAGATAACCGTGAAGATCATCATCAGGAAATTTGAATGCCAGATATCGCTTAAGGAGAATGCATGTCAGTACCTTTGATTTTGACCTTACTTGCGGGCGCCGCGACCTTTATCGGTGCGTTCCTTGGGGTACTCGGTCAAAAACCCTCTAATCGCCTGCTGGCCTTCTCGCTGGGTTTCGCCGCCGGGATTATGCTGCTTATCTCGCTGATGGAGATGCTGCCCGCCGCGCTTCACGCCGAAGGGATGTCGCCTGTTCTGGGCTATGGCATGTTTATCATTGGCCTGCTGGGTTATTTTGCACTCGACCGTATCCTTCCTCACGCGCACCCGCAGGATCTAATGCAAAAAAGCGTTGCCCCCATCCCTGGCAATATCAAACGCACGGCCATTCTGCTGACGCTGGGTATCAGCCTGCATAACTTTCCGGAAGGTATCGCCACCTATGTCACGGCCAGCAGCAACCTGGAAATGGGTTTTGGTGTCGCGCTGGCCGTTGCTTTGCACAATGTTCCTGAAGGACTTGCCGTTGCCGGGCCCGTTTATGCCGCCACGGGTTCAAAACGTACAGCTGTCTTTTGGGCGGGTATCTCCGGGATGGCTGAAATTCTCGGCGGCGTGCTGGCGTGGCTGATCCTCGGTAGCCTCGTATCCCCGGTTGTAATGGCTGCAATTATGGCTGCCGTGGCCGGGATTATGGTCGCGCTATCTGTCGATGAGCTGATGCCGCTGGCAAAGGAGATCGATCCCAACAATAACCCAAGCTACGGCGTGCTGTGTGGAATGTCAGTGATGGGGATGAGTCTGGTTCTGCTACAAACGGCAGGTATTGGTTAAGAATTAATGCCTCCGTTTCATACGGAGGCATTATACTATTTAAAATAACAATCCTATATATTTATCCTATAATAACTCACCAAATATAAACCCATTAGAATTTCAAAAAAAGACGCCTCTTAAGATAGCCTGGAAATATTAATTAAAAGCACCTACAAATATATTTAAGTCACGTTAATCGCGTATTCCCACCCCAATCCGTATACTTTGCAAGTATTCTGAAATTAATATTCACATTATGAATCACTTTGAAAAAGGATATTTCCATGTATATGGGTAAGAAATTACTGTTAGCAGCGGCTATGGCTGGCATTGTGTCGGGTTCTGCTTTTGCTGAAGATCAAGGCTCTGGCAAAATCAAATTCAAAGGTGTTGTTATTGACGCACCGTGCAGCATCGCACCAGACAGCGTTGATAAAGAAGTCGATCTGGGTGAAGTGACTACGGCCGTTATCAACGCCAACAAAAAATCCACGCCGGTTCCGGTCGATATTAATCTGGAAAACTGCCAGCTTGACGATCCGGCAGACGAAACCGACACGCCAATTACCAAAGTGGATGTCACCTTCACCAGCGCAGCGACAGACGCGACAGACACCAGCCTGATGAGTAACACCTATGCAAGTGGTGCGCAGAACGTGGGTGTACGTCTGCTGGATAATGCGGAGGCTGCTATCACGCTGGGAGAATCCAACGAGGTTGAGTTGCTGGCAGGATCAACCACCCAGACGCTGCATTTCAAAGCGGTTATGGAAGTCCCCACGGGTAAAACTGCGACGGCAGGCCAGGTTGAAGCCACGGCTAACTACGTCCTGTTGTACAAATAATTCTGTTACGTAACAGTATTAGCCGACTGGTAATTCATGCCGGTCGGCATCCTTTATATATTCGAGTAACAGGATGATGACATACAAATTACAATGGATAATCATCATTGCATCCCTGTTAATGACGAGACTTACCTCTGCCACTGAATTTAATATAAATGCCATTGATAAAGATCAGCGCGGCAGCGTCGATTTATCACGTTTTAAAGATCAAATATCGGTTACGCCGGGAAGCTATTTCGTTACCGTTTCAGTTAATGATATTCCGCTGGCAAATGGCTGGCTCCTTCGCTGGAGAGAAATAAATAATGCAGTTCAAGTGTGTATTCCTCCCGAACTGGCCGATACATTTGCGTTACAGGATGAGGTTCGTCACGCTTTGCCAGAAAAAGAGGGATGCGTTGATTTCGCCGCCAGACCAGACATCAGATTTACGTTTGAGCAAGATAGCCAATCCCTGAATGTGACGATCCCCCAGGCGTGGCTGCAATACCGTGCGGTGGACTGGATGCCGCCATCCACCTGGGACAACGGCGTGCCGGGCGTACTGCTGGATTACAATCTTTTTGCCAGCCATTATCAGCCCAATAGCGGCAGCAGCAATAACAACGCCAATACCTATGGCACCGTCGGTGCGAACATGGGCGCGTGGCGCCTGCGAAGCGATTACCAGTACACGCGAAGCGATACTGAAGCAGGCTCAGAGCAGGATGGCCGTTTTTCACGCGTATATATGTTCCGCCCTCTGCCCTCAATCGGAGCGAAACTGACGCTGGGTGAAACGGATTTCCAGTCCGCAATTTTTGACGCCTTTACCTATACCGGCGCATCGCTAATCAGCGAAGAACGTATGCTGCCATGGTCGCTGCGCGGCTATGCCCCGCAGATTACCGGGATAGCGCAAACCAACGCCACGGTGACCGTAAGCCTTGCCGATCGCGTGATTTACCAAAGTAAAGTGCCACCAGGCCCGTTTGTTATTCAGGATCTTAACCAGTCGGTTCAGGGCACGCTGGACGTCAAAGTCACGGAAGAGGACGGCCGCGTCAGCACCTTCCAGGTCTCTGCCGAGTCCGTGCCGTTTTTAACGCGCAAGGGTCAGGTTCGCTACAAGTTCGCGGCGGGTAAAGCGCGCCAGGGTGCCTCCCATGACGTTGAAGATAACGCCTTCATGAGCGGCGAATTTTCCTGGGGCATGCTGTCACACACCTCCCTGTATGGCGGCACGCTGACTGATGGCGACGGTTATCGTTCCGTCGCTGCCGGGATCGGCCAGAATATGGCCTGGCTGGGGGCGCTCTCTTTTGACGTCACGCAGGCCACCAGCCAGCTGCCACACCAGCGCAGTCAGACGGGTTACAGCTATCGCATTAACTACAGCAAGCGTTTCGATACCACCGGCAGTCAGCTTACGCTTGCCAGCTACCGCTACTCAGACCCCCAGTTTTTGAGCTACGCCCGCTACCTTGATTATGACGACGGTGACCGCCAGTCGGAGAAACAAACCCTGAGCGTGACGGCAAGCCAGTACATTTCAGCGTTATCCCTGAACCTGTATGTCAACATGCTGCGTCAGACATGGTGGAATGATTCACCTTCCACGACCGGCAGCATCACGGCGGGCTACAACTTTGATATGGGCCGCTGGAAGAACCTCGGCGTAACCCTGTCCTGGAGTAAAACGCATTACGATGAGGAAGACGAAAGTGACGATACTCAGTTCTATCTCTCGCTCAGCGTACCGCTCGATCCCGATCATCGTCTTAACTATGACCTGCGTAACAGCGAAGCGCTGAGTCATAACGTGTCGTGGTATGACACGTCGGATCGCAATAATACCTGGGGCGTTTCCGCAGGCGCGGAGAGCGGGAAGCCAGATTCCGGCGCGCAGGTCAGCGGGAATTATCAGCATTATTCTACGTACGGCGATCTCAATCTCTCAGGCAGCTATAAAGTTGACGAATATAACTCCCTCAGCGCGAGCTGGAGTGGTTCCTTCACCTCAACGGCGAAAGGCGCCGCGCTGCACCGGCGCAGCTACGGTAATGAACCTCGTGTGATGGTCAGCACCGACGGGGTAGGCAATATCCCGCTGAACATGTCGCGAGATGAGACCAACCGTTTTGGCATCGGCGTTTTACCGTCATTCTCCAGCTATTCCCCCTCCAGCGTGCAGGTCAATCTGAACAACCTCCCTGATGGCGTGGACGTAGACAACCGCGTCGTGACCTCAACCTGGACTGAGGGAGCCATTGGTTATCGTCAGATTGCCACGCGCGCAGGTAAGGACGTGACAGGCGTTCTGAGAATGTCATCAGGAGCGCCACCTCTCGGGGCGATTGTTCGCCTGGAAGCAAGCAATTTGCAGGTTGGGATGGTGGCCGATGAAGGCCGCGTCTGGCTGGCCGCCGTTGAGCCAGAACAGCAGTTTCGCGTGACATGGGGCGACAACCAACAGTGTCGCTTCTCGTTACCTTCTCACTTAGAAAACAGTATGCAGTTGATACTGCCGTGTCAGTAAGAAATCATCATGAAATTAACGCCGTTTAAAAGCCTGTGCCTGATGCTAACCAGCACAGCATTTGCTACCCACGCAGCCATTAATCTGGACCGCACGCGCATTGTTTTTCCAGAAAGCGACAAGGCCAGCAGCCTGAAAGTGGACAACCAGAGCAAGGTGCTGCCTTATCTGGCGCTCTCCTGGATTGAAGATGAAAAGGGACAAAAAGAAGATACGCACTTTATGGCGCTTCCCCCCATTCAACGTATCGAAGCGGGCACCTCGTCGCAGGTAAGAATTGTTAAACAAGCCGCTACCCGCCAGTTGCCAAAAGACAGGGAATCGCTGTTTTATTTCAACCTGCGTGAAGTACCGCCTAAAAGCACCAGCGCCAGCGAGGAGCGCAGCGTGATGCAGGTTGCCATGCAGAGCCGAATTAAGCTCTTCTGGCGTCCGGAAGCGATTCGCAAAAAATCTGGCGAACTGACTGAAATGCGTATGGAAATTAACGCCAACGCGAAAGGGCTCACGGTCCACAACCCTACGCCGTACTACATCACGCTGGCGTGGCTGAGCAAAAATGCTAAAACCATGCTGCCGGGTTTTGACAGTCTGATGATTGCGCCTTTCGCCACGGCAACCGCGTCTACCGGCGATTACCACGGTAGTTATTACAGCATCGGCTATATCGACGATTACGGTGCCCTGAAAAAAGTCGACGTGCAGTGCACCGGAACGGCGCAATGTAAACTTACCGAACGGAAAATCGATAAAGATGCGAAAGCTCGCTAGTGTCCTGCTTACATTGCTGCTTTCAGCGCTGCCTTTGGAAGATGCGATGGCGCTTAACTGTTATCTGGGTGGCTCTGGCGGTTCCGTCGAGGAGACAAAAACGATCTCCCCCTTCGCCATACCCAGCAACGCCCAAATTGGCCAAAAAATATGGGAGTCTGATGACATTAGGATTCCGGTGACGTGTGACAACAACGTCTCGAGCAATTTTAAGCCGGAAGATGTCTTTGCCTGGGTAAATCCTTATCCTGCCGCAACCGATCCCTATTATGAGCTGGGGGTCACCTATGAAGGTATAGATTACGATGCTACAGGTCAGCCCAACGGCGTGGATACCCGCCAGTGTCTGGACAACAATAACATCACTATTTACACCCCTGCTCAAATCCGCCAGATGGGTTGGGAGAATCGCATTTGCTCTGGTAATCCGGATGATATCCATATTTCGCGCACGTTCGTCTCGCGATTACGACTTTTCGTGAGAATAAAGGCTGTGCCGCCGCATGGCTATGTCAGTTCGCTCAGCGATTACATCGTTGTGCAATTTGACGGTAAGGGTGGCGTTAATCAGATGGCCGACGCGAAGAACCTGAAGTATCACATCAACGGGCTGCAAAACATTACGGTCCTTGATTGCGGGGCGACGTTTAGCATTTACCCTGAGAATCAGGAGATCGACTTCGGCACCTTCAGTGCGCGCGACATTGTGAATCAGCAGAAGCGTATTCGCATGTTTTCAATACGAACCACCAAAGTGCAGGATGCCCAGTGCTCGGACGGATTTAAGATGGACTCGTCATTTTACACAACCGAAACGCTCAGCGCAGACGACACCGCGGTACTGATAGGGAATGGGTTAAAGCTGCGTATTCTTAACGGAACGGAGCCTTACACATTCAACCAGTACAAGGAATACGCCGATTTTACGGGCGATATGATGAATCTTGAGCAAAACTACACGGCTGAACTTTCGCGGGATGAAGGAAAAGCGATTCAGTCCGGGCCGTTTGAAACCGTGGTACTGTTCAAAATTAACTACCACTAGAAACAAAAAAGCCGGGTTTCCCCGGCTTTTTCACATCAGCATGTTCAGCTGGCTTTACGCTCATGCGCCCGGCGGTATTCAACCAGGTCTTCAATCGTCACCACTGGCATATTGTGCAGACGCGCAAAGGTGATGCACTCCGGCGCGCGCGCCATGGTGCCATCATCGTTGGTCAGTTCGCACAGCACGCCTGCGGGTTTGAAGCCAGCCAGCGTCACCAGATCGATGGTCGCTTCGGTATGACCACCACGGGTCAGCACGCCGCCCGGCTGCGCGCGCAGCGGGAAGACATGACCAGGGCGGTGCAGATCGGAGGGTTTTGCACCATCAGCAATCGCTGCACGCACGGTAGTCAGGCGGTCAGCCGCCGACACCCCGGTGGTGACGCCATGTGCCGCTTCAATGGTCACGGTGAAGCCGGTACCAAAGGCGCTTGTGTTGTTTTCAACCATCATCGGCAGATCAAGCTGCTGGCGACGGTCTTCGGTGATGCACAGGCATACGATGCCGCTACCGTGACGGATGGTCAGCGCCATCTGCTCAACGGTCATGTTCTCGGCGGCAAAAATCATGTCGCCTTCGTTTTCACGGTTTTCATCGTCAAGCACCATTACACCGCGGCCTTCGCGCAGTGCATCCAGTGCATGTTCAACACGTTGAGTTGAAGTGCCAAAAGAGGAAAGTAGCGTCTGATTCATGGTAAAAAAACCTCATTAACTTTATGGTTACCAGAATCAGGGCAGTCTTAGGAGCGCCGTACAAGCGGCAAAAAAATAACGTGAGCGGGCCTTGCCCGACTGGATCGTTACTCTCTCCCATCCGGACTCTAACCGTCGGCCCCGGAATTACACCGGATCTGCTGACCTTTGAGAATTCACCCAAAGCGCTCGCGGGCTTTCAGCGTTAAGCTGATTTACCGCCGGTGGGGAATTTCGCCCCGCCCTGAGAATAAGCGAGATAACTATAACGCTATTGATTACCCTGGGCAATGCATAAGCTTCAAACAATTTTGTTTAACCCGCGGCATGACGCGCTACAATAGGCACTAACACCTTTTCATCAAGGGAAACGACAATGATTGACCCAAAGAAAATTGAGCAGATCGCGCGTCAGGTTCATGAGTCCATGCCGAAAGGTATTCGTGAGTTTGGTGATGACGTTGAGAAGAAAATTCGCCAGACGTTGCAGGCACAGTTGGTTCGCCTTGATTTAGTCAGCCGCGAAGAGTTTGACGTGCAGACGCAGGTGCTGCTGCGCACCCGCGAGAAGCTGGCGCTGCTGGAACAGCGTCTGAGCGAGCTGGAGAGCCGCAATGCGCCGGAAGAGGTGAAGCCAGCGCCAGCTATTCCACCGGTGGATGACCAGGCATAGTGCGGCCTGTTGTGCCCGGTGGCGGCTACGCCTTACCGGGCCTACATGAACGCGTAGGTCGGGTAAGGCGCAGCCGCCACCCGACATAAAAAAACGGGCCAACTGGCCCGTTTTTTACTGACTGTCTTTCTGGATCTTCTTAATGATGTTAGTGGTTGAACACCCGTCCTCAAAGTTGAGCACCATCACTTCACCGCCATTCGCCCAGACCTCTTCGCTACCTGCGATTTGCTCTGGCTTGTAATCACCGCCCTTCACCAGCAGGTCAGGCAGAATTCCGGCAATCAGGCGCTGCGGGGTGTCTTCTTCAAATGAGACCACCCAGTCCACCGCTTCCAGCGCGCCGAGCACTATCATGCGCTGCTCCAGCGGGTTCACCGGACGCGTTTCACCCTTCAGACGTTTGGTTGAGGCATCGCTGTTGACCGCCACAATCAGGCGGTCGCCCAGCTTGCGCGCATTCGCCAGATACGAGACATGACCCGCATGCAGGATGTCGAACACGCCGTTCGTCATCACCACTTTTTCACCGCGTTTGCGCGCGGCGGCAACGGCCACTTTCAGCTCGTCTTCGGTCATGACGCCAAAGCCGGTATCCGCACGCCCACGCACCGCATTTTCCAGCTCGATTGGCGAAACGGTGGAGGTTCCGAGTTTACCGACGACCACGCCCGCCGCGGCGTTCGCGAAGTAGCACGCTTCTTCCAGGGAGTTCCCCGCCGCCAGCGTCGCTGCCAGCACGCCGATCACCGTATCACCGGCACCGGTCACGTCGTACACTTCCTGCGCCTGAGTTGGCATATGCAGCGGCGCCTTGCCCGGTTGCAGCAGCGTCATGCCCTGTTCGGAACGGGTCACCAGCAGCGCAGACAGCTCGAAATCAGCGATGATATTCATGCCGCGCTCAACCAGCTCTTCTTCAGTTTTGCACTTGCCCGCCACCGCTTCGAACTCAGAGAGGTTGGGCGTCAGCAGGGTTGCGCCGCGATAGCGCTCGAAATCGGTGCCTTTCGGGTCGATCAGCACCGGAACGCTGGCTTTGCGCGCCAGCTGGATCATGGTCTGCACGCTCGCCAGCGCACCTTTGGCATAATCAGACAGCACCAGCGCGCCGATATTGCCCAGCGCCTGGCTAATGCGCTCATGCAGCGGCTCAGGATCAACGCCTTCGAACCCTTCTTCAAAGTCGAGGCGGATCAGCTGCTGGTTACGCGACAGCACGCGCAGCTTGGTGATGGTTGGGTGGGTCGGAACAGAAACGAAGTCGCACTTCACGTTCACGTCCGCCAGCGACTGGCTCAGCGCACGCGCCGCATCGTCAATGCCGGTCAGGCCCACCAGACGCGAATGCGCGCCCAGCGAGGCTATGTTCATCGCCACGTTTGCCGCGCCGCCTGGACGTTCTTCAATGGTGTCGACCTTAACTACCGGCACCGGCGCTTCCGGAGAGATACGGCTGGTCGGCCCATACCAGTAGCGATCCAGCATCACATCCCCGACAACCATAACTCCAGCACGTTCAAACTCTGGCAGTGTTACTTTCATTCCTGACTCCAGAAAGATTCACAATTTGCGCGCGATAATATCACACTTGTTTTGTTACGCACGGTTCCACCAGCCACTTCTGCCAGCTTGCGGTCACCTGCGCGCGTTCATCGGTGAAACCGTCCAGCGCCACATGGCCCGGCTGTTCCTGTAAGGCCAGATGGTGCAGCTCGTCACGCAGCGTGGTGTAGGCGCGGGTTAATGCCTGCGCCTCCTGCTCATCCATAATGTCGTTCTGCGCCAGTAGTTCCAGTATGCGCACGTTATCCGACCAGCGGGTCAGCTTCGGCTTATCGTGCGCGTGCAACAGCACCAGATACTGAGTGATAAACTCAATATCGGTAATCCCGCCCTCATCAGCTTTGATATCAAAGCGATCGCGATGTTTGTTGCCAAGGTGCGCGCGCATTTTCTCACGCATTTCCCGCACTTCGGTTTGCAGCGTACAGCCTTCGCGCGGGGTCGTCATGACCGCCTTGCGGATCGCATCGAACTGCGTTTTGAGCTGCGGATCGCCGTACACCACGCGGGCGCGCACCAGCGCCTGATGCTCCCACGTCCAGGCTTCGTTCTTCTGATAGTCGGCAAAAGCCTCCGTGGAGGTAACCAGCATGCCTGCCGCGCCGGACGGGCGCAGACGCGCATCCACTTCATACAGAATGCCGGATGAGGTGCGAGTGCTGAACAGGTGCATGATGCGCTGGGCCAGGCGCAGGTAGAACTGCCGCCCGTCGATTTCACGCTCACCGTCGGTCATCACGTCAACCGGACAGTCGTGGAGGAAAATCAGATCCAGATCGGAGCTGTAGCCCAGCTCCCAGCCGCCCAGCTTGCCGTAACCCACCACCGCAAAACCGCGGCCTTCACGGTCAGCAAGGTGCTTCGGCTGCCCGTAGCGGGCCACCATCTGCACCCACGCCTGGTGGACCACCGCGTCGATGATCGCTTCCGCCAGCCAGGTTAAGTGATCGCTCACTTTCATTACCGGCAGGGTACCGGCGATATCTGCCGCCGCCACGCGCAACATCTGTGCCTGCTTAAACTGACGCAGCGCCTCAAGCTGTTGCTCTTCGTCCTCTTCCGGCACGCGCAGCAGATACTGACGCAGCTCGTCGCGGTAAGCATCCGTCGCCGTCGGCTGATAGAGCGTATTCGGGTCGAGCAGTTCGTCGAGCAGCAGCGGATAACGCGCCAGCTTGTTCGCCACCATCGGGGAGGCGGCGCAAAGGGAAATCAGATGCTTCAGCGCGCCGGGAAACTCACTTAACAGTTCAAGGTAGGTGGTACGCGTGACGATCCCGCTCAGGAGCGGCATCATGCGCGACAGCGGCACCGGCGCATCCTCGCGGGAGCAGACATCGCTCAGCAGATGCGGCATCAGATGATCCAGCACCTGCCGACCGCGCGGGCCAATGGCGCGTTTGTTCAGTTCGAGACGGAAATCAGCAATCAACGCCACCACGCGATGGCGGGCATCGTCGCTTAAGTGCGCCAGCACCGGCGTGGTGTCATCTTCCTGAAGCGCGTCCTGCCACAGTTCGCGCCAGTGCTCGGAGAGCGCATCGTCCTGCGATTCACTTTCGTCGTCGCCGATCAGATCGTTAAAGATGCGGCGCACGCCCGCCATATGCGCTTCCAGCCGTTCCGTCAGCGCTGCCCAGTCATCCACCCGCATCCCCCAGGCCAGACGTGCCCGGTTCAGCTCATCGCCCGGTAACGTCTGGGTCTGTTCGTCATTGATACTTTGCAGCAGATTTTCCAGACGACGCAGGAAGAGATAAGCGTCACGCAGCGTTTGCGCGTCGCCTTCCGGCAGCAGATGCAGCTGATCGATAGCGCTGAGCGTCGGCAACAGCGAGCGGGATTGCAGAGAAGGTTCGCGCCCGCCGCGTATCAGCTGGAAGACCTGGACGATAAATTCGATCTCACGAATACCGCCCGCGCCGAGCTTGATGTTGTCCTTCAGGCCACGGCGACGCACCTCGCGGGCAATCATCCCTTTCATATTTCGCAGGGACTGGATCACGCTAAAGTCGATGTAGCGGCGGAACACGAACGGGCGCAGCATGGCGCGCAGCTCGTTGGCGTAGGCATCGTCGCTGTCGCCCATGATCCGCGCTTTGACCATCGCGTAACGCTCCCAGTCGCGCCCCTGCTCCTGGTAATAATCTTCCAGCGCGGCAAAGCTCAGCACCAGTGGCCCGCTGTCGCCAAACGGACGCAGACGCATGTCCACGCGGTAGACAAAACCATCCTGGGTGGGCTGATCCAGCGCCTTAATCAGCCGCTGGCCGAGGCGGGTAAAGAACTGGGCGTTGTCCAGCTCGCGACGACCGCCGCGCGTGGTGCCGTTCTCCGGCCAGGCAAAAATCAGGTCGATGTCTGAGGAAAAATTGAGCTCGCAGCCGCCCAGCTTGCCCATCCCCAGAATCAACAGCGGTTGCGGAACCCCGTCTTCGCTGCACGGCGTGCCCCACTCTTTACAGCAGGCGGCGTAGAGCCAGTCCCGCGCGGCGACGATCAGCGTCTGCGCCAGCTCGCTCAACTGCTGCAAGGTGCTCTCTTCACTCACCAGCTCCAGCGCCTGCGCCCAGGCAATGCGTACCATCACCCGGCGGCGGAACTGACGCAGAACGCGCATCAGCGTGGGTTCATCTGCCACCTCTGCCAGCGCGGTTTGCAGCCAGCCAGCATAATGCCGCCACTCGTCAGCCTGCGGCGGCGCGCTTTCCAGCGCTGCCAGCCAGTCCGGGTTAGCGCTGACGCTCTCCTGCACAAAATCACTGAACGTGAGCACGCTTTTCGCCTGCTCGCTTAACGATGACGCGGGTAACGACTCAGGCAGGCGTTCGCAAACGGTCTGCCAGTGCTGCTGTAACTGCGAAGAAAGCGGCATATCAGGGGTTCCTTGCCAGAATTAACGTTTTCCGCTGTGCAGCCAGTACGGATCCTGCGAAATGGCCTCGTTGCGGAAATGCTCGATCTCAATCTGCTGACGGGTCTCGATGGCATGCTTAAGCCCCTGCCAGTTCTCCAGCCAGGCCTGCGCCTTCACGCCCTCATACGCACCTGACAGCAGCAACATGCTGTCGATGTTACGCGCCAGGCGGGGAAGCTGATCGCCATACTGGTCGCCCAGCGGATGCGCGAAGGTGGTTCGCAGCTCGGCCGCGTGACGGGAGAGTTGGATATCCGCAAAACGTTTGAAGTTTTCCGCGATTTTAGTCTGCCCTTTCGCATCGAGGAAAATGCGCCAGCCGCGCGTCACCAGAAATTCGGTCAACGCCAGTTTCGCGCTGGCGTTTTGCGGGCTGTAGATCGCCGTTTGTGCCGACACGTCAGAAAGCATCAGCGTTTCGGTTTGAGTGAGCAGATCACGTAAGTGAGCACTGGCTTTACGCGGTACAATACCGCCGAACAGCGCCAGGGTGTGACGCACCAGCCCCATAGCAGCGAGCACCTGTTTTTTGGCATTTTTGACGTTACGCGCCCACAGCTCCTCGTGGTACTGCCACTGAGAGAGCGCCAGCTCCAGCGCCGCTTCCATGCCCTGCTCAACGGAGGCTTTCGGCACAACGCGCAGAATCGGGGTTTCTCGCAGCACGCGCGGCGCATTCCCGGCGGCCAGGTGATAGCCGCGCGCCGCTTTACTCAGGCTGCCCTGACGCAGGCCAGGCTGGTTTACCAGCTTGCGCGCCAGCTTCAGCACGTCGCTCGCGTCGCCTTCCAGCAGTTCGAGTTCCAATTCGCAGATCGGCTCCTGCTCTTCACCAGCCTTAATTTCACCTCGATCAAACGCAATCTCAATGCGGCTCTTGCCTTCCGTCACCAGCCATTTCTCGCGCCAGAAATCGGTGCTGAACAGCGGTTGCGCCTCTGCCGACAGCGTTGCGGGCAGCGTCCCTTCCGGCCACACTTCCGCCGGAAAACGATCCAGCTCAAGTTCTGGCTTACTGATGTCGATATTGTATTCCGGACGCTGGTGCAAACCGCCCACCACGCGACCGGCGATTTTCATCGTCATCTCGTAGCGCCCGTTCGCACCACGGATGCGCAGGCCCATATCGTGGTTGCGCAGCCAGTTGTCCGGCGTTTCGTAATAGATGTTGAGCAGCTGTACGGGTTCATGGTGCTCGCCGGACAGCGTATTCAGATGCTGGCGGAGCGCGTCAGCGCTGTCTTTTTCGACGATAAACTTTAATTCGATCTCTTGTGCCATAGCCTTGTACTTTTGCGTGCGTCACAGACGCGTCGATGAAGGCGAACTTCCTCGCCATTTGTTTGTCAGTACATAGTATTTTGCGCCAAATTGCCACGCAATGAGCAATTTGACGGGCGTAAAAGTTTAAAGCGGTGGAAATCATGACACAGATGATTCCGATTGATGATGAATCCTTTGCGTAGCGACACTGATACCACTACTATCGTTCCACTTTTTATGAAAATAACGACTGATATGCTTAAATTACGCCTGATTGGACTTACTTTACTCGCTTTTAGCGCCGCAACCGCGGTCCACGCTGAAGAGAAACGTTACGTTTCTGATGAACTGAATACCTGGGTACGCAGCGGCCCTGGAGACAATTATCGCCTCGTGGGTACGGTAAATGCCGGCGAGGAAGTGACTCTGCTGCAAACTAACGCAGACACCAATTACGGTCAGGTTCGTGACAGCTCTGGCCGCACCTCATGGATCCCGCTGAAAGAGCTAAGCACAGTGCCAAGCCTGCGCACCCGCGTGCCGGATCTGGAAAATCAGGTGAAAACCCTGACCGATAAGCTGAACAACATTGACGGTACCTGGAACCAGCGCACCGCAGAGATGCAGCAGAAAGTGGCGCAAAGCGACAGCGTGATCGCCGGCCTGAAAGACGAAAATCAGAAGCTGAAAAATGAGCTGATCGTCGCACAGAAGAAAGTAAACGCCGCTAATCTACAGCTGGATGACAAACAACGCACCATCATCATGCAGTGGTTTATGTATGGCGGCGGCGTACTGGGCGTCGGTCTGGTGCTGGGTCTGGTGCTTCCTCACCTTATCCCAAGCCGTAAACGTAAAGACCGCTGGATGAACTAACTCGTCTTCTCTGCCACACTTACGTATCATCTTGCGAAAAGAGAAAACGGGAGTGTTGGCGTGAAGAGTTATCTGGTCGGTGGTGCGGTACGTGATGCGTTATTAGGTCTGCCGGTCAAAGATAAAGATTGGGTCGTGGTCGGTGCCACGCCCGAAGCGATGATTGACGCGGGCTACCAGCAGGTAGGCCGC
Source organism: Enterobacter cloacae complex sp. IR5412 (assembly GCF_049237385.1). Classification (NCBI taxonomy): domain Bacteria; kingdom Pseudomonadati; phylum Pseudomonadota; class Gammaproteobacteria; order Enterobacterales; family Enterobacteriaceae; genus Enterobacter; species Enterobacter cloacae complex sp. IR5412. The sequence goes on along the minus strand of NZ_JBMKHQ010000005.1, from coordinate 175,590 downwards.
GATTTTCCTGTGTTCCTCCATCCGAAAAGCCGCGAAGAGTACGCCCTGGCGCGTACCGAACGGAAATCGGGTTCCGGTTATACCGGCTTCACCTGCTATGCCGCGCCGGATGTCACGCTGGAGCAGGACTTACTGCGCCGCGATCTCACCATTAACGCCCTGGCGCAGGACGAAAGCGGACATATCATCGACGCCTACGGCGGCCAGAACGATCTGCGCGATCGTCTTTTACGCCATATTTCCCCCGCCTTTTCTGAAGATCCGCTTCGCGTACTGCGCGTGGCGCGTTTTGCCGCCCGTTATGCCCATCTGAGCTTCCGTATCGCCGACGAGACGATGGCGCTGATGACGGCCATGACCGACGCGGGCGAGCTGGAACACCTGACGCCAGAACGCGTCTGGAAAGAGACCGAAAACGCCCTGACCACCCGCAACCCACAGGTCTTTTTCCAGGTTCTGCGCGACTGCGGGGCGCTGAAAGTGCTGTTCCCGGAAATAGACGCGCTGTTTGGCGTGCCCGCCCCGGCGAAATGGCACCCGGAAATTGATACCGGCATTCACACCCTGATGACGCTGAGCATGGCCGCTATGCTCAGCCCTGAAGTGGACGTGCGCTTTTCCACCCTCTGCCATGACCTCGGCAAGGGGTTAACGCCAAAGGAGTTGTGGCCACGCCACCACGGGCACGGTCCGGCTGGCGTAAAGCTGGTTGAAGGGCTTTGCCAGCGCCTGCGCGTGCCGAATGACATTCGCGATCTGGCAAAACTGGTCGCCGAGTTCCACGACCTGATCCACACCTTCCCGATCCTGAAACCCGCCACCATCGTCAGGCTGTTCGATAACATCGACGCCTGGCGCAAGCCGCAGCGCGTGGAGCAAATTGCGCTGACCAGCGAAGCGGACGTGCGCGGCCGTACCGGGTTTGAAGCGTCCGATTATCCGCAGGGTCGTTTGCTGCGCGAGGCGTGGGAAATCGCAAAAGCGGTGCCAACGAAAGAGGTGGTGGAGGCAGGGTTTAAAGGCCCGGAGATCCGCGAAGAGCTGACGAAACGGCGGATTGATGCGGTTGCGGCGTGGAAGGAAAAACGTTGCCCTCAGCCGAAAGACTGAGGGCGGTCGGTCATCAGAAGAAGACCACGTACACGGCAGCCGCGACGATAAAGCGGTAGATCGCGAACGGAATAAACGAGATACGCTTAATCAGTTGCAGGAAGGTTTTGATGGCAATCAGCGCCACGATAAAGGCGGTGATAAAGCCCACGGCGAACATCGGAATGTCGCCTACGGTCAGGAAGCCGATGCTTTTGTAGAGATCCAGTGCGGTGGCGCCCATCATCATCGGTACCGCCAGCAGGAACGAGAACTCAGACGCCGCGTAACGGCTCACGCCCATCAGCATCCCGCCGGAAATGGTTGCCCCTGAACGGGAGAAGCCCGGCCACAGCGCCAGACACTGGAAGCAGCCAATCATAAACGCCTGGCGATACGTCATATCGTCCAGACCTTCTGCACGCGGGGTTTTTGGCTTCAGCACTTCGGCGGCAATCAGCAGGAAGCCGCCGACAACCAGCGCGTACATCACGTTAATCGGGTTGAAAAGCGATTTTATGGTGTCGTGGAACACCAGCCCCAGCACCACCGCCGGGATCATCCCCAGCAGAATATGAATCAGCGTCAGGCGCCCCTTGCCCTCTCCTTCACGCTGCGGTAAACGCCCGAAGTGGATGCCGATCAGACCAAACAGACGACGCCAGAACATGACGACCACCGCCAGAATAGAGCCCAGCTGAATCACCACCTCAAACGTCTTTGCGGTATCGCCTTCAAAGCCCAGGAGATGGCCAACGATAATCATATGGCCCGTACTGGACACCGGCAAAAACTCCGTCAATCCTTCGACCACACCCAGAATTGCCGCCACCAGCAGCGAGTGCATATCGCTCATCTATAAACCCCTAAAAAGATATAAAAAAACGGTGTCCCACGCGGACAACCGTGAAAGATACAGCTTTAAGACCGATATAACCTAAAATGGTTTAGCAATTATGACGTTAAATCTTTCCTTTCAGATTTGTGCCACGCTCGATAATCACGCCCACATTGGCGGCGCGCGCCACTGCGCCCGGCTTGCTTAGTTTGATGCGCACCCACGGGGAGTTAAATTTGCTCATTAGCAGGTCCGCTACCTCTTCCGCCACGCGTTCCACCAGCGCAAATCGTTGCCCTTCCACGTGGCCAACTACCGCTTCACTGATGTCGGCGTAGCTCAGACAGTCATTCACATCATCGCTTTTTGCTGACTTGCGGTTATCCCAGCCCATTTCGATATCGAACACCAGTTTCTGCTCGATGGTCTGTTCCCAGTCGTAAACACCAATTGTGGTGATTACCGAAAGTTGCTCTATAAATACAATATCCATCACGACCTGCCTGCTTTTTGGCTAAACCGGATACCACTTCCGGCGAATTATGCGTATTATCCACAGATGCTGAGAATACAGATACATTTTCAAAACGGAACAGCGTTATGAGTGCAATCGCGCCTGGAATGATTATCCTCGCCTACCTTTGCGGCTCAATCTCCAGCGCCATTCTGGTCTGCCGCATCGCCGGGTTGCCTGACCCGCGTGAAAGTGGTTCCGGGAATCCGGGGGCGACCAATGTACTACGAATTGGCGGCAAGGGAGCAGCCGTAGCGGTTTTGATTTTTGATGTTCTGAAAGGAATGCTCCCCGTCTGGGGTGCGTATGCGCTGGGCGTCACACCCTTCTGGCTGGGGCTGATTGCTATCGCCGCCTGCGTCGGCCATATCTGGCCCGTTTTCTTTGGTTTTAAAGGCGGTAAAGGCGTTGCAACCGCGTTTGGCGCGATTGCGCCGATCGGCTGGGATCTCACTGGCGTGATGGCGGGCACCTGGCTGCTGACCATCCTGCTGAGCGGCTATTCATCGCTGGGCGCCATCGTCAGCGCGCTGATCGCTCCGTTCTATGTCTGGTGGTTCAAACCGCAGTTTACCTTCCCGGTATCGATGCTCTCGTGCCTGATCCTGCTGCGTCATCATGACAACATTCAGCGCCTGTGGCGTCGCCAGGAAACCAAAATCTGGACGAAGCTCAAGCGTAAAAAGAAAGACGCTCAGTAAACCGTTCGTTATGCCTTATAACCAAATGTGATTTTTGTCCCCTTCTGCCTGTGGTAACTGTTAGGTACACAACACAACCACATAAAAGAAAATGGCAGAAATCACAGACACAACTCCCCTCCCAACGGCAGGAAACACCCCGGATGGCGACATCAAGTGGGTACGCAGCGCATCGGACGTTTCACGTCTCGTTAATGACGGCTCTCAGGGCCGGGCCAATGCCCGCATCGTGGTCGGTATCGCGCTCGGGGGAATTTTTCTCGATGCCTACGATCTCGGCGCGCTGGCATTCGGCATCAAAGACATCACCCGCGAATTTAACCTGACGCCCGCTGGTACCGGCATGGTGGCTTCAGCCATTACCTTTGGCGCGATTGTCGGGGCGCTGCTTGGCGGCTATCTTACGGATAAAATCGGGCGCTACCGCGTCTTTATGGCCGACATGGTGTTCTTTGTCGTCGCCGCCATCGCCTGTGCGCTGGCTCCGAACGAATATGTGCTGGCGGGCGCGCGCTTTGTGATGGGTCTTGGCGTCGGGATCGACCTTCCCGTGGCGATGGCGTTTCTCAGCGAGTTCGCCAGGCTGAAAGGCCCGGGGAATAAAGCCTCCAGCGTCGCGATGTGGTGCCCCACCTGGTATGCGGCCATCAGCATCTCTTATCTTCTGGTGCTCTTCTTCTACACCGTGCTGCCGGAAGGCCACAGCGACTGGCTCTGGCGTCTGATCCTTGGCTTCGGCGCGGTGCCCGCGCTGGTGATTATCGCCATCCGCAGCCGCTATATGAGCGAATCCCCGGTCTGGGCGGCGAATCAGGGCAATCTGAAAGAGGCGGCGTCCATCCTGCGGCAGTCGTACAACATTAATGCCCACGTGCCGCAGGATGCGCTTGACCAGCCCGCGCCGGTGGTCAATAAGGCAAAATGGTCGAACTACCTGAATCTGTTCCGCGGTATCTACCTGCGGCGTACCACGCTCGCCACGCTGCTGTCGGTTGTCTCCTCGTTCGCCTATAACGCCGTAGCCTTTGGCCTGCCGGTGATCATTTCCAGCTTCTTTGTGCAGTCGATGCTGACCACCATTCTGATCTCGCTGGCGCTTAACCTGCTGTTTGCGTTTGTCGGCGGGCTGCTGGCAGTGCGCTATGTTCCGCGCTTCGGCGCGTGGCGAATGTCACTGGCGGGTTACGCCTGCCAGCTGGTGGCGCTGCTCGGTCTGGCGCTGATTGGCCGCCCTGACGGGGCCACGGAAGGCGTGGTCGCCGTCGCGATGCTGGCGCTGTTCCTGTTTGGCCAGGGTTTTGGTCCGGGTGCGCATACCATGACGTTTGCCTCCTTGAGCTACCCGACCTCGCTGCGCGGCGTGGGCGTGGGGCTTAACCAGACGCTGATGCGCAGCAGTTCAACGCTGTCACTGTTTCTGTTCCCGCTACTGGTCGCGTCGCTGGATACCGCCGTGTTCTGGGTGATTGCGCTGGCGCCGTTTATCGGCCTGGTATCGCTGCTGGCGATCCGCTGGGAGCCGTCGGGGTATGATGTGGATGCAGAGGATTATCGTTAACCTTTCTTGCCGGGTGACGCTGCGCTTACCCGGCCTACATTACTGAAACCGGCTCACATGAGCCGGTTTTTTATCCATAAGCGACTCATATGACAGCCTTCATTTCCGCCAGGGCATACTGAAACGTACCCCGATAGTGTGGAAATGGAAGCACCATGTTAGCAACTCAGGTCACTGATAATTCATACAAAGGCTGGCAGGCCACGCTTGCCCTCCAGTTTTGTTATACCCCTGAGAAAACCCTCCTCCATTCCGCGCGTCACACCGGGCCGCTCACCGTTCAGCGCCCGTTTTACCCTGAAGGCGAGACCTGCCATCTTTACCTGCTGCATCCACCAGGCGGGATTGTGGGCGGGGATACGCTGGATATTTCCGTGCGGCTCGACGCCAAAAGCCATGCCCTCATCACCATGCCCGGCGCCAGCAAGTTCTACCGCAGCAGCGGCCCGCAGGCCTGTCTGAATCAGCATTTTTACCTCGACGAAGAGGCCACGCTGGAGTGGCTGCCGCAGGACACCATAATTTTCCCCGGCGCTAACGCCGCGCTGCGTTCCGTCTTCCACCTTAAGGCCACCAGCATGCTGCTGGCGTGGGAGCTGTACTGTCTGGGCCGTCCGGTGATAAACGAAACCTTCAGCCACGGCACGCTGGAGAGCCGCCTTGAGGTGTGGGTGGATGGCGAGCCGCGTTTGATTGAGCGACTGCATCTTAACGATGGCGATCTGTCGCCCGTCGCAGGCCATCCGTGGGTCGGCACGCTGCTGTTCTACCCGGCCCGGGAAGCTCATCTTGATACAGTGCGCGAGCGGCTCGCCCCGCTGGAAAACTTTGGCGGGGCGACGCTCACCGACGACCTGCTGTCGGTGCGTTTTCTCTCCCACGACAACCTCATTTGCCAGCGGGTGATGCGCGATATCTGGCAGTCGCTTCGCCCGCTTTTAACCCCCAAAACCGCCTGTTCGCCGCGTATCTGGCAGACATAAGAGAAACGCTATGGAACTGACTCCCAGAGAAAAAGACAAGCTGTTGCTGTTCACCGCCGCGCTGGTTGCCGAACGCCGCCTCGCGCGCGGAGTAAAGCTCAACTACCCGGAATCGGTCGCGCTGATCAGCGCCTTTATTATGGAAGGCGCGCGCGATGGCGAAACCGTCGCCTCGCTGATGGAAGCCGGCCGCCACGTCCTGACGCGCGATCAGGTGATGGAGGGCGTGCCGGAGATGATCCCGGATATACAGGTGGAAGCCACCTTCCCGGACGGATCCAAGCTCGTCACCGTCCACAATCCGATCGTGTAAGGAGCGCGTGATGATCCCAGGCGAATACCGGATCCAGTCCGGCAACATTGCGCTCAACGTCGGGCGCGAAACCCGAAGTGTGATCGTGGAAAACCACGGCGACAGGCCGATCCAGGTCGGCTCGCATTACCACTTTTACGAGGTCAACCCGGCGTTGAAATTCGATCGCGAAGCCACTCGAGGCTACCGACTCAACATCCCGGCCGGGACTGCCGTGCGCTTCGAGCCCGGCCAGAAGCGGGAAGTGGCGCTGGTGCAGGTGACGGGCGCGCAGCGCATTTTTGGTTTTCGCGGCGAGGTCATGGGCGAGGTGAAACATGGCTGAGATTTCACGCCAGGCGTATGCCGATATGTTCGGCCCCACTACCGGGGATAAAGTGCGGCTGGCCGACAGCGAGCTGTGGATCGAAGTGGAAGACGATCTCACGATCTACGGCGAAGAGGTTAAATTCGGCGGCGGAAAAGTGATCCGCGACGGCATGGGACAGGGGCAGATGACCGCCGACGACTGCGTGGATCTGGTGCTCACCAACGCGCTGATCGTCGATCACTGGGGGATCGTGAAAGCGGATATCGGCGTAAAAGATGGGCGGATCTTCGCCGTCGGCAAAGCCGGAAACCCGGACATTCAGCCCGGCGTGACGATCCCGATTGGCGCGGCAACGGAAGTGATCGCCGCCGAAGGGAAGATCGTCACCCCTGGCGGGATCGACACCCACATCCACTGGATCTGTCCGCAGCAGGCGGAAGAGGCGCTGGTCTCTGGCGTCACCACCATGATCGGCGGCGGCACCGGCCCTGCGGCAGGTACAAACGCCACCACCTGCACGCCGGGGCCGTGGTATATCGCCCGCATGCTGCAGGCCGCCGATACGCTGCCGGTGAATATTGGCCTGCTGGGCAAAGGGAACGGTTCAAACCCGGACGCGCTGCGCGAGCAGATCGCGGCTGGCGCCATCGGGCTTAAGATCCACGAAGACTGGGGCGCGACGCCTGCGGCAATCAACTGCTCGCTGGAGGTCGCTGAAGAGATGGATATTCAGGTGGCGCTACACAGCGACACGCTGAACGAGTCCGGTTTTGTCGAAGACACGCTGGCCGCCATCGCCGGGCGCACCATCCACACCTTCCACACCGAAGGGGCGGGCGGCGGCCATGCGCCGGATATCATCACCGCCTGCGCGCACCCGAATATTTTGCCCTCCTCCACCAACCCGACGCTGCCCTACACGGTGAATACCATCGACGAGCACCTGGACATGCTGATGGTCTGTCACCATCTCGACCCGGATATCGCCGAGGACGTGGCATTTGCGGAATCCCGTATTCGTCGGGAAACCATCGCCGCCGAAGACGTGCTGCACGATATCGGCGCGTTCTCGCTCACCTCGTCAGATTCACAGGCCATGGGCCGCGTGGGGGAAGTGATTATCCGCACCTGGCAGGTGGCGCACCGCATGAAGGTGCAGCGCGGCGCACTGCCGGAAGAGACAGGCGAGAACGACAACTTCCGCGTGAAGCGCTATGTCGCCAAATACACCATTAATCCGGCTCTTACCCACGGCATCGCCCATGAGGTCGGTTCTATTGAGGCGGGCAAGCTGGCGGATCTGGTGGTCTGGTCCCCCGCTTTCTTTGGCGTCAAACCGGCCACCATCGTCAAAGGCGGGATGATCGCCTGCGCGCCGATGGGCGACATCAACGCCTCGATCCCTACGCCGCAGCCGGTGCATTACCGCCCGATGTTTGGTGCACTTGGTGCCGCACGCCACGCCACGCGACTGACGTTTGTCTCGCAGGCCGCTGATGCCAGCGGCATTCCGCAGCGGCTCGGATTGCAAAGCGCCACCGCGGTGGTGAAAGGCTGCCGGACGGTGAAAAAGGCCGACATGATCCACAACGATTTACAGCCGAATATCACCGTTGACTCGCAAACCTATGAGGTTCGCGTCGACGGCGAATTGATCACCAGCGAACCGGCAGAAGTTTTGCCGATGGCGCAACGCTATTTTCTGTTTTGAGGAGTGATGATGATTTATTTAACCCAACGCCTGGACCACGCGCACCCCGTCACCGCCAGCGTTACGCTGCCGATTGACGTGCGGGTAAAAAGCCGCGCCCGCGTGGCGCTGAACGACGGTCGCGAAGCCGGGCTAATGCTGCCGCGCGGCCTGTTGCTGCGCGGGGGCGACCTGCTGACTACCGACGATGGCAGCGAAGTGATCGAAGTGATCGCCGCCCCGGAGTCGGTTTCCGTGGTGCGCTGTGCCGACCCGTTCCTGCTCGCCCGCGCCTGTTATCACCTGGGCAACCGCCACGTACCGCTGCAAATCATGCCCGGCGAACTGCGCTACCACCACGATCACGTTCTCGACGACATGCTACGTCAGTTCGGGCTGGAGGTGACCTTCGCCAGCCTGCCCTTTGAACCGGAAGCGGGCGCTTACACCAGCGATGCCCACAGCCATGGCCACTCCCACGCTCATTCACATTAAGGACTCATCATGCGTAAGTATTTGCCGTTGTTTCTGCTGGCCTTTTCCGTTCCGGCGCTTGCCCATCCCGGTCACGGGACCGACAGCTTTCAGGCAGGTTTTCTCCATCCGCTGACCGGGCTGGATCACCTGCTGATGCTGACGGGGGCTGGCGTGCTGTCCGCCCTGAGCGGCCGCAAGCTGCTGCTGCCGTTAGCAACGCTCGGCATGATGCTGGCTGGCGCCGTTGCGGGCAGCCTGCTCGGCGGCTTTAGCGGCATGGAGATGCTGATTATCGCCTCGCTGGCGGTCTGCGGCGTGATGATGTTTAAGACTGAAAATCGCCTGCTGCTGGCAGTGCCAGCCCTGGCGATGTTCCACGGCTGGGCGCACGGCGTGGAGATGTCCGGCCACAGCTTCTGGCTCTTTACCAGCGGATTTATGTTAGCCAGTGCCACGGTGCTGTGCGCCAGCTTCGCGGCAGGGCTGCTGCTGCGCCGTCACGACGGCCTGCGTAAAACCTTCGGCGGCGGGCTGATCGTCTCTGCCCTGCTGGCGTTGATGAGCTGATGGAGCACGCCCGCCAGCGGCTGCGCCTGATGCAGCTCTCCAGCAGTAGCCTGCCGGTCGGATCGTTTACCTGGTCACAGGGGCTGGAATGGGCTGTCGAGGCCGGGTGGATCACGGACGCTGAGGCTTTCAGGCGCTGGCAGATCCAGCAGATGGAGCAGAGCTTTTTCTGCGTCGACCTGCCGCTGTTTATCCGCCTGTACTGTGCCTGCGAGCAGCAGGACGTCGCGGCAGCAAAACGCTGGACGGCATACCTGCTCGCCTGTCGGGAAACGCGCGAACTGCGCGAGGAAGAACGCAACCGCGGCGCAGCCTTTACGCGCCTGGTTAAAAGCTGGGAACCCGCCTGCCCGGCAGAATGGCTGCCGCTGTTGATGCAGAGCCAGCTCGGCGGTATGGCGTGGCTCGGCGTGCGCTGGGGCATTAGCGCGCGCGAGCTGGCGCTGAGCCTCGGCTACAGCTGGATTGAGAGCGCGGTGATGGCGGGCGTCAAGCTGGTGCCGTTTGGGCAGCAGGCCGCACAACAGCTGATTATCGACCTGAGCGACCATTTTGCCGCCGGGTTTGAACAGGCATTTTTACGTGGCGACGACGCGCTGGGGGCAGCTACGCCGCTGTCCGCCATCGCCTCCGCACGCCACGAAACCCAATATTCACGACTATTCCGTTCCTGAGGAGTCAATATGGCTGATTACAAACATCCCCTGCGCGTTGGCGTGGGCGGCCCGGTAGGGTCGGGCAAAACCGCCCTGCTGGAAGCGCTCTGCAAGGCGATGCGCGACACCTATCATCTTGCGGTGGTGACTAACGATATCTACACCAAAGAGGATCAGCGCATCCTGACCGAGGCGGGTGCGCTTGAGCCAGAGCGCATCGTAGGGGTGGAAACGGGCGGCTGTCCGCACACCGCCATCCGCGAAGATGCCTCAATGAACCTGGCAGCGGTGGAAGCCTTGAGCGAGAAGTTCGGCAATCTGGATCTGATCTTCGTCGAAAGCGGCGGGGATAACCTGAGCGCGACCTTCAGCCCGGAGCTGGCGGACCTCACCATCTACGTGATCGACGTGGCCGAAGGGGAAAAAATCCCGCGCAAGGGCGGGCCGGGGATCACCAAATCCGATTTTCTGGTGATCAATAAAACCGACCTCGCGCCGTACGTGGGGGCGTCGCTGGAGGTAATGGAGCGCGACACTAATCGCATGCGCGGCGAGCGTCCGTGGACCTTTACCAACCTGAAGGCGGGTGACGGGCTGGCGACGATTATTGCGTTTCTGGAAGAGAAAGGGATGCTGCGGATGTAGTGCGGTTTATTGCCGGGTGGCGGCTTCGCCTGACCCGGCCTACGATTTTTGCAGACCCGGTAAGCGCAGCGCCACCGGGCAAAAGACTTACGCCTCAGGCAGCTCCGCCAGCGGCCAGCGCGGACGCACGGACACGCTCAGGTCAGCCGTGGCGCCAGCGTTCAGGCGCACCATCCCGGCGTAGGCGATCATCGCCCCGTTATCGGTACAAAATTCCGGACGCGCGTAGAACACTTCCCCACGACGCTTTTGCATCATTTCGGCAAGCTTCGCGCGCAGCGTACGGTTGGCGCTCACGCCACCGGCCATCACCAGGCGCTTAAAGCCCGTCTGATCCAGCGCACGCTTGCACTTGATCATCAGCGTATCCACCACCGCATCTTCGAACGCGCGGGCGATGTCGGCACGCGTCTGCTCGCTGTCGTCGTTATTGCGAATGGTGTTCGCCGCGAAGGTTTTCAGACCGGAGAAACTAAAATCCAGCCCCGGACGATCGGTCATCGGACGCGGGAAGACAAAGCGCCCTTCCGTTCCCTGCGCGGCCATTTTCGACAGCATCGGGCCGCCAGGATAATCCAGGCCCAGCAGCTTGGCGGTTTTGTCGAAGGCTTCACCGGCCGCGTCGTCGATCGATTCGCCCAGCAGCTCATACTTGCCAATGCCCGTTACGCTAATCAGCTGCGTATGACCGCCGGAGACCAGCAGCGCCACAAACGGGAACGCTGGCGGATTGGCTTCCAGCATCGGAGCCAGAAGATGTCCTTCCATATGGTGAACCGGAATGGCCGGAACGTCCCACGCGAAGGCCAGCGAACGCCCTACCGTTGCGCCGACCAGCAGCGCGCCAACCAGGCCCGGTCCTGCAGTATAGGCCACGGCATCAATATCTTTTGCACTTAACCCAGCCTCTTTCAGTGCCGCCTTAATCAGGGGAACCGTTTTACGCACGTGGTCACGAGAGGCCAGTTCAGGCACGACGCCGCCGTAGTCAGCGTGCAATTTCACCTGACTATACAGTTGGTTGGCCAGAAGCCCTTTTTCGTCGTCGTAAATCGCGATGCCGGTTTCATCGCAGGATGTTTCAATACCCAGTACACGCATGACTTGTTTTACCTCGTTTCAATACCGCGCAGTGTAGAGCCTGGGCGGGTTGATGTAAAACTTTGTTCGCCCCAGGAAGAAGCCTCGTGTATACTCTTCCCCCTTATAAAAGTCCCTTTCAAAATCGCATCGGTGCTTTACAAAGCAGCAGCATTTGCAGTAAAATTCCGCACCATTTTGAAATAAGCTGGCGTTGATGCCAGCGGCAAACCGAATTTATTAAAGGTGAGAGTTACATGCCGGTAATTAAAGTACGTGAAAACGAGCCGTTCGACGTAGCACTGCGTCGCTTCAAACGTTCATGCGAGAAAGCAGGTGTTCTGGCTGAAGTTCGTCGTCGTGAGTTTTATGAAAAACCAACGACCGAACGTAAGCGCGCTAAAGCTTCCGCTGTGAAACGTCACGCGAAGAAACTGGCTCGCGAAAACGCACGCCGTACTCGTCTGTACTAATCTGTTGAGGGCCACAGCCCTCAATTGACAGACAGAGTTGTAGTCGTAAGGCCGTGCTTCCGGAAGGAATGCGCGGCTTGTTTTCGTTTATAAGTCGCTTAAATTTTTGGGGCATATGGCCGGAAGAATCCCACGCGTTTTCATCAATGACCTGCTTGCCAGAACCGACATCGTCGATCTCATCGACGCGCGGGTGAAGCTAAAAAAGCAGGGCAAGAACTACCATGCGTGCTGTCCGTTCCATAACGAAAAAACCCCCTCTTTCACCGTAAACGGTGAAAAGCAGTTCTACCATTGCTTCGGCTGTGGCGCACACGGTAATGCCGTCGATTTTTTGATGAACTACGATAAGCTCGAGTTCGTTGAAACCGTCGAAGAGCTGGCGGCGATGCATAACCTTGAAGTGCCGTATGAAGCAGGCAGTGGGCCAAGTCAGATCGAGCGCCATCAGCGGCAAACGCTATATCAGTTGATGGATGGCCTGAATTCGTTTTACCAACAGTCTCTTAAGCACTCTGCGGCTGAGCCTGCGCGTCAGTATCTGAACAAGCGCGGACTGAGCGACGATGTGATTGCGCGTTTCGCTATTGGTTACGCCCCGCCCGGCTGGGACAACGTGTTAAAGCGTTTTGGCGGCAATAGCGAAGATCGTAAATCCCTCATCGACGCAGGCATGCTGGTCACCAACGACCAGGGACGAAGCTACGACCGCTTCCGTGAACGGGTGATGTTCCCGATCCGCGACAAGCGTGGCCGGGTGATAGGCTTTGGTGGTCGCGTGCTGGGTGATGCCCTGCCGAAATACCTTAACTCCCCGGAAACCGATATTTTCCATAAGGGCCGCCAGCTTTACGGTCTTTATGAGGCACAGCAGGATAATGCGGAACCTCCGCGTCTTCTGGTCGTCGAAGGCTATATGGATGTTGTTGCGCTGGCGCAGTACGACATTAACTATGCCGTTGCGTCGCTGGGAACGTCCACCACGGCGGACCATATCCAGTTGCTGTTCCGCGTCACCAACAACGTGATTTGCTGTTACGACGGTGACCGCGCAGGACGCGACGCCGCCTGGCGAGCGCTGGAAACCGCGTTGCCGTATATGACCGACGGGCGTCAGCTACGCTTTATGTTCCTGCCCGACGGTGAAGACCCGGATACGCTGGTGCGTAAAGAGGGCAAAGCGGCATTTGAAGCGCGGATGGAGCAGGCTCAGCCGCTCTCCACGTTTCTGTTTAACAGCCTGATGCCGCAGGTTGATTTGAGTACCCCTGACGGGCGCGCGCAGCTCAGCACGCTGGCGCTGCCGTTAATCAGCCAGGTGCCCGGCGAAACGCTGCGCATCTATCTGCGTCAGGAGTTAGGCAACAAGCTCGGCATTCTGGATGACAGCCAGCTTGAACGTTTAATGCCTAAACAGGCTGAAAACGGCACGGTACGCCCCGCGCCTCAGCTAAAACGCACAACCATGCGTATACTGATAGGGTTGCTGGTGCAAAACCCTGAACTTGCTCCGCAAGTGCCGTCACTGGCGGGTTTGAACCACGAAAAATTGCCCGGACTTGGCTTATTTTCAGAATTGGTCAACACTTGTTTGTCGCAGCCAGGTCTGACCACCGGACAACTTTTAGAGCATTATCGCGGCACAAAAGAGGCCGCTACCCTTGAAAAACTGTCGATGTGGGACGATATAGCAGATAAGGATATCGCAGAAAAAACGTTCACCGACTCACTCAACCATATGTTTGATTCGATGCTTGAGTTGCGCCAGGAAGAGTTGATAGCTCGCGAGCGCACCCATGGCTTAAGCAGCGAAGAACGCCGGGAGCTCTGGATGATTAACCAGGAACTGGCGAAGAAATAAAAAATTTAACGGCTTAAGTGCCGAATATCGATCGGGAAGCCCCCGGCAGCCGCACTGAGAGGCAGCGGCAAAAATATAAGTACGCCCTCGCTTTAAAGGTTGGCAGCCCTATCGCCGACACCAATCAAACGAATTAAGTGTGGATACCGTCTTATGGAGCAAAACCCGCAGTCACAGCTGAAACTTCTTGTCCAACGCGGTAAGGAGCAAGGCTATCTGACCTATGCCGAGGTCAATGACCATCTGCCGGAAGATATCGTCGATTCAGATCAGATCGAAGATATCATCCAAATGATCAATGACATGGGCATTCAGGTGATGGAAGAAGCACCGGATGCCGATGATCTGTTGCTGGCTGAAACCTCCAACAACACTGATGAAGATGCGGAAGAAGCTGCTGCACAGGTACTGTCCAGCGTGGAATCTGAAATCGGGCGTACCACTGACCCGGTCCGCATGTACATGCGTGAAATGGGTACCGTTGAACTGTTGACCCGCGAAGGCGAAATTGACATCGCAAAACGCATCGAAGACGGGATCAACCAGGTTCAGTGCTCTGTTGCCGAATACCCGGAAGCGATTACCTATCTGCTGGAGCAGTACGATCGCGTTGAAGCGGAAGAAGCGCGTCTGTCCGATCTGATCACTGGCTTTGTCGACCCGAACGCTGAAGAAGATATGGCGCCAACCGCCACTCACGTCGGTTCTGAGCTGTCTCAGGAAGAGATGGATGACGACGAAGACGAAGATGAAGAAGAAGACGACGACAGCAGCGACGACGACAACAGCATCGACCCTGAACTGGCGCGCGAGAAGTTTGCCGAGCTGCGTACTCAGTACGAAGTGACGCGTGACACCATCAAAGCGAAAGGCCGCAGCCATGCTGCCGCTCAGGAAGAGATCCTGAAGCTGTCGGAAGTGTTCAAACAGTTCCGCCTGGTGCCAAAACAGTTCGACTACCTGGTGAACAGCATGCGCGTGATGATGGATCGCGTACGTACCCAGGAACGTATCATCATGAAGCTGTGTGTTGAACAGTGCAAAATGCCGAAGAAGAATTTCATCACCCTCTTCACCGGCAATGAAACCAGCGAAACCTGGTTCAACGCCGCTATCGCGATGAACAAGCCGTGGTCTGAAAAGCTGCACGACGTGAAAGAAGACGTACAGCGCGGCCTGCAAAAGCTGCATCAGATTGAAGAAGAGACCGGCCTGACCATCGAGCAGGTGAAAGACATCAACCGTCGTATGTCCATCGGTGAAGCGAAAGCCCGCCGTGCGAAGAAAGAGATGGTTGAAGCGAACTTACGTCTGGTTATCTCTATCGCCAAGAAATACACCAACCGTGGCCTGCAGTTCCTGGATCTGATTCAGGAAGGCAACATCGGTCTGATGAAAGCGGTAGATAAGTTTGAATACCGTCGTGGTTACAAGTTCTCCACCTATGCTACCTGGTGGATCCGTCAGGCGATCACCCGCTCTATCGCAGACCAGGCGCGTACCATCCGTATTCCGGTGCATATGATTGAGACCATCAACAAGCTCAACCGTATTTCTCGCCAGATGTTGCAGGAGATGGGTCGCGAGCCGACGCCGGAAGAGCTGGCTGAACGCATGCTGATGCCGGAAGACAAGATCCGTAAAGTGCTGAAAATCGCTAAAGAGCCAATCTCCATGGAAACACCAATCGGTGATGATGAAGATTCGCATCTGGGTGATTTCATCGAGGATACTACCCTCGAGCTGCCGCTGGACTCTGCCACCACCGAGAGCCTGCGTGCCGCTACGCACGACGTGCTGGCTGGCCTGACCGCCCGTGAAGCGAAAGTGCTGCGTATGCGTTTCGGTATCGATATGAACACCGACCACACGCTGGAAGAAGTGGGTAAACAGTTTGACGTGACCCGCGAACGTATCCGTCAGATCGAAGCGAAGGCGCTGCGTAAGCTGCGCCATCCGAGCCGCTCTGAAGTGCTGCGTAGCTTCCTGGACGACTAACCCATGTAAACAGCAAAAAGCTCCCAATCGGGAGCTTTTTTTTTGTTTATTCCCTCTCCCTGTGGGAGAGGACCAGGGTGAGGGCATCAGGCCGCAGAGGAGCTAAAGCCCCCTCACCACCAGCGCCTCATCAAGTTCCCGATACGCCTCCACCAGCTTGTCCAGCGTCGCCCTGTTCAGCCCGCTCGGATTCGGCAACACCCAAACCTGCGTTACGCCAATGGTAATGTTCTGCTTACCCCACTTCGCACCGCGCTGGCTGAACGCCTGCTCGTAGGCCTGCTTGCCGAGGATCGCCAGCGCCGCGGGCTGGTAGTCTTCAATCTTCTTCACCAGTTCCCGCCCGCCAGTACGCAGCTCATGCAGATTTACTTCGCTCGCCTGCACCGTTGGACGCTCGACCAGCATGGTGATGCCACAGCGCGTATCCAGCAGCTGCTGCTCTTCTTCCGGCTTAAGCTGTTTGTCGGTAAAACCGGCCTGGTGGATCACCTTCCAGAAGCGATTTCCCGGATGAGCAAAGTGAAAACCGGTGTGCGCCGAGGACTTGCCCGGGTTGATTCCGCAGAACACCACCCGCAGGCCAGGGGCCAGAATATCGTTGATCATCTCTACTCCTGTCTATGCATCTTAAGATAAGTATAAAGGATTGATTATGCGTTGTTTATAAAAACAGCAGGCAGGTGTGAATGGCTGGATTGATGAGGGGAGTTACTTTATAATTCACCGCCACGGCCCCTTAGCTCAGTGGTTAGAGCAGGCGACTCATAATCGCTTGGTCGCTGGTTCAAGTCCAGCAGGGGCCACCAAATTTTAGCTTTAGAATCATATAATTAAGCCACTCTAACGAGTGGCTTTTTCTATGTAACTGACAGTGTTCCATTATCGTTACATGGCATCTTAACTGAACCCGATCTCGATCCAGACCCCAATTGTATGACGCAGATCAGAACACACTTAACTCCCCCCTCACCTGCCGCCTTGTGGATCAGTTTTGAAGATTAGCTTTTGTATCGAGTGACATGGCGGTAAATTTTTTTCGTTACAAAAATGGCGAGTATGCCCAGCAGAATTGAAGCTAAGCCAAGGAAAATCAATAAAGAAAGGATATGACTAAACAAGCCACCAAAGCTTGTAAAATCACCCAATCGAGCAAACTGCTCCGGAGTGAGTACACGAACGACGATCTCTGGAATAGTTAGAAAGAAAATAATCACCACTAGAACATAAATTGCCACTCTACCGCTTTTTTTCATTTTCTTCCTTGCCCCCTATGACAATGATGATCAATTATTGACAGGGTAATGTTACAACAAGGGAAATTACAATGGCAGACGGCTATGCAAAAATGAAGTTGCAATCAGAAAGGAATCTAGCCCTGGCGCTAACCAAAGCATTGCGAGAAATACAAGCTACCAATATGAGTGCTATCGAAAATCTAAAGCTTGGTACACAACGTATAATTAACTATGGTTCGTGCCTGATACCAGACGATTACTACCGCAATACCTGTCGCGAGCTAATAAATGAAGACCGCCGTCTCACATTAGCACTTGCCGAAATCTATAACCGAAACGATGTTGCTCTTGATATGGTTGAGATTTACTTTCAGAAAACTCTCAAAAGACTGGGAGAGCAAAAAAGTAACAATCTCGCTGCATTTCTTAAAAAGGAATTAGGCGATAAGGCTTATGAGTACGCTGAGAAATCTAGCAAACTAGCGCTGTCCTTAACTATTGCAAAGCTGATAATCAGTAGCGGCGATTTTCACGAGTCGCATATCAGAATGGTTAATTCATTATCATCAATGTATGTTAACGGTGCTATAATCTATTCGAAAGCACAGGTGGCGGCGCTAGCAGCTAATAAGCTCAAATTTCAGGACCCTGCATATTACCAGGCATTGTACCAACAGAATCTGGAGATGCTTTACTTTCTTATTGAACCGCAAATGACAAAAATAATTTATCAAATTGAATCAGGTGGCAACAATGAGGAAATAATCGGCGATGCTTTATATGAGTTATTAAAAAGATGAAACGAGCAATATTATGGTTTTTGCAATCATATATTTATTATATCCCTATAGCGCTCATCGTTGCTGGTGCTTATCTTTTTGCGCGTTTAATCCCTGACTATTTTGGTATTATTACCCTGACATGGATCATCATCGTTACCTATTTTTATGTAAAACATAATCGTTGGTTTTGATGGAAATCAGGAACCCCACATGCCACATGCGCACAAGAAAAAAGCCAGCCCCACACTCCCACGGTGTTGGCCTTGCTTTAAAGCAGTGATATTCACAACAGGTTAAAACACGTAACGCATGCCCAGCGTAAATTCGTTAGAGACAATATGCGCCTTCATCTGCTCATCCTTTAAGCCACGCATGTTCGCATAGTTGTTATATCCACTGTCGATCTTACCCATATCGAAATAGTGCCCCGGTCGACATACAGACGCTCACCGCCTAAGTGCTCTTTCTGTTTGCCGCCAGAACGGTAGCCAGGATCATCGCGATCGGCAGGGCGACTACAATAGCTTTCATCTTCATCAACACTCCTTTGGAAAAGCATTCCGCACGGGGAACCATCGTCTGCCGGTGTCAGGAAAAGTCAGTGACACGAAGCGTAAGCACTCCCGAAAGGGCAAACTATTCGGGGGAATACGCGTTTTACCTGGTAATTTTAAGTAGGGACTGGTCTTGGTTTTAAAGCGATTGCTAGTTATTTCAACGGATTAGCGCTTATCATCAAAAGCAACCTGCTCATTTCATCTGTTACGCGCCCATCTTCACATTCTGCAATTCTAAAGAAATCCCCCATCGCGCCGATCATCATCCGTGTGTATTATTTCCAGTAGCTTTTACAACAACTAACCTTAACTCAAATACTTAAGCGCCAGAGCGAAAGGCATCATGAGCACACCGATCAAACGGCTAGAAATCATTAAAAATGCCATTGAGCTGGAAGATGACGACATCATCCGGAGCCAGTTGAAACGTCTCAAAGAGGAAGCCTTTGACGATAATCTCCTGTCCATCGTCGCGGCGCTTGAGCAGAAAAATTACACCGCAGCCCTTCGCGCTATCACCGCCTGGCTGCAAAGCCAGCGCGCCGTTACCCCGTGGCGTGACCCGCAGCTGGCCGCTAGCAAGCTGGAGCTGAAAGCTCTGGAAGAGCGCTTGCGCGATCTGATTGATCGCCGTAACGCCCGGGTACAGCAGCTTGATGAGTTCAACGATCTCTATTTCTCCCGCCTCGGGCCGTTGATGCAGCAGATCCTCGCCCTACGTAAAACGCTGGCGGAGCTTAACCTGCGTCGTCAGCAGGCGGAGACGCGTCGTCGGGAAGAGGATTACCGCCGCTGCCAGGGCTATATGGCGCAGGCCGTAGAGGTTCTGACAACGCTCACCCGGCGCTGGCGAGATCTGCCTGCGGATTCCGTTCAGGCGGCAGAGGCGCGCAAGCATCTTCAGCAGCAAAGTAATCTGATTGCCAACCTGCTGGCCGAAGCGATGGAGCTGGAGACCGGTTTAACGCGTGAAGAAGAGCCAGCACGTCAGGCGCGCGATGAGGCCAACGAAGAGTACAAAAAGTATCGCGAACAGCATCATGATGCCGAAGTGCGCCTGGGTAAAGGCAAGGCTCTCTCTGAAGAGGATCGGAACGAGCTGAAGCGGCTCTGGCGTCAGGCGAGCAAGCTATGCCACCCGGATCTGGTTGCCGATGATTTAAAAGAGGAAGCCAACAGGATGATGGTGCAACTCAACCAGGCCAAACAGCGCGGCGACGTGAAGGCCATTCGCTCGCTGGTCGCCCGTCTGCAACAAGGGTTTGAACCGATGATGGCGAGCGACAGGCTGAACGACCTGGAACGTATTCGCAAAAAAATGGCGCAGGTGCGTGAGCAAATCGACACCCTGGTGAACGAGCTGGCAGAGCTGGAGAAGGAAGAGTCCTGGCTGCTCGTCTCGTCGCTCAGCAATATGGAAGCCTACTTTGCCCAGCAGGAGAAAGCGCTGAGAGAGGTATGCGCCTCGCTCGAACATCAGGTGAGCGAAGCGCAGCTGGATCCCGCAGCCTGATTATTTGGCGTGCCAGTACGCACTGGCACGTACCAGCTGTGGGTCAATTGCGTCGGTTTCAAACTGACGGCTCAGGCGTTTCACCACCTTCCCCTCTCCGGTCAGCCAGATAAAGTAATCCTCTTCCGGCACGGCCAGCGCTGCAAGATGGTCGGCTACCGCCTGCTCGTTGTGGCCGATAACCCAGGTGATGTTGAACCCGCTCAGGTGCGCCAGATAGTCCTGGTACGCCGCATCGCCCACGGTGACGATGGCGTGGATCGCCGGGGGAACAGGCAGTTTTGCGATGCTTTCTAAACGGCGGCGCAGCGCGGGCATGCCCGACTCGTCGCACACGTACAGCTGCCAGGCGTAATCTTCCGGCACCACCAGCGAACCACGCGGACCGCCGATGGTCAGCTTGTCGCCCACCTTCGCCTCCACCGCCCAGTTGCTGGCAATGCCGCCATCATGCACGAAAAAATCGAGCGCCAGCTCGTGTTTTTCGTCATCGTACAGCGGGGTGTAGTCACGCGCCTGCGGACGCACCCCGTCGCCCCAGTCGATGCCTTCATCGGTCACCACAGGCGGCACGAAAGGGGTGCCCGGTGCCGGGAAAAAGACTTTGGTATGGTCGTCAAAGCCGCGAGAGCTAAAGCCCTCCAGCGCCTCGCCGCCTAGTACAATGCGCTGAAATCCTGCGCTGACTCGCTCAGTGCGCATCACGTTCAGCTCACGAAAACGCAGGTCATTGCGGACACGTTGAGGGTAACGGGTAGATGCCATGTTGATGCCCTTCTCAGGTGAATACGATATATCGGAATGAATTTTTAATGATAATGATTGCTATTAACTCAGAAATCAAGATCTTTTAGATTGCATCTGAATATATCTTAGATATAGTTTAGATATATCAAATTGAGGAAGAAACATGCGACACGAACACGACGGCGGCGGACGCCGGCCACGATTTTTTGGCCATGGTGATTTGCGGCTGGTGATCCTGGATATCCTGACCCGCAACGCGAGCCATGGTTATGAGCTGATTAAAGAGATCGAGAACCTGACGCAGGGACATTACACGCCAAGCCCTGGCGTGATCTACCCGACGCTGGATTACTTGCAGGATCAGGCACTGATCACCATTACCGAAGAAGAGAACGGCCGTAAGCGGATTGCAATTAACGCCGCCGGGCAGCAATGGCTGGATGACAATCGGGAACAGCTGGAGCAGATCCAGACGCGTATCAAGGCGCGCTCCGTCGGGTTCCAGCTGCGCAAAAACCCACAGATGAAGCGGGCGCTGGATAATTTCAAAGCGGTTCTGGATCTGAAGGTTAATCAGGGAGAACTCAGCGACGCGCAGTTAAAACAGATTATCGGCGTGATTGACCGCGCGGCACTGGAGATCTCCCAGCTGGATTAAGCCAGCACGCCGTCGCTCACGCGGAACACGCGAACCAGCTCTTTCAGGTGCATCGCCTGTTCGTTAAGGGATGCCGCCGCCGCAACGGACTCCTCCACCAGCGCGGAGTTCTGCTGGGTGGTGGCGTCTATCAGGCCAATCGCGCTGTTGATCTGCGAGATACCTTCCGTCTGTTCATGGCTGGCCTGGCGAATTTCACGCAGGATGACGTCCATCTCTTCCACGTTGCCGACCATGCCGTTGATAAGCCCGCTGGCTTTCTCCACAAGGTTCATGCCGTCCTGCGTCTGGCTTGTGGAGCTTTCAATCAGCTGGCGGATCTCACTCGCAGATGTTGCACTTTTCTGCGCGAGCTGGCGTACCTCACCCGCCACCACCGCAAAGCCGCGACCATGCTCACCTGCGCGCGCCGCTTCGACCGCCGCGTTCAGCGCCAGGATGTTGGTCTGGAAGGCAATGGCGTCGATCAGGTCGATAATGTCGGACATCCTGTTCGATGTTTCGTTAATCAGGCGCATTTTGCTGGTGACCTGCTTCATCATCTCGCCGTTGTTTTTGACCACGGCAGCCGCATCGGCAGACAGGTTCGTCGCTTCTCCGGTGTGGGACGCGGTGTTCTTCACCGTGGCGGTAATCTGCTCCATCGACGCGGCCGTCTGCTCAACGGAACTGGCCTGCTCCTCCGTGCGGGTAGCCAGATCCTGGTTGCCCGCGACAATCTGCGCGGCGGCGCTGGAGATGTTTTCCGATCCAGTTTGCACCTGCTGCACAATCTCCAGCAGGCGCGTTTTCATCTCCATCAATGCGGTGAGGAGCAGTCCGGTTTCATCTTTACCGTGCGAGGTAATGCTGCCGGTGAGATCGCCATCGGCGATGGCCTCCGCAAAATTCACCGCGTCGTTCAGCGGGCGGGTAATGGATCGCACAATGAACCAGCCAGTCAGGCTGGCTGCCGCGACGCTGAAAAGCGTAATCAGGATCAGCAGCAGACGATTAGTGCGGAAATCGCCTTCCACCTGCTCGCCCGCACTCTGCATTTCATGATCCTGGATCGCAATCAGCGCCTGCACTTTCGCTTTATAAGACTGTTGCAGGTCCAGGGTGTTGGTCATCATCTCGTTTATCGCGCCCGCACGGTCGTTATTCTGCACGGCCTGCAAAATGCGGTAGCGCGAGTCAAGATATTGCTGGCGTACGCCGTGGATGTCCGCCAGCACCTGTTGGGATTTTTTATCCTTGAGAGCGTTGTCCAGCTCGCTCAGGATTGCGGTGATGCGCTCGCTTATCGCCTTCAGACGCTGTTCTGATTGCGTCGTGTACATTCCCTGTTCGTCCAGCAGCATGAGCTGCTGCGTGCTGATAAATTCCTGGAAGTTGTCGATTAACTGGTTCGCTTTTACCGTAGTTGGATAGTCGCTGGTAAGAATGGTTTGCATTCCATTGTTTGCCCGATTCAGGCTCATCAGAGACAAGCTTGCGCTGACGACCATCAGGACAATAAATAATCCAAACGCCAGAAATAATTTCGTGCCGATCTTTACGTCATGTATGAACATATTTACCCCATCGATGTGATTATTTCTCAGACGATCGCTGTTATCGGTAGGAGACGCGCTAACTTTATGACTTTGATCGTTTTTTTATTTCCCACTTTCAATAAATTCGGGGCGTAGCAATTAAAAATCGGGTACTTTTTTTAGTTACTTAATATTTCATTAACAACATAACTTATTCTGAAAAACAAAAAAGCCGTTTACCCC
Source organism: Enterobacter cloacae complex sp. IR5412 (assembly GCF_049237385.1). Classification (NCBI taxonomy): domain Bacteria; kingdom Pseudomonadati; phylum Pseudomonadota; class Gammaproteobacteria; order Enterobacterales; family Enterobacteriaceae; genus Enterobacter; species Enterobacter cloacae complex sp. IR5412. The sequence continues at coordinate 152,582 of NZ_JBMKHQ010000005.1, read as the reverse complement.
GGAGGAATAAACGGCTTTATCGAAGCATGCATTTCTTAATGCAGCACGGTAACCGCATCTTCAAGACGTCCGGCCCGGTGCTTAACCATCGCGGAAATCTGCGCGCTCTCTTCGACCAGGTCAGCATTTTTCTGCGTAATGCTGTCCAGTTCTGCCACGGCACGGGTCAGCTCTGTCAGGCCTGTAGCCTGCTCGGAGGTGGAGTGGCTGATCTGCGCGATAAGCTGCGTGACGTTTTTCACCTGCTCGACAATATCATCCATGGTACGTCCCGCGGCGTGGACCTGATCGGCGCCCGACTGCACTTTGCTGGCGCTGGCGTCGATCAGCTTGCGAATATCGTTAGCCGCGTTCGCGCTGCGGCTGGCAAGATGACGCACTTCGCCCGCCACCACCGCAAAGCCTTTCCCCTGTTCGCCCGCGCGTGCCGCCTCAACCGCGGCGTTCAGCGCCAGAATATTGGTCTGGAAGGCGATGTCATTGATAAGCGAGGTAATAGAGCCAATGCGCTGGGTACTGTCGGCAATGTCATCCATGGTTTTCACCACGGTCTGCATCACGGTGCCGCCCTGCGTGGCCGCGCTGCTGGCAGCCATCGACAGCTTGTCGACTTCGGCTGCGGTCTCAGAGTTACTCTGCACCGACGCCGCCATCTGGTTCATTGTTGCCACGGTCTGCTGCACGTTAGCCACGGTCTGGCGCGTGCGGTCGTTGAGATCTTCATTACCCTGCGCCAGCCTGTCGCTGCCGTCGCGCACGCTCACCACCTGGCTGGAGACGTCGTTGATAAGCCAGCGGCACATCAGCCCCAGTTGTCCGACGGCCCGCAGCATCAGCCCCAGTTCATCGCTGCGGTTAAGATGCTGCACGCTGTTACGCTCGCCGGTAGCGACCCTGAGCGCCTGCTTTGCGACGTTTTCCACCGGGCGGACAATCTGTTGCTCAAACACCAGGGTGCCAAGCAGCATCACCACGGCTGCCGCCACCAGCGAAGCCCAGCCTGCGGCACTGGCAACCAGCGTTGCGGCCATCACCGCAAAAAGTACCGCCATTACGCTACGCACGCGCCAGCGCAGCGGCATCGCCGGTAATTTGCCGAGCCAGCCTTTGCGCACCACCAGCCCTTTATGAATGCGTTTTTTGCTACGTCCTTCATTGAGCGCCTTATAAAGCGGCTCCACCGCGGCGACCTCGTCCTCGGTGGCGCGGGTACGAATGGACATATAGCCCGTCATCTGGCCGTTACGCACCATTGGTACCGCATTGGCGCGTACCCAATAGTGATCGCCATTTTTACGTCGGTTTTTGACAATCCCGCTCCAGGGCTCGCCCTTTTGCAGCGTGTACCACATGTCGGCAAAAGCCGCTTTCGGCATATCGGGGTGGCGCACAATGTTGTGCGGCTGCCCGAGCAACTCCTGAAGCGTAAAGCCACTCACTTGCACAAAGGTGTCGTTAGTGTGGGTCATGTAGCTGTGGAGGTCGGTGGTCGACATAAGCGTGGTGTCATCGTCCAGCGGATATTCATTCTGGGTGACATAGTCAGGAGAGGACATAGTGAGCATCCCTTGCAGGTTATTTGAATGTTAATTTTGTGGCTTATGTTTTTTCGGCGATAAAAAATTTATCTTTAGTTGTTAAATATGATTGAGATCGCAAATCTCGGTTAAACCGCACTTTTCGTACGCTTTTCTAATTAATTGATTTAAAATACTTTCAACACGAAACCACCTACAAAGCATTATCCCCCGGCGCACACTTAAGGCGCATTTCCTGCCCTGGAGCAGTGCAATTGACGAAACCCCATCCCCGGCTCGTTATCCCTTATCCCGTGCGGCGCGCGATGGCATGATTAAATATTGTGCAACTTTGATTTCACCTGGCGTTTATCCCGATTTTTGTTAAGGCATCTGAGGTGGCGTAATCCCTGCAATACTTAACTCAGTATCATGTGATACGCGATCCCCGGGAGCATATTTTGAACAGGTTACCTTCCAGCGCCTCGGCTCTTGCCTGTACCGCGCACGCACTGAATCTCATTGAAAAGCGAACGCTTGATCATGAGGAGATGAAACAACTTAACCGTGAGGTCATTGATTACTTTAAAGAGCATGTGAATCCTGGTTTTCTGGAGTATCGCAAATCTGTTACCGCCGGCGGGGATTACGGAGCCGTAGAGTGGCAAGCGGGGAGTCTGAATACGCTTGTCGACACCCAGGGACAGGAGTTTATCGATTGCCTGGGTGGTTTTGGTATTTTCAACGTGGGGCACCGTAATCCAGTTGTGGTTTCCGCCGTACAGAATCAACTTGCGAAACAACCTCTCCATAGCCAGGAACTGCTCGATCCGCTTCGCGCCATGCTCGCGAAAACGCTGGCAGCCTTAACGCCCGGTAAGCTGAAATACAGCTTCTTCAGTAACAGCGGCACCGAATCGGTCGAAGCGGCGATTAAACTCGCCAAAGCGTACCAGTCGCCGCGCGGGAAATTCACCTTTATCGCCACCAGCGGCGCGTTCCACGGGAAATCCCTGGGCGCACTGTCGGCGACCGCCAAATCCACCTTCCGCAAACCGTTTATGCCGCTGCTGCCGGGCTTCCGCCACGTACCGTTCGGCGACATCAACGCCATGCGCACCATGCTGAGTGAATGCCGTAAAACCGGCGACGACGTGGCGGCGGTGATCCTGGAGCCGATTCAGGGCGAAGGCGGGGTGATTCTCCCGCCGCAGGGCTATCTGCCCGCCGTGCGTCAGCTGTGCGATGAGTTTGGCGCGCTGCTGATCTTCGACGAAGTGCAGACCGGGATGGGGCGTACCGGCAGGATGTTCGCCTGCGAGCATGAGAACGTTCAGCCAGACATTTTATGCCTGGCGAAAGCGCTCGGCGGCGGCGTGATGCCGATTGGCGCAACGGTCGCCACTGAGGAGGTCTTCTCGGTGCTATTCGACAACCCGTTCTTACATACCACCACCTTTGGCGGTAACCCATTGGCCTGTGCGGCAGCGCTGGCCACCATCAACGTGCTGCTGGAGCAAAACCTGCCTGCGCAGGCGGAGCAAAAAGGCGACATGCTGCTGGACGGCTTCCGTCAGCTGGGCCGGGAATACCCGGATTTGGTACAGGATGCGCGCGGGAAAGGGATGCTGATGGCGATTGAGTTCGTTGATAACGAAACCGGTTATAGCTTCGCAAGCGAGATGTTCCGCCAGCGGGTACTGGTGGCGGGAACGCTCAACAACTCGAAAACCATCCGCATTGAGCCACCGTTGACGCTCACCATTGAGCAGTGTGAGCAGGTGCTGAAGGCGGCGCGTAAGGCGCTGGCGGCGCTGCGGGTGAGCGTGGAAGAGGCGTAAAAAACGCCGGGTGGCGCTACGCTTACCCGGCCTACAACATACTGCAGATGTCGGCCCGGTAAGCGCAGCGCCACCGGGCAAACACCGCACCCTCTCGCCTCCGTAGGCCCGGTAAGCGCAGCGCCACCGGGCAAAACGCTACTCCGGCAACAACCCCACAAAGCAGCGTTTTTTGCGCGGCTCTGACATCAACTCTTCGAGCTTGTCCACGCACGCCAGATAGTGTGGCGTTTGCTTATGCGCCAACACCGCCTCTTCGTCTTTATAGGCCTCATAGATAAAGAACCGGGTTTTCACCCTCGGGTCCTGCAAGACGTCAAAGCGCAGGTTTCCCGGCTCCTGGATCGCTCCCTCGTGGTTGGCGCGAAACACCTCCAGAAACTCATCCACCCGCTCGGGTTTGATGTTGATTTCCACCAGCGTCACGTTCATTTTGCTTCTCCCTGTTTCTCTTCCTGCCAGAACTGGAACGCCTCACGGGCGCTCATGTTCTCGTGAACCACTTTCTTCACCGCCTTCAGCATGGCGAGCGGCGCGCTGGACTGGAAGATGTTGCGCCCCATATCCACGCCGGACGCGCCCTGGTCAATCGCCCGCCAGCACATCTCAAGCGCCTCATGCTCCGGCAGCTTTTTGCCGCCCGCGATAACAATCGGCACCGGACAGCTGGCGGTCACTTTTTCAAAGCCCTCGTCCACGTAGTAGGTTTTGACGAACTGGGCCCCCATTTCGGCAGCGATGCGGCTGGCGAGCGAGAAATAGCGCGCGTCGCGCGCCATCTCTTTACCCACGCCCGTCACCGCCAGCGTCGGCATGCCGTAACGCGCCCCCGCATCCACCAGCTTGATGATGTTGTTGATTGACTGATGTTCAAACGGGCTTCCGATATAGACCTGCGCCGCCACCGCGCAGACGTTCAGGCGCAGCGCGTCTTCCATCGCCACCGCCACGCACTCGTTAGACAGCTCGCCCAGAATCGAGTTACCGCCGGAGGCTCGCAGCACCACCGGTTTGTTCGTCGCGGCAGGTACCTGGCTCCTGAGGATGCCGCGGGTACACATCAGCACGTCGGTTTCGCCAAACAGCGGCGCGATGGAGAGATCGATACGCTCAAGGCCGGTGGTCGGTCCCTGAAAGTAACCGTGGTCAAAGGCCAGCATCACCGTGCGGTTGCTCTGCGGGTTGAAAATGCGCGAAAGCCGGGACTGCATGCCCCAGTCGAGCGAACCGCAGCCCTTCAGGGTGTACGGCACATTCTGCTGCGGCGTACCGATGCCAAAATCCTTGCCGTCTTTGATGTCGTCTAAATCAGCCATTTGCTCCCCCGTCAGAAATCGTATTTGCTGATGTTCTCTTTGGTGAACACCACCCGCTCCGGCAGCAGCACGATGCCGTTGCCCTTCGCCTCATACTGGTAGCCCTGCACGCTGTTCGGCTCGACCTTCAGCGTCCCGATATCTTTCACCTCCACGCTGTCGCCAGGGTTAAGATCGCCCTTTTTCAGCAAACGATCGGCGACATTGACTGCAATTTTGCCCTGCTGCACCACGTCCCACAGGCCGAAGGCTTTCACCGTGCCGCGCTCAACGTACGGACGCATCACGTTTGGCGTGCTGAAGCCGACAATCGCCACCCCTTCCCGCTTCAGGTTTTCCGCCGCCTGTGCCGCCGCCGGCAGGGCGTTGGCGTCCGGGGCGATGATCGCATCCAGATCCGGATAGGCTTTTAAGATCCCCTCGGCGGTTTGCAGGGATTTAGTGGCGTCGTTATAGCCAAACTGCGTGGTGACGACCTGCCACTGGGGATGGTCTTTCTCGATTTTGGCCTTCGCCTCTTTCACCCACTGGTTCTGGTCGGTGACGGTGGGGCTGGAGTAGAAGAACGCCACTTTCGCGTTCGGTTTGGTGACCTGCTTGCCTGCCATCTCCACCAGCAGGCCGCCCAGCTGTTCCGGCGTGCCCTGGTTGATGTAAATGCTGCGGCACTCCGGTTTGGTGTCGGAATCCCAGGTCAGGACCTTCACGCCGCGCTGCATCGCGCGCTTCAGCGCCGGGCAGAGACCGTCCGGCGACACGGCAGAGACGATGATGGCGTTATAGCCCTGGTTGACGAAGTTATTGATCAGCTGCACCTGGCCGGAGACGCTCGGCTCGGTCGGGCCGTCGTAAGTCACGCCCACGCCAAGATCTTTCCCCGCCTCTTTCGCGCCGTTGCCGCCGCTGGTGAAGAATCCCACACCCACCAGTTTCGGGATAAAGGCAATGCGGTCCGCCGCCTGCGCCGAAGCGAAGCTGAGGGCCATTGCCAGGACGAGCAGTTTTGTTTTCATCTTACGCTCCGGATAGTTTTCTGAAGAGAGAACACACCCATTCACGGTGCAGACTCAGCGAACGCCCCATCACCACCACAACCAGCAGCGCCCCTGACAGCGCGCTCGACACCTGGTTGGGGATGCCAACCATCTGTAAACCCTGTTGCAGGTACCCCACCAGCAGCGCCGCCAGCGCCGTACCGACAACCGAACCTGAGCCGCCGTAGATATTCGCTCCGCCGAGCACGGCGGCGGTGAGCGCAGGCATCAGTAAATCGCGCCCCAGATCCGAACGCGCGGAGCCGAAATAGGAGACCATCACCAGCGCGGCAGTCGCCGAGGCCACGCCCACCAGGCCGTACAGCGCATACGGCATACCGTTCACCGACAGCGCCGCATAGCGCGCCGCGCGCGGATTCTGGCCAATTAAAAACAGATGTCGACCAAAGCGCCCGCGATGGGTAATCAGCCAGAAGAAAGCGGTAATCACCGCGAACAGCACCAGCGGGATCGGCAGGCCCAACACCGTGAGGTTAGCGAACGCCGTGAAGCTGTCCGGAAAGCCGCCGATCCCCTCGTAGCCCGTCGCGCCCGCCATGCCGGAGAGCAGCAGCGCCCCGCCGCCGTAGAGGTAGAGCGTGCCGAGGGTGATCACTAAAGGGCTGATGCCGGTGTAGTGGATCAGCGCCGCATTCAACAGTCCGCACAGCAGGCCGAGCAGCAGCGTCAGCGGGATGGCGACCGCCATCGGCCACCCTGCCTGCATCATCACCCCCAGCGCGATAGCGCACAGGCCGATGGTTGAGCCGAGGGAGATGTCGATCCCGCCGCTGATAATCACCAGCGTGAGCGGTAGCGCCACGATACCAATGCAGATAAAGTCGCTGGTGCTGAACAGCAGCATATTGATGTCGAGCATGCGCGGGTTGATGGCGCCGAAGAGCAGGATCTCCAGCACCAGTAAAATCAGCAGCGCGCTTTCCCAGTTAAGCCTCATTTACGCCACCTCTTTGTTGCGTTTGGGAAGCGGGGTGACGTGCTTTCCCCCTCTGTTACCCGGCTGGAAACGGCTGTATTTCAGCGCCCGCTGATGCCGTGAGAGCGCCTGACGCAGCCGCCCGTCGAGCACCAGCACGCCCAGCAGCACCAACCCGGCGATAAAGTCGTTCCACCACGCCGGGAGCCTGAACAGCACCAGCACGGTATCGATTTGGGTGAGGAAGAACGCGCCGAGGAACGCACCGACCAGCGTGCCGGTGCCGCCCAGCAGCGAGATGCCCCCCAGCACGCAGGCAGCGATGGCTTTCATCTCCAGCCCGCTGCCGGTCTGGTTGGGCACAAAGCCTATCTGCGCGGCAAAGACGATCCCGGCGCAGGCCGCCAGCATGCCGTTGAGGGTAAAGGCGATCATGCGGGTGCGGTTCACCGCCACGCCCAGCTGACGCGCGGCGGCGAGGTTATCCCCCACGGCGTAGAAATCACGGCCAAAGGCGGTGCGCGACAATGTCCACGCGCCTGTAACCACGATTATCAACACCACAATGCCGAGCGGAGAAATGCCGACGGCGGCAGGCTCAGAGAGGGATTTCAGCCCCGGCGGCAGCCCTTCAATCCACTTCCCGCCGGTCCACAGCAGCATCGCTCCGCGGTACAGCCCCAGCGTGCCGAGGGTGGCGACAATCGCTGGAATGCGCAGCCCCACCACCAGAAAACCGTTGAACGCCCCCGCCAGCGCGCCAATCGTCAGCGCGAAGAGAATGGAAACGGGCAGACTGTAGCCGCTGTTGAGAGCCACGCCGACGGCAATGGCGGACAGCCCGACGGTGGAGCCGACGGAGACGTCGATATTACGGGTCAGCATCACCAGCGCCGCGCCGATGGCCAGCAAAATCAGGATCTGCGAGCTGGCGAAGATCATCCCCAGCGTCTGTAAGCTCAGGTACGACGGGTTCAGCGCCACCAGCACGGCGAACAGCGCCAGAATGGCGAGAAACGCGCTCAGCTCGCGGTTTTTCAGTAAGATCTTCATGATTGCCCTCCAAACGCCAGCGCCATCATCCGGTCGAGGCTGACGGCGTGGCGCGGCAGCTCGCCGCTGAGCACGCCCTGATGCATTACCAGCACCCGATCCGCGAGGCCGGGAAACTCATCGGGATCGCTTGAGATCATCAGCACCGCCACGTTCTGCGCCGCCACGCTTTTCAGCAGCTGATAAATATCGGCGCGCGCCGAGACGTCCACGCCGCGCGTCGGTTCATCGACGATCAGCAATAAAGGATTAGCCTCCAGGCAGCGCGCCAGCAGCACCTTCTGCTGATTACCACCGGAGAGCGTGCGCACGGTTTGATCCGCATGGTTGAGCTTGATCCCCAGCGCCCGGAGGTAACGCTCCACCACCGCAGACTCCCGCTTTCGCTGCTGCCAGAGCGACGGCTCGTTCAGCGCCACCGTGTTCCAGCGGACAGGCGCGTCGAGAAACAGGCCGGACACCTGCCTGTCTTCCGGCAGATAAACCAGCCCTTTTTCCAGACGGGAACTGACCGGATCGGCGGTGATCTCCTGGTTCTCCAGCCACACCCGCCCGCCGCGTACCGGACGCAGGCCGTAAAGCGTTTCGGCAAACTCGGTACGCCCGGACCCCACCAGCCCGGCCAGACCGACGATCTCCCCGGCGTAAATCTCAAGGCTGAGATCGATAAACCCTTCCCCGGTGAGATCCTCCACCCGCAGCACCGGGAAATCCTGCGCCTGGGTTCGGCGGTTGCCCGGCAGCGCCAGCCACAGCTTTTGCGTATCGCTTAGCGACTTTTCCCGGCTGACCGGCGTCATCGCGGCGATCAGGGCGTTATCGTCAAAGTGCGCGGTTTCGCCGCTCAGCACCACCGCGCCGTCGCGCATCACCGAGACGTGGCTCGAAAGCATGCGAATTTCCGGCAGCTTGTGCGAGATAAAAACAATGCCAACGCCGAGATCCTGCAGCGCGCGGATCTGGCGAAACAGGCGTTCGGTCTCGCCCGGCGTGAGCGATGCCGTGGGTTCGTCGAGGATCAGAATTCTGGCGTTGCGCATCAGCCCGCGCAGGATCTCCACCATCTGCTGATCCGCGACTTCCAGAGTGCTGGCAGCGGCATCAAGATTAAGCTGACATTGCAGCTGCTGGAGTTTCTCCGCCAGCCGCTTTTCCCGATCTCGTTCGCGCGGCAGACGAAACAGGATGTTTTCCCGCACCGTCAGGTTGGGGAAAAGCAGCGGCTCCTGTGGCACCAGATAAATGCCTAACCGGTGCGCCTGCGACGGGGTAAGCCGTGCAAAAGACTCGCCCGCAACCGAAAGCTCACCGCGATCCGGCGTTTCAACCCCGGCGATGATTTTCATCAACGTCGATTTTCCCGCGCCGTTACCGCCCATCAGCGCATGCACCTGCCCAGCAAGCAGCGTGAAATCAATGCCTTTTAACACAGGCACGCCAGAGAACTGTTTGCAGATGTCACGTGCCTCGAGAAGTGGTGTCATCATCGCTCCGCTATTGAACAAATGATTTTTAGATTTAATAATGTTCAAAAGCGTAGACGGTGAACTATATTTACAACCGTGCAGGGATCACAGTTTTATCGATTGAGATACAGATAATCCAGAAAGGATCGAAAAGATCCGTTTTGTCGCGTGGCTCACATTTTCCCTTCGCGCCATTACGAACATATGATCTAAATTTTTATAAGAGTTCAACTATGAGCGATAAACGCACTGCGGAAGAAGGACGGTTTGCCGGGCTGGCGCTGGCGGAAGAGGAGCTGGTGGCCCGCGTGGCCTGGTGCTACTACCACGACGGGCTGACCCAGAACGACATCGGCGAGCGGCTCGGGCTGCCGCGCCTGAAGATCTCCCGCCTGCTGGAGAAGGGCCGTCAGTCGGGGGTGATTCGGGTGCAGATCAACTCCCGCTACGAGGGCTGCCTGGCGCTGGAAACCGAGTTGCAACAACGATTTGGCCTGAAGCTGGTGCGCGTGATGCCCGCCCTGAATACGCCGCCGATGAACGTGCGGTTAGGCATTGGCGCGGCCCAGTCGCTGATGGGCGTGCTGGAGCCCGGCCAGCTGTTAGCGGTGGGCTTCGGTGAAACCACCATGAGCAGCCTGCAACACCTGAGCGGCTTTATTAGCTCACAGCAGATCCGCCTGGTGACGCTCTCCGGCGGTGTGGGGCCGTATATGACCGGTATCGGCCAGCTGGATGCGGCCTGTAGCGTCAGCATGATCCCTGCCCCGCTTCGCGTGTCATCCGCTGAAGTCGCCGGGATCTTAAAGCGCGAAACCAGCGTGCGGGACGTGATCCTCGCCGCCACCGCCGCTGACGTGGCGGTGGTCGGCATTGGCTCGGTGAACCAGCGCCGTGACGCGACGATACTGCGCTCCGGCTATATCAGCGAAGGTGAACAGTTGATGTACGCCCGCAAGGGCGCGGTCGGCGATATCCTTGGCTATTTCCTCAATGCCGAAGGGGAATGCGTCGAGGAGCTGGAGATCCACAAAGAACTACTGGGCGTCACGCTCGATGAACTGGCACAGCTGCCCACCATCGTAGGCGTGGCCGGGGGGGAAGAGAAAGCCGATGCGATTTATGCCGCACTTAAGGGCCGCCGTATTAATGGCCTGGTGACGGAAGAGACGACAGCCCGCGCGGTGCTGGCTCTGGCCATTTAAGAGCCCTCCCTGCGCTAACAATGAGGCATGCTCATGAGTTACCTTTTAGCGTTAGATGCAGGGACAGGCAGCGTTCGCGCCGTTATTTTCGATTTGCAGGGCAACCAGATTGCCGTTGGCCAGGCCGAGTGGAAACACCTGAGCGTCGAGAACGTGCCGGGCTCGATGGAGTTCGACCTCGACACCAACTGGCAGCTGGCCTGCCGGTGTATTCATCAGGCGCTGGAGCGCGCGCGCCTGAGCGCGGCGGATATTCAGTCCGTCGCCTGCTGTTCGATGCGCGAAGGGATTGTGCTGTACGACCGCAACGGCGAGGCTATCTGGGCCTGCGCCAACGTCGACGCCCGCGCCAGCCGAGAGGTAGCTGAACTCAAAGAGATCCACGATTACCGGTTTGAATCCGAAGTGTATGACGTTTCCGGCCAGACGCTTGCCCTCAGCGCCATGCCGCGCCTGCTGTGGCTGGCGCACCATCGTCCGGATATTTATCGTAAAGCCGCCACCATTACTATGATCAGCGACTGGCTGGCGGCGAAGCTCTCCGGCGAGCTGGCGGTGGACCCGTCCAATGCGGGCACGACGGGCATGCTGGATCTCTTCTCCCGCGACTGGCGTCCGGCGCTGCTCGACATGGCCGGGCTGCGCGCCGATATCCTCTCCCCGGTAAAAGAGACCGGCACCGTGCTGGGGGCCATCACCAAAGCAGCCGCACAACAGAGCGGCCTGCGCGAGGGCACCCCGGTGGTGATGGGCGGCGGCGACGTGCAACTGGGCTGTCTGGGGCTGGGCGTGGTGCGCGCCGGACAAACGGCGGTGCTGGGCGGCACCTTCTGGCAACAGGTGGTGAACCTGCCGCAGGTGCGCACCGACCCTGAGATGAACATCCGCGTAAACCCGCACGTTATCCCCGGCATGGCGCAGGCAGAGTCGATCAGCTTCTTTACCGGGCTGACCATGCGCTGGTTCCGCGACGCCTTCTGCGCCGAAGAGAAGCTGATTGCCGAACGCATGGGAATGGACCCCTACTCCCTGCTCGAAGAGATGGCGAGCCGCGTCCCGCCGGGCTCCCACGGGGTGATGCCGATCTTCTCCGACGCGATGCATTTCAAACAGTGGTACCACGCCGCGCCGTCGTTTATTAACCTCTCCATTGACCCGGAAAAGTGCAACAAAGCGACGCTGTTCCGTGCGCTGGAGGAGAACGCGGCGATCGTCTCGGCCTGCAACCTGGCGCAGATTTCGCGCTTCTCCGGCGTGACGTTTGAGAGCCTGGTGTTTGCCGGCGGCGGCGCAAAGGGCGCCCTGTGGAGCCAGATTTTAAGCGACGTCACCGGCCTGCCGGTGCGCGTGCCAGAAGTCAAAGAGGCAACGGCGCTCGGCTGCGCCATTGCCGCAGGAGCTGGCGCGGGGCTGTTCGCGGATATGGCCTCGACGGGCGAGCGGCTGGTGAAGTGGAGCCGCGAGTTCACGCCAAACCCGGCGCACCGGGAGCTGTACGACGGCATGATGCAGAAATGGCAGGCGGTATACGCGGACCAGCTCGGGCTGGTGGACAGCGGGCTGACAACCTCGATGTGGCAGGCGCCGGGCCTAATGCGCGACACACGCCCCTCACCCTAACCCTCTCCCCAGAGGGGAGAGGGGACTGCTCCGCGCGGCCTTTCACCCTCTCCCCTCTGGGGAGATGGGACTGCTCCGTGCGGCCTTTCACCCTCTCCCCTCTGGGGAGATGGGACTGCTCCGTGCGGCCTTTCACCCTCTCCCCTCTGGGGAGAGGGCCGGGGTGAGGGGTGAAGTTCTTTGAGATCTATCACAATCATTCGATCCCGCTTTTACCTTTCTGCCGCCGCTGGCTAAATTAGTAACTCATCCGACCACATAACAATAATTTTACACTGGAAGAGACTATGAGCCGCTACCCGTCGTTATTCGCCCCTCTCGATCTGGGGTTCACTACCCTCAAAAACCGCGTGTTAATGGGCTCAATGCACACCGGGCTGGAGGAGCGTCCGGACGGGGCTGAACGTCTGGCAGCCTTCTATGCCGAGCGCGCGCGCCACGGGGTGGCGCTGATTGTCACTGGCGGCGTAGCCCCTGCCCCTTCCGGGGTGACGATGGAGGGCGGCGCGGTGTTGAATGATGCGTCACAACTGCCGCACCACCGCATGGTGACCGACGCGGTTCACAACGAGGGCGGCAAAATCGCCCTGCAAATTCTGCATACCGGGCGCTACAGCTATCAGCCGAACCTGGTTGCCCCCTCGGCTATTCAGGCACCGATTAACCGCTTTACTCCCCATGCCCTCAGCCATGACGAGATCCTGGCGCTGATCGACGATTTTGCCCGCTGCGCCGCGCTGGCGCGTGAAGCGGGCTATGACGGCGTGGAGGTGATGGGCTCAGAAGGCTACCTGATCAACGAATTCCTCGCCGCACGTACCAACCAGCGCGACGACGAATGGGGTGGAGACTATGCCCGCCGCATGCGTTTTGCCGTGGAGGTGGTGCGCGCGGTGCGTGAACGTGCCGGTGCGGATTTTATTATCATCTTCCGCCTGTCGATGCTCGACCTGGTGGAAGGCGGCGGCACCTTCGACGAAACCGTGCAGCTGGCGCAGGCGATTGAAGCCGCCGGTGCCACCATTATCAACACCGGGATTGGCTGGCACGAAGCGCGCATCCCCACCATCGCCACGCCGGTGCCGCGTGCGGCGTTCAGCTGGGTAACGCGCAAGCTGAAAGGCAAAGTCTCCGTTCCGCTGGTGACCACTAACCGCA
>NZ_JBMKHQ010000005.1:138441-139398 GCF_049237385.1 Enterobacter cloacae complex sp. IR5412 | reverse complement strand
GCGGCCGTGCGGATGAGATCAACACCTGTATCGGCTGTAACCAGGCGTGTCTGGATCAGATCTTCGTCGGCAAGGTCACCTCCTGCCTGGTGAATCCCCGCGCCTGCCATGAAACCAAAATGCCGATCGTTCCTGCGACCAACAAGAAGCGTCTGGCCGTGGTGGGCGCAGGACCCGCTGGCCTGGCGTTTGCGGTCAATGCCGCCTCGCGTGGGCACAGCGTGACGCTGTTTGATGCGCTGGCGGAAATCGGCGGGCAGTTTACTATCGCCAGACAGATCCCCGGCAAAGAGGAGTTCTATGAAACGCTGCGCTATTACCGCCGGATGATCGAGGTGACGGGCGTCGATCTGCGGCTCAATCAGGTTGTCAGCGCGGCGGATCTGATCGGTTTCGACGAGGTGATCCTCGCGAGTGGGATCGCCCCGCGCACCCCTGCGATCGAGGGTATCGATCATCCGAAGGTATTGAGCTATCTGGACGTGCTGCGCGACAAAGCGCCGGTTGGCGAGAAGGTGGCGATCATCGGCTGCGGCGGGATCGGTTTTGATACTGCGATGTATTTAAGCCAGCCGGGCGAAGCCACCAGCCAGAACATCGCTGAGTTCTGCGTGGAATGGGGCATTGATACCAGTCTCAGTCAGTCCGGCGGTTTACGCCCGGAAGGTCCGCAGCTGCCGAAAAGCCCGCGTCAGATCGTGATGCTCCAGCGTAAAGCCAGCAAGCCGGGTGAAGGGCTGGGGAAAACCACAGGCTGGATCCACCGCGCCACCCTGCTCTCGCGCGGGGTGAAGATGATCCCGGGGGCGAGCTACCAGAAGATCGACGACGACGGGCTGCATGTGCTGATCGGTGGTGAACCGCAGCTGCTGCGCGTGGATCATGTGATTTTGTGCGCCGGACAGGAGCCAAAGCGCGATCTGGCCGATCCGCTGCGCGAAGCGGGTAAAACGGTGC
>NZ_JBMKHQ010000005.1:134326-138385 GCF_049237385.1 Enterobacter cloacae complex sp. IR5412 | reverse complement strand
GCTTACCGGGCCTACGGGTCCGAGGCCATTGTAGGCCCGGTAAGCGAAGCGCCACCGGGCATTTGAAACCGTAGGCCTGTGCAAGCGAAACGCCGCCAGGCAAAACGATCTTATCGACGACGCCCCAGCTTCACCGACTTCAGCACCACAAACTTGTTGTTTGTCGCAATGGTGACGCAGTTACCGAAAATCTTCTTCAGCTTGTGGAAGTAGTCCAGATGGCGGTTCGCCACGATGTACAGCTCGCCGTTGATTTTCAGGCAGCGGCGCGCGTGGTGGAACATCTCCCACGCGACGTTATCCGTCAGGGCGTGCTTCTGGTGGAACGGAGGATTGCAAAACACCGCGTTGAAGCGGAAAGGCTCTACGCCGGACAGCGCGTTATTGATCATAAACTCGCAGCGATCCAGCGCCTCCGGCAGATTGGTTTCCACGTTCAGACGGCTTGAAGCCACCGCCATTGGCGATTCGTCGCTGAACACCACGCTGGCCTCCGGGTTCTTCGCCAGCAGCGTCAGGCCAATCACGCCGTTACCGCAGCCGAGATCGACAATCTCCCCTTCCAGGTTTTCCGGCAGATGTTCCATAAAGAAACGTGCGCCGATATCCAGACCGGTTCGGGAGAAGACGTTCGCGTGGTTGTGGATGGTCCAGTCGGTCCCTTCCAGCTTCCAGCTCAGGGTCTCTGGCGCGTCGGCCAGTTCCGGCGCGCTGAAGGTACAGTTGATCAGGCGCGCTTTTTTCCAGGCCAGCGTCGTAGTGGTCGGGCCGAGCACTTTCTCGAACAGTTCCAGCGTCGAGGTGTGAATATCACGCGCCTTGGCGCCCGCGATGATGCGCGTTTCTGGCGTCACGACTTTACGCAGCGCGCGCAGTTGCTGCTCCAGCAGCGCCATGGTTTTGGGCACTTTAATCAGCACCACGCCTGGCGCCTGCGGGTAGTCCGCGGTGCTGTCGAGGAACTTCACGCTGGATTCGTCGATATCGTTGTGACGCAGGTTTTCACGCGTCGCCAGCTCGCTTAAGTAAGAATCGCCGATACTGTAAGGCGCATGTTCCGCGAGCGCACAGCCCAGCGCGCCAAACGCGTCATTCAGGATCAGTACCGGGCCGCGGATTTCAGTCTCATCCAACTGCTGCAGCAGATATTCATCCGCCGCTTCCCACGCCTGAAGCGGGTTCACGTCGTCCGTTTCCGGGAAACGTTTAAGGTTGAGTGAACGGAAACCGTTGTCTAAGTGGCTCATCGGCCCTCCTGAATGGTAAAATTTGGCGTATCCCTGAAAAGGGTGCGTGAGTATACCCGTTTTCACACTATTTTGGGGTTTTGATGAACCAGCTGACTTATCTCCAGGGCTACCCGGAGCAATTACTATCCCAGGTTCGCGGCCTGATCGCCGGGGGAAAGCTCGGCGCGGTGCTGGAAAAACGCTACCCGGGCACGCATGATTTCGCGACTGACAAAGCCCTCTGGCAGTATACGCAGGATCTGAAAAGCCAGTATCTGAAGAGCGCCCCGCCGATCAACAAGGTGATGTACGACAACAAGATCCACGTGCTGAAAAACGCGCTCGGCCTGCATACCGCCATCTCCCGCGTGCAGGGCGGCAAGCTGAAGGCTAAGGCGGAGATCCGCGTCGCGACCGTCTTTCGCAATGCGCCGGAAGCCTTTCTGCGGATGATCGTGGTGCACGAGCTGGCGCACCTGAAAGAGAAAGATCACGACAAAGCGTTCTATTCCCTGTGCTGCCATATGGAGCCGCAGTACCACCAGCTGGAGTTTGATACCCGTTTGTGGCTGACGCATTTATCGTTAAAGAGTAATGCGCAGTAGCGCACGCGAAATGTCATGAGGACGTGCTACAGTGGCTTTAGGTTCCCTGCTACGGAGTACGTAAACGTTTATGATACGTTTCGCAGTCATCGGTACGAACTGGATCACGCGCCAGTTCGTCGACGCCGCCCACGAAACCGGCAAATATAAGCTCACCGCAGTCTATTCCCGCAGCCTTGAGCAGGCGCAAAGTTTTGCGAATGACTACCTGGTTGAACATCTGTTCACCTCACTCGATGAGATGGCGCAAAGCGACGCCATTGACGCGGTCTATATCGCCAGCCCGAATGCTCTGCACTTCCCGCAAACGAAGCTGTTCCTCAGCCATAAAAAGCATGTGATCTGCGAGAAGCCGCTGGCGTCGAATATCCACGAAGTGGAAGCCGCCATTGCGCTTGCCCGCGAAAACCAGGTGGTGCTGTTTGAAGCGTTCAAAACCGCCAGCCTGCCCAACTTCCTGCTGTTGCAGCAGTCCCTGCCGAAAATTGGCAAAGTGCGTAAAGCCTTTATCAACTACTGCCAGTATTCCTCGCGCTACCAGCGCTATCTGGACGGCGAAAACCCGAACACCTTTAACCCGGCCTTCTCGAATGGCTCGATTATGGATATCGGTTTTTACTGCCTGGCCTCTGCGGTTGCGCTGTGGGGGGAACCACACGGCGTGACGGCCACCGCCAGCCTGCTGGAGAGCGGCGTGGATGCACACGGCGTTGTGGTGCTGGACTACGGTGATTTCAGCGTGACGTTGCAGCACTCGAAGGTCAGCGACTCCGTGCTGCCAAGCGAAATTCAGGGCGAAGACGGCTCGCTGGTGATCGAAAAAATCTCCGAATGCCAGAAGCTCAGCATCGTTCCGCGCGGCGGAAAAGCGCAGGAGCTGACGCAGCCTCAGCATATTAACACTATGCTTTATGAGGCAGAGGTCTTCGCCCGTCTGGTAGAAGACAACGAAGTGAACCACCCGGGACTGGCGATCAGCCGCACCACGGCGAAGCTGCAAACGGAGATCCGCCGACAGACCGGCGTAATCTTCCCCGCAGACGGCGTGAATGTGGAAGCCGTCGCGTAAAGCTGTGTAATGAAATCGTGCAGACCATTGACGAAATCAATGGTCTGACATAATTTGTTACCTGCAAAGGGGAGTAACTTCTTCGCCGGTGGATCGTCATTACGATGCGTGCAAAACCGCATCCGGTCGCCGGGCAACCTTCGTGGTTGTAAGTGAGACCTTGCCGGAAGGCGAGGTCTATGCATAAAAAGCTAACGGCTATCGTCTTCTGACCATAGCCGTTTTTGTTTTTTTATGTGTAAGGAAAATAGTATGCATTCTGTCGGCACTCCAATGCTGTGGGGCGGATTCGCGGTTGTCGTGCTCATCATGCTGGCGATCGACCTCTTTTTGCAGGGTCGTCGCGGCGAACACGGCATGAGCGTTAAGCAAGCCGCCGTCTGGTCGCTGGTATGGGTTACCCTCTCACTTCTTTTCTGCGCCGCCTTCTGGTGGTATCTGGCCTCAACCGAAGGTCGCGCGGTGGCCGATCCTCAGGCACTCGCCTTCCTCACCGGCTATCTGATTGAAAAAGCGCTGGCGGTTGATAACGTCTTCGTCTGGCTGATGCTGTTCAGTTACTTCGCCGTGCCTGCGGCCCTGCAACGCCGCGTGCTGGTATACGGCGTGCTGGGCGCCATCATCCTGCGTACCATCATGATCTTCGCCGGTAGCTGGCTGATTACCCAGTTCGAATGGCTGCTGTACGTGTTTGGTGCGTTCCTGCTGTTCACCGGGGTCAAAATGGCGCTGGCGAAAGAAGACGATACCGGTATCGGTGATAAGCCGCTGGTGAAGTGGATCCGGGGTCATCTGCGCATGACGGACAAGATCGAGAGCGAGCATTTCTTCGTGCGTAAGAACGGCCTGCTGTTCGCCACCCCGCTGCTGCTGGTGCTGATTCTGGTCGAGCTGAGCGACGTGATTTTCGCGGTGGACAGTATCCCGGCTATCTTCGCAGTTACCACCGACCCGTTCATCGTGCTGACCTCGAACCTGTTCGCGATCCTCGGCCTGCGTGCGATGTACTTCCTGCTGGCGGGCGCGGCAGAGCGCTTCTCAATGCTGAAGTACGGTCTGTCGGTGATTCTGGTCTTTATCGGTATCAAGATGCTGATTGTTGATTTCTACCATATCCCGATCGCCATTTCGCTCGGCGTGGTGTTTGGCATTCTGC
>NZ_JBMKHQ010000005.1:72662-134273 GCF_049237385.1 Enterobacter cloacae complex sp. IR5412 | reverse complement strand
CGGGGAGAGGGGGAAATGCAATGCAGGCCGGGTAAGCGCAGCGCCACCCGGCACTTTCGTTAACCAATAGTTAAAAAACATGACGCAACACGTAAAATCCAGCATTTTACGCTTCCGCCTTTCGCTGCTTTCCCTGATACTCAACCAGGCAAACAAATACTTACATCCGGATACAAATGTGACTTAGAGCACATCCAGGATGGAACGCAATTTCACTCAGGAATAACGTATGAGCACACAATCTAAGGGCCTGCTTGCGCGCCTGGCGCAGGGCAGTCTTGTAAAACAAATTCTGGTCGGGTTGGTACTGGGTATTCTGCTGGCGATGGTGTCAAAACCTGCGGCGGAAGCGACGGGACTGCTCGGCACCCTTTTCGTTGGCGCACTGAAGGCCGTCGCCCCGGTACTGGTGCTAATGCTGGTGATGGCGTCGATTGCCAACCACCAGCACGGACAAAAAACCAACATTCGCCCTATTCTGTTCCTGTATCTGCTGGGAACCTTCTCTGCTGCCTTAACGGCCGTTGTGTTTAGCTTCCTGTTCCCGTCCACGCTGCACCTGACCAGCGCGGCCGGTGATATCACCCCGCCGTCCGGGATTGTGGAAGTCCTTCGCGGCCTGCTGATGAGCATGGTCTCTAACCCCATCACCGCACTGATGAACGGAAACTACATTGGCATCCTGGTCTGGGCGATTGGTCTGGGCTTCGCGCTGCGTCATGGCAACGAGACCACGAAAAACCTGGTTAACGATTTGTCCAATGCAGTGACCTTCATGGTGAAGCTGGTGATTCGCTTTGCACCAGTCGGTATCTTTGGTCTGGTTTCTTCGACGCTGGCCACCACCGGTTTCGACGCACTGTGGGGCTACGCGCAGCTGCTGGTCGTCCTGGTCGGCTGTATGCTGCTGGTGGCGCTGGTGATCAACCCGCTGCTGGTGTTCTGGCAGATCCGCCGCAACCCGTATCCGCTGGTGCTGACCTGCCTGCGCGAGAGCGGCGTGTATGCCTTCTTCACCCGCAGCTCAGCGGCGAACATACCGGTGAACATGGCGCTGGCGGAGAAGCTGAACCTGGACCGCGATACCTATTCGGTGTCGATTCCCCTGGGTGCAACCGTGAACATGGCCGGTGCGGCGATTACCATCACCGTGCTGACGCTGGCGGCGGTGCATACGCTGGGTATTCCGGTAGATCTGCCAACCGCGCTGCTGCTGAGCGTCGTTGCATCGCTGTGTGCCTGTGGCGCATCCGGCGTGGCGGGCGGCTCTCTGCTGCTGATCCCGCTGGCCTGTAACATGTTCGGTATTCCGAACGAGATTGCCATGCAGGTTGTCGCGGTCGGTTTCATTATCGGCGTATTGCAGGATTCCTGCGAAACCGCGCTGAACTCCTCTACCGACGTGCTGTTTACCGCCGCAGCCTGTCAGGCGGAAGATGCGCGTTTAGCGAAGAACGCCCTGCGAGGTTAAAAAGAAAAGCCCGGTGGCGGCTACGCCTTACCGGGCCTACAAGGTAAATGCAAAACGGCAACATGTGTTGCCGTTTTTAGTGTTTGCACCCTCTCCCTGTGGGAGAGGGCCGGGGTGAGGGCACCAGCCCGCACCCGACTTAAAGCGTCACACCACTCTTAAAGATCGCCAGCTCGCGGAAGTCGTTCTTCTCGTTGCAGGTCTGCCTGCCGCTGGCAAATTCCACAATCGTGTCCACGAATTCGCTCAGCAGCTGCGGCATCGCTTTGCCGTGGATCAGTTGGCCCGCATCAAAGTCGATCCAGTGCTTTTTCTTCGCCGCCAGTTCGCTGTTAGTGGCGATTTTCACCGTCGGCACAAACCCGCCGTACGGCGTACCGCGCCCGGTACTGAACAGCACCATATGACAGCCCGCTCCCGCTAGCGCGCTGGTGGCGACCGCATCGTTGCCCGGTGCGCTGAGCAGGTTCAGGCCGGGCGTTTTCAGCCGCTCACCGTAGCGCAGCACGTCCACCACCTGGCTGGCGCCCGCTTTTTGAGTGCAGCCCAGGGATTTCTCTTCAAGCGTGGTGATCCCGCCCGCTTTGTTACCCGGCGAGGGGTTCTCGTATATCGGCTGGTTATGGGCGATGAAGTACTGTTTGAAGTCGTTGACCATGGTGACGGTCTTCTCAAAGGTCTCTTCGTCGCGGCAGTGGCTCATCAGAATGCGCTCTGCGCCGAACATCTCCGGCACTTCGGTCAGCACCGTAGTGCCGCCGTTGGCAATCACGTAATCCGAGAAGCGACCCAGCATTGGGTTAGCGGTAATGCCGGAAAGGCCATCAGATCCGCCGCACTCCAGGCCAAACTTCAGTTCGCTCAGCGTGCCCGGCTCGCGCTTGTCGTGACGCATCACCTCGTACAGCTGATGCAGCTGTTCAACGCCCGCTTCCACTTCGTCGTCCTGGTGCTGACACACCATAAAGTGCACGCGCTCAGGGTCAAATTCGCCCAGCGTGTCGCGGAAGGCGTCGACCTGATTGTTCTCGCAGCCGAGGCCGATCACCAGCACCGCGCCCGCGTTCGGGTGGCGCACCATGTTTTGCAGCATGGTGCGGGTATTGATGTGGTCGTCGCCCAGCTGGGAACAACCGTAGGTGTGGCTGAACAGATACACGCCGTCGGTGCCTTCAGCATCATTAGTCTCTTTCAGGAAACGCGTCTGAATTTGACGCGCGATCCCGTTCACGCAGCCGACAGTCGGGAGGATCCACAGCTCATTGCGGATCCCCACCTCGCCGCTGGCGCGGCGGTAGATCTGTACCTCACGATCGGCCGCCTGTCCTTCTTCTGGCTGGAAGTCAGGTTGATAGCTGTACTCGTCCAGATCGCTGAGATTGGTGCGGGTATTGTGGGAATGAATGTATTCACCCGGCGCAATATCCGCCAGCGCATGACCGATGGGCAAACCGTACTTCACCACGTTCTCCCCTTTCGCGATGGGGATCAGGGCAAACTTATGTCCACGTCCAATGGCCTGGCGTAACGTCACCGACTGGTTGTCGAAGGTCACTTCCGTCCCTTCGGCTAAATCGGCCAGCGCGACGGCAACGTTATCCAGCGAATGGATTTTGATGTATTGCATATCAACCTCAAACGGCCTTAGTTCAGTTCAATGGCGAAGTAGTCACGCGCATTGTTAAAGCAGATGTTTCTCACCATTTCGCCCAGCAGCTGGATATCAGCTGGCGCTTCACCCGCGTGCACCCAGCGGCCAATCATCTGGCACAGAATGCGGCGGAAATATTCATGGCGGGTATAGGAGAGGAAACTGCGGCTGTCGGTCAGCATGCCAACGAAGCGGCTCAACAGGCCGAGCTGCGCCAGCTGCGTCATCTGACGCTCCATGCCGTCTTTTTGATCGTTAAACCACCAGCCGGAACCGAACTGCATCTTGCCCGGCATCCCTTCGCCCTGGAAGTTGCCGATCATGGTGCCCAGTACTTCGTTATCGCGCGGGTTCAGGCAGTAGAGAATGGTTTTTGGCAGCAGGTTTTGCTCGTTCTGTTTGCTCAGCAGTTTTGACAGCTCTTCCGCCAGAGGGCGGTCGTTGATGGAGTCGAAGCCCACGTCCGCGCCCAGCAGTTTAAACTGACGCTGGTTGTTATTACGCAGCGCGCCGATATGGTACTGCTGAACCCAGCCGCGACGGGCATATTCCGCACCGAGGAACACCAGCACCGCGGTTTTGAACTGGGCGACTTCATGCTCGCTCAGGGCTTCGCCGGAGAGACGACGCGCCAGGATGCTGTCCAGCTCGGCTTCGCTGGAATCCGCGAACAGCACCACGTCCAGCGCGTGGTCAGACACTTTACAGCCGTGTGCGGCAAAGTGATCCAGACGTTTGGTCAGCGCGGATTGCAGATCGGCGAAACGACGGATATCGGTATCCGATACTTCCGCCAGCTTCGTCATGTAGTCATTAAAGGTCGGCAGCTCAATGTTGAAGGCTTTATCCGGACGCCAGCTTGGCAGCACTTTGATGTCAAAGGTGCTGTCCTTCGCGACAACCGCGTGGTGCTCCAGGGAGTCGATCGGATCGTCGGTTGTGCCCACCATCTTCACGTTCATCTGCTGCATGATGCCGCGCGCCGAGAAGCTATCCTGCGCCAGCAGTTCGTTGCACTGGTCCCAGATTTCATCCGCCGTGGCGGGAGAGAGCAGCTTGCCGGTGATACCAAAAGGACGACGCAGTTCGAGGTGCGTCCAGTGGTATAACGGGTTACCGATGGTGTGGGGAACGGTAGCGGCCCAGGCGTCAAACTTCTCGCGATCGGTCGCGTCGCCGGTACACAGGCGCTCGGCCACGCCGTTGGTGCGCATCGCGCGCCATTTATAATGGTCACCCTTCAGCCAGATATCATACAGGTTTTTGAAACGGTAATTTTCGGCAACCTGTTGCGGCGGTAAATGGCAGTGGTAGTCGAAAATCGGCTGATCTTTTGCGTAGTCGTGGTACAGGCGGCGAGCAAATTCGGTATCTAACAGGAAATCTTCGGTCATAAACGGTGTCATTATCGTCTTCCTCATTACGGGAGCGTCAGAAAGCTTATGTTCAGATGCTGCAAAGTTATCACACCAATTTCCAGAGTCCGACGTTTTTTTCGTGAGTTAGATCAATAAACGTCGACAAATAAATTACCCTCAAAGGGGTAAACCTTCTTGCAGGCCGCGCCAGATCTGGCTTTGCGCACGCCTCATAATATCCCTACAAAGATTCACTCTTTTGTGATGTCACTCACCTTTTAAAGTTGTATGACAAGTTATCTTTTCGCCGTCGCAAATTATAAGCCGACGGAATGCATTACCGGTGTTTGTTACATCGGATTTAACGGTACGGAAGCCGACTTAGCACGATGACTTATGGCAAGGTTCGGGCCGTTCCGGGACAGGTTCCCGGTTACGCCCCTCCCGTTACAGAACAGCTCCCGGCAACGGTTGAGTTGTTGCCGTGTCCCGACACGGAAATAACATAACGATGAGGTTTTACATGCGTAAAATTAAAGGGTTACGTTGGTACATGATCGCACTGGTGACGCTCGGCACCGTGCTGGGCTACCTGACACGTAACACCGTGGCAGCAGCGGCGCCAACGTTGATGGAAGAGTTACATATCTCCACACAACAATACTCTTACATCATTGCGGCGTATTCTGCCGCTTACACCGTAATGCAGCCTGTTGCAGGTTATGTTCTTGATATTCTGGGTACAAAAATTGGTTATGCCTTCTTCGCTGTAGCATGGGCCGTCTTCTGCGGGGCGACGGCGCTGGCTGGCAGCTGGGGCGGGCTGGCGCTGGCGCGTGGTGCGGTAGGTGCTGCCGAAGCGGCGATGATCCCTGCGGGTCTGAAAGCCAGCTCTGAATGGTTCCCGGCAAAAGAACGTTCAATCGCTGTCGGTTACTTCAACGTGGGTTCCTCCATCGGGGCGATGATTGCTCCGCCACTGGTGGTGTGGGCGATTGTGATGCACAGCTGGCAAATGGCGTTCATCATCTCCGGTGTGCTGAGTTTTGCCTGGGCCATGGCGTGGCTGATCTTCTATAAACACCCGCGCGATCAGAAAAAGCTGTCTACCGAAGAACGTGACTACATTATCAATGGTCAGGAATCTCATCATCAGACCGACAACGGTAAAAAAATGTCCGTCTGGCAGATCCTGGGTACCCGTCAGTTCTGGGGTATCGCCCTGCCACGCTTCCTGGCGGAACCGGCCTGGGGTACGTTCAACGCCTGGATCCCGCTGTTCATGTTCAAAGTCTACGGCTTTAACCTGAAAGAGATCGCGATGTTCGCCTGGATGCCAATGCTGTTTGCAGACCTGGGCTGTATCGTCGGCGGCTACCTGCCACCGCTGTTCCAGCGCTGGTTTGGCGTGAACCTGATTGTGTCCCGTAAGATGGTGGTCACCATGGGCGCCCTGCTGATGATTGGCCCTGGCATGATTGGCCTGTTCACCAGTCCTTACGTGGCTATCGCCCTGCTGTGTATCGGGGGCTTTGCTCACCAGTCTCTGTCTGGCGCACTGATTACGCTCTCGTCCGACGTGTTTGGTCGTAACGAAGTTGCCACCGCCAACGGTCTGACCGGGATGGCCGCCTGGACCGCAAGTACCCTGTTCGCCCTCGTGGTCGGCGCGCTGGCAGACACCATCGGCTTCAGCCCGCTGTTCGCGGTACTGGCCATCTTCGACCTGCTGGGTGCAGTGGTTATCTGGACGGTGCTGAAGAGTAAATCCGCCGAGGAACTGGCGAAAGAGTCCCTTGGGGGACCGGCGACGCAGAGTTAGCTTGTTGTGCCGGGTGGCGGCTCCGCCTTACCCGGCCTACAACACACGATAAAACCGTAGGCCGGGTAAGCGTAGCGCCACCCGGCAAAAACGTCGCAAAAGCCGCCTCCGGGCGGCTTTTTTAATGGCGAAATCTGGAGAGTGGCAAGCAAAAGTGGTATAACAAATCATTCGCCGTACCCTGCCTGGAGCGCATATGGAAATCACCGAATCACGTCGTTTATATCAACAACTTGCCGCCGAGCTGAAAGATCGCATCGAGCAAGGGGTCTATCTTGTCGGTGATAAACTTCCCGCTGAGCGTTTTATTGCGGATGAAAAAAGCGTCAGCCGCACGGTGGTCCGCGAAGCCATCATCATGCTGGAAGTTGAAGGGTATGTTGAGGTACGCAAAGGTTCCGGTATTCACGTGATTTCCAGCCAGGCGAAACACTCCCCCACGCCGGACGAAAGTCTGGAATTTGCCAGCTACGGTCCGTTTGAGCTTCTCCAGGCTCGCCAGCTGATTGAAAGCAATATCGCAGAATTCGCAGCGACGCAGGTCACCAAGCAGGACATCATGAAGCTGATGGAAATCCAGGATCATGCGCGTAAAGAAAAATGTTTCCGCGATTCCGAATGGGACCTGCAATTCCACGTCCAGGTCGCCCTTGCGACTCAAAACACGGCGCTGGCGGCAATCGTTGAAAAAATGTGGACTCAGCGCGTTCACAACCCGTACTGGAAGAAACTGCACGATCACATTGATTCCCGCACGGTAGATAACTGGTGTGACGACCACGACCAGATTCTTAAGGCCCTGATTCGTAAAGATCCGCATGCGGCGAAACTGGCAATGTGGCAGCATCTGGAGAACACCAAGCAGATGCTTTTTAATGAAACGAGTGATGACTTTGAATTTAACGCTGACCGCTATCTTTTTGCTGATAATCCGGTGGTTCACCTCGATACCGCGACCAATATCGCAAAATAACCTCCTGAACTGCTGGCAGGCGCACCGCCGCGCCTTCCGGCCAGACAGGGTAAGAAAACCTCTATAGTGTCAGCCTTTGTAAAATCTCTCGCTCCCCTCCGTGGCTTACGCCAAAATCGTGTTTCCCCTCAAATTCTGTGACGCAGAACGTCGGGCTTTGTTACAATTGGATTCACTTCGTTATTTTGTAAGTTAGTGCTTGCTAACCAGCCAATTAACAGGGAACAGTGTTGGCCACACATCATTGTGTCCGCGAGCGACCATAATGAAATCATAACAATGTCGCCGTGCTGTTTTCCCGAATGACAGGCGTGACGTTAACCGATTTCCAGGAACACTGAATGGAACTTTTGACCCAACTACTGAACGCCCTCTGGGCTCAGGATTTCGAAACGCTGGCCAACCCGTCCATGATTGGCATGCTCTACTTTGTGTTATTTATGATCCTGTTCCTTGAGAACGGTCTGCTGCCTGCTGCCTTTTTACCGGGCGACAGCCTGCTGGTGCTGGTTGGGGTGCTCTGTGCAAAAGGGGCGATGGCTTTCCCACAAACGGTTCTGCTGTTGACCATTGCCGCCAGCCTGGGTTGCTGGGTGAGTTATATTCAGGGGCGATGGCTGGGCAACACGCGAATCGTTCAGAACTGGCTTTCGCATCTTCCGGCACATTATCACCAGCGAGCGCACCACCTTTTCCATAAGCACGGGCTCTCCGCCTTGCTGATTGGCCGCTTTATCGCATTCGTACGCACCCTGCTGCCGACCATTGCGGGCTTGTCCGGCCTGAGCAGCGCGCGCTTCCAGTTCTTTAACTGGATGAGCGGCCTGCTGTGGGTTCTGATCCTGACCACGCTCGGCTACGCGCTCGGTAAAACGCCGGTCTTTATGAAATATGAAGACCAGCTGATGTCTTGCCTGATGCTGCTGCCCGTCGTCCTGCTGGTGTTTGGCCTGGTCGGTTCACTGGTCGTACTGTGGAAAAAGAAATACGGAGCCAGGGGTTAACGATGGTTATCTCCCCGCTCGCGCTGCGCCGCTTCTCTTACGCCATCGTCGCGCTAATGATGTTCAGCGCTCTCATCCTGCTATGGTCTGCCCTACAGCACCAGGAGTCGACGCTGACTATCCGTCCTGTGAGTCAAGGAACCAGCGTGCCGGATGGTTTTTCCATCTGGCATCATCTGGACGCTAACGGGATCCGCTTTAAGAGCATCACGCCGCAAGACGATGTGCTGCTGATAAAATTTGACTCCAGTGCGCAAAGCGCCGCGGCGAAAGCGGTGCTGGACCGCACGTTGCCGCAGGGTTACATCATCGCGCAACAGGATGATGACAGCCATGTAGCCTCCTGGATGTCACGGTTACGCGACACGTCGCATCGATTTGGCTAACGACTAATATTCCGAATATTTTCACCCACTTTGGTGAAACTCCCGTTTACTTACTATGCTTAAGTACGCGGAGCACCCCTCAGATGTTCTCCGCATAGTTCTGGAACACGGCTTACGCCGTAACACAATGGAAGGTTTCTATAATGAAATACCGCATCACCCTGGCTCTGGCCCTTTTTTCTTTAAGCACAGCTTCCTTCGCTATGTCTCTTTGTCAGGAGAAAGAACAGGATATTCAACGCGAAATCAGTTATGCCGAAAAGCATAACAATCAGCACCGGATCGACGGACTGAAAAAAGCGCTGAGCGAAGTGAAAGACAATTGTACGGACAGCAAGCTGCGTGCCGATCATCAGGAAAAAATCGCTGAACAGAAGGACGAGATAGCCGAGCGCCGTCAAGACCTGCAAGAAGCGAAAGAGAAAGGTGATGCGGAAAAAATTGCCAAGCGCGAGAGGAAGTTGCAAGAGGCGCAGGACGAACTGAAAGCGCTGGAAGCTCGCGATTATTGAGTTAACGGAAATCTCAACAGGAGAGAATCATGTCAAAAGATACAACTTCAGAACATCTGCGCGCTGAGCTGAAATCCCTGGCGGACACCCTGGAAGAGGTGCTGAACTCTTCTGCCGATAAATCGAAAGAAGAAGTCAGCAAACTGCGCAGCAAAGCGGAGCAGGCACTGAAAGAGAGCCGTTACCGTCTGGGTGAAACCGGTGATGCACTGGCGAAACAGACCCGCGAAGCGGCTGCGCGCGCAGACGAATATGTACGTGACAATCCATGGACAGGCGTTGGTATTGGTGCCGCAGTGGGTGTGGTGCTGGGTGTCCTGCTGACGCGTCGTTGATTATGGAAGATCCACGTCACGCACAAGGGCCTGCTAAAAACGTCCTCGGCATCGGCCAGCGTATTCTTACGACGCTGGTCGGGATTGCCGAAACGCGCGTCCGGCTTGCGGTAGTGGAACTGGAAGAGGAGAAAGCCAATCTCTTCCAGATGCTGCTCATGCTTGGGCTTACGATGCTCTTTGCCGCGTTTGGTCTGATGAGCCTGATGGTGTTAATCATCTGGGCTATCGATCCACAGTATCGACTGAACGCGATGATTGCGACTACCGTGGTTCTGCTGGTGGCGGCGCTGATAGGCGGTATCTGGACCCTGCATAAAGCGCGCACGTCGACCTTCCTGCGCCATACGCGCCAGGAGCTGGCCAACGACCGCGCCCTGCTGGAGGATGATAAGTCGTGAGCGACAAAGCCGAACGTCAAAAGCGGAAAGCGTATCTGCTGAGCCAGATCCAGCAGCAGCGGCTGGACCTGTCCGCCAGCCGTCGCGACTGGCTGGAGCTGACCCAGCGTTACGATCGCGGCTGGAATACTCTTCTGAGCCTGCGTTCGTGGGCGCTGGTGGGTAGCAGCGTGATGGCGATCTGGACGATTCGTCATCCAAACATGCTGATTCGCTGGGCACGCCGTGGCTTTGGTGTCTGGAGCGCATGGCGTCTGGTGAAAGCAACGATTCGTCAGCAGCAGCTGCGCTAGCCTTCTCGCCGGGTGGCGATGCGCTTACCCGGCCTACGGTAAAAAGTAGGCCGGGTAAGGCGTAGCCGTCACCCGGCAAAATCTCTCTATGCTCCCTTACTCAATATCTTTGAAAAAGATTGACAGTTTTCCTTGCTAACAATTGCCATCCGCCCCGTTTACACTCCTCTCCATCGACAGCAAAGACGCGGTATCTACCCGAATTTGCACGCAAATAACGTTTAGCCGCTGATGTGGTTTCCTGGAGAGTAAAATGAAAAAATTAGATGATGTTGGTGTATTGGTAGCGCGTATTCTGATGCCTGTGCTGTTCATCACCGCAGGCTGGGGCAAAATTACCGGCTATGCGGGCACTCAGCAGTATATGGAAGCGATGGGCGTGCCGGGCTTCCTGCTGCCACTGACCATCCTGCTTGAGTTCGGCGGCGGCCTGGCAGTGCTGTTCGGTTTCCTGACCCGCACCACGGCGCTGTTCACCGCAGGCTTTACCCTGCTGACCGCGTTCATCTTCCACAGCAACTTTGCGGAAGGCGTGAACTCCCTGATGTTCATGAAAAACCTGACAATCGCGGGTGGCTTCCTGCTGCTGGCTATCACGGGTCCGGGCGCCTACAGCATCGACCGTCTTCTGAATAAGAAGTGGTAAGCACGCTATACTGATTACATTCAAAGCGAGGAGACATCTCCTCGCTTTTGCTATCTGACGGAGGAGAAAAAAATGGGACAACTCGTAGACGGCGTCTGGCAGGATGTCTGGTATGACACCAAATCCACCGGTGGACGCTTTAAGCGCTCTGTTTCGGCCTTCCGTAACTGGCTGACCGCCGACGGCGCACCCGGCCCGAGTGGCGAAGGGGGCTTTGCGGCGGAGAAAGATCGTTATCATCTGTATGTTTCTCTCGCCTGTCCGTGGGCGCACCGCACGCTGATTGTGCGCAAACTTAAAGGTCTCGAATCGCTAATTCCGGTTTCGGTGGTCAACCCGCTGATGCTGGAAAACGGCTGGACGTTCGACAGTGACTTCCCGGCCGCGACGGGTGATGAGCTTTATCATCACGATTTCCTGTATCAGCTCTATCTGCGCGCCGATCCGCACTACACCGGACGCGTAACGGTGCCTGTGCTGTGGGACAAGAAAAACCAGACGATCGTCAGCAATGAATCCGCTGAAATCATTCGCATGTTCAATACCGCGTTTGACGCGCACGGCGCCCGCGCCGGGGATTACTATCCGGTTGAGCTGCGCGAGAAAATTGACGAGCTGAACGGCTGGATCTACGACAACGTCAACAACGGCGTCTATAAAGCCGGTTTTGCCACCAGTCAGGAAGCGTACGACGAAGCGGTCGGCAACGTGTTTGGATCCCTGGAACGTCTGGAGCAGATCCTCGGCCAGCATCGTTATTTAACGGGCGATCGCCTCACCGAAGCAGACATCCGCCTGTGGACGACGCTGATCCGCTTCGATCCGGTGTATGTCACCCACTTCAAGTGCGACAAGCATCGCATCAGCGATTATCTGAACCTGCACGGTTTCCTGCGCGACATCTATCAGATGCCGGGTATTGCGGAGACGGTCAATTTTGACCATATTCGCACCCATTATTTCCGCAGTCATAAGACCATCAACCCAACGGGCATTATCTCCATTGGTCCGTGGCAGGATCTGGATGAACCACACGGGCGCGACGTGCGTTTCGGATAATTATTTAGGGAATCAATTGATTCCCTTTTTTAATTCACGGCATACATCTATCCTTACCTCGATCGCTTAGAAAACAAGTGATTGACTGACTAAGAGGCAAGGAAAAATGGACTGGTATTTAAAAGTACTGCGCAACTACGTTGGATTTGGTGGCCGTGCCCGCCGTAAAGAGTACTGGATGTTCGTTCTGGTGAACTTCGTCCTGATTATGGTGCTGGGTATTGTGGACAAAATCCTCGGCTGGGAACGCGAGGGGGGCGAAGGCATTCTCACCACCATTTATGGTGTGTTGGTTCTGCTGCCTTCATGGGCCGTACTGTTTCGTCGTCTTCACGACACCGATCGTTCGGCGTGGTGGCTGCTGTTGCTGTTGATCCCGCTTATCGGCTGGATCGTGATTTTGATTTTCAACTGTCAGAGCGGAACGCCGGGAGAAAACCGCTTTGGTCCGGATCCGAAGATCTGCGCATAAAAAAAAGCCCGGTGGCGCTTCGCTTACCGGGCCTACAAATTACGATTTTATTTATTATATTGCGTGAAAAGCTTCGGAATTTCGCGTAAACACCATGATTTGGCTTCGCCCATGCTGTCACGACGCCACGCCATAATAATATCCACTTCGCTGGTGTATTCCGGGCTGACAACGCGCAGCCGTCCCTCTGCAATGTCCTTTTCGACGAACGGATACGGCATGGTCGCCACGCCCAGCCCCGCCAGCAGCGCCTGACGCTTATCTTCCAGCGACGTCACCGTCAGACGCGGCTGTTTATCCAGCAACTGCACCGTTAACACCGGGCGCTCGCGCGCGGTATCCGCCACCGCCACGCCGCGGTATTTCACGCGCGTGACCTCAGAGAGTGGTTCCGGCTCCTGATGGATCGGGTGACCCGGCGCAGCGACGTAGACGTTCATCACGCTGTACAGTTTGCGCGAGTTAATTTCTGACGATGAGCGGAAATGCATATCCGGCGCAATGACGATATCCGCCCTGCCCGTCTCAAGACGCTCCCACGCCCCGGCCAGTACCTCGGTGATGATCGACAGCTGGGTATTGGCTTTCGCGGCCAGTCTGTCCACCAGCGGGAACAGCGCCTCGGTGGGCACCAGCGCTTCGGTCACTAACGTCAGATGGGTTTCCCAGCCGCGGGCCAGCGCTTCGGCATCGGTCGTCAGTTTATCCGCCGCTTCCAGCAATACGCGGCCGCGCTCCAGCAGCATCCGCCCAACGTTGGTGAATTTTGTTCGATGGCCGGAGCGATCGAAGAGCACAACATCCAGCTCCTCTTCCAGCTTTTGCATGGTATAGCTCAGGGCAGACGGAACGCGCCCCAGTTCATCTGCCGCCGCGGCAAAACTGCCGCGCCTGTCAATCGCGTCCATGACGCGAAGCGCCTCAAGCGTCAATGCTCTCTCTTTAGCCATCTCGTTCTCATTCAGGAAATTTGAACATACCAGGCAGAATATCTGGCTAACAATGCAGCGTCCATACCTTTACCATTGATTTAGTGTAAAGAGAGGTCAAGTTTATGATTACGACAAGAACAGCGAAACAGTGCGGACAAGCCGATTTCGGTTGGTTGCAGGCCCGCTACACCTTTTCCTTTGGACACTACTTTGACCCTAAACTCCTCGGTTACGCTTCACTGCGCGTATTGAACCAGGAAGTGCTCGCCCCGGGCGCGTCCTTCCAGCCGCGCACGTACCCTAAAGTCGATATCCTGAACCTGATCCTGGAAGGCGAGGCAGAATACCGCGATAGCGAGGGCAATCATGTCCAGGCGAAGGCTGGCGAGGCGCTGTTAATTTCCACGCAGTCAGGTATTAGCTACAGCGAGCATAACCTCAGCAAAGATAAAACGCTGACCCGCATGCAGCTGTGGCTGGATGCCTGTCCGGAGCGGGAAAATCCGCTGGTGCAAAAAATCGATCTGAAGGGCGGTAAACAGCAGCTGATTGCCTCGCCTGATGGCAGCAAAGGCAGCCTGCAGCTGCGCCAGCAGGTGTGGCTGCATCATATCGAGCTGAAAAAAGGTGAACAGGCAAGCTTCCAGCTTCATGGTCCGCGCGCCTATCTGCAGTCCATTCACGGTACGGTGCATGCGGTGACGCACGCGGAAGAGAAAGAGGCGCTCACCTGCGGCGACGGCGCGTTTATTCGTGATGAAGCGAATATCACCCTGGTGGCGGATACGCCGCTGCGCGCGCTGCTGATTGATTTGCCGGTTTAACCCCCCCCTCACCCTAGCCCTCTCCCCAAAGGGGAGAGGGAACGATCGAGCCCCTCCCCCTATGGGGAGAGGGATTGGGGTGAGGGGAAATTTTTACACCTTACTCGCCATAATCTCAATAATCTGCCGGTCCGTTGCCTGCATCGAGCGGCACGCCAGCGCGCACAGGTTCGCGATCGACTGCTCCACGTCGTGGGCCACAATCCCCTCGTTGCCCGTCACGGCAGTATCATCCAGCGCCATCATCACGGCTTTCCAGGCGCTGGTGACGCTGGTCGAGACCTTCATTGCGCAACTGTTAGACGCCCCGTCACAGATCATCCCGCTGACGTCGCCGATCATACTGCCGATCGCCATGGCAATAGTCTGGTAAGATCCGCCCATCAGCCACGCCATCCCCGCCGCAGCCCCCATTCCGGCTGTTGTCGCCGCACACAGCGCGGACAAGCGCGGAAGCTGGTAATGGATATAGATCGCCGACAGGTGCGAGAGCATCAGCGCCCGCGCCAGCCGTTCGTCATCGGCCTGAACGTGCTCAGCCACCACCACCACCGGCATGGTGGCGGTGATGCCCTGATTCCCGGAACCCGAGTTGCTCATCGCCGGCAGTGTCGCGCCCCCCATGCGGGCATCCGAGGCTGCGCTGGTGCGGATAACAATGTCTGACCCCAGATCCTGCGCCATCCATCCGCGTGTGCGCTGTTTATTGAGCGTCGCACCAATATGCAACCCCCAGTTGCCACGTAAACCTTCGCGGGAGAGCGCATCGTTCAGCCGTCCCGCATCGAGGATAAAGCGGATCGCGTCGAACGGCACCTGTTCCACAAACTCAAGGATCTGCGACAGCGTGGTGGTCGAGAGCACCGCCAGCGGATCGTCGCTGTTCTGGCTCTGATTATCGTCAAGCCTGAAGCGCGTTTCGCCCTGACAAACTACCTCCACCACGCGAGTGTGCCCGCCAGCGATGGTCACCATCGCCGAGGATTCACCGACGTAAACGCAGGCACGTGAATAGAGGATCTCATCGCACGGCTCCTGCAATTTTACCTGCACCAGACCCGCGTTCAGCAGTGCTTTGGCGCGCGTTAGCGCCTCGGACGACGCGTCTTTCAACACCTCCAGCCCGGCGTGTGCATTACCGCCTGTCGCCCCCAGCGCGGCCGCGATGGGTAAACCGACCATACCGGTACCGGGCACCGTTACGCCAAGCCCGTTTTTCATCAGGTTCGGCGATACCCACGCCTCGATACGCGTCACCTCACCGTCAAGCTGTCCGGCAGCCATCGCGCACGCCAGCGCCAGCGAGACGGGTTCGGTACAGCCCAGCGCAGGCTTTACCTCTTCCTGCACCGCGCGAATAAAATGGTTCCATAAAGGATTAATTTGCTCAGACATCGTTACGACCTTATTTAACCTCATGAGAAGGCGAGGAAAGGAGAAACACAAAGCAGCAGCCCGGTAATCACAATAATCACCAGCGATACGCCTTTATATTTATGAAGTGCGGGCACTTTGTAGACCAGCCACGCCGGAATTAAGCAGCCCACCATCCCGAAAATAGGGCTACAGATGGAAGTGAAGCTCAGCACCGGCGCGTTTAACACAATCGCGCTCCAGGCCAGCAGGATGGCGAACAGCATAATCCCGCGCTGGACGGCATTTTCATTGATTTTCTCCGCCGGCATTTTGCGGCGCAGGATGTTCATCACAATGCCCTGCGTCGCCTCACGAAAGCCGAGATAGACGCCAAAGAACGCGGTCATCACAGCGAAAATATTGAGGATTACGCTGACAATTTTGACCCAGCCCGCGCCGTCACCGCTGATAAACTGTGCTGCGATTGCCAGGGCGGAAATATTCTGCTCGTAGGCTTTTACCGCCTCGTCGTGCCCCATCGCCAGGGTGAAGGAGACAGCGTAGAAAAAGACCGTCACAAACAGCACGCCAAAGGCGATATTCATTGCCCGCAGCGCTTTATGACGCGCCACCTCAACGGATTTTTCCCTTGAACGATAGGAAATCACCATCGGGCTTAATGTCTGAATAAACAGAATGGAGGTTAAGGTGAAAGGCAGCGTAATAATGGCGTTTTTAATCAGCAGCCCCATTGGCGGCAGCATGCCGACGTTGGCTAAATGCCAGAGGCCAATCATCGAAAGCCCCAGCGCCGCCACCACAAATAATTTGGTCAGCACCATCAGGCTGGAGACTTTAAACAGCAGCTTTTCACCGCGCGACGAAATGGCGACCAGAATGCAGATCAGGAATAAGCCGTAGAACGGATTTTCCGAGAGCAAATCGTCGGTTACGCCGAAGGTGTGTAAATAGGATGCGCTGTCGTTGGTAATGGCCGTCGAATAGACAAACATCCAGATCACCAGCATCACGAAATAAAGTGCACCCAATAAGATGCCCCAGTTTTTGCCTAAATATCCGCTAATAACGCTCGGATAGTCTTTACATTCCGGTGATTCCGCCAGCGTATTAATAAACAGGCGCTGGAACAGGTACATGGCCGGATAACCAATTATCGACGAGAGTAAAAATACCCATAGCCCCATTAATCCAACCTGCACCGGAAGAAAAACAATGCCCGCGCCGATAGCCATCCCAATACTCATGATGACCCAGCCCGTATCGGTGCTGTCGAATTTAATCGCCTCTCGCCATTCGCTTTCGCTCATTCCCGCCCGCCTTGCCGCAGGGGAATCACTCACAATCACACTGCTGTTTGTTGCCATATTCATTGGGCACTCGCTTATTTTGTAGGGTAACGATCTGTTTTTATAAGGTTCCGATCGCCAGCGATTGCGAGTCAGAGGGTGCAGGTGTGAGTTATTGGTATGGGGAGATCATATCCGGAGCGCGGGAGAAAAAAGTCACAACTTTTATAGGGATTTCCTAAGGCAAGAGGAAAATATTACTTCGGGATAGCAGAAAAGAGAGCGAGTTTTCTAAAATTGACGGTGTTCACAAAATTAAAAGCCTCCTCATCTGAGGAGGCTGAAGATGGGGCCTGTGTTAGATCGCCTGCGTAAACGTCCTCGAAATCACGTCCTGCTGCTGCTCGCGGGTCAGAGCGTTAAACCGCACCGCATAGCCTGAAACGCGGATCGTCAGGTTCGGATAGTTCTCCGGATGGGCGATGGCATCCAGCAGCATCTCCCGGTTCATCACGTTGACGTTCAGGTGCTGCCCGCCCTCAATGGTCGCTTCGTGGTGGAAGTACCCGTCCAGCAGCCCGACAAGGTTGGTTTTGCGCACCAGCTCGTCCTTGCCCAGTGCCTGCGGCACGATGGAGAAGGTGTAGGAGATCCCGTCTTTGGCATAGGTGAACGGCAGCTTGGCGACCGAGGTCAACGACGCCACCGCTCCTTTTCTGTCGCGCCCGTGCATCGGGTTGGCGCCAGGCGCAAACGGTGTACCGCCGCGACGTCCGTCCGGCGTGTTGCCGGTCTTCTGCCCGTAAACCACATTGGAGGTGATGGTCAGGATCGACTGCGTCGGCACGGCGTTGCGGTACGTCGGCAGCGCCTGGATTTTCTTCATAAAGCGCTCAACCAGATCGCAGGCGATACTGTCCACGCGATCGTCGTTGTTGCCGTATTGCGGATAGTCGCCTTCGATGACGAAATCGACCGCCAGACCGGTGTGGTCGCGCACCGGTTTTACCGTGGCGTATTTGATGGCTGACAGGGAATCCGCCGCCACCGACAGTCCGGCAATGCCACAGGCCATGGTGCGGTAAACGTCCCGGTCGTGCAGCGCCATCAGCGAGGCTTCGTAGCTGTATTTATCATGCATGTAGTGAATGAGATTCAGCGCACTGATGTACTGCACTGCCAGCCAGTCCATGAAGTGATCGAGGCTCGCCATTACGGTGTCGTAATCCAGTACCTCATCCAGCAGCGGCTCGGTTTTCGGCCCCACCTGGATCTTCAGCTTCTCATCCACCCCGCCGTTAATCGCGTACAGCAGCGTTTTCGCCAGGTTGGCGCGTGCGCCGAAGAACTGCATCTGCTTGCCGATCACCATCGGACTGACGCAGCAGGCAATGGCGTAGTCGTCGCTGTTGAAGTCGGCACGCATCAGATCGTCGTTCTCGTATTGCAGCGAGGAGGTGACGATCGAGACCTGCGCGGCGTATTTCTTGAACGCGATCGGCAGCTGTTCGGACCAGAGGATCGTCAGGTTTGGCTCCGGCGCAGGCCCCATGGTGTGCAGGGTATGCAGATAGCGGAAGCTGTTTTTGGTCACCAGCGTACGGCCATCCAGCCCCATGCCGCCAATCACTTCCGTGGCCCAGATCGGATCGCCGGAGAAGAGCGTGTCGAACTCCGGCGTGCGCAGGAAGCGCACCATGCGGATCTTCATGATGAAGTGGTCGATCAGCTCCTGGGCCTGCACCTCGTTCAGCCTTCCTGCCTGCATGTCGCGTTCAATGTAGATATCGAGGAACGAGGCCGTGCGCCCCAGCGACATCGCCCCGCCGTTCTGGGATTTCACTGCGGCAAGGTAGGCAAAGTAGACCCACTGCACCGCTTCCTGCGCATTCATCGCCGGACGTGAAATATCAAAGCCATAGTTCGCCGCCATCTGCTGGATCTGGAGCAACGCACGCTTATGCTCCGCCAGCTCCTCGCGCAGGCGGATCGTGGCCTCCAGATCGTCTCCGCGCTCCAGTTTCCCCTGGAGATCGGCGAACTGAAGTTCACGCTCGCGCACCAGATAGCTGATGCCGTATAGCGCCACGCGACGGTAGTCGCCGATGATGCGTCCGCGCCCGTAGCCGTCCGGCAGACCGGTGAGCACGCCGGATTTTCGGCAGCGCATCATCTCCGGAGAGTAAACGTCAAATACGCCCTGGTTGTGGGTTTTGCGCAGGTCGGTGAAGAGATATTCAAACTGCGGATCCATCTCGCGACCGAAGGCTTCGAACGAGCTGCGGATCATATTGATCCCGCCGTACGGATGCAGGGCCCGCTTGAGCGGCTTGTCGGTTTGCAAGCCGACGATCGTCTCCAGCTCCTGGTCAATATAGCCCGGCCCGTGCGCGGTAATGGTGGTGGCGATGTTGGTGTCAAAATCCACCGGAGCGTGGGTGGCATTCTCCTGGCGAATGCCGACCATCACCTTCTGCCACAGCGCCGTCGTTGCTGGCGTCGCCTGCGCGAGGAAAGCTTCATCGCCTTCATAAGGGGTGTAGTTATGCTGAATAAAATCGCGCACGTTAACGGCGTTTTTCCATTCTTCACCGCAAAACCCGGCCCATGCGTCGCTGTAAGGCGCGACGCCCGTATCGATTGTTACTTTCATCAGATTCTCGCTTTATCAGGCGTAAGCCGCAGCCGGGGTGACCTTCCCAAGACGGAGGGCGTCCAGCGCGATCATTTTTTCTTCATTGGTAGGGATCACCGCGCAGGCCGCGCGGGACGACTCGGTGGAGATCACGCGCTCACCCGCGCTGCCCGGCAGGGCATTTTTGGACTCGTCGAGGATGATGCCAAACACCTTCAGGTGCTCCACCACCAGCGCGCGTATGAGCACGGAGTTCTCACCGATCCCGCCGGTAAACACCACGCCATCCAGACGGTGCAGGGATGCGGCATGACCGGCGATATGCCGCGCTACGCGGTGGACAAAGGTCTTTATCGCCAGCCGCGCCCGCTCGTTGCCGTCATGCCAGGCTTTCTCCAGCACGCGCAAATCGGAGGAGATGCCGGAGATCCCCAGCAGCCCGGACTCTTTGTTGACCACGCGCTCCAGATCCTCGAACGTCTGGCCGGTCTGCCGGGCAATCCACGCCATCGCGCCAAAATCTACGTCGCCACAGCGCGTGCCCATCACCAGTCCTTCAAGCGGCGTCATCCCCATGGACGTGTCCACGCTTCTGCCGTTACGCACCGCGCAAATGGACGCCCCGTTGCCGAGATGGGCAATCACCAGGCCGCTGTCTTCGGCGGAGAGCCCGAGAAGCGCGTGCGCCTGCGCCGCCACATAGCGGTGAGAGGTGCCGTGGAAGCCGTAGCGGCGCACGCCCAGCTCTTCAAAAAAGCGGTACGGCAAGCCGTACAGATACGCCTGCGGCGCCATGGTCTGGTGGAAGCTGGTATCAAATACCGCCACCTGCTGCACCCCGGGGAAGAGTCGCTCTGCGGCTTCCACGCCGCTCAGGTTAGCGTAGTTATGCAGCGGCGCCAGCGGGGAGACCTGGCGGATCTGCTCCATCACCTCTTCCGTGATCAGGGTCGACTCGCTGAAGAGATCGCCGCCGTGGGCAATGCGATGGCCAATCAAAGCCACGCTGCCCATCAGGTCGCGCTTCTCCAGCTCCAGGGCGATGGCGGCCAGCGCCCCTTCGTAGTCCTGATGAGCCAGTCTGACTGGCTCACCCCCATTCACGGAAATAAAGGCTTTTTCTGTGTTGATGCCGTCCGCAATGCCCGTCAGCAGGGCATCGCAGCCTGCGGCGTCCAGCACCGAAAACTTAACAGAGGACGATCCGCAGTTAATGACCAGTACTACCGGAAACTCAATCATGGTATGGCTCCGCTCTTCCTGAGCTTTGGTTTAAAACAGTTTGTACACGATGTTCAGAATGGTCAGCAGGCCGACCACGGTTACGAAGATGTTCTCGGTCCGGCCTTTGTATTTCGCCAGCGCCGGTGCTTTGCGGATGGCGTACATCGGCAGCAGGCACAGCAGAGAGGCGATAATTGGCGCGCCCATAGCTTCAATAAGGTCAAGAATGTTCGGATTGGCATAGGCCACAATCCAGGTGGAGCCCATGATGAAGACCATGCTGATGGTGTTCAGCTTGCCCACGGAGACGTTCTTCTTGTCGCCCTTGTAGCCGAACTTAACGATCAGGCCGTTCAGCCCCTCCAGCGTGCCCAGGTAGTGACCGAAGAAGGATTTAAAGATAGCGACCAGCGCGATGATGGACGCGCCGTACTCCAGCACCGTGGCGAAC
The DNA here is from genome assembly GCF_049237385.1 of Enterobacter cloacae complex sp. IR5412. Lineage (NCBI taxonomy): Bacteria > Pseudomonadati > Pseudomonadota > Gammaproteobacteria > Enterobacterales > Enterobacteriaceae > Enterobacter > Enterobacter cloacae complex sp. IR5412. Next base: position 113,161 of record NZ_JBMKHQ010000005.1, on the reverse strand, counting down.
GTGGATTTACTGCCTGACATCGACGCAAAGTGGTTCGCCAGGTAAGAGAGCACCGGAATGTTCTGCGCTTTGGCGTCCGCCATGTTCTGCGGAGAGAGCGTAAACAGGCAGCTAAAGGCGAAGAACATCACCACCGCCACCATCAGCAGGCTGGCGCGACCGATGATTTTGGAACATTTCTGCTCGGTGAATTCTTTACCAAACTCCGGCTCGTACTCTTCGCGCTTGGAGACCACAAACGAGGAGACGATAGGCGAGAAGTTGAAGGAGAAGACCATAATGGAAATCCCCAGCCACACCGTGACAAGAATGCCGTCATGACCGGTGAAGGCGATATCGCTAAGGTTAACCTGGTCGATCACCGCTGAGTTCCAGTACGGGATCAGCGAGAGAGAAATCAGCACCAGGCTGGCGATGAACGGGAACACCAGGTAGCTCATCACCTTCACCATCAGGTCTTTACCGAACCAGATCACAAAGGCCATCAGCAGCAGCAGGAACAGCGCTACCACGCCGCGGTTCAGGGCAGGCATCTGGAGCTGGTTTTCCCAGAAGGTCATAAAGGTGTTGGTAATGGTGACGCCGTAAATCCACAGCAGCGGGCAAATAGCAAAGAAGTAGAGGAAGGTGATCACCACCCCGCCGGTCTTACCAAAATGCTCCTCCACCGTTTCGGTGATGTTGCCGGAGACGTTACTGCCGGACAAACACAGACGCGCCAGCGCGCGGTGGCAGTAAAAGGCAATGGGGAACGCCAGAACCAGCATCAGCAGAATAGGGATCAACCCCCCAAAGCCTGCGCGGATGGGGAAGAACAGCACGCCAGCGCCAATGGCGGTACCAAACAGGCCGAGCGTCCAGGTGGTATCCGATTTACGCCAGGAGGACGTTTTTGTCTGGCCAACGATAATGCTTTCTGTGTTGCTCATAGGTCACCTTTATGCGTCAACGAAGCCGGTAATTTGGGAAACACGGGAGAGATCAATATTGCCACCGGAAATAATGCAGACGGTTTTACGGCCCTGAATATAGTGGTCCAGTTTGCCGCTTAATAACGCCGCGCACGCCAGCGCGCCAGCACCTTCCGTAACCACTTTATTTCGCTGAATAAGCGCGATCATGCTGTTGCGAATCTCGTCTTCGCTGACCAGCACAATGTCGTCAACCAGTTCACGAACGATTTCGAAGGTTAAATTACCCGGGCGAGACACGTCGCAGCCGTCCGCTAATGTGCCGGTAATGCGGTGGTTCGTTATTTCACCGGTCTGATACGACGCCGCCATTCCGTGCACGTTTTCAGACTGCACGCCGATAATATTGATAGTTGGGTTGATGGATTTAATTGCTGTCGCAATACCGGCAATTAAACCACCACCGCCGATGGGAACAATCACGTTATCCACGTCGTATAAATCTTCGAGGATTTCCAGGCCGATGGTGCCCTGACCGGCGATCACTTTCGGATCGTCGTAAGGCGGAATAAATATGCGCCCTTCCATCTCGACGATTTCGCTCACTTTGGCGATAGTGTCGTTAAAGTTCTCGCCGTGCAGCACCACTTCGGCGGAGTAGTCGCGCGTGGCGGCCACCTTGGATTTCGGCGCGCCCATAGGCATTACCACTTTGCCGTCGATGCCGAGCATGGCGCAGGAGAGCGACACCCCCTGCGCGTGGTTCCCTGCGGAACAGGCCACCACGCCCTTACGTTTTTCCGCATCGGTCAGCGAGCTTAATTTATTAAACGCCCCACGTATTTTAAACGAACCGGTACGCTGCATATTTTCAAATTTCAGGAATATCTCACCCTTACACCGTTCGCTCAGATAATTTGAACGCGGCATACCGGTTTTATAGATCTTTCCCGCCAGTCTTTTTCTGGCGTCCTGAATATCGTCAATGGTCACCGGGAGATCGTAAGTAATGTGCATAATATCCTCGTTATAATAATTCATTATTTTCAGGCAAAGTCAGGGTATCAGAGCGTTAAAAAGCGTCGCTCCGGGTGTTTTAAATCATCATTATTTCTATCGTCGTTTTTCGATATTCATCGACGAATATTGTTTTGCCAGTTCAACTAATACTGACGCCGATTTTTTAATACTGTAATTTTTTGACCACACGGCGGCATAACGCGCCACGGGTAATGCATCTTCCACCGGCAGGACAATAAACTGGTCCGAGCCGAATGGCGCAATCATGTCACGGGGGATCACCGTCAGGTAATCGGCATTGAGAACAAGGTTATAGATGGTGACGACGGAATCGGTCTGGACGATGTTTTCAATGCTGATGTGGTTATCTTGCAGGGTGGTCAGGAGTTCATTGTAGTAGCCCATATCGGTTTGCGGCATCACCCACTGCTCGTGCGTGAGCGATGCCAGTCTGGTCGGGCCGGTGCACGTTCGTGATTTACTCGCCACCAGCACAAACTCAGATTCAAAGAGTGGCTCAACGTGAAGATCCTGGAGCAACATCCCGTCGCTCAGCGTGCCGATGGCGAAATCCAGCCGGCCATCGCGAATGGCGGGCAGGAATGAAGAGAGCTGCGCTTCATACATTGAGACGCGCGCCTTCGGGAACACTTCCTTGAATTTTTTGATCATCCCGGACAGGAAGGTGAAGCCAATCAGCGACGGATAGCCGAAGGAGACGTCCATGACGGTACTGAAACTGAGGCTGTTGATCTCGCTCACCATGTTTTTCATTTCGCGGGTGATCGACTCAGCGTAGGACAGCAGCACCTGACCGGCGGCAGTGAGTTTTACGCCGGTGTTTTTACGCACCATCACTTCTACCCCAAAGTAAGATTCGATGTCGCTGATGATTTTGCTGACGGCAGGTTGCGTCAGCCCCAGTTGTCTTGCAGCAGAACCTATAGAGCCACTTTTGATGACTTCCTGAAATACCACGAGGTGCTGTGTTTTCGGTAGAATAATAGTATTCATAATATTCTGCGCTTATTTCCCTATGACGCAGCGGATTCTACCCAATATTGTTTCAGGGGGTATGTGCTGTTACTCACAATTTGCCAGGATGCCCTTTTTACAACCACATTTAAAATCGATTTATAATCTTATTATTCAAACAGTTAGACAGCTAAAAATACGCAATTACGCTGATATTGATCAACAAAACCCTCGGTAATAAATTTATTTTATGGCAATAACCAGCATGAATTTTTTTGCCTTAACAATATTAATAGAGACTATCTTTCAGGCAATTAAAGGTTAATAAACCATCATTATTCTTTTAAAACATTTTTGTGGTTTATCAACTTTATCAGGAATATTTTCTCAGCTTCCGGTTAAAGAGTGGGATATATCACACATTCACCAGAAGAATGTTTTTAGATTCAATATTAAATTATCAAATGAATAACATTCAGCATCACTGATTCAACATTCACAACATCTGTTCAACACTAAAATTTTCTATTTTTATAGCGTTAAATTTTGTGATTACGATCATGCGCAGCAGATGAAAGGAACGCATAATCGGTAAAGCAGTGAAATGTGCTTGGCGTCGCAAAATTGAGAATTGATGTCGTTTGGCGTTTCGCTGACCCGGCATGCAACCTTCAGAAAACAAAAACCCCGCCGAAGCGGGGTTTCGTAAGAAGTTGAAGCTGACCGATAAGCCGGGTTCTGTCGTGGACAGTCATTCATCTAGGCCAGCAATCGCTCACTGGCTCAAGCAGCCTACCCGGGTTCAGTACGGGCCGTACCATGTGAACCCCTATTTGGCCTTGCTCCGGGTGGAGTTTACCGTGCCACGGACTGTTACCAGCCGCGCGGTGCGCTCTTACCGCACCCTTTCACCCTTACCTGATCCCGCTTACGCGGGCCATCGGCGGTTTGCTCTCTGTTGCACTGGTCGTGGGTTTCCCCCCCAGGCGTTACCTGGCACCCTGCCCTGTGGAGCCCGGACTTTCCTCCCCTCCGCCCGTCTCCCCCGAAAGGGACGACGACGAAGCGGCGACTGTCTGGTCAGCTTCGGCGCGCAGTATAGAGGGTTTGCGCGCCGCTGTCACCCCTGGCTACGCATGCCTACCTGCAATGTGGCCGCGATATTGCGCGAGGCGCGGTAAATGTTGTCGTACGCTCCCTGGAACGCCTCTTCCAGTGAACCGATGCGGGTCAATACGCTGAACACCGCGTCGATGCCGTACTGATGCACCACACCCACATCCTGCGTCAGACTTCCGGCAATCCCTATCACCGGCTTATGGTATTTTTTGGCGACGCTCGCCACGCCGACGGGCACTTTGCCATTAATGCTCTGGCTGTCGATGCGCCCTTCTCCCGTCAGCACCCACGTGCAGTCGTGAATATGTTCTTCAAGATTGAGCGCCTGAGTGACAATCTCAATGCCGCTTTTCAGCTCAGCGCCCAGGAAGGCCATCAGCGCCGCGCCCATGCCGCCCGCCGCTCCTGCCCCCGGAACCGGGTTGACGTCAATGCGCAGCGATTTTTTGATCACGTTGGCGTAGTGGCTAAGACTGGCGTCGAGTTCGAGGATCATCTCCTCCGTGGCGCCTTTTTGCGGGCCAAAGATACGCGACGCGCCGCTTTCACCGACCAGCGGATTCGTCACGTCACAGGCGACGCGGATTGCGCACCCCTGAAGACGCGGATCAAGATCAGAAATATCAATACGGTTCAGCGCCATCAGGCTGCCGCCGCCGTAGCCGATCTCCGTCCCGTTCGCATCCGTAAACCTTGCGCCCAGCGCCTGCATCATACCCGCGCCCCCATCGTTGGTTGCGCTCCCGCCGATACCGATAATGATGTTGCGCGCGCCTTTATCCAGCGCGCGGAGGATCAGCTCCCCCGTCCCGCGCGACGTCGTGACCAGCGGGTTACGCTGCGCGGGAGGAACAAGTACCAGGCCGCTGGCGGCGGCCATCTCGATAAACGCGGTGGTACCGTCGCCCGAGATCCCCCAGCTGGCCTTCACCTTTTCCCCTAACGGGCCGGTGACGACAGCCTGCTGCCAGGTGCCCTGCGTCGCGGCGATCATCGCTTCAACCGTACCTTCTCCGCCGTCAGCAACGGGAACAGACACGTAATGAGCGTCGGGGAAAATTTCCCGAAATCCTTTTTCTATCGCCTGCGCCACCTCAGTGGCAGACAGGCTTTCTTTATAAGAGTCTGGCGCGATTACGATTTTCATAGTTGTATGCCTGAGCCGTAGGCCCGGTAAGCGTAACGCCACCGGGCGGGACGTCATTAGCGAGCAATTTCAACCTTCGCCAGCTTTTCGTAATAGCACGCTAACGCGCTGTGATCGGCGGTGCCCAGACCGTCCGCACGCAGCGCCTGCATCATCTCCATGACGGCGGCAGTCAGCGGCAACTGCGCGCCCACGCCGTGGGAGGTATCCAGCGCATTCGCCAGATCTTTAATGTGCAGATCGATGCGGAAGCCCGGCTTGAAGTTACGATCCATCACCATCGGTGCCTTGGCATCCAGCACGGTGCTGCCCGCCAGACCACCGCGAATGGCCTGATAGACCAGATCCGGATTAACGCCCGCTTTGGTGGCCAGCGTCAGTGCTTCGGACATGGCCGCGATGTTCAACGCCACAATCACCTGGTTTGCCAGCTTGGTGACGTTGCCTGCGCCAATTTCACCGGTATGCACCACGGAGCCAGCCATGGCTTTCATCAGGTCGTAGTATTTGTCGAACACGGCTTTATCGCCCCCCACCATTACCGACAGAGTACCGTCGATGGCTTTCGGTTCGCCGCCGCTGACCGGCGCATCCAGCATCTCCACGCCTTTCGCTTTCAGCGCCTCACTGATTTCGCGGCTCGCCAGCGGCGCGATAGAACTCATGTCGATCACCACCAGACCCGGCTTCGCGCCGTCGATAATGCCGTTCTCACCCAGCGCCACCTCTTTCACGTGCGGGGAGTTTGGCAGCATGGTGATAATGACATCGCACTGCTCGGCGATCGCTTTTGCAGTTGTCGCCGTTTCTGCGCCAGCCGCAATCACTTCTGCCACCGCGTCTGAATTACGATCTAAAACCACCAGTGAGTAACCTGCTTTGATGAGGTTTTTGCTCATTGGTTTGCCCATGATACCCAGGCCAATAAAACCCACTTTCAGCGTCATAATCTGTTTCCTCAATGATGGTTATTTTTTAAAAGCGTCTGCTAATTTCTGCGTGGCGGCGCGGAATACGCCGAGGTCGCTGCCGACGGCGACAAACGTTGCGCCCCACTCCAGGTAGCGGCGGGCATCAGCTTCCACCGGCGCCAGAATGCCGCACGGTTTACCGTGCGCTTTGGCACGGGCAAAAATGTGCTGGATTGCCCGCTGCACGTCCGGGTGGCTGGCGTTGCCCAGATGACCAAAGGCGGCCGCCAGATCGCTCGGGCCGACGAAAATACCGTCGACACCTACGGTCGCGGCAATGGCGTCGACGTTATCGACCCCCTGCTGGCTCTCGATCTGAACCAGAATGGTGATGTTCTTGTTGGACTGGGCGAAATAGTCCGGCACGGTGCCAAACATGTTGGCGCGGTGAGAGACAGACACGCCGCGGATCCCTTCCGGCGGATAGCGGGTGGCAGCTACGGCCAGCACCGCTTCTTCTTCCGTTTCAACAAACGGGATCAGGAAGTTGTAGAAGCCGATATCCAGCAGACGCTTGATGATCACCGGCTCGTTGGTAGGTACACGCACCACCGGCGCGCTGTGGCTGCCTTTCAGCGCCATCAGCTGCGGAATAAACGTGTTGATATCGTTTGGCGCATGTTCGCCGTCCAGCACCAGCCAGTCGAATCCGGCCAGGCCCAGCACTTCGGTGCTGATGGGGTTGGCCAGCGCAGACCAGCAGCCAATCTGAATCTGATGCGCCGCAAGGGCCGCTTTAAATTTATTCGGGAAGATGTCGTTACTCATTACGTATACCTTTTTTAATTCCGCAGTTTTAGCCAGTAGCTTTTCTTATTTATTCCGACTCAGCGTCAGCGTTATATTTATTTACTGACTGAATTTTGGCGTTATAAAATCGTCATTCAGTATAATCGTCACCACCCGGCAGCACATTGTCTCAATGCTCAATTATCCAACGGGGTTAGCACGCTATTTTGAGCATTTGCCCAATGCAGTGGGCGCTGATGCACAGAATCAACGATTAGTGTGTCGGGAGCGATCGCGATCACATTCTCACTTTTCCTCTCCTGACATTCTTTATTTCCTCAATAAGAAACGATTAACCATCTGGCTATATTTAGTATCAGATATTTTGCTGGAGATGAGTGAACAATGGCCGATATTGAAATTCGACAGGCGTCGCCGACGGCGTTCTATATAAAAGTGCACGATACCGATAACGTGGCGATTATTGTCAACGACAATGGCTTAAAAGCGGGTACCCGGTTCCCGGACGGGCTGGAGCTGATTGAGCACATTCCGCAGGGGCATAAAGTCGCACTGGTCGATATCCCGGCGCAGGGCGAAATCGTGCGCTACGGCGAAGTCATCGGCTATGCGGTGCGCGCTATCCCGCAGGGTAGCTGGATTGAGGAGTCGCTGGTTGAGCTGCCCACCGCCCCGCCGCTGGAGACGTTGCCGCTGGCTACCCGCGTCCCTGAGCCGTTACCTCCGCTGGAGGGTTATACCTTCGAAGGTTACCGCAACGCGGATGGCAGCGTGGGAACCAAAAACCTGCTTGGCATCACCACCAGCGTGCATTGCGTGGCGGGTGTCGTGGATTACGTGGTGAAAATTATTGAGCGCGATCTGCTGCCGAAATACCCCAACGTTGACGGCGTGGTGGGTCTTAACCACCTGTACGGCTGCGGCGTGGCGATCAACGCGCCCGCAGCGGTCGTGCCGATCCGCACGATCCACAATATCGCCCTTAACCCGAACTTTGGCGGCGAGGTGATGGTGATTGGCCTCGGCTGTGAAAAATTGCAGCCAGAACGCCTGTTGCAGGGTACTGAGGATGTGAAAGCCATTCCGGTTGACGAGGCCAGTATTGTGCGTCTTCAGGATGAACACCATGTCGGCTTCAGATCGATGGTCGACGACATTTTACAGGTGGCAGAGCGCCATCTGGAGAAGCTGAACAAACGTCAGCGTGAAACCTGCCCGGCCTCTGAACTGGTGGTTGGGACACAGTGTGGCGGCAGCGATGCGTTTTCCGGCGTCACCGCTAACCCGGCGGTAGGTTATGCCTCCGATCTGTTCGTGCGCTGCGGCGCCACGGTGATGTTCTCTGAAGTCACCGAGGTGCGTGATGCTATCCACCTGCTCACGCCGCGCGCCGTTAACGAAGAGGTGGGCAAACGCCTGCTGGAGGAGATGGCCTGGTACGATAACTATCTCGACATGGGCAAAACCGACCGCAGCGCCAACCCGTCTCCGGGTAACAAGAAAGGCGGCCTGGCAAACGTGGTGGAAAAGGCCCTCGGGTCGATTGCCAAATCCGGCCAGAGCGCGATTGTGGAAGTGCTCTCACCTGGCCAGCGACCAACCAAACGCGGTCTGATCTACGCGGCAACGCCTGCCAGTGATTTCGTGTGCGGCACCCAGCAGGTAGCATCCGGCATTACGGTACAGGTCTTTACCACCGGACGCGGCACGCCGTACGGCCTGATGGCGGTACCGGTGATCAAAATGGCGACCCGCACCGAGCTGGCAAACCGCTGGTATGACTTAATGGATATCAACGCGGGCACCATCGCCACCGGGGAAGAGAGTATTGAAGAGGTGGGCTGGAAGCTGTTCCACTTCATTCTGGATGTGGCAAGCGGACGGAAGAAAACCTTCTCCGATCAATGGGGATTGCATAACTCGCTGGCGGTGTTTAACCCGGCACCGGTGACGTGATGGCCCCTCACCCTGCCCTCTCCCCACCGGGGAGAGGGTAAAAAAACCGCACCGAGCAGTCCCCTCTCCCCTATGGGGAGAGGGTTAGGGTGAGGGGAAAAGCCTCTTTAGACCAGCACCACATCGATCCCGCTTTTGCGTAACCCTTCCAGGCTTTCCGCCGGAATATCTTCATCAACGATAATCATGTCGATCCGCTGAGTATCAATGATTTTATGCAGGCTTGAACGGTTAAACTTGCTGGAATCAGTGACAACGATAATACGCTCCGCCACCTCGCACATTTTCCGGTTCAGACGGGCTTCATCCTCGTTGTGCGTACTCACCCCCCGATCGAGATCGATGGCATCGACGCCCAGGAACAGCAGGTCAAAATGGTAATTCTGTAAGGACTGCTCCGCCTGGTCACCATAGAAGGACTGCGACTGACGGCGCAAGTGCCCGCCGGTCATCAGCAGCTCTACGCCCTCCGCTTCCAGCAGCGCGTTTGCCACGTTCATCCCGTTGGTCATGGCAATAACATCGGTGTGCTGGCGCAGCATGCGAGCAATTTCAAAGGTCGTGGTGCCGGAGTCCAGAATAATGCGGTGACCCGGCTTCACCAGTTCAGCCGCCGCCTGCGCGATGCTGCGCTTCACAGCCGTATTAAGGGAACTTTTGTCCTCAACGGACGGCTCCACGCCGGGGGCATTACCTTCACAAATCAGCGCGCCGCCGTAAGCGCGAACGGCAATCCCCTGCTTTTCCAGAAAGGCCAGATCGTTACGGATCGTCACCGTCGACACGCCGTATAAAAGAGAAAGATCGTTAACCTGCACGCTTCCCTGCGCCCGCAACCGCTGAATGATCTGCTCTCGCCTTTCACTGGTGCCGGTGATGCGCTTCTCTGCGGATGAATCGGTGCTGCTCATACGAGCTCCTTAGTAAATAAACTTTCGTTTCATTTCGTTTTGCTTATTAACGCCTTTCTTTTGAGGGAATGCAAGCCCTGTATGGTGAGCAGACGCAAGCTTAACCGCCGCTGAAACCTTTCATTATGTTTCTTTTGTGAAACAGATCGGAAAACTATTATCTTTCGTTTTATTTTTACCCCACCATAATGCAGTATCAAATGAAACAAAACGAAAGATGAATACCAACACCATCCGAAATGGAGAGGAAAGTGAAACATCTGACAGAAATGGTGGAACAACATAAACGGGGGAATACAAACGGGATTTACGCCGTCTGTTCCGCACATCCATTGGTACTTGAAGCTGCAATTCGTTACGCCCATTCACAACAGACGCCTCTGCTAATTGAAGCCACCTCAAACCAGGTGGATCAGTTTGGCGGCTATACCGGTATGACGCCCGCCGATTTTTATGGGTTTGTCTGCAAGCTGGCAGGATCCCTCGGTTTCCCCACCTCACAGCTGATCCTTGGCGGCGATCATTTAGGTCCTAACCGCTGGCAAAACCTGCCAGCTTTGCAGGCGATGGCGAACGCCGACGATCTGATCAGAAGCTACGTGGCGGCCGGATTTAAAAAAATTCACCTCGATTGCAGCATGTCCTGCGAAGACGATCCGGTTCCTTTAACCGATGCAATCGTTGCCGGGCGTGCCGCTCGGCTGGCTAAAATTGCCGAAACCACCTGTCTCGAGCAATTTGGCGTAGCGGATCTGGTCTACGTTATCGGCACGGAAGTTCCGGTTCCCGGTGGGGCACACGAAACGCTGACCGAGCTTGAGGTCACCACACCAGAGGCGGCACGTGCCACGCTTGAGGCACACCGCCACGCATTCGAGAAGGAAGGGTTAAGCGACATCTGGCCGCGCATTATTGGCCTGGTGGTTCAGCCTGGCGTTGAGTTCGACCATGCGCACGTTTGTGACTATCAACCGCATAAAGCCGTCGCACTGAGCAAGATGGTTGAAGCCTACGACACGCTCGTATTTGAAGCACACTCTACCGATTACCAGACGCCGCAGGCGCTGCGCCAGTTGGTGAAAGATCACTTCGCCATTCTGAAAGTCGGCCCTGCGCTAACCTTCGCGCTGCGCGAAGCGCTGTTCTCCCTGGCTGCAATTGAAGAAGAGCTTTTACCGGCAAAAGCCTGCTCAGGACTGCGTCACGTCCTGGAAAACGTGATGCTCGATCGCCCGGAATACTGGCAAAGCCACTATCACGGCGACGGCAATGCCCGTCGCCTGGCCCGCGGTTACAGCTATTCCGACCGCGTGCGCTATTACTGGCCAGACAGCCAGATTGACGAGGCTTTTGAGCGACTGGTACGCAACCTGGCGGATGAACCGATCCCGCTGCCGCTGATCAGCCAGTATCTGCCGTTGCAGTACAGCAAAGTTCGCGAGGGTGCTCTCAGGTTCACACCACGGGAGCTCATTCTCGACCACATTCAGGACATACTCCAGCAGTACCATGCCGCCTGCGAAGGCGTAACGACTCAACACGCATAATTAAAAAGAGGAAAACGCTATGCCAAACATTGTCTTATGCCGCATTGATGAACGCCTGATCCACGGTCAGGTGGGCGTACAGTGGGTGGGGTTTGCGGGGGCGAACCTGGTGCTGGTGGCAAATGACGAGGTTGCAGACGATCCGGTTCAGCAAAACCTGATGGAGATGGTGCTTGCGGAAGGCATCGCCGTGCGTTTCTGGTCCCTGCAAAAAGTGATCGACAACATTCATCGCGCCGCCGATCGGCAGAAAATTCTACTGGTCTGTAAAACACCGGCTGATTTTTTAACGCTGGTCGAGGGCGGCGTGCCTATCACCCGTATCAACGTCGGAAATATGCATTACGCCAGTGGCAAACAGCAAATTGCCAAAACGGTATCTGTAGACGCGAACGATATCGCCGCGTTTAACGGCCTGAAGGCGGCCGGAGTGGAATGCTTCGTTCAGGGCGTTCCAACAGAGACTGCTTTGGATCTCTTTAAACTGCTCTGAGGGATTCACAATGGAAATCAGTCTGTTGCAGGCTTTCGCGCTGGGGCTTCTCGCCTTTATCGCGGGCCTGGATATGTTTAACGGCTTAACACACATGCACCGTCCGGTGGTGCTCGGGCCACTGGTTGGCCTGATTCTGGGCGATCTGCACACCGGAATTCTGACCGGCGGTACGTTAGAACTGGTCTGGATGGGTCTCGCGCCGCTGGCGGGCGCGCAGCCGCCAAACGTGATTATCGGCACCATCGTTGGCACCACATTTGCCATTACCACAGGCGTGAAGCCGGATGTCGCGGTTGGGGTCGCCGTGCCGTTTGCCGTGGCGGTTCAGATGGGGATCACTTTCCTCTTCTCGGTGATGTCCGGCGTGATGTCCCGCTGCGATCGCATGGCGGCTAACGCAGACACCCGTGGTATTGAACGGGTCAACTATCTGGCACTGCTGGCGCTCGGCGTCTTCTACTTCCTGTGTGCGTTTCTGCCCATCTACTTCGGGGCTGAACATGCGAAAACCGCGATTGATGTCCTGCCGGAACGTCTGATCGACGGTCTGGGCGTCGCGGGCGGTATCATGCCAGCGATCGGCTTCGCCGTGCTGCTGAAGATCATGATGAAAAACGTCTACATCCCTTACTTCATTATCGGCTTTGTCGCCGCGGCCTGGCTGAAACTGCCGGTGCTGGCGATTGCCGCGGCTGCGCTGGCGATGGCGCTGATCGACCTGCTGCGCAAATCGCCTGAACCGACGGCGCCTGCGGCCCAGAAAGAGGAATTTGAAGATGGCATCTAATCCAACCACCCTGCCGGGCGTGTCTGAAAGTGAAGAGACGCTGCTGACCGGCGTGAATGAAAACGTCTACGAAGACCAGAGTATTGGCGCTGAGCTAACGAAAAAGGATATTAACCGTGTCGCCTGGCGTTCCATGCTGCTACAGGCCTCGTTCAACTACGAGCGAATGCAGGCCTCCGGCTGGCTGTATGGGCTACTGCCCGCGCTGAAAAAGATCCACACCAATAAGCGGGACCTGGCGCGCGCCATGAAAGGCCATATGGGCTTCTTTAACACCCACCCGTTCCTGGTGACCTTCGTCATCGGCATTATTCTGGCAATGGAGCGTTCCAAGCAGGATGTGAACAGCATCCAGAGCACTAAAATTGCCGTCGGTGCACCGCTCGGTGGCATTGGTGACGCCATGTTCTGGCTAACCCTGCTGCCTATTTGCGGGGGGATTGGCGCCAGCCTGGCGCTACAGGGATCCATTCTTGGCGCCGTGGTCTTTATCGTGCTGTTTAACGTGGTGCATCTCGGCCTGCGTTTTGGTCTGGCGCACTATGCCTACCGGATGGGGGTCGCCGCGATCCCGCTGATCAAGGCCAACACCAAAAAGGTTGGTCATGCTGCGTCCATTGTCGGGATGACGGTGATTGGTGCGCTGGTGGCAACCTATGTGCGCCTGAATACCACACTCGAGATTAAAGCCGGGGATGCGGTCGTCAAACTGCAAACCGACGTGATCGACAAACTGATGCCCGCCTTTCTGCCGCTGGTCTACACCCTGACCATGTTCTGGCTGGTACGCCGTGGCTGGAGCCCGCTGCGCCTGATTGGTATCACCGTGGTGCTGGGCGTTGTCGGTAAATTCTGTCACTTCCTGTAAAAGCAAAGAGGTTGCGATGTTAGGCATTATTTTGACGGGTCATGGCGGTTTTGCCAGCGGGCTGGAACAGGCGATGAAGCAAATCCTCGGCGAACAGCCGCAGTTTATCGCCATCGATTTTCCGGAAAGCTCCACCACTGCGCGGCTGACCGCGCAGCTTGAGCAGGCAGTGAATGATTTGGACGCAGAGCACGATATCGTGTTTCTCACCGATCTTCTCGGCGGTACGCCGTTTCGTGTGGCCTCTACCCTCGCGATGCAACACCCCGGCAGCGAAGTGATCACCGGCACCAATCTCCAGCTTTTGCTGGAGATGGTTCTGGAGCGCGACGGGTTAAGCAGTGAAGCATTTCGTTTGCAGGCGCTGGAGTGCGGCCATCGCGGCCTGACCAGCCTGGTGGATGAGCTTGCACGCTGTCGCGAGGAAGCGCCCGCCGAGGAAGGGATATGAGCCAGCTGCTGCGCGCGCGTCGTCTGCTTACCGGGCAGGGCTGGCTGGATGACCATCAGTTGCGCATGGATAGAGGCGTCATCACCGCCATCGAGCCGATTCCGGCAGGGGTTAACACCCGCGAGGCAGACCTGCTTTGCCCGGCATACATTGATATCCACGTCCACGGCGGCGCGGGTGTGGATGTGATGGATGATGCCCCCGACGTGCTGGACCGGTTAGCCATGCATAAAGCGCGTGAAGGCGTGGGGGCGTTTCTGCCTACCACCGTCACCGCTCCGCTGGAGGCGATCCATAGCGCGTTACGGCGCATTGCCCGACGCTGTCATGTCGGTGGCCCCGGTGCGCAGGTCCTGGGCAGCTATCTGGAAGGCCCGTACTTTACGCCGCAGAACAAAGGGGCACATCCGCAAGGACTGTTTCGCGAACTGGATCTCGCGGAACTTGATGATCTGATTGCGGTTTCGCAGAACACGCTGCGGGTAGTGGCGCTTGCTCCGGAAAAAGCGGAAGCCCTGAAGGCGATCCATCACCTCAAGCAAAAAGCGATACGCGTCATGCTGGGCCACAGCGCCGCTACATACGCGCAAACCCTGGCCGCATTTGATGCAGGCGCAGCCGGGCTGGTGCACTGCTACAACGGCATGACGGGGTTACACCACCGGGAGCCCGGCATGGTTGGCGCTGGCCTTACGGACCCACGCGCGTGGCTGGAGCTTATTGCCGACGGGCATCACGTTCATCCAGGAGCCATGCGGCTGTGTTGTTGCTGCGCGAAGGATCGTACGGTGCTGATTACCGATGCCATGCAGGCGGCGGGTATGCCTGATGGGGGCTATACGTTGTGTGGTGAAAGTGTCGAGATGCAGGGCGGCGTTGTCCGCACGGCCTCAGGCGGGCTGGCGGGCAGCACGCTCGCGCTGGATGCCGCCGTGCGAAATATGGTGGAGCATACGGGGGTCGCCCCAGAGCAAGCTATCCATATGGCTTCACTGCATCCCGCCCGTCTGCTCGGTATGGATCACTTGCTGGGATCGTTAGCGCCTGGCAAACGCGCCAATATTATTGCGCTGGATGCGGGTTTACACCTCCGGCAGATTTGGATCCAGGGTCAGGCTCTTTCCCTGTAGCCCTTTCACAGTGTGCCCTGTTGGCCTTACGGAAGACGATCGTAAGGCCTTTCTTTTCCTTTCCTTGACTTTCTCCTTTCCTTTCGCGATCACACTTTTCGTTTTATTTCTTTTACGCCATTGAACTTTCGATTTCTTTTCTATAGATTTTATTTAACTGCTAAAGTGAACAAGTGAAACGAAACGAAAGATAGCGACACGTTTGCCAGCGTCTGATGTGGAATTCACACGACTAAGGACTGAGTTATGCCACAAACCACTACCGCCACCACCGGCACCTGGACCGAAAAAGAGATCCGCCAGCAGCCAGCCAGCTGGCTTCGCTCGCTCAACAATATTGATAACCTGCGCACCTCGATCGACAGTTTTCTGACGCCACTGTTGCGCAAGCCCGATCTGCGGATCGTTCTGACCGGCGCGGGCACGTCCGCTTTTATCGGCGACATCATTGCGCCATGGCTTGCCAGCCACACGGGGAAAAACATCACCGCGATACCTACGACCGATCTGGTCACCAACCCGATGGATTATTTCAGCCCTGCGCACCCGCTGCTTCTGGTCTCTTTCGCCCGTTCTGGCAATAGCCCGGAGAGCGTCGCCGCCGTTGAGCTGGCGAATCAGTTCGTACCGGAGTGCTACCACCTGTCGATCACCTGTAATGAAGCGGGCAGCCTGTACCAGAATGCCGTCGACAGCGATAACGCCTGCGCTCTGCTCATGCCAGCCGAAACGCACGATCGCGGGTTCGCGATGACAAGCAGCATCACCACCATGATGGCGAGCTGCCTGGCGGTATTCGCACCGGAAACGATCAACAGCAAAACGTTCCGGAACGTGTCCGATCGCTGTCAGGCGATCCTCACTTCGCTTGGCGATTTCAGCCCCGGCGTCTTTGGTAACGAACCGTGGAAACGCATTGTTTATCTGGGCAGCGGTGGATTACAGGGCGCCGCACGGGAGTCTGCGCTGAAAGTGCTGGAGCTGACCGCCGGCAAGCTGGCGGCATTCTACGATTCGCCAACGGGTTTCCGTCACGGGCCTAAGTCGCTGGTGGACAACGAAACGCTGGTCGTCGTGTTTGTCTCCAGCCATCCGTACACGCGTCAGTACGATCTGGATCTGCTCGCCGAGCTACGTCGCGATCGTCAGGCTATGCGGGTAGTAGCCATTGCAGCCGAAACGGATCCGGTCATTGAAGCTGGCCCGCATATCCTGCTGCCGCCTTCTCGTTCATTTAACGATATGGAGCAGGCGTTCTGCTTCCTGATGTACGCCCAGGTCTTCGCACTGACCCAGTCTCTGCACGTTGGCAATACGCCAGATACGCCATCCGCCAGCGGTACGGTTAACCGTGTGGTCCAGGGCGTCGTTATTCATCCGTGGCAGGCTTAAGAGGACAGGCTCATGAGTATTATTTCCACCAAATATCTTTTGCAGGACGCACAGGCAAAGGGCTATGCCGTTCCGGCCTTTAACATTCATAACGCCGAGACGATCCAGGCGATCCTCGAAGTCTGTAGCGAAATGCGATCCCCGGTGATCCTCGCGGGTACGCCGGGGACGTTTAAACATATTGCGCTGGAAGAGATCTACGCCTTGTGCAGCGCATATTCCCTTACTTATGACATGCCGCTGGCGCTACACCTCGATCACCACGAATCGCTGGATGACATTCGCCGCAAAGTCCATGCCGGCGTACGTAGCGCAATGATCGACGGTAGCCATTACCCCTTCGAACAAAACGTCAAGCTGGTGAAATCGGTCGTCGATTTCTGTCACCTCAACGACTGTAGCGTCGAGGCCGAACTGGGCCGACTGGGTGGAGTGGAAGATGACATGAGCGTCGACGCCGAAAGCGCGTTCCTGACCGACCCGCAGGAAGCAAAACGCTTTGTCGAACTGACAGGCGTGGACAGCCTCGCCGTTGCCATCGGAACCGCGCACGGCCTCTATACCAAACGCCCAAAAATCGACTTCCAGCGGCTGGCCGAGATCCGCGAGGTAGTGACAGTGCCGCTGGTACTGCACGGTGCGAGCGATGTTCCGGATGAGGATGTGCGCCGCACCATTGAGCTGGGCGTCTGCAAAGTTAACGTCGCAACAGAGCTGAAAATCGCCTTCTCTGACGCAGTCAAAGCCTGGTTTGCCGAGAACCCACAGGGCAACGATCCGCGCTTCTACATGCGCGTCGGCATGGATGCCATGAAAGAGGTGGTCAGAAGCAAAATCACCGTTTGCGGCTCGGCGAACCGGCTGCTGCTTCCGGCTGAAGCCTGAACCCATCGCGCATAACGTTAGTACCTAAAAAATAACTATAAGCCTCGCAAATATGAAGGCGCGTCCTTAAGCCGGACAGCGCCTTCCATTATCCTAAAAATCCGAGGAGTCCCTACATGACACAGGAAAAGTCGTTTAAATCGAAAGCGTGGGAGTTTTTCCAGAGCCTGGGAAAGACGTTTATGTTCCCGGTTTCGCTATTGGCCTTTATGGGGTTGTTGTTAGGTATCGGTAGTTCTGTCACCAGCCCTTCCACCATCAAAAGTTTTCCCTTTCTGGGCGGCGAGTTAACGCAGCTCACCTTTGGTTTTATCGCCATGGTCGGCGGCTTTGCTTTTACCTATCTGCCGCTGATGTTTGCCATGGCGATCCCAATGGGCCTTGCCAGACGTAATAAAGCGGTGGGCGCTTTTGCCGGATTCGTTGGCTACATGCTGATGAACATGAGCATCAACTACTACCTGACCGCCACCCACCAGCTTGCGGATGCCGCCACCATGAGACAGGTGGGACAATCCATCGTGCTTGGCATTCAAACGCTGGAGATGGGCGTGCTCGGCGGCATTGTGGTAGGGGTGATCACCTACTTCCTGCACGAACGCTTCCAGGACACGGTGCTGCACGACGCATTTGCCTTCTTTAGCGGCATTCGTTTTGTTCCGATTGTTACCGCCCTCACCCTGTCGCTGGTCGGCCTGGTCATCCCCCTGCTGTGGGAATATATGGCAATGGGCATTGCCGGGATTGGTCATATCATCCAGAGCACCAGCGTCTTTGGACCGTTCCTGTATGGCGTGGGCGTGCTGCTACTCAAACCTTTTGGCCTGCATCACATACTGCTGGCGATGGTGCGCTTCACCCCGGCGGGCGGCATTGAGATGGTTAACGGCCAGGAAGTGGCCGGTGCGCTGAACATTTTCTACGCCGAGCTGAAAGCGGGTCTGCCGTTTAGCCCGCACGTTACGGCATTTTTATCGCAAGGGTTTATGCCGACCTTTATCTTCGGCCTGCCTGCCGTGGCTTACGCTATCTACCGCACCGCGCGCCCGGAAAACCGTCCGGTGATTAAAGGGCTGCTGCTTTCAGGCGTGCTGGTTTCAGTTGTCACGGGTATTTCAGAGCCAATTGAGTTCCTGTTCCTGTTTATTGCCCCTGTGCTTTACGCGTTTCATATCGTTATGTCTGGCCTGGCGCTGATGGTGATGGCGCTGCTCGGCGTCACCATCGGCAACACTGACGGCGGTATTCTGGATCTGCTGATCTTCGGCGTCATGCAGGGGATGTCGACCAAATGGTATCTGCTGTTCCCGGTGGGTATTGCCTGGTTTGCTATCTACTTCTTCGTCTTCCGCTGGTACATCCTCAAGCACGATATAAAAACGCCAGGCCGTGAGGTTGACGCGCAGGGTGCGCTCCAGGCGGTGGAAGCCAATACCCGGGCACGTGGAAAATCGAAATACGATCATGGGCTTATTCTTCGCGCGCTTGGCGGTAAAGAGAATATTGAGTCGCTCGACAACTGCATTACCCGCTTACGTCTGGTGGTGAAAGATATGGGGCTTATCGACCAGCAGGCGCTGAAGGCCGCTGGCGCCTTGTCAGTCGTGGTGCTTGATGCCCACAGCGTTCAGGTGATCATCGGCCCGCAGGTGCAGAGCGTCAAATCCGGTATTGAAGCCTTAATTTAACAGGGGGTCGTTGTGTTTGATTTCGACAGAATCATTGAGCGTAAAAGCGATAAATGCCGTAAATGGGATCATGCGTTTGTGTGTTCGCGTTTCGGTGATGTCCCGGAGGGATTTATCCCGCTGTGGATAGCAGACATGGATTTCACCTCGCCACCCGCCGTGATTGAAGGCTTCCAGCGCATCGTGGAGCATGGCACCTTCGGTTACACCTGGTGCTTCGACGAATTCTACGATGCGGTCATCGCCTTCCAGCGCACCCGTCATCAGGTTGAGGTGCATAAGTCATGGATCACCCTGACCTACGGCACCGTTTCTACGCTGCACTATACGGTTCAGGCGTTCTGCAATCCCGGCGACTGCGTGATGATGAACACCCCGGTGTATGACCCGTTTGCCATGGCGACACAGCGACAGGGCGTGCGGGTGCTTGCAAATCCGCTGAGCGTGAAGGAAAACCGCTATCAGCTGGATTTTAATCTGATTGAAGTTCAGCTCAAAACTCACCGTCCAAAACTGTGGTTCTTCTGCTCGCCGCATAACCCCTCGGGCCGCATCTGGCGCGCGGATGAGATACGCCAGGTGTCCGATCTCTGTAAGCGCTACGGCACGATTCTGGTGGTTGATGAGGTTCACGCCGAGCACATTCTGGACGGTACATTCGTCAGCTGTCTGACTTCGGGCTGTGCCGCCCAGGACAACCTGATTGTGCTGACCTCCCCCAATAAAGCCTTCAACCTTGGCGGGCTAAAAACATCCTACTCAATGATTCCAGACGATTCGCTGCGCCAGCGTTTCCGCCAGCAGTTGGAGAAGAACTCCATTACCTCGCCCAATATCTTCGGCGTGTGGGGAATTATTCTGGCTTATCAGCAAGGTCTGCCATGGCTCGACGCGCTGAATGGTTATCTGCGCGGCAATGCCCGCTACCTTGCGGATGCCATCCAGACCCATTTCCCTGCATGGAAGATGATGAACCCGGAGTCGTCGTATCTCGCCTGGATAGACGTCAGTGCGGACGATCGCAGTGCGACGGCGCTAACCCAACATTTCGCAAAACACGCTGGCGTGGTCATCGAAGATGGCAGCCACTACGTACAAAACGGCGAAAACTACCTGCGTATTAACTTCGGCACCCAGCGCTACTGGCTGGAACAGTCCATCAACCGAATGCTGAAGCATTACTGATAAGGATCTTACCCCGATGAAAAAAATGCTCACTCTCTCGCTGCTGGCTCTCTGTGTTTCTCATGGCGCGGCGGCAGCAAACTACGCGCTCAGTAACGACAATATCGCCCTTTCGTTTGATGATGCAAACGCAACGGTAGTGGTAACGGACAGCAAGGCTAACCATCCGCTCACGCCACAGGAGTTGTTCTTTCTGACACTGCCGGATGAAACAAAAATCCACACCGCTGATTTCAAAATCAAGCACGTCGAAAAGCAGGGCAACGCGATAGTCATCGACTTTACGCATCCGGATTTTAACGTAACGGTGAAACTGAACCTGGTGAAGGGAAAATACGCCAGCATCGGCTACACCATCGCCGCCGTCGGGCAGCCGCGGGACGTAGCGAAAATGACCTTCTTCCCGACGAAGAAGCAGTCTCAGGCACCTTACGTTGACGGGGCGATTAACAGCTCGCCAATCGTGGCCGACTCGTTCTTCATCCTGCCAGACAAACCGATTGTGAATACTTACGCTTATGAAGCCACCACGAACCTCAACGTGGAGCTGAAAACGCCAATTCTGCCTGAGACACCGGTCAGTTTTACCACCTGGTTCGGCACTTTCCCGGAAACTAATCAGCTGCGGCGCAGCGTAAACCAGTTTATCGATGCCGTGCGCCCGCGGCCTTATAAGCCTTATCTGCACTACAACAGCTGGATGGACATTGGCTTCTTTACTCCTTACTCCGAGCAGGATGTCATTGGGCGGATGGACGAATGGAATAAAGAATTTATTGCCGGACGCGGGGTGGCGCTGGACGCGTTCCTGCTGGACGATGGCTGGGACGATCGCACCGGACGCTGGCTGTTTGGCCCGGCATTCAGCAACGGTTTTGGCAAAGTCAGGGAAAAAGCCGACAGCCTGCATAGCTCGGTTGGGCTGTGGCTTTCACCGTGGGGCGGTTACAACAAGCCGCGCGATATTCGCGTCTCGCATGCAAAAGAGTATGGTTTCGAAACCGTAGACGGCAAGCTGGCGCTGTCGGGGCCGAACTACTTTAAAAACTTTAACGATCAAATCATTAAGCTGATCAAAAACGAGCACATTACCTCGTTCAAGCTCGACGGAATGGGTAACGCCAATTCGCATATCAAGGGCAGCCCATTTGCATCGGATTTTGACGCGTCCATTGCCCTGCTGCACAACATGCGCAGCGCAAACCCGAACCTGTTTATCAACCTGACCACCGGCACCGACGCGAGCCCGTCCTGGCTGTTCTATGCTGATTCAATCTGGCGTCAGGGCGATGATATCAACCTGTACGGTCCCGGCACGCCAGTGCAGCAGTGGATGACCTACCGGGATGCCGAAACTTATCGCTCCATCGTACGCAAAGGCCCGCTGTTCCCGCTGAACTCCCTGATGTACCACGGGATCGTCAGTGCAGAGAACGCTTACTATGGACTGGAGAAAGTACAAACGGACGGTGATTTTGCCGATCAGGTCTGGAGCTACTTCGCGACCGGAACTCAACTTCAGGAGCTGTACATCACGCCGTCCATGCTTAACAAGGCGAAGTGGGACACCCTGGCACAGGCGGCGAAGTGGTCGCGTGAGAATGCCAGCGTGCTGGTGGATACGCACTGGATTGGCGGTGACCCAACTTCGCTTGAGGTTTACGGCTGGGCCTCATGGAGTAAAGACAAAGCGATTTTTGGTTTACGCAACCCGTCGGATAAGCCGCAACGTTACTACCTGGATTTAACCAAAGATTTTGAAATCCCGGCAGGAGAGCGTTCGCAGTTTGCCCTGAAAGCCGTGTACGGCAGTAATTCAACCGTACCAGAGGAGTATAAAAACGCTGTGGTGATTACGCTGCAACCGCTGGAAACGCTGGTGTTTGAGGCGATGCCGGGAAAATAGTGAGGCTTTGACACGGTGTAGGCCGGGTAAGGCGAAGCCGTCACCCGGCAAAACAGGCGGCAGGGGCTTACTCCCCCTGCTGCTCCAGCGCATATTTATACAGCGCATTTTTCTTCACGCCGTGGATCTCCGCCGCCAGCGCCGCCGCTTTTTTCAGGGGCAGTTCAGCCTGTAGCAGGGTCAGCGTACGCAGCGCATCGGCAGGCAGGGCGTCTTCCTGCGCTTTATGCCCTTCGACAATCAGCACCATTTCGCCCTTGCGGCGGTTCTCATCCTCTTTCACCCACGCCAGCAGTTCGCCAACCGGCGCGCCGTGAATGGTTTCCCAGGTTTTGGTCAGCTCGCGCGCCAGCACCACGTAGCGGGTTTCGCCCCAGACGGTAACCATATCCTCCAGGCTTTCCAGCAGGCGGTGGGTTGATTCGTAAAAAATCAGGGTACGCGGCTCTGCTTCCAGATCCTTTAACACGTCGCGACGGCCTTTGGATTTAGCAGGCAGGAAACCTTCGTAGCAGAAACGATCGGACGGCAGGCCCGCCGCACTTAATGCGGCAATAGCAGCACACGGCCCCGGCAGCGGCACAACGCGTATCCCTGCTTCACGGCAGGTGCGCACCAGATGGTAGCCCGGATCGTTGATAAGCGGCGTACCCGCATCGGAGACCAGCGCGATGTTCTGCCCTTCTTTCAGCTTCGCCACCAGCGTTTCGGCTTTTTGTTGCTCATTGTGATCGTGCAGGGCAAACAGACGGGCGTTAATGGCAAAGTGCTGCAGCAGTAAACCGGTATGACGGGTGTCTTCAGCAGCAATTAAATCAACAGCTTGCAATACAGTGAGTGCACGTTGGGTAATATCAGACAAATTCCCGATAGGAGTAGGTACAATATAAAGCTGGCCTTGAGAATTATCTGCCGTTTCGTGTTGTTTCATTGTTTCGTCCGTATTGCCGATTTAATATTGAGCATTGCGTAAAAAAATCACTGGATACAGTATGGTACCGTTAACGTTTCTTCGTAAAAAAGCCGCGCACAGCGTGCCCCTCCTGCTGGCAGCCCTGATCTTTACAGGCTGCGGCACCCAGGCACCTGACCAGAGCACTGCTCATATGCAGGGATCCGCTCAGGCTGATTCTGGCTTTTATCTGCAACAAATGTCGCAGAGTTCAAATGATACCAGGATCAACTGGCAATTACTCGCCATTCGTGCACTGCTGAAGGAAGGAAAAACCCAGCAGGCTGCCGAGCTGTTCAGCCAGCTGCCGCAGGATCTTAACGACGATCAGCGCCATGAGCAGACGCTGCTGTCGGCAGAACTGAAGGTCGCGCAGAAAGATTTCGACGGCGCGAAGAAGATCCTCGGCACTATCGAACTGAGCGCGCTGGATAAGAATCAGCAGGCCCGTTTCTGGCAGGCCGGTATCACCGCTGAGCAGGGTCGCCCCTCCCTGACGCTTCTCCGCGCGCTGATTGCCCAGGAGCCTCTGCTCGCGGGTGCGGACAAGCAGAAAAATATTGACGCAACCTGGCAGGCACTCGCCTCCATGACCCAGGATCAGGCCAGAGCGCTGGTGATCAACGCCGATGAAAATGTCCTGCAAGGCTGGCTGGATCTGCAACAGATGTGGTTCAACAACCGCAGCGATCCGAACATGCTGAAAGCCGGCATTACCGACTGGCAAAAGCGCTACCCGCAAAACCCGGGAGCAAAAATGCTGCCAACGCAGCTGGTGAACGTGCAAAACTTTAAGCCCGCCTCCACCAGCAAAATCGCCCTGCTGCTGCCGTTAAACGGCCAGGCAGCGGTGTTTGGCCGCGCCATTCAGCAAGGTTTTGAAGCCGCGAAAAACGGCACTACCGCCGTCACCGGCAGCGCCGTTCCGGCGCAGGCAGCACAGGCGGCGAATGTGAATGACGTCGTCAGTCCGTCAGCCGCCGAAACCAGCGACCTGACCACCGCGCAAACCCCTGCCCAGGGCACCATGCAGAATCCGGTTACCGCCCCAACGACGCAACCCGCTACCTCAGCGCCTGCGGCAACACAGGCCCCGGCTGAAACCCCGGCGCCCGCGACGGCAGAACAACCTCAGCCGCAAACCGCGCAGCCGGAACAGCAGCTAGCAGCCCAGCCGCAGGCTGTGGCCACCACCAGCGCTAACCCTGGTGCAGAGTTGAAAATCTACGACACCAGCGCCCAGCCGCTTGACCAGGTGCTGGCGCAGGTTCAGCAGGACGGGGCCAGCATCGTTGTCGGCCCGCTGTTGAAAAACAACGTGGAAGCGCTGATGAAGAGCAACACCACGCTGAACGTGCTGGCGCTTAACCAGCCTGAGCAGGTTCAGAACCGCGCCAATATCTGTTACTTCGCCCTCTCTCCGGAGGATGAAGCCCGCGATGCGGCCCGTCATATTCACGAGCAGGGCAAACAGGCGCCGCTGCTGCTGATCCCACGCAGCACGCTGGGCGACCGCGTTGCCAACGCCTTTGCGCAAGAGTGGCAGACCCTTGGCGGTGGCGTGGTGTTGCAGCAGAAATTTGGCTCAGCTTCCGAACTGAGAGCGGGCGTGAACGGCGGGGCAGGTATTGCCCTCAACGGTAGCCCGGTATCCGCCAGCCTGCCGCAGCAGCAGAGCGTCACCATCGGCGGTCTGACGATCCCGGCCCCCCCTACCGACGCGCAAATCAGCGGCGGCGGTAAAGTGGATTCGGCGTACATCGTCGCTACGCCGGAAGAGATCGCCTTTATCAAACCAATGATCGCCATGCGTAACGGCAGCCAGAGCGGCGCAACGCTCTACGCCAGCTCACGCAGCGCACAGGGTACCGCAGGCCCGGATTTCCGTCTGGAAATGGAAGGACTGCAATACAGCGAGATCCCTATGCTGGCAGGCAGCAACCCGCAGTTGATGCAGCAGGCGCTGGGCGCGGTGCGCAATGATTATTCCCTGGCGCGTCTGTACGCGATGGGCGTCGATGCCTGGGCGCTGGCAAACCACTTTACCCAGATGCGCCAGGTACCGGGCTTTGAGCTTAACGGGAATACCGGCGATCTGACCGCCGATCAGGATTGTGTGATTAACAGGAAGTTATCATGGCTCAAATACCAGCAGGGGCAGATCGTCCCGGCCAGTTAAGCCGCAAAGAGACCGGCGACGCGTGGGAGCTAAAAGCGCGCCGCTGGCTTGAAGGCAAAGGACTGCGCTTTGTCGCCGCCAACGTTCGCGGGCGCGGCGGCGAGATTGACCTGATTATGAAAGACGGTCAAACCATCGTGTTTGTTGAAGTACGCTACCGACAGTCGTCCCGTTTTGGCGGTGCTGCCGCCAGCGTGACGCTCGCCAAACAACAAAAATTATTACAGACTGCCCACTTGTGGCTTGCCCGCCATAATGGGAGTTTTGATACTGTGGATTGCCGTTTCGATGTGGTAGCCTTCACCGGAAATGCAATCGACTGGCTTAAAAACGCGTTTGGCGAAGACGCATAAATAAGATTTTAAAGGGATACCGTGCTCGAACGAATAAAAGTGTGCTTCACAGAAAGCATTCAAACGCAGATTGCCGCAGCGGAAGCCCTTCCGGACGCGATCTCGCGTGCAGCGATGACGCTGGTTCAGTCGCTGCTCAACGGCAACAAAATCCTCTGTTGTGGCAATGGCACGTCCGCCGCCAACGCACAGCATTTTGCTGCCAGCATGATCAATCGCTTCGAAACCGAGCGACCGAGTTTACCTGCCATTGCACTAAACACCGATAACGTGGTCTTAACTGCGATTGCCAACGATCGTCTGCATGACGAAATTTACGCCAAGCAGGTGCGCGCCTTAGGCCATGCCGGAGACGTGTTGCTGGCGATCTCCACGCGCGGTAACAGCCGGGATATCGTTAAGGCGGTTGAAGCGGCAGTAACCCGAGACATGACGATTGTCGCCCTGACCGGTTACGACGGCGGTGAGCTGGCTGGCCTGCTGGGGCCGCAGGATGTGGAGATCCGCATTCCTTCGCACCGTAGCGCCCGCATCCAGGAGATGCATATGCTCACGGTGAACTGCTTATGCGATCTGATCGATAACACGCTTTTCCCTCACCAGGATGATTAAGGAGTTCTCATGAAGGTTTTATCGGCCCTTGCAGTCGTGATGTCTGCATTACTGCTTCAGGGATGCATCGCTGCCGCTGTAGTCGGTACCGCAGCGGTCGGCACCAAAGCAGCGACCGATCCGCGTACCGTTGGGACGCAGGTGGATGACGGTACGCTTGAGCTGCGCGTAAACAGTGCGCTGTCGAAAGACGAACAGATCAAGAAGGAAGCACGCATTAACGTGACGGCTTATCAGGGCAAAGTTCTGCTGGCAGGCCAGGCGCCAACCCCTGAACTCGCCTCGCGCGCCAAACAGATCGCGATGGGCGTAGAAGGTACGGCGGAAGTGTTTAACGAGATCCGCCAGGGCCAGCCGATTGGTCTCGGCACCGCGTCATCTGATACCTGGATCACCACCAAAGTGCGTTCCCAGCTGCTGGGTACCGACCAGGTGAAATCCTCAAACGTGAAAGTAACCACTGAGAACGGCGAAGTGTTCCTGCTGGGCCTGGTGACAGAACGTGAAGGGAAAGCGGCGGCGGATATCGCCAGCCGGGTGAGCGGCGTGAAGCACGTCACCACCGCCTTTACTTATATCAAGTAATTCACACCTGACTGTAAGCCCGGTAAGCGCCAGCGCCACCGGGCTTTCTTTCACACCAGCGCCATACTCCCCACAATCACTCCGCTCAACGCCACCAGCCCCGCCGTCAGCCACAGCGCTTTCGCCGGGAATGACTTACGCAGCATGATCAGCGACGGCAGGCTCACCGCCGGCAGCGTGATGAGCAGCGCCAGCGCCGGTGCGGTACCCATGCCAGCCATCATCATGGTCTGAATAATCGGGATCTCCGCCGCGGTTGGGATCACAAACAGGCAACCGGCCACCGCCATCGCAATCACCCACATCAGCGTGTTGTCGATAGCGCCATCCGCATGCGGGAACAGCCAGACGCGCGCCGCCCCGAGCACCAGTACGGCCAGGATATAGACCGGGATTGTGCTCCAGAAAAGCTGCCACAGCGCTTTGCCCCAGCGAGCTAAGAAACTGCCCTGCGGATCGCTGAGGTCCAGCTCAACGGAGGCAGGCCCGGCCTCGTTGTCTTTCACCAGGTGCTGCACTAGCGTAGCGACAAGCACCACCGTCAGCAGGCCAGCCGCCAGACGGATAAACGCGAAATGCCAGCCGAGAACGAAGCCCATAAACACCAGCGTTGCCGGGTTCAGCAGGGGGTTACCCATCCAGAAGGCAAGCGCACCGCCCATCGACACGCGCTGTCGGCGCATACCCGCCGCCACCGGTGCAGCGCAGCAGGAGCACATCATGCCCGGCAGGGAGAAAATCGTTCCCAGCAGCGTGCCCTGCAAGCGCGGTTGTCCCAGGGTTTTTATCAGCCAGTTACGCGGGATAAGTACCTGAATCAGCGAGCCCAGCAATACGCCCAATACCGCCGCTTTCCAGACGGCAAGAAAATAGACCATTGCGTAATCCCACGCCGCGCGAAGCGGGCTGGAATCGGCCTGCGCGAGAATCGATTTACCGATGCTGTGGGTGTCGGCGGCGGTGAAGGCTTTACCGTAGTACGGCTGCCATTTCACATACCAGAGGCCAATGATGACCACGAGAAAGAAGAGTGCGGGCTTCCACCACTGAACAGGTGTTGCCGCCTGAGATGAAGACTGACCAGTCATACCATTCCCCGGAAGGTGTTATTTAATAAGCCGGGGAAGTTTACGCCTCGCCCTGCGCGATTTCACGCAGTTTTGCCGAAGGGATAATATTAACCCCCTCTTGCGACGGAGCCAGTGCCTCTTTCAGCATCGCCTGCGCGACATCCCGCGCCTCGATGGACTTCCAGTTACCGGGCAGGATGCGAAACAGCGGAGCGAAAAAAGACTCGTTAAAACGCCGTTCGTCGCGGTGGCCCATCAGCATGGAAGGCCGCACGATGGTCAGGCGCTCCCATTGCTGCGCGATTAACGCCTCTTCCATTTTGCCCTTCACCTGGTTGTAAAAAAACGGCGAGCCTGCGTTCGCGCCGTGCGCGCTGACCACCAGGAAATGCTTAGCACCCAGCTTCTTGGCCGTCAGGGCGGTATCTACCACCAGCGTGTAATCTGCATGGACAAAGGCTTCTTTACTGCCCGCTTCCCGTCGGGTGGTGCCAAGGCAGCAAAAGGCGATATCAATGGGATCCTGCACCTGCGCCAGCGCGTCGGTAAGCTGGGGATCGTGCGGGTTATAGACGCCGGTGATATCCAACAGCGGGCGACGCGTCGGGGCGGCGATATAGTTGATATGCCGATCCTGGATCAGCAGCCGCAGCAGATGTCCACCCACCAGCCCGGTTGCGCCGGTAATCAGTACCTGACTCATCTTGTCCCCTTTACAGAATTGTCCGTTTGCGATCTGGGCCTGCTCTACCACACTTAAAAGTCTGTTACCGGTAAGTATTTACCACAAACGGGAAAAAAACAGTCTGAAGCGAAAACAACGGAGGAAGCATGGGTAAAAAAATCGCAGTCTTGATTACCGACGAGTTTGAAGATTCAGAATTTACGTCGCCAGCAGAGGCATTCCGCAAGGCGGGCCACGAGGTGGTCACCATCGAAAAAGAAGCGGGTAAAACCGTGAAGGGCCACAAGGGTGAAGCCAGCGTGACCATTGACGAATCCATTGATAACGTCAGCCCGTCGGATTTCGACGCCCTGCTGTTACCGGGCGGCCATTCACCGGATTCCCTGCGCGGGGACGAGCGTTTCGTCACCTTTACCCGTGACTTCGTCGGCACCGGTAAACCGGTGTTTGCCATTTGCCACGGCCCGCAGCTGCTGATCAGCGCCGAGGTGGTACGCGGGCGTAAGCTCACCGCGGTGAAACCGATCGTTATCGATCTGAAAAACGCCGGTGCCGAGTTCTACGATCAGGAAGTGGTGAACGATAACGATCAGCTGATCACCAGCCGTACGCCGGACGATCTTCCAGCGTTTAACCGCGAAGCGCTACGCCTGCTCGGTGCGTAACCAGTGCAGCTTCTTGCCAAAGCCCAGGGTGTTGTCGGTAAATTTCAGCTCATCGAGGCGGATTTCCCACACCGGGGCTTTTAGCGCTGCGGCCACCGGGAAGCGGCGCGTATAGCGTTTACGCTGGGCGTCGCTTTCCTCACCTTCCAGGCGACGAATTTCGCCTTTGAACTGGACCCCGCGGATCAGCGCAACGGTTTTAGGCTGACCATTTACCGTGCCCGCCACTTTTGCCTGTTGGCCCGTCATCTGCGCATGCCGCGTTTTGTCTTCGCTCATCACGTAAAAGGCCACGCGCTCGGGATCGTAGTAATAAAAGGCATTTGCGCACCACATCTCCTCGTCTTTACAGACGCACCAGGTCACAACATGCTGCTTTGCCAGCCAGCGGTTAATGGCGGCCAGTGTTTCCATTTTCGCTCTCTCTCATGCTATGGTGCGTTCACCTTAACATACTGAATCTGTTTACCGTGTGCTGGTTTCTCTATCTTGTCCGAACCGCTGATAACGCACTCTACACCGGGATCACTACCGATGTGGCACGGCGTTTTTTACAACATCAAACGGGAAAAGGGGCGAAAGCACTGCGGGGGAAAGGTGAACTTCAGCTGGCGTTTTCAGCCGCCGTGGGCGACAGATCCCTGGCGCTCAGGCTGGAATACCGCATCAAGCAGCTGACGAAGCGCCAGAAAGAGCGTCTCGTCAACGGGGACGGCTCTTTCGAGGCGCTACGCGAAAGCCTGCTTAAAAACGATTGAAATGATCGTGGTACTCCACCAGACCGGTAACCCCATCGAGCGAATCGTCCGCCAGAGGATGTACCAGGAAAGATGTTTCCGTGCCTGGCCAGTGGCAGCGCAGATCGTATCTGGACGCTGGCTCAAAGCCTAAACGCTCGTAGAACGCCGGATCGCCCAGAACGACGACAGCGGCATAGCCGAATTCATTCAGGGAATCCAGCCCTTCATAGACCAGCTGGCGTGCCAGGCCCTGTCCACGGTAGTTTTCATCCACCGCCAGCGGCGCCATTCCGACCCACTGCAACTCTTCACCCTGCACAATCACCGGGCTGAACGCCACGTAGCCGACTACCTGCCCTTCATCGTCGGTGGCAACCAGGCCCAGCGTAATCAGGCCATCTTCGCGAAGATCGTGAACCAGTTGAGCTTCGGCGTCGCCTGCAAAAGAGCGGCGTAACAACGCATCGATACCCGGCGCATCAATCCCAATTTCGACTCGAATCAGCATGGTTCACCTACTGAAGTGTGTTTACTGTCCGGCGGGGTTTTTAGCCCGGCCTCAACGAAATCTGCCATTTGCATCAACATCATACGCAGTGCTTTCGGCATCTGCTCCAGCTCAATGGCATCCATTAAATTTTTGACGTACAGACCGAGCTCCGTGTCGCCTTCAATCACCAGACGACGCTGGAAGAAAAGGGTGTCCGGATCCTGTTTGCGCGCGGCGATCATCAGCAGATCGCTGGCATCCGCGCTAAAGCTGACATCCGCCTCGGCGGTTTCACGGACGATAAGCCGATCGTTCTCTACGGAAGTAAACCAGCGCAACCCGATATCGCGTACTTCAATCTTTAACCAGCGGCCTTCCAGAAACTCAAGCTCACCGTCCTGTAGCGCCTGGCGGAACTGCCAGCTCAGTACCTGTTCCAGCACCTGGCGTTTAAGCGCGAACGGCGCCAGTTTTACCGGCACGCTCAGCATTGATGGACCGAATTGTACGAGACGTGAACGCAGTTTATCCAGCACGAGCTTTACTCCCTGATAGCTATAATCCTGCTATTTTGCCATATCCCGACAAGAAGATAGCGGCGTAAATCAACAAACCGTTGTCCGGTATACCTCATTATTGGTGCCATCAATACGCCATTAGCTGCCTTAAATCAAAAATTGTCGCGTATGGGTTAATTAAAATCCCAGCTCGTTAACATTTTTTACGATCCCTGCGATCGACAACATCGGGATAAATTATGGAGCTGCTCTGCCCTGCCGGAAACCTTCCGGCGCTTAAGGCGGCCATCGAAAATGGGGCCGATGCGGTCTATATCGGGCTGAAAGATGATACCAACGCCCGCCATTTTGCGGGTCTTAACTTTACGGAGAAAAAGCTTCAGGAAGCCGTTAACTTCGTTCACCAGCACCGGCGCAAACTGCACATCGCCATCAATACCTTTGCCCATCCTGATGGCTATGCCCGCTGGCAGCGCGCCGTGGATATGGCGGCCCAGCTGGGCGCAGATGCGCTGATCCTGGCTGACCTCGCCATGCTTGAGTATGCGGCAGAACGTTATCCGCATATTGAGCGCCACGTCTCTGTTCAGGCATCGGCCACCAATGAAGAGGCCGTGCGTTTTTATCATCGACACTTTGACGTAGCCCGCGTGGTGCTGCCGCGCGTGCTCTCTATTCATCAGGTTAAGCAACTGGCGCGCGTCACGCCAGTGCCGCTGGAGGTTTTTGCCTTCGGCAGCCTGTGCATCATGGCCGAAGGCCGCTGCTATCTTTCTTCCTATCTCACCGGGGAATCGCCAAATACCGTCGGTGCCTGCTCGCCTGCCCGCTTCGTTCGCTGGCAGCAAACGCCGCAGGGGCTGGAGTCGCGCCTGAATGATGTGTTAATCGACCGCTATCAGGACGGTGAAAACGCGGGCTACCCGACGCTGTGCAAAGGCCGCTATCTGGTGGACGGCGAGCGCTACCACGCGCTGGAGGAGCCCACCAGCCTCAACACGCTGGAGCTGCTGCCGGAACTGCTGGCCGCCAACATTGCCTCGGTGAAAATCGAAGGCCGCCAGCGTAGCCCGGCCTACGTGAGCCAGGTGGCGAAGGTGTGGCGTCAGGCCATCGACCGCTGCATGGCGGACCCGCAAAACTACGCCCCGCAGGCGGCCTGGATGGAGACGCTCGGCGCGATGTCCGAAGGCACGCAAACCACGCTCGGCGCGTATCACCGTAAATGGCAGTGAGATAATCATGAAATATTCATTAGGGCCGGTGCTTTACTACTGGCCAAAAGAGACGCTGGAAGATTTTTACCAGCAGGCGGCTAACAGCAGCGCCGATGTGATTTACCTCGGCGAAGCGGTGTGCAGCAAGCGCCGCGCCACCAAAGTGGGCGACTGGCTGGATATGGCGAAAAGCCTGGCCGCCAGCGGCAAGCAGGTGGTGCTCTCGACGCTGGCGCTGGTGCAGGCGTCCTCTGAACTGGGCGAGCTGAAGCGCTACGTCGAAAACGGTGAGTTCCTGCTGGAGGCGAGCGACCTGGGCGTGGTGAACATGTGCGCCGAGCGTAAGCTGCCGTTTGTCGCCGGACATGCGCTGAACTGCTATAACGCGGTGACCTTGCGCCTGCTGCTCAAACAGGGGATGATACGCTGGTGCATGCCGGTTGAGCTCTCCCGCGACTGGCTGGTCAACCTGCTAAATCAGTGTGACGAGCTGGGCATTCGCAATCAGTTTGAAGTCGAAGTGCTGAGCTACGGCCATCTGCCGCTGGCCTACTCTGCCCGCTGCTTCACCGCGCGTTCCGAAGATCGCCCGAAAGACGAGTGTGAAACCTGCTGCATTAAGTACCCGAACGGACGCAGCATGCTGTCGCAGGAGAATCAGCAGGTGTTTGTCCTCAACGGCATTCAGACTATGAGCGGTTACGTCTATAACCTCGGCAACGAGCTGGCGTCAATGCATGGGCTGGTGGATATGGTGCGTCTTTCGCCGCTCGATACCGACGTGTTCGCCATGCTGGACGCCTTCCGTGCCAACGAAAACGGCGCCTCGCCGCTGCCGCTGACGGCAAACAGCGACTGCAACGGTTACTGGAAACGTCTCGCCGGGCTGGAATTGCAGGGGTAAAAAAGCTCACTTTGTTAACAACGGTTATCATTTTTTAATGCAGTATTAAAGATTGACCGTCGACAAAGTGAGCTGTTATGACTGACAAAACCATTCCGTTTTCGGTGCTGGATCTGGCACCGATTCCACAAGGCTCCTCGGCAAGAGAAGCCTTTTCGCACTCTCTG
The DNA here is from genome assembly GCF_049237385.1 of Enterobacter cloacae complex sp. IR5412. Lineage (NCBI taxonomy): Bacteria > Pseudomonadati > Pseudomonadota > Gammaproteobacteria > Enterobacterales > Enterobacteriaceae > Enterobacter > Enterobacter cloacae complex sp. IR5412. Next base: position 79,929 of record NZ_JBMKHQ010000005.1, on the reverse strand, counting down.
GATCTGGCTCAGCTTGCCGAAAAACGTGGCTATCACCGCTACTGGCTGGCGGAGCACCATAATATGGTGGGCATCGCCAGCGCCGCCACCTCAGTACTGATTGGCTATCTGGCGGCGAATACCACTACTTTGCACCTTGGCTCCGGTGGCGTGATGCTGCCGAACCATGCCCCGCTGGTGATTGCCGAGCAGTTTGGCACCCTGAATACACTCTACCCCGGTCGCATTGATTTGGGTCTTGGCCGCGCGCCGGGCAGCGACCAGCCGACCATGCGCGCCCTGCGTCGCCATATGAGCGGCGATATCGACAACTTCCCGCGTGATGTAGCGGAGCTGGTAGACTGGTTCGATGCGAGCGATCCTAACCCGCACGTGCGCCCGGTGCCGGGCTACGGCGAGAAAATCCCGGTGTGGCTGTTAGGCTCAAGTCTGTACAGCGCACAGCTTGCCGCACAGCTGGGGCTGCCGTTCGCGTTCGCTTCCCACTTCGCACCGGATATGCTGCATCAGGCTCTGCATCTCTACCGCACAAACTTCAAGCCTTCCGAGCGTCTTGAGAAGCCGTATGCGATGGTGTGCATCAATATCATTGCCGCCGACAGCAACCGCGACGCGGAATTCCTGTTTACCTCCATGCAGCAGGCGTTTGTGAAGCTGCGTCGCGGCGAGACGGGCCAGTTGCCACCACCGGTAGAAAATATGCATCAGCTGTGGTCGGCCTCCGAGCAGTATGGCGTGCAGCAGGCCCTGAGCATGTCGCTGGTGGGTGATAAGGCGAAGGTGCGTCACGGTCTGGAGGCAGTGCTACGAGAAACGCAGGCGGATGAAATTATGGTCAACGGCCAGATTTTCGATCATCAGGCGCGTTTGCATTCATTTGATCTGGCGATGCAGGTGAAAGAGGAGTTGGTGGGGTAGTTTTTTGCCGGATGGCGGCTTCGCCTTATCCGGCCTACGCGATCCCTGTAGGCCCGGTAAGCGTAGCGCCACCGGGCTTTCTGTTTACTGATACACAGGCAACAGATTAAAACTCGACAGCATGTGCACCACCGCATTGCCGAGACCAAATACCAGGATCAGCGCAATCATCGGTTTTCCGCCCCAGACGCGGAATTTCGGGCTGCCGAAGCGCTTACGTGATTTACGCGCCAGCAGCGCCGGTACAATCGCCGCCCAGATGGTAGCCGCCAGTCCTGCATAGCCGATGGCGTACAGGAAACCGTTCGGCCACAGCAGGCCGCCCACAATCGGCGGCAGGAAGGTTAACAGCGCCGTTTTGAAGCGCCCCATCGCAGAGTCATCAAAACCAAACAGATCTGCCAGGTAGTCAAACAGGCCCAGCGTCACGCCGAGAAATGAGCTCGCCACCGCAAAGTTAGAGAAGACCACCAGAAGCAGATCCAGACTGCGGCTGTTCAGCACGCCACTCAGCGCCTGTACCAGCACATCAATGTTACCGCCCTTCTGCGCAATGCCGATAAATTCCGGACGCGGGATGTTACCCATCGTCCCCAGCAGCCAGATCACATACAGCCCCAGCGCCAGCAGCGTGCCGTAAATCAGGCATTTCACGATGGTGCGCGGATCCTTGCCGTAGTACTTCATCAGGCTCGGTACGTTGCCGTGGTAGCCGAACGACGCCAGACAGAATGGCAACGTCATAAGCAGGTATGGCGTGTAGGAGGTGTTCACTTCCGCAACGTTAAACAGCGTGGCCGGCGTGACGTGCCCCAGCAGGCTGCCGAAGGTCAGGAAGAAGGTGATGACCTTGGCGCCCAACACGATCGCCGTCATGCGGCTGACCGCTTTGGTACTCATCCAGACGATAAACGCCACGCCCAGCGCGAAGCAGAGACCCGCCAGACGCGCCGGAACGTTCAGCGACATCTCGGAGAAGGTGTGATGCAGAATCGATCCGCTCGCTGAAATGTACGCGTAGGTCAGGATATAGAGTACAAACGCGATGGACAACCCGTTCACCATGTTCCAGCCTTTGCCCAGCAGATCTCGGGTGATGGTGTCGAAGCTGGAGCCAATGCGGTAGTTCAGGTTTGCTTCAAGGATCATCAGCCCGGAATGGAGCATGCAGAACCAGGTGAAAACCAGCGCCGCCAGCGACCAGAAGAACCACGCACCGGACATAACCACTGGCAGGGAGAACATCCCGGCACCAATAATGGTTCCGCCGATGATCACCACGCCGCCAAGCAGCGAAGGTGACGTTTGGGTGGTGGTTAGTGTTGCCATGCGGCCTTATCTCCAGTCAAAAATGTGGTGTGCATTTTAATGTGATGCACTGTACCAGTACAAGAGTACAAAAGGAATAAAAAAAGCCCCGATAACAACTATCGGGGCTGTATATTTTACTTTACGTCAAAAGCGAAAAGGCTTACGCGTCACCGAAACGACGACGGCTGGTGCCTTCTTCGCGGCGTGGGCCACGATTTTCACGGCGCTCGCCGGAGAAACGACGAGGTTCGCCAGTGCGACCTTCGCTACGACCGCCTTCACGACGCTCGCCACCGAAGCTGCGACCACCGCCACGGCGTTCGCCACCGCGGTCAGAGCGAGGCTGTGCATCACCCATCAGTTGCATGTTCATTGGCTTGTTCAGAATGCGGGTGCGAGTAAAGTGCTGCAGTACTTCGCCCGGCATGCCTTTTGGCAGCTCGATCGTTGAGTGTGAACCGAACAGCTTGATGTTACCGATGTAACGGCTGCTGATGTCGCCTTCATTAGCGATCGCGCCAACGATGTGACGAACTTCAACACCATCATCACGGCCCACTTCAATGCGATACAGTTCCATTTCGCCAGCGTCACGACGCTCGCGACGTGGACGGTCTTCACCACCACGCTCTGGACGGTCACCGCGTGGACCACGGTCGTTACGGTCGCCACGACGTTCGAAACGATCGTCACGGTCACGGAACTCACGCTTAGGACGCATCGGTGCATCAGGTGGCACGATCAGGCTACGTTCGCCCTGCGCCATTTTCAGCAGTGCTGCGGCCAGAGTTTCCATATCCAGCTCTTCGCCTTCAGCGACAGGCTGGATCTGGGACAGCAGCGCACGGTACTGATCCAGATCGCTGCTTTCCAGCTGCTGCTGTACTTTCGCGGCGAATTTTTCCAGACGGCGTTTGCCCAGCAGTTCTGCGTTTGGCAGCTCAGCTTCTGGAATGGTCAGCTTCATGGTGCGTTCAATGTTACGCAGCAGACGACGCTCGCGGTTCTCAACGAACAGCAGCGCACGGCCCGCACGACCCGCACGACCGGTACGGCCGATACGGTGAACGTAAGACTCGGAGTCCATTGGGATATCGTAGTTTACAACCAGGCTGATACGCTCAACGTCCAGACCACGTGCTGCCACGTCGGTTGCAATCAGGATATCCAGACGACCGTCTTTCAGACGCTCCAGAGTCTGCTCACGCAGCGCCTGGTTCATGTCGCCGTTCAGCGCTGCGCTGTTATAGCCGCTACGCTCCAGCGCTTCAGCCACTTCCAGGGTCGCGTTTTTGGTACGTACGAAGATAATCGCCGCATCAAAATCTTCCGCTTCCAGGAAACGGACCAGCGCTTCGTTTTTGCGCATGCCGTATACAGACCAGTAGCTCTGGCTGATGTCCGGGCGAGTGGTCACGCTAGACTGAATACGCACTTCCTGCGGCTCTTTCATGAAGCGGCGGGTAATGCGACGGATCGCTTCTGGCATGGTTGCAGAGAACAGAGCGGTCTGATGACCTTCCGGGATCTGCGCCATGATGGTTTCAACGTCTTCGATGAAGCCCATACGCAGCATTTCATCTGCTTCATCCAGTACCAGGCCGCTCAGCTTAGAGAGGTCCAGGGTACCGCGCTTCAGGTGATCCAGCAGACGGCCCGGCGTACCGACAACAATCTGTGGGCCCTGGCGCAGGGCGCGTAACTGCACGTCATAACGCTGGCCGCCGTACAGGGCTACCACGTTTACGCCGCGCATATGTTTAGAGAATTCCGTCATTGCTTCAGCAACCTGAACAGCCAGTTCACGGGTTGGAGCCAGGACGAGGATCTGCGGTGCACGCAGGTCCGGATCAATGTTGTTCAGCAGCGGCAGCGAGAATGCTGCGGTTTTACCGCTACCGGTCTGGGCCATGCCCAGCACGTCACGACCAGAAAGCAGGTGTGGGATACACTCAGCCTGGATCGGAGATGGTTTTTCGTAACCCAGATCGTTAAGGGCTTCAAGGATAGGAGCCTTCAGGCCCAGATCTGCAAAAGTGGTTTCGAATTCAGCCATGTAGTACAAGTGCCTCGATATTAATGGCGGCCAGTCTACTTAGCTCATCGTGAAAATGATTAGCAATTTTCATTGAAAAGTGTGAACCGGCTCAAATTAGGTGTATTGACGAACAACAACGCCCTCACCAGTGAAGGTGATGGCAATCAAAAGATTACGGGCTGATGTTTATGTCGTCAGCTATTGCTGGTCCGATTCTGCCAGGTCGTCTTGCTCCTGGCCCAAGAGCGATAATTCCAACAATGCATAACGGTGCTCAACGAAGTTATGTACGTTGTTAGCAACCGCTAATTTGAACAGTGCCGTAGCGCTGTCCATATCCCCCAGACTTAGGTAGTACTTACCTAAATAGAAGTTGGTTTCACTGAGATGCTCAGCGAGCGAGGTGTTATCCGTTGCGTCCGCCTTGAGGCGTTCCATCAGCGTTGCTTCGCTAATGTTGCCCAGGTAGAACTCGACAATGTTCCATCCCCACTGTTCCTTGTCCGATTTCTCGAAGCGCTGTTTCAGTGCTTCTTTGGCCTGCTTCTCATCGAGCTTCTGCTCAACGATGTAAAGCCACAGGCTGCGGAAAGGATCATTAGGATCGTCTTGATAAAACGCCAGCAGATCATCTTGCGCTAACTTATCACGACCGCCGTAATACAATGCGATACCGCGATTCAAGTGCGCGTAGTTGTAAGTTGGATCAAGCTCAAGTACAGAATCAAACGCTTCATAGGCAGCATCAAAATTGCCTGCCTGCGTTAAATAAATGCCTAAGTAATTGAATACTTCAGGCATATCAGGTCGAATTGCCAGCGCTTGTGAAAAATCATTTCGCGCTAATGCCCTCAGACCGAGACTATCATACAACACTCCGCGCTCATATAAAAGCTGTGCGCGTTCGTCATCGGTTAAAGCCCGACTGGCAAGTATTTGTTCCATGCGTGCCAGAATCACTTCCTGCTGCAAAGTCGGTTGCAATGGCACTGCGAGGACTTCGCTCTTACGCCAGGCAGAGTTGCTGCATCCTGCCAGCGTTAAAGCTGTCGCAACGAAACACCAGCGCAAAAAAGGCTTCATTTCCCACTCCCGAAGACAACTATTGGATGAACGTCCTGTCCCCCGGCGGCTTAACAAGGCGTCCTGCCTGATAATAAGCCCTCCGCCTGCGCGGAGGGCAAATGGCAACCTTACTCGCCTTGCTGTTCGGCAGCCGGAGCTTCCGGCGCCGCAGCAGGCTGAGACTGCTCGGTTGCTTCTTTAATGCTCAGACGGATACGGCCCTGGCGGTCAACTTCCAGAACTTTCACCGGTACTTCCTGACCCATTTGCAGGTAATCGGTCACTTTCTCAACGCGCTTGTCAGCGATCTGAGAGATATGTACCAGACCTTCTTTACCGCCACCGATGGCAACGAATGCACCAAAGTCAACGATACGGGTCACTTTACCATTGTAGATACGGCCCACTTCGATTTCTGCTGTAATCTCTTCGATACGGCGGATAGCATATTTCGCTTTCTCACCGTCGGTTGCTGCGATTTTCACAGTACCGTCATCTTCGATTTCGATGGTGGTGCCCGTTTCTTCGGTCAGTGCACGGATAACAGAACCGCCCTTACCGATAACATCTTTGATCTTGTCTGGATTGATCTTGATGGTGTGAATACGCGGAGCGAATTCAGAGATATCACCGCGTGGTGCGTTGATAGCCTGTTCCATCACGCCCAGAATGTGCAGACGCGCACCTTTAGCCTGGTTCAGAGCAACCTGCATGATCTCTTTGGTGATACCTTCAATTTTGATATCCATCTGCAGGGCAGAGATACCGTCGCGGGAACCCGCCACTTTGAAGTCCATATCACCCAGGTGATCTTCGTCACCCAGAATGTCAGACAGAACAACGAAGTTGTCGCCTTCTTTCACCAGACCCATTGCGATACCCGCAACGGCGGCTTTGATCGGCACGCCTGCATCCATCAGCGCCAGAGAGGCACCACACACGGAAGCCATGGAAGAAGAACCGTTGGATTCAGTGATTTCAGACACGACACGTACAGTGTACGGGAATTTGTCTGCTTCTGGCATTACTGCCAGCACGCCGCGCTTCGCCAGACGACCGTGACCAATTTCACGACGCTTCGGTGAGCCAACCATACCGGTCTCGCCCACAGAGTACGGAGGGAAGTTGTAGTGGAACAGGAAGCTGTCAGTGCGCTCGCCCATCAGTTCATCGATGTTCTGTGCGTCACGTGCAGTACCCAGGGTAGCGGTAACCAGCGCCTGGGTTTCACCACGGGTGAACAGCGCGGAACCGTGAGTACGTGGCAGCACGCCAGTACGCACATCCAGACCACGGATCATGTCCTTTTCACGGCCATCAATACGCGGCTCGCCTGCCAGTACGCGACTACGAACAACGTTTTTCTCGATAGCGTGCAGGATTTCGCTCAGCTCGTTAGCGTCCAGCGTTTCGTCTTCCGCGATCAGGGTTGCGATGGTTTCATCTTTGATCACGTCAACCTGAGCATAACGCTCCTGTTTGTCTGTAATGCGATATGCATCGCTCAGACGAGATTCTGCCAGTGCAGCTACGCGTGCGTTCAGCGCGTCGTTTACCGCTTCTGGCTGCCAGTCCCAACGTGGTTTACCGGCTTCTTTCACCAGGTCGTTGATGTTCTGGATAACAATCTGCTGCTGGTCGTGGCCGAAGACCACTGCGCCCAGCATCTGGTCTTCACTCAGCAGTTCTGCTTCAGATTCAACCATCAGAACTGCTGCTTCAGTACCGGCAACAACCAGGTCCAGCTTACTCTCTTTCAGCTCTTCCTGAGTTGGGTTCAGCACGTACTGGTCGTTGATGTAACCGACGCGCGCGGCACCGATTGGGCCATTGAATGGGATACCAGACAGTGACAGGGCAGCAGACGCACCGATCATCGCTACGATGTCCGGGTTAACCTGTGGGTTAACGGAAACAACGGTTGCGATAACCTGC
>NZ_JBMKHQ010000005.1:58560-72609 GCF_049237385.1 Enterobacter cloacae complex sp. IR5412 | reverse complement strand
CCCGGGATTTTACCGGCAGCGTAGGTACGCTCCTGGTAGTTCACGGTCAGTGGGAAGAAGTCCTGACCTGGTTTAGCTTTTTTCTGGCCAACTACGGTAACGAATACAGCAGTGTCATCCATGCTTACCATTACGGCAGCAGTAGCCTGACGAGCCATCATGCCGGTTTCCAGCGTGACGGTATGCTGACCATACTGGAATTTACGAACGATCGGATTCAGCAAAATTCTGTCCTTTCTTAAATGTTTGAAAGCACACCTCAGGTGTGCTGACGATTTAACCCGACCTTCTTCGCATCCTCGCGACTAATGACAACCGACACCCCCATGGGTGAAGCCTCTCATTAGCCGCGCGAACCTCTGCAATGAAGATCATTTATAGCAACAATACAATAGTTTCCCCTGAATTGCTGCCGTCTGGTTGAAAAAAGGGGCCATCAGGCCCCCTTTTCTGAAACTCGCAAGAATTAGCGACGCAGACCCAGACGCTCGATCAGCGCGGTGTAGCGTGCAACATCTTTACGCTTCAGGTAGTCGAGCAGTTTACGACGCTGAGAAACCATACGCAGCAGACCACGACGGCTGTGGTGATCTTTTTTGTGCTCTGCAAAGTGACCCTGCAGGTGGTTAATCTGTGCAGTCAGCAGTGCAACCTGAACTTCGGTAGAACCGCTGTCGTTAGTACCACGACCAAACTCAGAAACGATTTTAGCTTTAGCTTCAACGCTTAGAGACATTTTCAAACTCCAAAGTATAAAGAATGTAAGGATGCCGATCTCTAATTCAGCTATCCCATGTACGCCCCGCAGATTGTTAAACAATTTACCAGGCGTTAAGCGGCGATATTCTACTCGTCTCCCCTGCTTATCGCAAGGTGAGGCGTTATCACCGTCACGCTTCGACCGGGTATTCGACGACCAGACGACGCGGGGCAACGCGCCCTTCACCGTCCATTTCGCCCATCCCGATAAACTTGCCTTCCTCCCCTTCCGTCACACGGACCAGGCCCTCAAGCGGCGCCCCCGTTGTGCGGACCGGGTTTCCGTTCTTAAAGTAAACGGACGATGTTAAAGGAAGATTAACAACCGGGAAATCTGCTGCCGGACTGTCCATTGGCATCAGCAGCGGATCCAGCAGATCTGCCGGCGCAATTCCCTGCGCTTGCGCCTGTTCAGCCAGGGCGTGCAGATGCTCAAGCGTTACCATACGTTCGACCGGATACTTGCTGACCGCCAGACGACGCAGATAAATCACATGCGCGCCGCAGCCCAGCTTTTCACCGAGGTCGTCAATGATGGTGCGGATGTAGGTCCCTTTCGAGCAGTGCACTTCCAGCTCCAGCTCATCACCTTCGTGGCGAATGAACAACAGCTCATACACGGTAATCGGACGGGCTTCACGCGGAACGTCAATGCCCTGACGCGCATATTCGTAAAGCTTCTTGCCCTGATATTTCAACGCCGAATACATCGACGGCACCTGCATTGTGTCGCCCCGGAAGCTCTCCAGCGCCGCATCAAGTTGCTCTGCGCTGAAGGTTACCGGACGCTCTTCAACGACCTGACCATCCGCATCGGAAGTGTCCGTGCGCTGGCCCAGTTTGGCAATCACGCGGTAGCGCTTATCGGAATCCAGCAGATACTGGGAAAACTTTGTCGCTTCACCCAGGCAGATCGGGAGCATCCCGGTTGCCAGCGGATCCAGCGCGCCGGTGTGCCCCGCGCGATTGGCGTTATAAATACGCTTTACTTTTTGCAGCACGTCGTTGCTGGATGCGCCCTGTGGTTTATCCAGCAACAGCACGCCATGCACGTCACGACCGCGACGACGAGGACGACTCATCAGTCCTCCTTGCTGTCGTCCGCCGGGTTAACACGACGCTCATCGTCATGTTTCACCACGCTGGTCACCAGGTTGGACATACGCATACCCTCAACCAGCGAGTTGTCGTAGAAGAAGGTCAGCTCCGGCACAATACGCAGACGCATCGCTTTGCCAAGCAGAGAGCGGATGAAACCAGAGGCTTCCTGCAGCGCTTTAATGCCGTTCTTCACGGCGTCTTCATCCTGGTCATTCAGGAATGTCACAAACACTTTGGCGTACGCCAGGTCGCGGGACATTTCCACGCCAGACACGGTGGTCATCATCCCCACGCGTGGATCTTTGATTTCACGTTGCAGAATGAGAGCGATCTCTTTCTGCATCTCCTGCGCGACGCGCTGTGGGCGACCAAATTCTTTCGCCATAATAAATTCTCCAGACAAAAAAGGGGCTTAAGCCCCTTTTTAAAATTACTGCCGGGTGGCGCTTCGCTTACCCGGCCTACGCTAACTAATCTTCAGTTGACGAAGATTATGCGATGGTACGCTGAATTTCGATGATCTCGAACACTTCGATCATATCGCCAACGCGAACGTCGTTGTAGTTCTTAACACCGATACCACATTCCATGCCGTTACGAACTTCGTTAACGTCATCTTTGAAGCGGCGCAGGGATTCCAGCTCACCTTCGTAGATAACCACGTTGTCGCGCAGTACGCGGATTGGGTTGTGACGCTTAATGGTCCCTTCGGTAACCATACAGCCCGCGATCGCACCGAATTTCGGTGATTTGAACACGTCACGTACTTCAGCCAGACCGATGATCTGCTGTTTCAGCTCAGGAGACAGCATGCCGCTCATCGCTGCTTTCACTTCGTCAATCAGGTTATAGATGACGGAGTAGTAACGCAGATCCAGGCTTTCAGCATCGATAACTTTACGCGCAGATGCGTCAGCACGAACGTTGAAGCCAACCAGGATAGCGTTGGACGCGGCTGCCAGGGTTGCGTCGGTTTCGGTGATACCACCTACGCCAGAACCGATGATCTTCACTTTCACTTCGTCGGTAGACAGTTTCAGCAAGGAGTCGGAGATCGCTTCCACAGAACCCTGTACGTCCGCTTTCAGAACGATGTTCACTTCGTGAACTTCGCCTTCAGTCATGTTGGCGAACATGTTCTCGAGTTTAGATTTCTGCTGGCGAGCCAGTTTCACCTCACGGAATTTACCCTGACGATACAGCGCCACTTCACGTGCTTTCTTCTCGTCACGTACCACGGTTACTTCGTCACCGGCAGCCGGAACACCGGACAGGCCGAGGATTTCCACTGGGATGGACGGACCCGCTTCCAGCACTTCCTGACCCAGTTCGTTACGCATCGCACGAACGCGACCGTATTCGAAACCACACAGAACGATGTCGCCCTTGTGCAGAGTACCTTCGCGAACCAGAACGGTTGCAACCGGACCACGACCTTTATCCAGGAAGGATTCGATTACCGCACCGCTCGCCATACCTTTACGAACCGCTTTCAGCTCCAGAACTTCAGCCTGAAGCAGGATAGCGTTCAGCAGGTCGTCGATACCGGTACCTGCTTTTGCAGATACAGGGATGAACTGCGCTTCACCGCCCCACTCTTCCGGCATAACGCCGTACTGTGACAGTTCGTTCTTAACGCGATCCATATCGGCTTCTGGCTTATCGATTTTGTTGACTGCAACAACCAAAGGCACCTGCGCCGCTTTCGCGTGCTGGATAGCTTCAATGGTCTGTGGCATCACGCCATCATCGGCAGCAACAACCAGAACAACGATATCCGTTGCCTGAGCACCACGAGCACGCATTGAGGTAAACGCTGCGTGGCCTGGGGTATCCAGGAAGGTGATCATGCCGTTTTCGGTTTCTACGTGGTAAGCACCGATATGCTGGGTAATACCACCCGCTTCGCCGGAGGCAACCTTAGTAGAACGAATGTAGTCAAGCAGAGAGGTTTTACCGTGGTCAACGTGACCCATGATGGTCACAACCGGTGCGCGCGGTTCAGCCGCTGCGCCCGTATCACGGTCGCTCATTACTGCTTCTTCCAGCTCGTTTTCACGACGCAGAATAACTTTGTGGCCCATCTCTTCGGCAACCAGCTGTGCGGTTTCCTGGTCGATGACCTGGTTGATGGTGGCCATTGCGCCCAGTTTCATCATCGCTTTGATGACCTGAGAGCCTTTCACCGCCATCTTGTTAGCCAGTTCGCCAACGGTGATGGTTTCGCCGATCACAACGTCACGGTTAACGGCCTGAGCTGGCTTCTGGAAGCCCTGCTGCAGAGCAGAACCTTTACGCTTACCGCCTTTACCACCGCGAACCGCTGCACGTGCTTCTTCACGGTCAGCTTTAGATTCAGCGTGCTTGTTACCTTTTTTCGCAGGACGCGCCGCTTTTGTACTGCGAGTACGGCCACGACCACCTTCAACTTCACGGTCGTTATCGTCTTCTGCCTGGCGCGCATGCTGAGAAGTGGTTACGTGATAATCGCTGTTGTCTTCAGTTGGTTCAGCGGTATTCACACCGTTCTTCTCGTTTTCTTCTGCCATGCGACGCGCTTCTTCGGCGACGCGGCGAGCTTCTTCTTCAAGCTTGCGGCGGGCTTCTTCTTCCGCTTTACGCTTCAGCTCGGCAGCTTCATTTTCACGGCGGGCTTTTTCAGCCTGGGCAGTTTTGGTCATTTCGTCGGTCTGTTGATTGCTCACTTTGTCTTTTTCCGCAGCGTCACGCTTCGCTTTTTCACCGGCGTCGCGTTTCGCTTTTTCTGCGGCCTCACGTTCAGCTTTTAATTCTGCTTCGCGTTTAGCAGTGGCTTCTGCCTCACGCTGAGCTTGTTCTTCCGCTTCACGCTGTGCCTGCTCTTCCGCAGCAAGGCGTTCTGCCTCTTGCGGATCACGTTTTACAAAGGTGCGCGTCTTGCGGACTTCAATTTGTACCGATTTGCTTTTGCCACCGGTACCAGGGATGTTCAACGTGCTACGCGTTTTGCGCTGCAGCGTTAACTTGTCAGGCGTAGAGCCGTGTTCACGGTTCAGGTGCGCTAACAAGGTTTGTTTTTCTTGCGCGGTCACCGAGTCATCAGCGGCCTTCGGGATCCCTGCATCAGCAAATTGCTGTACCAGGCGGTCCACGGAGGTCTGAATCTCAGCAGCCAGCGATTTTACAGTTACATCAGTCATGCTGTTCCTTCCTGCTACAGTTTATTACGCTTCGTCGCCGAACCAGCAAATATTACGTGCGGCCATGATGAGTTCGCCGGCTTTCTCGTCGGTTAAACCTTCGATATCGGCCAGGTCATCAACGCCTTGCTCAGCGAGATCTTCCAGCGTACAAACACCACGGGCAGCCAGCTTGAACGCAATCGCACGATCAAGACCTTCCAGATTCAGCAGGTCATCAGCCGGCTTCTTATCGCCAAGGCTTTCTTCCTGAGCCAGCGCCAGGGTGGTCAGTGCGTTTTTAGCGCGTTCACGCAGGGCTTCAACGGTTGGTTCATCCAGACCGTCAATTTCCAGCAGCTCTTTCATTGGCACGTAGGCCAGTTCTTCCAGCGTAGAGAAACCTTCTTCAACCAGCACAGTGGCGAAGTCTTCGTCAATGTCCAGGTATTTGGTGAAGGTATCGATCGCCGCGTGGGCTTCAGCCTGATGCTTGGCCTGAAGGTCATCAACGGTCATCACGTTGAGTTCCCAGCCGCTCAGCTGTGACGCCAGACGTACGTTCTGACCGTTACGGCCAATCGCCTGCGCCAGGTTGCCCGCTTCTACAGCGATATCCATGGTGTGTTTGTCTTCGTCAACAACGATAGACGCCACATCAGCCGGTGCCATTGCGTTGATCACGAACTGCGCCGGATTGTCGTCCCACAGAACGATATCAATACGCTCGCCGCCCAGTTCGGTAGAAACCGCCTGAACACGTGCGCCACGCATACCGACGCAAGCACCGACCGGGTCGATACGCTTGTCGTTGGTTTTCACCGCAATTTTCGCACGGGAGCCCGGATCGCGGGCCGCCGCTTTGATTTCGATAACTTCTTCGCCGATTTCCGGCACTTCGATACGGAACAGTTCAACCAGCATTTCTGGTTTAGAACGCGTCACGAACAGCTGTGCACCGCGTGCTTCAGGACGTACGGCATACAGCACACCACGAATACGGTCGCCTGGGCGGAAGTTTTCACGCGGCAGCATGTCTTCACGCAGGATAACGGCTTCAGCGTTACCCGGCAGCCCTTCGGATTTGATCTCCAGAGAGATGTTATCGCGGTTCACTTTCTTCACCACGCCAGTGATGATTTCGCCTTCCTGATCGCGGAACTGATCGACAACCAGCGCGCGCTCGGCTTCGCGAACTTTCTGCACGATAACCTGCTTCGCGGTCTGGGTGGTGATACGGTCGAAGGTGACAGATTCAATCTGATCTTCAACGTAGTCACCCACGTTCAGACTTTCGTCTTCAAAACGTGCCGCTTCCAGGGTGATCTCTTTGGTCGGTTGGGTCACTTCTTCAACGATTACCCAACGACGGAATGTATCGAAGTCACCGCTTTTACGATCGATTTCTACGCGAACATCGATCTCTTGTTCGTATTTTTTCTTGGTTGCTGTAGCCAGTGCACTTTCCAGCGCTTCGAAAATCTTCTCACGCGGCAGTGATTTCTCGTTGGAGACGGCTTCAACAACAGCCAAAATTTCTTTGTTCATCGCGGGCTTTTCACCTCAATCCAGACTGTTAAAAGTGGGGAACCAGGTTCGCCTTCTGGATATTACTCAGCGCGAACACTTCATCTTTGCCTTCGACTGTCACCGTGATCATTTCACCATCAACGGCTTTGATAATTCCCTGCCATTTACGGCGGTTCTGTACGGCCATACGCAGAACGAGAGCCACTTCTTCACCGGTAAAGCGCACATAGTGCTCGGCCGTGAACATCGGACGATCGAGGCCAGGTGAGGAAACTTCCAGGTTGTACGCAACGGTAATCGGATCTTCAACATCAAGAACCGCACTCACCTGGTGGCTGACATCAGCACAATCATCAACATTGATGCCATCTTCACTATCAATATAGATGCGCAGCGTCGATGTGCGGCCGCGAACGAATTCGATGCCGACCAGTTCGTAGCCCAGTGCTTCGACCGGTGCAGTAATCATCTCTGTTAATTTTTGCTCTAATGTGGACAAGCCCACCCCCAAGACATAAAAAAAGGGCGTAAAGCCCAGTTATTCTGTAGTCAGATAACAAAAAACCCCGATAAATCGGGGCTTTAGATAACTGAACCCTATAGCCACAACTGTGGCCTGGAGCACTTTCCGAAAGAATTTTTTCAAATCCAGCTACGAAGGCTCTAAGTCTTCACAGTATATTTGAAAAAGAACTTTATAGGAAAGTGGTTGCGGGGGCCGGATTTGAACCGACGACCTTCGGGTTATGAGCCCGACGAGCTACCAGGCTGCTCCACCCCGCGCCTGAAACGTGGCAAATTCTACGCGTTTTGGACAGAATTTGCAAATAATGCTGGGATTTGGTACCGAAGACGGGACGTAAAATCGGCGTTTAGTATATTGATAGTTGACCCCACCTGTCAACCCAGCTTCTGCCAGACAGAACAGACCAATTTTTTTACAAAAAACACACGAGTCTCTTTCGGTCTTCGACAAAAGATGATTAAATGAATACTCACTTATTTTGCATAAAAATGCACAAGAGAGCGAAAGCGGTCTCTAATCAGTCAATCAAGCAGGGTTTTATTCTATGACGACGATTCTCAAGCATCTTCCGGTAGGACAACGTATTGGCATCGCTTTCTCAGGCGGCCTGGATACCAGCGCTGCACTGCTGTGGATGCGCCAGAAGGGAGCGGTTCCGTATGCATATACTGCGAACCTGGGTCAGCCGGACGAGGAAGATTATGACGCGATCCCTCGTCGTGCCATGGAGTATGGCGCAGAGAACGCACGTCTGATTGACTGCCGTAAGCAACTGGTCGCTGAAGGCATTGCCGCTATCCAGTGCGGTGCTTTTCATAACACTACCGGCGGCCTGACCTATTTTAATACCACTCCGCTGGGTCGTGCTGTCACCGGCACCATGCTGGTCGCCGCCATGAAAGAAGATGGCGTGAACATCTGGGGTGATGGCAGTACCTATAAAGGCAACGATATTGAACGTTTCTATCGTTACGGTCTGCTGACCAACGCCGAGTTGCAGATCTACAAACCGTGGCTGGATACCGACTTCATCGACGAACTGGGTGGCCGTCATGAAATGTCTGAGTTTATGATTGCCTGCGGCTTTGACTATAAGATGTCCGTTGAGAAAGCCTACTCAACCGACTCCAACATGCTGGGTGCGACGCACGAAGCGAAAGACCTGGAATTCCTGAACTCCAGCGTAAAAATTGTTAACCCGATCATGGGCGTAAAATTCTGGGATGAGAACGTGAAGATCCCGGCGGAAGAAGTGACCGTGCGTTTCGAACGCGGTCATCCGGTTGCCCTGAACGGTAAAACCTTCTCAGACGATGTTGAACTGATGCTGGAAGCAAACCGCATCGGCGGTCGTCACGGTCTGGGTATGAGCGATCAGATCGAAAACCGTATCATCGAAGCGAAAAGCCGTGGCATTTACGAAGCTCCGGGGATGGCGCTGCTGCACATCGCTTACGAGCGTCTGCTGACCGGTATTCACAACGAAGACACCATTGAGCAGTATCACGCTCATGGCCGTCAGCTGGGCAAACTGCTGTATCAGGGTCGCTGGTTTGATCCACAAGCGCTGATGCTGCGTGACGCCCTGCAACGTTGGGTGGCGAGCGCAATCACCGGCGAAGTGACGCTGGAACTGCGTCGCGGCAATGATTACTCCATCCTCAATACCGTGTCTGACAACCTGACCTATAAAGCAGAGCGTCTGACCATGGAGAAAGGTGAGTCAGTATTCTCTCCGGACGATCGTATTGGCCAGCTGACCATGCGTAACCTGGACATCACCGATACCCGTGAGAAGCTGTTCAACTATGTTGAGAATGGCCTGCTCTCCGCGAATTCCGGTAATGGTCTGCCGCAGGTTGAGAACCTGGAACACAGCGATAAGAAGTAATCGACAGCAAGACATGCAAAAGGCGCCCAATGGGCGCCTTTTTTGTGGTCTTCGTAGGCCCGGTAAGCGCAGCGCCGCCGGGCAAAACGGCGGGCGGCGCTGCGCTTACCCGCCCTACAATAGATCGGAAACACAGAATGTACAGACGAAAAAAAAGACGTCTTGCGACGTCTTTCTTCTGGAATATTGGTACCGAGGATGGGACTCGAACCCACAAGCCCGTTAGGGCACTACCACCTCAAGGTAGCGTGTCTACCAATTCCACCACCTCGGTACTGAATACTTACTGCGGGATATCGCTGGTTGGCTTAGCCGGTGCAGCTGGCTGAGTTTGCTCAGTTTTTGCTGGCGCGCTCAGATTTTCCCACTCGCTTCCTTTACTGGTCTTGTTGCTGTTGATATTGCCCAGCACCAGACTGATGATGAAGAACAGCGTAGCCAGAATCGCCGTCGTACGGGTCATGAAGTTCGCAGAACCACTTGAACCGAACAGCGTACCGGAAGCGCCTGCTCCGAAGGAGGCTCCCATATCAGCGCCTTTACCTTGCTGCAGCATAATCAGCGCTACGAGAGCGATGGCTACAATAAGGAAAATAACTAAAAGAGCTTCGTACATAATCAACCTGTTCCTTGCGGATTTGCCGCATACCAATGCTTCGACCAATTAGCAGGATTTTGTTTCCCACTGAAGCGGGTGTGAATACTAACCAAAGCGAATCACCTTCGCAAGGGCATTTTCGAGGCATTGTATCAACTGCGGAAAAAAACAGCAAAAAGCCATTAATTGCTTAAAACAAAGGCGGCAAACGCCGCCTTTTTAAACACTTATTCTGAAAGATTATGCAGCTTTCACTGCATCCGCAATGCGGTGCGCAAATTCAGTTACCTGCGCTTCGTCTTCACCTTCCACCATCACGCGGATCAGCGGCTCGGTACCCGACTTACGCAGCAGGACGCGTCCACGACTGCCAAGCGTCGCTTCCACCTCTGCCATCACCGCTTTCACGTTATCATTTTCCAGCGGGTCGCCTTTACCAGCGGTGAAACGCACGTTCACCAGGATCTGCGGGAACATTTTCATGCCGCTGCACAGATCGTGCAGGCTCATATGGTTACGCGCCATCGCGGCAACAACCTGAAGCGCCGCCACAATGCCGTCACCGGTGGTGGTTTTATCGAGCAGGATCACGTGGCCGGAGTTTTCCGCGCCAATGCGCCAGCCTTTTTCCTGAAGTTTTTCCAGCACGTAGCGGTCACCCACTTTCGCGCGAACAAACGGGATGCCCAGCTGTTTCAGCGCCAGCTCCAGACCCATATTGCTCATCAGCGTGCCCACCGCGCCACCGCGCAGTTGCCCCTGACGCAGGCCTTCACGCGCAATGATGTAGAGGATCTGATCCCCGTCGACCTTGTTACCTTCGTGGTCAACCATGATCACACGGTCGCCATCGCCATCCAGGGCAATACCCAGATCGGCTTTTTCAGCCAGTACACGCGCCTGCAAGGCACGCACGTCTGTCGC
Source organism: Enterobacter cloacae complex sp. IR5412 (assembly GCF_049237385.1). Lineage (NCBI taxonomy): Bacteria > Pseudomonadati > Pseudomonadota > Gammaproteobacteria > Enterobacterales > Enterobacteriaceae > Enterobacter > Enterobacter cloacae complex sp. IR5412. Next base: position 62,122 of record NZ_JBMKHQ010000005.1, on the reverse strand, counting down.
GCCGACTTCTTCATTGATGTTCAGACCGTCCGGCTCGCAGCCGATGGTGATCACTTTCGCGCCCAGCTCGCGGAAAACATTCGGCGCAATGTGATAGGTCGCACCGTTTGCACAGTCCACCACAATTTTGAGGTGTGCCAGGCTCAGTTCATTCGGGAACGTGCCTTTGCAGAATTCAATGTAGCGGCCTGCGGCATCGACAATACGGTTGGCTTTACCCAGCTCAGCGGAGTCGACACAGGTGATCTCTTTCTCCATTTCCGCTTCAATCGCCTCTTCCACGTCATCCGGCAGTTTAGTGCCGTCGATGGAGAAGAATTTGATACCGTTGTCATAGAACGGATTATGAGAAGCTGAAATGACGATGCCCGCTTCCGCACGGAAGGTACGAGTCAGATAGGCAACAGCAGGGGTCGGCATTGGCCCCGTAAAGGAAGCTGAAAGCCCCGCCGCCGCCAGCCCGGCTTCCAGCGCGGACTCAAGCATATAACCCGAAATACGGGTATCTTTACCAATAATGATCTTACGGGAGCCATGACGCGCCAGTACCTTACCCGCCGCCCAGCCCAGCTTCAGGACAAAGTCAGGGGTAATTGGCGCATCGCCTACGCGCCCACGGATGCCATCGGTACCAAAATATTTACGATTACTCATAGCGTTTGTTTTCCTTCGCTGCCAGTGTGGCTTCCACCACACGCATGGCTTCTACTGTTTCTTTTACGTCATGGACGCGAATGATGTGTGCACCTTGCATCGCGGCAATCACCGCGCAGGCCAGACTGCCGCTCAGACGTTCGTTCGGCCCGACATTCAACAACTGACCAATCATCGATTTTCTCGACATTCCCACCAGCAGTGGCAGGCCGAACTGATGAAACTCTGATAAGCGCGCAAGCAACGCGTAATTGTGTGAGAGATTTTTACCGAAACCGAAGCCCGGGTCGAGCAGCAATTTCTCTTTTGCGATACCCGCACGTTCACAGCGTTCGATATGCTCAATAAAGAAGCGGGTGACGTCGGCAAACACATCTTCATATTTTGGCGCCTCCTGCATTGTCTTAGGCTGGCCCTGCATATGCATCAGACACACCGGTAGCCCGGTTTCAGCGGCGGCTTCAATTGCGCCCGGCTCGGTCAGCGAGCGGATATCATTAATAATGTGAGCGCCCACTCTCGCCACTTCACGGATCACTTCGGGTTTGGAGGTATCAACGGAGATCCACACTTCAAAGCGCCGGGCGATAGCCTCCACCACCGGCACCACGCGCGCCAGCTCTTCTTCCACCGAAACCTCCGCCGCGCCAGGCCGCGTTGACTCCCCTCCAACGTCAATGATGGTGGCACCCGCGTTGATCATTAAATTCGCGTGTTTAACCGCGTCGATAAGCGAGTTATGCGTGCCGCCGTCAGAGAAGGAATCAGGCGTGACATTCAGGATCCCCATCACATGCGGATGTGAAAGGTCGAGATGCGAGTCCTGGGCGAAGAGTTTCATGGCTAAATCCCTGTTATTTTCATGGTTATATAAAAAAGAAAAACCCCGGAGCACGCTCCAGGGTTTGATGTACAGACAAACGCTTCAACAGCAGTGACTTACTTGTCGCCCAACTGCTCTGACATGGTGTTGCCCGGGTTTGGCGTACGCGGTTCATCGACCGGACGCGGTGCACGCGGGGTGCCATTGTTGTCAGAATTGTTAGACGCGCCTGGGTCTTCCCAGCCTGCTGGCGGACGCACTTCGCGGCGAGCCATCAGGTCGTCAATTTGCGGAGCATCGATGGTCTCATATTTCATGAGCGCATCTTTCATCGAATGCAGGATGTCCATATTGTCATTCAGGATCTGACGGGCGCGAGCGTAGTTACGCTCAATCAGCGCTTTCACTTCCTGGTCGATGATACGAGCCGTTTCATCGGACATATGTTTCGCTTTTGCCACGGAGCGGCCCAGGAATACTTCGCCCTCTTCTTCTGCATAGAGCAGCGGACCGAGTTTGTCGGAGAAGCCCCACTGGGTCACCATGTTACGTGCCAGGTTTGTCGCCACTTTAATATCGTTCGACGCACCGGTGGAAACATGTTCCGCACCGTAGATGATCTCTTCTGCCAGACGACCGCCGTACAGGGTTGAAATCTGACTTTCCAGCTTCTGACGGCTGGCGCTGATCGCGTCACCTTCAGGCAGGAAGAAGGTCACACCCAACGCACGACCGCGTGGAATGATCGTCACCTTGTGTACCGGATCGTGTTCCGGCACCAGACGACCGATAATCGCGTGGCCCGCTTCGTGATATGCCGTGGACTCTTTCTGCGCTTCCGTCATCACCATGGAGCGACGTTCCGCACCCATCATGATTTTGTCTTTCGCTTTCTCAAATTCCACCATGGACACTACACGCTTGTTACCGCGAGCGGCAAACAGTGCTGCCTCGTTGACCAGGTTAGCCAGATCCGCACCGGAGAAGCCTGGAGTACCACGCGCGATGATTGCCGCGTCGATATCTGGCGCCAGCGGTACGCGACGCATATGCACTTTCAGGATCTGTTCACGACCACGAACATCCGGCAGACCGACCACAACCTGACGGTCGAAACGGCCTGGACGCAGCAGCGCAGGGTCGAGTACGTCTGGACGGTTAGTTGCCGCGATAACGATGATACCTTCGTTACCTTCAAAGCCGTCCATTTCAACCAGCATCTGGTTCAGGGTCTGCTCACGTTCATCGTGACCACCGCCCAGGCCTGCGCCACGCTGGCGGCCAACGGCATCGATTTCATCGATGAAGATGATGCACGGTGCTGCCTTCTTAGCCTGCTCGAACATGTCACGCACACGAGATGCACCGACACCGACGAACATTTCAACGAAGTCAGAACCTGAAATAGTAAAGAACGGCACCTTCGCTTCACCCGCGATGGCTTTTGCCAGCAGGGTTTTACCGGTACCCGGAGGGCCGACCATCAGGACGCCTTTCGGGATCTTACCGCCCAGTTTCTGGAAACGGCTCGGCTCGCGCAGGTATTCAACCAGTTCACCCACCTCTTCTTTTGCTTCGTCACAACCTGCTACGTCAGCAAAGGTGGTCTTGATCTGGTCTTCCGTCAGCATACGCGCCTTGCTCTTACCGAACGACATGGCACCTTTGCCACCACCGCCCTGCATCTGGCGCATAAAGAAGATCCAGACACCGATAAGAAGCAGCATCGGGAACCAGGAAATGAAGATAGAAGCCAACAGGCTTGGTTCTTCCGGCGGCTCGCCTACCACTTTGACGTTTTTGGTCAGAAGGTTATCAAGCAGCTTAGGATCGTTCACCGGGATGTAAGTCGTGTAACGGTTACTATCTTTCTTGGTAACGTTGATCTCACGTCCGTTGATACGCGCTTCGCGAACCTGGTCCTGATTGACCTCTTGCAGGAAGGTAGAATAATCCACCTTGCGGCCATTCGACTCGCTGGGCCCAAAGCTCTGGAAAACTGACATCAGCACAACGGCAATGACCAGCCAGAGTATTAGGTTTTTCGCCATGTCACTCAAGGGATTAACCTCATATTACAACTGT
>NZ_JBMKHQ010000005.1:0-58506 GCF_049237385.1 Enterobacter cloacae complex sp. IR5412 | reverse complement strand
CGGGCCCGGGAAGAGTCCGGCTTACGAACTTTGACCTTCGCAAACAGGGAGCGAATTTCCTTAAGATACTCCTCGAAACCTTCGCCCTGAAACACCTTCACAACAAAACTACCACCAGGCGCTAGTACATCACGACACATTTCTAACGCTAGTTCCACCAGATACATGGCGCGGGGGATATCCACCGCCGGTGTTCCACACATATTTGGTGCCATATCCGACATGACAACCTGGACCTTACTGTCACCTACACGATCAAGTAATGCTTTAAGCACTAATTCATCACGAAAGTCGCCCTGAAGGAAGTCGACACCGACGATGGGATCCATTGGTAAAAGATCGCATGCGATGATACGGCCCGTTCCGCCGATCTGCGTAACCGCATACTGAGACCATCCGCCAGGTGCCGCACCGAGGTCGACCACCGTCATTCCCGGTTTAAAAAGTTTGTCACTTTGCTGTATTTCATCAAGTTTAAACCAGGCGCGGGAACGTAACCCCTTTTTCTGCGCCTGTTGAACATATTTATCGCTAAAGTGTTCCTGAAGCCAGCGGCTGGAGCTGGCAGAACGCTTTTTACCTGTCATTTAACATTTCCGTCCTGGTTCATCGTTACTTGCCTGTGACGTAAATTTCTACGCAGCTATTTGGCGATATTAGGGAGATGGCGGTAGAATGAACCGTTTTCAATCCCAACGTAAGCAAAAATATACGATGAATCTGAGTACTAAACAAAAACAGCACCTTAAAGGTCTGGCACATCCGCTCAAGCCTGTAGTGATGCTTGGCAACAATGGTTTGACCGAAGGGGTGCTTGCCGAGATTGAACAAGCGCTGGAACACCACGAGCTGATCAAGGTGAAAATCGCCTCTGAAGACAGAGACACTAAAAACCTGATCGTGGAAGCCATCGTGCGCGAAACCGGCGCCTGTAATGTACAGGTCATCGGTAAAACGCTGGTGCTCTATCGCCCATCTAAAGAGCGCAAAATCTCGCTGCCACGTTAAGGATATCCTGAATCAAACACATTTTCTGTGTGAAACGAGGGATTTCTTTCAGCAGGCGAGCAAAATGCCATGCTCCTTGAGTTGATAAAAGGCCGCTATGCGGCCTTTTTCTTTTCTTTACAATGTATCAACATCTTAGAAGAGAAGCGAATTACAGGTATTCAACCTTAATAATTTCGTATTCCACTTCGCCACCCGGGGTGCGGATAATCACAACATCATCCTGCTCTTTGCCAATCAGGCCGCGAGCAATCGGGGAGTTCACCGAAATCAGGTTCTGTTTGAAGTCCGCTTCATCATCACCCACGATGCGATAGGTTTGCTCTTCGTCGTTGTCCAGATTCAGGACGGTGACGGTAGAGCCGAAGATCACGCGACCGTTGTTTGGCATTTTAGTGATATCGATAACCTGCGCGTTGGACAGTTTCGCTTCGATATCTTTGATGCGCCCCTCGCAGAAACCCTGCTGCTCACGCGCCGCGTGGTATTCAGCATTCTCTTTCAGGTCGCCATGCTCACGCGCATCCGCGATAGCGGCGATGATTTCAGGGCGACGTACGGATTTCAGAAAATCCAGCTCTTCGCGCAGTTTTTCGGCACCACGTAAGGTCATCGGAATAGCTTGCATTTGTTATACCTCTTAAACATTCCTGTTGGGAGCAGTGTTCCCTGCTCCAGCCCACCTGAACAGGCCAGAAGCAAAAAGAAAACCGACCCGGGAGCAACGCCCCAGGTCAGCAGCAATTTTTCAATTTGATACGCATTTTACCGCGAAGTTCACTATGGGTCATCGTTTACTTTACAGTGCCATGCACCGTAGTATGACGGTTTGTTTTCGGGTTGTTAGCGCGAGATTATGCGATTTTCCAGTTTTATCATCGGATTGACTACCAGTATAACGTTCACCGTTCAGGCCGCGAATGTTGATGAGTACATTAATCAACTGCCCGCCGGCGCGAACCTTGCCCTGATGGTGCAGAAGGTTGGCGCGCAGGCTCCCGAGATTGACTATCACAGTCAACAGATGGCGCTGCCTGCCAGTACCCAGAAGGTGATCACTGCCCTCGCCGCCCTGCTCCAGCTCGGGCCTGACTTCCGTTTTACTACCACCCTTGAAACCAGAGGTAACGTTGAGGGTGGCGAACTGAAAGGCGATCTTATCGCCCGTTTTGGTGGCGATCCCACCTTTAAGCGCCAGGATGTCCGCAACATGGTGGCGGTACTGAAAAAATCCGGCGTAACAAAAATTGATGGCAACGTGCTGATCGACACCTCCATTTTCGCCAGCCACGATAAAGCGCCTGGCTGGCCATGGAACGACATGACGCAGTGCTTTAGCGCCCCGCCAGCCGCCGCCATCGTTGACCGTAACTGCTTCTCCGTATCGCTTTACAGCGCGCCAAAACCCAATGACTTAGCGTTTATCCGCGTGGCGTCTTACTACCCGGTCACGATGTTCAGCCAGGTGCGGACGCTGGCGAAAGGCTCCCCGGAGGCGCAGTATTGTGAGCTCGACGTGGTACCGGGCGATCTCAATCGCTATACGCTCACCGGCTGCCTGACCCAGCGGGCCGATCCCCTCCCGCTGGCCTTTGCCATTCAGGATGGCGCAGGCTATGCCGGTGCCATTTTTAAAGATGAACTGAAGCAGGCGGGCATAACCTACACCGGAACGCTGCTGCGCCAGACGCAGGTGAATGAACCAGGCACGGTGATTGCCAGCAAACAGTCCGCGCCACTGCATGATTTGCTTAAGATTATGCTGAAAAAGTCGGATAACATGATTGCCGACACGGTGTTCCGTATGATCGGGCACGCGCGCTTTGGTGTGCCAGGAACCTGGCGGGCCGGTTCTGATGCCGTACGTCAGATCCTGCGCCAGCAGGCGGGTATCGATCTGGGCAATACGATCGCTGTCGACGGTTCTGGTTTATCGCGCCATAACCTGATCTCACCGGCCACCATGATGCAGGTGTTGCAGTACATCGCTCAGCATGACGCTGAGCTAAACTTTATTACAATGCTGCCGCTCGCCGGACACGATGGGTCACTTCAGTACCGTGCGGGCCTTCACGCTGCAGGCGTGGATGGCAAAGTGTCAGCCAAAACGGGTTCCCTGCAAGGCGTTTACAACCTTGCCGGTTTTATCACGACAGCCAGCGGGCAACGCATGGCCTTTGTGCAGTATCTTTCCGGCTATGCCGTCGAACCGGCTGACCAGCGCAATCGTCGTATTCCACTGGTGCGTTTCGAAAGCAGGCTCTATAAGGACATCTACCAGAATAACTAGCGATGAAACTACTGATAGTTGAAGACGATCTGTTATTACAGGAAGGGTTAGCGCTGGCACTGGGGAATGAGGGCTACGCCCTGGATTGTGCCGCCACGGCGGCTGAAGCAGATGCCTTGATCCAGAGCGGAGAATACAGCCTTGTGATCCTGGATTTGGGACTGCCGGATAAAGACGGCGCGACGCTGCTCTGCCAGTGGCGTCGTCGCGGAGTGGAGAATCCCGTATTGATTCTCACCGCCCGCGATGCCATTGAAGACAGAATTAACGGGCTGGATTCTGGCGCTGACGATTATCTGGTAAAACCCTTCGCCCTTGCCGAGCTACAGGCTCGCGTACGGGCGTTAATCCGCCGCTATCAGGGCCACAGCGACAACCTGCTGACGGACGGGGATATCACCCTCAATCTGCAAACTCAGCAGGTGCTGCGCCAGTCTCAGCCTGTGGAAGTGACCCCAAAAGAGTTCGCTCTGCTGACGCGTCTGATCATGCGCAGCGGGCAGACCGTGCACCGTGAAACGCTGCAACAGGACATCTACTCCTGGCAGGACGATCCAGGATCAAACACGCTTGAAGTTCACATTCATAATCTGCGCCGCAAGATCGGTAAAGATCGCATCAAAACCGTACGTGGCGTGGGTTACCGTCTGGAGAGCCAGAAATGAACAGTATGCGCCGGCGATTAATGGTGTTGCTGGCGGTTATACTGCTATTTTTTCAACTGGTTAGCGTAGTCTGGCTGTGGCATGAGAGCCGCGAGCAAATCGGTTTTCTGGTGAACGAAACATTGTCTGCGAAAGCGCGCAACAACCATGTCGAAAAAGAGATCCGCGAAGCCATTGCCTCCCTGCTGGTCCCTTCTCTGGTGATGGTCGGTTTTACCCTGCTCTTCTCATTCTGGGCAGTAACCTGGATCACCCGTCCACTCAACAAACTTCGCGCCAGCCTTGCGAACCGTTCGGCGGATAATCTGACTCCCCTGCCGATGTATTCAGATATGGAAGAGATAGGCGCTGTGACCACATCGCTCAATCAACTCCTCGCCCGGCTGGACCACACTATTCAACAGGAACGCCTGTTTACCGCCGATGCGGCACACGAGTTACGTACGCCGCTTGCGGGGATCAGGCTCCATCTGGAACTGATGGCTCAGTCCGGTTCCCCGCAGGCCACGCCACTGATAAACCGGATCGATCAGTTGATGCACACGGTGGAACAGCTGCTGATGCTGGCGCGTGCCGGACAGGCGATGGCCAGCGGCCATTACGATACCGTGAACTGGACTGAGACGATCATTGCTCCGCTTAGCCTGGAGCATGAAGCCAGAGAGCATACGGTGATATGGCCTGCTCACAGCCCGCTGACGGTACAGGGCGACGCCGTCCTGTTACGTCTGATGCTAAGGAACCTTCTGGAGAATGCCGCCCGCTACAGCCCGGCAGGCACAACCATTGAAGTGGCATTAACAGCGACGGAAAGCGGTACCCGGGTGAGCGTTACCGATCAGGGGCCGGGTATTGATGAGGCACACCGCCAGTCGATCACCGAACCTTTCCGACGTCTCGACCAGCGCTACGGCGGCAGCGGCCTTGGGCTGAGCATCGTACAGCGTATCGTACAGCTCCATCATGGCCATTTAACGCTGGAGAATGGCGCTGCGGGCGGCCTCATCGCCAGCTGTTGGTTACCGGCGAAAATAGGATAAAAAAAAGCCCCGTTAAGGGGCTTATACTGAGGTTAGTGCTTGTAGATGAACTCGACGCCTTCTTCGTCGTCTTCATCCCAGTCATCGTCCCAGTCTTCATCATCTTCTTCCGCTTCCAGCTCTTCGAGCTGCTGGCGGTGGTAGTCATCCCACATGAATTCGACTTTTTCAGGCTGTTTCGCCTCTTCTGCCTGAACAACCGGATTCTCGATGATAAAGGTCATCACATCCCAGCAGAGATCTTTCACGCCAACCTGGCTGGCGGCAGAGATCAGGTAGTACTTATCTTCCCAACCCATCGCTTCGGCAATCGCTTTAGCTTTCGCTTCAGCTTCCGCTTTATCCATCAGGTCGATCTTGTTAAATACCAGCCAGCGCGGTTTTTGCGCCAGTTTTTCACTGTATTTCTCCAGCTCGCCGATAATGATACGGGCGTTTTCAACCGGATCGGAACCGTCGATTGGATCGATGTCGATGAGGTGCAACAGTACGCGACAACGCTCAAGGTGCTTCAGGAAGCGAATCCCCAGACCGGCGCCTTCTGCTGCCCCTTCAATCAGACCCGGGATGTCAGCGACCACGAAGCTCTTCTCGTTATCCATACGGACAACGCCCAGGCTCGGTACCAGCGTCGTAAACGGATAATCCGCCACTTTTGGTTTCGCCGCAGAGACCGCACGGATAAACGTCGATTTACCGGCGTTTGGCATACCCAGCATCCCCACATCCGCCAGCAGCATCAGTTCCAGTTGCAGGTCGCGCTTATCACCCGGGGTACCCATGGTTTTCTGACGCGGGGTACGGTTAACGGAAGATTTGAAACGGCTGTTACCCAGACCGTGCCAGCCGCCTTTCGCCACCATCAGGCGCTGACCGTGTTTGGTCATATCACCCATGGTTTCGCCCGTGCCCTGATCGATGACACGCGTACCTACCGGCACTTTGATCGTCACGTCTTTACCGCGTTTACCGGTACAGTCGCGGCTCTGGCCGTTCTGCCCACGTTCGGCGCGGAAAGATTTTTCGAAACGGTAGTCGATCAGCGTGTTGAGGTTTTCATCCGCCTCCAGCCACACGTCGCCACCGTCCCCACCGTCACCGCCGTCAGGACCGCCACGAGGAATATATTTTTCACGGCGGAAGCTTACACAACCGTTACCGCCATCACCTGCCACGACCAGAATCGTCGCTTCATCAACAAACTTCATTTTACTCTCCGTAACTCATTCGCCTGAGCGGGGGACTATTACAACCGCTTCATTTTTGCGCCAACGCCCCCAGAGACGATGACCAATGGCGGAATACATCGCGCCCGCAACCACGACAAACGCACCGAGATAACCCAACAGGTTGAGCATCGGCTTGACGAAGACATCGGGCCAGGCCATTGATAACAAATCTGAAAATAACAGCGTAAACAGCGGGGTAAGCGTGATTAAGGCGCTAACCTGTGCTGCCTGCCAGCGCGCCATAGCTTCAGCCAGCGCGCCATAACCGACCAGCGTGTTCAGCCCACAAAAAATGAGGCACGCCAGTTGCCAGTCGCTGAGCTGGGTAATCACCCCCGGCTTAGCTAACGGCAATAATGCCAGTGTACACAAAGTGTACAGCAAAAAGAGGATCTGCTGTGAGGCAAGACGACGCAATAACACCTTTTGCGCGACGCCATAACTCACCCAGACCGTTGCTGCACCCACCCCAAAAATGACACCCCAGGTGTAATCCGTCAGGCGGGTAAAAATCTCGATCAGACTGGTGTTAAAGAACATCACCAGACCGCAAAGCAGCATGCTTGCCCCGATGATCTGCGTACCGCGCATCTTCTCCTTGAGGATGAATACGCTGGCGACCATCATGCCGACCGGTGATAGCTGACCAATCACCTGCGACGCTGTAGGGCTAAGATATTGCAGGGAAGAGCTGAACAGAATGAAGTTACCGAACAGACCGCCCGTCGCGATAGCCAGTAACACCAGCCAGCGCGGTTTTCGGAAGATGCGCAGCGGTGGCAGCTTACCTTTGACGGCCAGAATGGCGCCCAGGCCTATACTTGCCATCAGGAAGCGATAAAACACCACCGTGGGCGGTTCCATCACTTCCAGTACCTGCTTCATTGCAATTGGCAGCGCACCCCAGCACATCGCGGTAGTGAGCGCCAAAAGAATACCAATGCCGGCCTGCTGCTTCATGCCCGTTTTCCCTACAGAAAATTTTCCGGGTTTCCAATGTAAAAAGCCCCGCAACACGTTGCGGGGCTTTAATCCGTTACCGGACCGAGAAAACCTTACTCAGCAACGATGCTGATGTATTTACGGTTGTTCGGGCCTTTAACTTCAAATTTCACTTTACCGTCTGCTTTAGCAAACAGAGTGTGGTCACGACCGCAACCTACGTTGGTACCCGCGTGGAACTTGGTGCCACGCTGACGAACGATGATGCTACCCGCCAGAACGGATTCGCCACCGAAACGCTTAACGCCCAGGCGTTTAGCTTCTGAATCGCGACCGTTACGTGTGGAGCCGCCAGCCTTTTTATGTGCCATTTAAATCTCTCCTCAGGTCTTAGGCGCTGATGCCAGTAATTTTCACATCAGTGAACCACTGACGGTGGCCCTGCTGCTTACGATAGTGTTTACGACGACGAAACTTAACGATTTTAACTTTCTCGCCACGACCGTGAGCAACAACTTCAGCTTTGATAACGCCGCCATCAACGAAAGGAACGCCGATTTTGACTTCTTCACCGTTTGCGATCATCAGAACTTCAGCGAACTCAACAGATTCGCCAGTTGCGATGTCCAGCTTTTCCAGGCGAACGGTCTGACCTTCGCTTACTCGGTGTTGTTTACCACCACTTTGGAAAACCGCGTACATATAAACTCCGCTTCCGCGCACATCCTCGTATGATTCAGAGTGCGCTATAAATATTCACAATAGGGCGCGAATATTACGCAAAACGCGAGCCTTTGACAAGTGCTACCATCAATACATGAAGAAAAAAAACACAACACGTACGGTAACGTTTATCTGAGCCATTTTTTCAGTACAATCAGCAATACTATTTATAAACCGAAACCCTTTGTGTACCCATCTCGTGTGGGATAAACAGGATAAAAAGCCCGGCTTTTGCGATGAATTTAGAAAAAATCAATGAGTTAACCGCGCAAGATATGGCGGGTGTGAATGCAGCAATCCTGGAGCAACTCAACTCTGACGTTCAGCTGATCAATCAGTTGGGCTATTACATCGTCAGCGGCGGCGGTAAACGTATTCGTCCGATGATTGCCATTCTGGCCGCACGCGCGGTTGGCTATCAGGGAAATGCCCACGTCACGATCGCGGCGCTGATCGAATTTATCCACACCGCCACCCTGCTTCATGACGATGTTGTGGATGAATCAGACATGCGTCGTGGCAAAGCCACCGCCAATGCCGCGTTTGGTAATGCGGCAAGCGTTCTGGTAGGGGATTTTATCTATACCCGAGCCTTCCAGATGATGACCAGCCTTGGCTCGCTGAAGGTGCTGGAAGTGATGTCAGAAGCCGTAAACGTTATCGCTGAAGGCGAAGTCCTACAGTTGATGAACGTCAACGACCCGGACATCACCGAAGAAAACTATATGCGGGTAATTTACAGCAAGACCGCACGTCTGTTTGAAGCCGCCGCGCAGTGCTCCGGCATTCTGGCAGGCTGTAGCGAAGCTCAGGAAAAAGGGCTTCAGGACTACGGCCGTTACCTCGGCACCGCGTTCCAGCTGATTGATGATTTGCTGGACTACAGCGCGGATGGCGAAACGCTCGGTAAAAACGTTGGCGATGACCTGAACGAAGGCAAGCCAACGCTGCCGCTGCTCCACGCGATGCGCAATGGCACACCAGAGCAGGCGAAAATGATCCGGGAGGCTATCGAGCAGGGAAATGGTCGCCATCTTCTGGAACCGGTACTGGAAACAATGGCCATCTGTGGTTCCCTTGAATGGACGCGTCAGCGTGCTGAAGAAGAAGCAGACAAAGCCATCGCCGCAATTCAGGTCATTCCCGACAGCCCATGGCGTGATGCGCTAATCGGCCTCGCGCACATCGCCGTCCAGCGCGACCGTTAATCCCCTCCTCATCTCCCTGCGATCTCGTAGGGAGGTTCCAGTACGCACCAATAAATTACATTTACGCGTAAGCTCATCAGGTTACAGGCCGTATGTATAAAGCCGTGCCTTATTCTGAATATTGCTTCTCGTAACATGAACTTTTTAGAACAGATGTTCGAAGTGAGTATAGTAATGCTGTCTTTTCACACGAAACGACGTGGACGATAACGAACACAAGGACAGCATTATGGATACAAAATTCATCGACTGGCATTCTGCTGACATTATTGCGGCACTGCGTAAAAAAGGGACATCGCTGGCTGCCGAATCACGTCGTCATGGGCTGAGCTCGTCGACGCTGGCAAACGCCCTGACCCGCCCATGGCCGAAGGGGGAACTGATTATTGCGACGGCGCTGGATACGCATCCGTGGGTGATATGGCCGTCACGCTATCACGATCCCATTACCCATGAATTTATCGACAGAACGCGCATGATGCGCCAGAGCAAAGCGAAGAAAGCACATCAGGACTGATGCACCCGGATTTACAGGAACAGCAATCCCCCGGCCTGTTCTGGCAGGGGGGTGCCGGAACGATTACTCGCCCTTCACACGCTCGATATTCGCACCCAGCGCGCGCAGTTTGTCTTCAATACGCTCGTAACCACGATCGATGTGGTAGATACGATCGACAACGGTAGTCCCTTCCGCAATACAACCTGCCAGTACGAGGCTCGCAGACGCGCGCAGATCGGTCGCCATCACCTGCGCACCGGACAGTTTTTCAACGCCGTGGCAAATGACCGTGTTGCTTTCAATCTCAGCATGCGCACCCATACGGATCAGTTCAGGTACGTGCATGAAACGGTTTTCGAAGATAGTTTCCGTGATGAAGCCTGTGCCTTCGGCCACCAGGTTCAACAGGGTGAACTGTGCCTGCATATCCGTCGGGAATGCCGGATGTGGCGCAGTGCGCACGTTAACGGCTTTAGGACGCTGCCCGTGCATATCGAGGCTGATCCAGTCTTCACCAATTTCAATGTCCGCACCCGCATCGCGCAGTTTCGCCAGCACCGCATCCAGGGTATCCGGTTGTGCGTTACGACAAACAATCTTACCGCCAGAAATGGCAGCCGCTACCAGGAAAGTACCGGTTTCGATACGGTCTGGCAGTACGCGGTACACACCACCACCCAGACGTTCAACGCCTTCGATGGTGATACGGTCTGTGCCCTGCCCGCTGATCTTCGCCCCCAGCGCGACCAGGAAGTTCGCGGTATCCACGATTTCCGGCTCTCGGGCGGCGTTTTCGATGATGGTAGTGCCTTCTGCCAGCGTAGCAGCCGACATGATGGTTACCGTTGCGCCCACGCTCACTTTGTCCATGACAATGTGCGCGCCTTTCAGGCGACCATTGACGGACGCTTTAACGTACCCCTCTTCCAGCTTGATCTCCGCGCCCAGCTTTTCCAGACCGAAGATATGCAGGTCGACTGGACGGGCGCCGATAGCGCATCCGCCCGGCAGTGAAACCTGTCCCTGACCGAAACGCGCCACCAGCGGGCCAAGCGCCCAGATGGAAGCACGCATGGTTTTCACCAGCTCATACGGCGCTGAGAAGTTGTTCACGTTGCTGGCATCGATCCAGACGGAACCGTTACGCTCCACTTTGGTGCCCAACTGGCCGAGCAACTTCATGGTCGTGTCGATATCTTTCAGCTTCGGTACGTTCTGGATCTCTACCGGCTCTTCTGCGAGCAGCGCAGCGAAAAGAATGGGCAGCGCGGCGTTTTTAGCGCCAGAAATTGTGACTTCGCCCTGGAGACGCGTGGGTCCCTGTACACGAAATTTATCCATCGTTTGCTCTCTTATAAATTCAACCGTGCTGCGGGCGCTTCGCCCTCAGCTCAAAAACCGTTTAGTTTGCGATCGCGTGCCCACTCCTGTGGGGTGAACGCTTTAATCGACAGGGCGTGGATGCGGTTATCCGCAATGTATTCCATCAGCGGCGCGTACACAGCCTGCTGTTTCTTCACGCGACTCATTCCGTCGAACATCTCACCCACAGCAATAACCTGGAAGTGACTGCCATCGCCAGAGACGTGGGCTTCCTGAAGGGAGAGTGCATTCATCAGCACTGTCTGGATTTCATTATTTTCCATGGGGTCTACATCATCTGATAGTGAAAACAAGCTCAACATCTTAGAGCAAAGTGGCGCGGTCTTAAACAAGCAAAAAGCCCCGACGCGTAAACTGTCGGGGCTTTCGGAAGTAACGTACTGAAAAAGTTAGCGAGGTAATACGTCTTCAGGCAAATTGTAAAGCTGTGCAAGGGTTACGACATTATCGCTTACCCCCGTCAGGGTGACGCTACTCCCCTGCTTTTTGCCCGTGGCCACCAGGTGCGCCAGCAGGGCGATACCGGCGGTATCTACCCGCGTGACGCCATGGAGATCAATCAACGTCACGCCCTGCATCGCGTTATGGCGAGCGTCCCACAGCGGGTTAAGCAGATCCTGATCCAGCTCTCCCGTCAGCGTCAACGTCTCGCCGTCACGCGCCCAGCTAAGCTGCTGTGACATTACTTCTTCTCGTCCAGGGTAATTTTCTGACGAGAGATGGACTGAAGCTGAGCCGTCAGGCCATCGATGCCTTTGGTGCGCAGCAGATCGCTCCACTCGTTCTGTTTAGTGGTGATCATGCTGACGCCTTCAGCGATCATGTCGTACGCCTGCCAGTTTCCGGTCTGGCTGTTTTTACGCCACTGGAAGTCCAGGCGTACCGGCGGACGACCGTTTGGATCGATAATCGTCACGCGGATAGGAATGATGGTGGCATCGCCCAGCGGCTGTTCAGGGGCAATCTGATAGGTCTGCCCGTGGTACATCGCCAGCGCCTGGCCGTAAGCCTGTTTCAGGTATTCACGGAACGCCGCAAAGTAAGCCTCGCGCTGCGCCGGGGTCGCGTCTTTGTAGTAACGGCCCAGCACCAGTGCGCCCGCGTACTTGATCTGCACATACGGCAGCAGCTCCTGATCCACCACATCACGCAGATAATCAGGGTTGGAACGGATTTTGGGCTGTTCGTTTTTAAGACGGTCGAAGGTTTTCTTCGCGGCCTCATCCATCAGTTTGTACGGGTTACTCTGATCCGCAGCGTGCGCCGCGGTTAGAGGGGCAATGACCAGCATGGCAACCATTAACAGTCGTTTAAACATGAATGACTTCTCCTGAAATTAATTCGTCGCGCCTGGCGTCGGTTCGACGTTGGTGTGGTCTTCACTCTGCGCAGGGGCATCGTCAGACTTTTTATCATCCCCTTTACTGTTGTAAAGGAACTGACCAATCATATCTTCCAGCACCATCGCTGACTTGGTATCCTGGATTACGCTACCGTCTTTAAGGATAGACGTTCCCAGCTCAGGATCTTCAAAACCAACGTTAAGGGCCAGATATTGCTCCCCCAGCAGGCCAGAGGTGCGGATAGAGAGCGAGCTGGTGTCAGGAATGTGGTTATAGCGTTCTTCGATATCCATTGCGACGCGCGGCAGATAGGTTTTCTCATCAAGCGTAATGTCAGCGACACGTCCAATAACGACGCCACCAATACGGACCGGTGAGCGCGCCTTCAGGCCGCCGATATTATCGAAAGTCGCGTAGACGCGATACGTCGGCTCGGTGCGAACAGAGGTGATGTCCGCCGCGCGCAGGCAGATAAACAGCGCGGCCAGCAGCGCCAGAAGCAAAAACACGCCAACCCAAATTTCATTTTTTCTCGTTTGCATGAACTCAATTCCCAAACATCAGTGCGGTGAGCACAAAATCCAGACCTAAAACGGCCAGCGACGAATGTACGACAGTACGCGTCGTTGCACGGCTAATGCCCGCCGACGTCGGAATGGCATCGTAACCATTAAACAACGCAATCCAGGTAACCGTCACAGCGAAAACCACGCTCTTGATCAGACAGTTCACCAGATCCATCCGCAGATCGATGGCGTCCTGCATGGCAGACCAGAAGAACCCGGCATCAATGCCTTTCCAGTTGACGCCAACCAGCGCGCCTCCCCAGATACCTACCGCCACAAAGAGGATAGTCAGTAACGGTAAGGAGATAACCCCGGCCCAGAAGCGCGGCGAGATCACCCGGCGCAGCGGATCGACCGCCATCATCTCCATACTGGAGAGCTGCTCTGTGGCGCGCATCAGGCCAATTTCAGCCGTCAGCGCTGATCCGGCACGCCCGGCGAACAGCAGCGCTGCTACAACCGGCCCGAGTTCACGCAGCAGCGAGAGCGCCACCAGCATGCCAAGGCTGGTTTCCGCGCTGTAGGTTGTCAGCACCAGATACCCCTGCAACCCCAGCACCATGCCAATAAAAAGACCCGACACGATGATGATAAGCATCGACAGCACGCCGACGTTATAAAGCTGCCGCACCAGTAACGGCGCATGCTTGCGGAACTCCGGTTTGCCAACCAGCGCGTTGAACAACATTAATCCGGCACGCCCGAACGTACTGATGGTTTTTAGGCCACGGTGTCCAAGACCCGCCAACGCATTTAACAGCATGAGTGGATTAACTCCCTATTCCCAGTAAATCGTCATGATAGTCGCCCGCCGGATAGCGGAAAGGCACCGGCCCATCTGCGATACCGTCCAGGAACTGCCGCACGCGCGGATCGCCATTCTCCTGCAACGCCTGAGCGCTGCCGTGGGCGACGATCTTTTTGTCAGCCACAATATAGGCGTAATCAGCAATACTCAGCACTTCCGGCACGTCGTGGGAAACCACCACGCAGGTGACGCCAAGGGCGCTGTTCAGCTCCGAGATTAACTTCACCAGCACGCCCATGGTGATAGGGTCCTGCCCAACGAACGGTTCATCGAACATGATTAAATCGGGTTCCAGGGCAATAGCACGCGCCAGCGCGGCGCGGCGCGCCATCCCACCCGAGAGTTCGGACGGCATAAGTTTCGCAGCCCCCCGCAACCCCACAGCTTCGAGCTTCATCATCACCGTGCTGTGCAACAGCGCAGGAGGAAGATGGGTATGCTCACGCAGCGGATAGGCCACGTTGTCAAATACGTTCATATCGGTGAACAGCGCACCCGACTGAAAGAGCATGCTCATCCGTTTGCGAACCGTGTAGAGGCGCGAGCGAGACATCTCCGGGACGTTTTCACCGTCGAAGAGAATTTCGCCGCTATCAGGGGGGATTTGCCCGCCGATAAGACGCAGCAACGTCGTTTTACCGATCCCTGACGGCCCCATGATGGCGGTGATTTTACCGCGCGGCACGGTCAGCGAAATATCATCAAATATCACCCGGTTGCCGCGAGAAAAACTGACGCCCCGGACATCGACTATATTCGCCATCGTTTGGCTCATTTATGGTTCCTTACTTACCTTGCTTCACTGCTGGCATGAAGCGTAAATCAGCCCTAAACCCCGCATTTTTACAGAATATTCACTATTGGGGTTAGCGAAAGCTGGCATTTGTTTTACTTTTCCGGCGCATAAAGTCAAAATTAGGAATTCGTCACGTCTCAGACTTCATCTGGCGCTAAAATTCGTGCGCAGTGGACCAGCGAGTATACCTGAAGAAAGGACTTTTGATGCTTTTAGCAACAGCACTGTTAATAATTGGTTTACTGTTGGTGGTCTACAGTGCTGACCGTTTGGTCTTTGCCGCATCCATTCTCTGTCGACTCATTGGCATGCCGCCCATCATTATTGGGATGACGGTGGTCAGTGTAGGCACATCGCTTCCTGAAATCATCGTTTCTGTTTCAGCCTCGTTGCATGGCCAGGTCGACCTCGCTATTGGCACTGCGATTGGCTCTAACATCGTCAATATCTTGCTGATTTTAGGCTTAGCCGCATTACTGCATCCATTTCGCGTACATTCCGATGTTTTGCGTCGTGAATTGCCGCTAATGTTAGTCGTCAGTCTGCTGGCAGGCTATGTGCTTTATGACGGGGTGCTGAGCGTCGGTGACGGTATATTCCTGCTCGCCCTGGCCGTGATCTGGTTGCTTTACAGCGTGAAGATCGCACGTCTGGCGGAAAAACAGGGTAATGATAGCCTCACGCGTGAGCATCTCGCCGAGCTGCCACGGGAAGGGACCTTACCCGTCGCCCTGCTGTGGCTGGGCGTCGCGCTGATCATAATGCCAATGGCCACGCGGATGGTGGTCGATAACGCGACGGTGCTGGCGAACGCGTTTGCGATGAGCGAACTGACAATCGGTCTGACGGTCATCGCCATCGGCACCAGCCTGCCAGAGCTGGCTACCGCCATCGCCGGGGCACGTAAAGGGGAAGATGATATCGCCATCGGCAATATCATTGGCTCGAATATTTTCAATATCGCGATCGTGACGGGGCTGCCGGCATTAATCTCACCGGGGCCGTTTAACCCTATGGTCTTCACGCGCGATTACGGTGTGATGCTGCTGGTCAGCGTAATTTTCGCCCTGCTCTGCTGGCGGCGAAAAGAGCAGATCGGCAAAGGCGCGGGCGCGCTGCTGACGGGTGGATTTATCGTATGGCTGGCGATGCTGTACTGGCTCTCGCCACTTCTCTCTGGGTAAACGGAAACGCATTATGTCGCAAATAGAATTGCAGCCGGGTTTTGACTTTCAGAAAGCAGGCAAAGACGTTCTGGAGATTGAACGTGAAGGTCTGGCGCAGTTAGATCAGTACATTAATCAGGATTTTAGTCTGGCCTGTGAGAAGATGTTCTACTGCGCCGGTAAAGTCGTGGTGATGGGGATGGGCAAATCCGGCCATATCGGGCGCAAAATGGCGGCGACCTTTGCCAGTACCGGCACGTCGTCATTCTTCGTTCATCCCGGTGAAGCCGCGCACGGTGACCTCGGCATGGTTACGCCGCAGGACGTGGTTATTGCGCTGTCCAACTCCGGGGAATCGAATGAAATCCTGGCGTTGATCCCGGTGCTGAAGCGTCTGCACGTACCGCTGATTTGCATGACCAGCCGCCCGGAAAGCAGCATGGCGCGTGCGGCAGATATTCACCTGTGCGTGAAGGTGCCGAAAGAAGCCTGTCCGCTGGGGCTGGCGCCGACCTCCAGCACAACCGCCGCGCTGGTGATGGGCGATGCCCTTGCCGTTGCGCTGCTGGAAGCCCGCGGTTTTACGCCTGAAGATTTCGCTCTGTCTCACCCCGGCGGCGCGCTCGGGCGCAAACTGCTGCTGCGGGTCAACGATATTATGCACACCGGGGATGAGATCCCGCACGTCAGCAAAGAGGCCTCTTTGCGCGACGCGTTACTGGAGATCACCCGTAAAAACCTGGGCATGACGGTTATCTGCGACGATCTGATGAAGATTCAGGGCATTTTCACCGACGGCGACCTGCGCCGGGTATTCGATATGGGTGTGGATGTCCGAACGCTGGGCATCGCTGATGTAATGACACCAGGCGGGATCCGCGTCCGTCCGGGCACGCTGGCGGTAGATGTACTGAACCTGATGCAGTCCCGTCATATTACCTCAGTGATGGTTGCCGATGGCGACCAACTGCTGGGTGTGGTACATATGCATGATCTGCTGCGCGCTGGCGTAGTGTAATGAAGGATAAGACAATGAGTAATGCGGGTGCATCCCTTGCAACCTGTTATGGCCCGGTGAGCGCCCACATGATGGCAAAGGCGGAAAATATCCGCCTGCTGATCCTCGATGTGGATGGTGTGCTCTCCGACGGTCTGATTTATATGGGCAATAACGGCGAAGAGCTGAAAGCCTTTAACGTTCGCGACGGTTACGGTATCCGCTGTGCGCTCACGTCCGGTATTGAAGTTGCAATCATCACCGGGCGGAAAGCTAAACTGGTAGAAGATCGGTGTGAAACGCTGGGCATTACACATCTCTATCAGGGGCAGTCTGATAAGATGGTAGCCTTCCGGGATCTGTTGGGAAAACTGGCCATTGCACCAGAGAATGTGGCATACGTCGGGGATGATTTGATCGACTGGCCAGTCATGGCGGAGGTGGGTCTGAGCATCGCCGTGGCTGACGCGCACCCGCTGCTGCTCCCGCGTGCTGATTATGTTACCCATATTCACGGTGGCCGCGGCGCCGTCCGTGAAGTCTGCGATCTGCTTCTGCTGGCGCAGGGCAAGCTTGATGAGGCGAAAGGGCAATCGATATGAGTAAAACCAGACGTTGGGTTATCATTCTGCTTGCGCTTGTCGCCCTGGTACTGATTGGCGTAAACCTCGCCGACCGCGAAGATACGCAAGCGGAAGTGGTTAACACGAGCGACCCGACCTATAAAAGCGATCACAGCGACACCGTGGTCTATAGCCCGGAAGGCGCGCTGAACTATCGCCTCGTTGCTCAGCATGTAGAATATTTTTCAGATGACGGTACTTCGTGGTTTACCCAACCGGTCATGACCACCTTTGATACGGACAAAGTGCCGACGTGGTCTATCAAGTCTGACCGGGCAAAACTGACAAATGACCGTATGCTTTACCTGTATGGTCACGTTGAAGTCAACGCCCTGACCGCTGACGCGCAACTGCGAAAAATTACGACGGATAACGCCCAGATCAACCTGGTCACCCAGGATGTCACGTCGCAGGATTTAGTCACCCTGTATGGCACAACATTTAATTCCAGCGGTTTAAGAATGCGCGGGAACTTACGCAGCAAAAACGCCGAGCTGATTGAAAAGGTTAGAACCTCCTATGAAATTCAAAACAAACAAACTCAGCCTTAAAGTTGTTATCGCCAGCGCGCTGCTGGCGGCCAGTCTTCCCGCGCTTGCTGTGACTGGCGACACCGAACAGCCGATTCATATTGAATCCGATACCCAGTCTCTGGATATGCAGGGTAACGTCGTCACCTTTACCGGCAACGTGGTCATGACCCAGGGCACCATCAAAATCAACGCCGACAAAGTGGTCGTTACCCGACCGGGCGGCGAGCAGGGCAAAGAGATTATCGATGGTTATGGCAACCCGGCCACCTTCTACCAGATGCAGGACAACGGCAAGCCGGTGAAAGGCCATGCCTCGCATATGCACTATGAACTGGCGAAGGATCTGGTCATCCTGACCGGTAATGCTTACCTGGAACAGCTGGACAGCAATATCAAAGGCGACAAGATCACTTATCTGGTGAAAGAGCAGAAAATGCAGGCCTCCAGTGAAAAAGGCAAACGCGTCACGACCGTTCTTGTGCCTTCGCAATTGCAGGACAAGAACAACGGCCAGGCTCCGGCACAGAAAAAGAGTAACTAATTCGTTATGGCAACTTTAACTGCAAAAAACCTCGCGAAAGCGTATAAGGGCCGCCGCGTCGTCGAAGATGTCAGTCTGACCGTCAACTCCGGCGAAATCGTGGGTTTGCTTGGCCCTAACGGGGCGGGTAAAACCACGACTTTCTACATGGTGGTGGGCATCGTCCCGCGTGACGCCGGCAACATCATCATCGATGATGAAGATATCAGTCTGCTGCCACTGCATGCCCGCGCGCGTCGTGGCATCGGCTATCTGCCGCAGGAAGCCTCCATCTTCCGCCGCTTAAGCGTGTTCGACAACCTGATGGCCGTGCTCCAGATCCGTGACGATCTGACCAGCGAGCAGCGCACTGACCGTGCGAACGAGCTGATGGAAGAGTTTCATATCGAACATCTGCGTGACAGCCTCGGTCAGGCGCTGTCCGGTGGTGAACGCCGCCGCGTTGAGATTGCGCGCGCGCTGGCAGCAAACCCGAAATTTATCCTGCTGGATGAACCGTTTGCGGGCGTTGACCCCATCTCCGTTATTGATATCAAACGTATTATTGAGCACCT
The DNA here is from genome assembly GCF_049237385.1 of Enterobacter cloacae complex sp. IR5412. Taxonomy (NCBI): domain Bacteria; kingdom Pseudomonadati; phylum Pseudomonadota; class Gammaproteobacteria; order Enterobacterales; family Enterobacteriaceae; genus Enterobacter; species Enterobacter cloacae complex sp. IR5412. The sequence continues at coordinate 39,592 of NZ_JBMKHQ010000005.1, read as the reverse complement.
GCGCGACAGCGGGCTTGGCGTACTGATCACGGACCACAACGTTCGCGAAACGCTGGCCGTGTGTGAGCGCGCCTACATAGTGAGCCAGGGCCATCTGATTGCCCACGGTACGCCGCAGCAAATCCTCGAAGATGAGCATGTTAAGCGCGTGTACCTTGGGGAAGACTTCAGACTCTGATAGGGTAGAGGTTAAGTCACGCCGAACCGGAGAAAAACGCTCTGAACATGAAGCAAGGTTTGCAATTACGGCTCAGCCAGCAACTGGCCATGACGCCGCAGCTACAACAGGCAATCCGTCTGTTGCAGCTGTCCACGTTAGAACTCCAGCAGGAGCTCCAGCAGGCGCTGGACAGCAATCCGCTGCTGGAGCAAACCGATCTTCATGACGAGGTAGACGCTCAGCAGACGCAGGACACAGAAACGCTCGACTCCGTAGATGCGCTCGAACAGAAAGAGATGCCGGAGGAACTGCCGCTGGATGCCAGCTGGGATGAAATCTACACCGCGGGTACCCCTTCCGGGACGCGTGCAGATTACCAGGACGATGAACTCCCGGTCTACCAGGGCGAAACTACCCAGTCGCTTCAGGACTACTTAATGTGGCAGGTGGAGCTGACGCCTTTCTCCGATACCGATCGCGCCATTGCCACCTCGATTGTCGATGCCGTTGACGACACGGGCTATTTGACCGTGACGCTGGACGAGATTCTGGAAAGCATCGGCGATGACGAGATTGAACTGGAAGAGATCGAAGCCGTCCTGAAACGCGTTCAGCGTTTCGACCCGATTGGCGTTGCTGCGAAAGATCTGCGCGACTGCCTTCTGATCCAGCTTTCGCAGTTTGCCAAAGAGACACCGTGGATTGACGAAGCCCGGCTCATCATCAGCGAGCATCTGGATTTGCTGGCAAATCACGACTTCCGCACCCTGATGCGCGTCACGCGCCTCAAAGAAGAGGTGCTGAAGGAAGCGGTGAATCTGATCCAGTCACTCGATCCGCGTCCGGGGCAATCTATCCAGACCAGCGAACCGGAATACGTTATTCCTGATGTGCTGGTGAGAAAACACAATGGCCGCTGGGTCGTTGAACTGAACGCCGACAGCATTCCTCGCCTGCAAATCAACCAGCAATACGCCTCCATGTGCACCAGCGCCCGTAACGACGCTGATAATCAATACATTCGCAGCAACCTTCAGGAAGCACGCTGGTTGATTAAGAGTCTGGAAAGCCGTAATGACACGCTGCTGCGCGTCAGCCGCTGTATTGTCGAACAGCAGCAGGCATTCTTTGAGCAGGGCGAAGAGTTTATGAAACCGATGGTGCTGGCGGACATCGCCCAGGCCGTCGAGATGCATGAATCAACCATTTCCCGCGTGACCACGCAGAAGTATCTGCACAGCCCACGCGGTATTTTTGAGCTTAAGTATTTCTTCTCCAGCCACGTGAACACCGAAGGCGGCGGCGAAGCCTCGTCAACAGCTATTCGCGCACTGGTGAAGAAGTTGATCGCCGCGGAGAACCCCGCGAAGCCACTCAGTGACAGTAAGTTAACCACCATGCTGTCCGATCAGGGTATTATGGTGGCACGCCGTACTGTCGCGAAGTATCGAGAGTCTTTATCCATTCCGCCGTCTAACCAGCGTAAACAACTGGTTTGACACAACCGATAAGGAAGACACTATGCAGCTCAATATCACCGGACATAACGTCGAAATTACTGAGGCTTTACGCGATTTTGTAAACGCTAAGTTCGCGAAACTCGAGCAGTATTTCGAGAGGATCAACCAGGTCTATGTTGTGTTGAAAGTGGAGAAAGTGACGCATATCTCGGATGCGACCCTGCACGTCAACGGAGGGGAACTTCATGCCAGTGCGGAAGGGCAAGACATGTACGCGGCTATCGACGGCTTGATTGATAAGCTTGCGAGACAGCTCAATAAACATAAAGATAAACTGAAACAACACTAATTGTCCGGGCAGTTAACGGGTGCAGGACGGCCTGTTGTGAAACACAACAGGCCATTTGTACAGTTAGCGCTTAGGTGAAATTATGATAAACAACGATTCCGCTCTTCAACTGAGCAATGTCCTTAACCAGGATTGTACCCGCAGTGGCGTTCACTGCCAGAGCAAAAAACGTGCGCTGGAAATCATCAGTGAGCTGGCCGCAAAACAGCTGGGTCTGCCGCCGCAGATCGTGTTTGAAGCCATTCTGACCCGTGAAAAAATGGGCAGTACCGGCATCGGCAATGGCATTGCGATCCCGCATGGCAAGCTGGAAGAAGATACGCTGCGTGCCGTGGGGGTGTTTGTGCAACTGGAAACGCCTATCGCTTTTGACGCCATCGATAACCAGCCTGTGGATCTGCTCTTCGCGCTGCTGGTTCCTGCCGATCAGACCAAAACCCACCTGCACACGCTGTCGCTGGTTGCCAAACGTCTGGCGGATAAAACCATTTGTCGTCGACTGCGCTCAGCTCAAAGTGATGAAGAGCTTTATCAAATTATCACTGAAGCAGAAGGCAATCAGGATGAGGCATAATCGGGAAAGGGCCTTCAGAACGGCTTCCCTGAGGAGAAACGGAACATGGTGCTGATGATCGTCAGCGGTCGTTCGGGGTCCGGGAAGTCCGTGGCCCTGCGCGCGCTGGAAGACATGGGATTTTACTGCGTAGATAACCTGCCGGTAGTGCTGTTACCCGATCTGGCGCGGACGCTGGCGGACAGGCAAATCTCTGCCGCCGTCAGTATTGACGTGCGTAACATGCCGGAATCGCCGGAAATCTTCGAGCAGGCAATGAACAGCCTGCCGGAATGCTTCTCGCCTCAGCTCTTGTTCCTGGATGCTGACCGCAACACGCTGATCCGCCGTTACAGCGATACACGTCGTTTGCACCCGCTCTCGAGTAAAAATCTTTCGCTGGAAAGCGCCATCGATAAAGAGAGCGATCTGCTTGAGCCGCTGCGTTCCCGGGCCGACCTGATTGTCGACACCTCAGAAATGTCCGTCCACGAGCTGGCGGAAATGCTGCGTACTCGCTTACTCGGCAAGCGCGAGCGCGAACTGACGATGGTGTTTGAATCCTTCGGCTTTAAGCACGGTATCCCTATCGATGCGGATTACGTTTTTGATGTGCGTTTCCTGCCGAACCCACACTGGGATCCGAAACTGCGTCCGATGACCGGTCTGGATAAGCCGGTGGCGGCGTTCCTCGACCGACACACAGAAGTACACAATTTTATCTACCAGACGCGAAGCTACCTTGAGCTATGGTTACCTATGCTGGAGACAAACAATCGTAGCTATCTGACGGTGGCGATTGGCTGTACCGGCGGTAAACATCGTTCGGTCTACATTGCCGAACAGCTGGCCGATTACTTCCGCTCACGCGGGAAGAACGTTCAGTCCCGTCATCGCACGCTGGAAAAACGCAAAACATGACCGTAAAACAGACCGTCGAAATCACCAATAAGCTGGGCATGCATGCGCGCCCGGCGATGAAGCTGTTTGAACTGATGCAGGGTTTTGATGCTGAGGTGCTGCTGCGCAACGATGAGGGAACCGAGGCAGAAGCCAACAGCGTGATTGCGCTGCTGATGCTGGATTCTGCCAAAGGCCGCCAGATTGAAGTTGAAGCCACCGGCCCGCAGGAAGAAGAAGCGCTGGCGGCAGTGATTGCCCTGTTTAACGCCGGGTTTGACGAAGATTAACGTTCGCCACGTCGGCGGGTAGCGCTGCGCTTACCCGCTTTACATAAGATTATTTCGCTCCATAAACCCTTCCCCACCCAGCTGACGCATCTGGCGCATAATCCACGCCTGGCGGCTTCGCACGTAGCCTGACGGCGCGCTGGCCTTAAAACGCAGCGGGTTCGGCAGCACGGCGGCAAGCAGTGCCGCTTCGGACATAGTCAGCCTGCTGGCGGGCTTGCCAAAATAGCGCTGCGATGCCGATTCGACGCCAAACACGCCGTCACCAAACTCCGCGATATTCAGGTAGACGGTCAAAATGCGTTTTTTGCTCCACACCGTCTCGACGCCCAGCGTCAGCCCGGCCTCCAGCCCTTTTCTCACCCAGCTGCGACCGTCCCATAAGAACAGATTTTTTACCGTCTGCTGAGAAAGCGTCGACGCACCGCGGACGCGGTTTTCATGACGTTCATTATGATCCAGCGCCTTCTCGATAGCCGCCACGTCAAAACCCCAGTGCTCCGGGAATTTCTGATCTTCTGCCGCAATGACCGCCAGCCCCATCCACGGGGAGATTTCATCCATGCCGACCCAGTCTGAGTGGGCAACATAGCCAAAATCACCCGAGAGCCAGGCGCTAATCTGCCGCTCTGCCATCACGGCCGAGAACGGGACGGGCAGGATGCTGAACAGCGCAATGCCTCCGCCCCAAAAAACGGCCAGGACCAGCACAATACGCAGCAGGATCCGTTTTAACCACCCGCCAGGGGATAATTTACGGCTCATTCGGTAAGAACCAGCACTCTGTCCACCAGCTTTTCAATGCCTGCAGCAGCCTCGGCAATGTTCTGCGCCAGCATATACGCCGGCGTGGTGACGATTTTATTGTCCTCATCCACCACAATGTCGTCTACCGGGCATGGCACGTGTTCGCCGCCCATATCTTCGACAATTTCAGCAGTATCAATGTCGGTTCCGATCGTGAGCCGCAGCGGGAAATCAAAAATCTTCGGCAGCATGGCTGGCGCAATGCAGATAAAGCCCTGCGGCTTACCTGCCGCATGCATCGCCAGCGATAGCGCTTTTAAGTCGGGCTCGACCTGACACGCCGCGCCTTGCGTTGCAAACGTGCTCAGGTTTTTCGCCGCGCCAAAGCCGCCCGGCACGATGAGCGCATCTAGCTCAGCCGCATCGGCCTGTACCAGCGGATGAATATCCCCGCGCACAATACGTGCCGCTTCAATCAGCACGTTACGGCTTTCCGCCATTGGCTCGCCGGTAAGATGATTAACCACGTCTGCCTGCGTTTTATCCGGAGCGAAGCAGATAACGTCGGCCCCCTGGCGCGATAATGCCAGCAGCGTTAATACGGTTTCATGTATCTCTGAACCATCGTAAACGCCACATCCGCTCAGCACGACACCCACTTTCTTCATTCTGACGATCCTTCTATGCAACTCGCTGAAGCACATTAAAAATTCTGATTAAAACGCTATGCTTCACACATTTCACTGATTCATGTAACAAACTGTTTAAGATTTGCTATCTTATCTGCGTGCGGCCTTAATTTTCAGGCGGCGTCCATGCGAAAACAACCCATAAAAATCAGGCGCAGCCACGATTTCCCTGGTGTTGGCGCAGTATTCGCGCACCCCGGTATAGCCGGGGTCATTTTTTTCGGGATTCTACCCAGGCTTTCAGCACTGCCACATCGTTTTGCCACTCTTGTTTCATCTCTTCAACCCAATCACCTACGTTATCTTCCCAGGCAGGTAAATCAGGCGACTGAATCTGTTGGCCCAGCTGCTGGAGATGGCGTAACCCGACTGAACCAGCTGCGCCTTTGATTTTATGTCCCTCTTCGACGATGCCCTTCTGGTCACGCGCCGTCAGGTTGGATTCGAGCACGTTCAGATAGCCCGGCATCATTTTTTCAAACACGGCCAGGCCATCGGTGATCAGTTTGGGTCCCACCAGATCGATATACTGCTCCAGCATGGCGGTATCCAGTATCGTTTGGGTTTTAGCGCTATCAACAGACGTCATGGTGCTCTCCTCTTCATCGCAGGTATCCCAGAACTTCTTGATCATCGCCGTCAGGGCAGGTACTGCCAGCGGCTTGCTGAGCACATCGTCCATACCGGCCTCGAGGTACTCTTTTTTATCTTTCAGCACGTTTGCGGTCAACGCAACCAGCGGCGGCAGCTCGTCAGGAGCATATTTGCGCGTCAGCTCGCGGGAGATATCCAGCCCGGTCATGTCCGGTAGCTGAATATCGAGCAGCACCAGGTCGTACTCGCCCGGCGTGAACATCTCCAGCGCGGCTTTGCCGGTCATCGCGACATCCACGCTGTTACCGAGTTTTTCCAGTACCGACCGGGCGACAATGACGTTCAGCTCAATATCTTCAACCAGCAGGACGTGCAGGGCTGGAAGCGGCATATCGTCGTTCTCAAACGTATCTTCCACTTCTTCAGCAACAGCAGGGGCGTGGACGGTAAGCGTAAAGGTGGAGCCTTTACCCGGCTGGCTGGCAACGGTGATATCCCCACCCATACTTTTCGCCAGACGTTTCGACACCGCCAGGCCAATGCCCGTGCCGGTCGCCGGTTTACCGCCGTGGCTGTCTTTAACCTGATAATACATGGCGAAGATCTTATCCTGCTCATCCTGAGGAATGCCGATACCCGAGTCCTCAACTTCAAAGTGCAGCATGTCCCCCTCATCATAGCGAATGCGCACCGCAACCTGTCCCTTCTGGGTAAACTTCACGGCGTTGCTGATGAGATTCCACAGGATCTGACGCAGACGCGTGCCGTCCGTCACCACTTTATGCGGCAGCGGCAGCGTCGGTTCCATCACGAAGCTCAGTCCTTTCTGCTGGGCCTGCAAACCTGACAGGTTCTCCAGGTCCGCGAGGAAGCCGGTAAAATCAACCGGCTGGTTGTCGAGCTGAACCTTACGGCGCTCCATCTTATCCATGTCGATAATATCATTGAAGATATTGCCCAGCGTGACCGCCGAAACGTGGATCGTTTTGAGGTATTTTTCCTGCTCGCTGGTCAGGTCGGTATCCAGCAGAATACGGCTCAGCCCCACGATACCGTTTAGCGGCGTACGAAGCTCATGGCTGATGGTGGAGATGAAGGTGGTCTTGTCACGACTGGCGCGCTCCAGCGCATCCTGATATCGCTTACGCTCGGTGATATCACGGCCAAAGCCCATCAGACCATGACGTTTACCCACCCGGTCGTAATAAGGCACTTTGCGGATTTCAAAGCAGGCTTTGCGCCCGTCGGGGTAGTCCAGCCACTGCTCATAGGTCAACGAGACGTTATGACGGAACACCTTTTCATCCGTCTCCATCACTTTTGCCGCCGCCTCTTCGGAATAGACATCCTGAGGTTTCAGGTGGATCAGCTGCTTTTCGCTTTTCCCGGTCAACAGTTCCATGGCCCGGTTACAGCCGGAGAACTCTTTATCTTCATTACGATAGAAAACCAGATCCGGCGACGCATCGAGGAACGAGCGCAGGAAAGAGGATTGCTGTTCAAGCTGGATCTGCGTGACCTCACGCTCTTTCATCTCAATTTTCAGCTGCTCCAGCGTGGTCTGACGCTCGGCTTCCGCCTTCTCACGGTCTGAAATTTCCTGATTCAGCTGGGCAATGTTGTCCTTGAGCTGAACGTTGAGTTTAAGATCGCGCTCGCGCATCTCTTCCAGCTTATCCACCAGTTTCGATAAACGCTGTCGGGACTCTTCCAGCTGCTCAACCACCACGGAGAGGAAATAGACCGCCCATGGGGTGATCAGCAGGCCAAAGAAAATAGAGCGGATCACGTCGATGCTCTCGACCTGACCATGCAGAACCATGGTCACGGCCATTTGCACGACGATGGCCAGAACGACCAGCGCCAGCGCCAGCAGCATGGAAAAACGCACCAGCCCGAGCTTCATCATCAGGTCCACGTAGTACTGGGCCAGCATTCGAATTTGCTTCATAGAGGATCCCTTCACGACTTTATCGCTCAATAATACTCAAATTCACGGCGAGGCGTTGAAGGTTGTGAGAAAAAGTGCGGGGTGAAACAGGAGATTAGCCTCGCCCCCGGGCAAGCGGGAGCGAGGAGGAAGGTTTATCAGGAGCGTTTTAGCAGCATCCAGAGGCTGATCAGGAAGAAACTGGCGCTCGGCAACAGCGCGCCGATAATTGGCGGAATGCCATACACCAGCGTCAGCGGACCAAAAATCTGATCGAGGACATAGAACACGAAGCCAAAGCTGATACCGGTTACCACGCGAACCCCCATCGGCACGCTACGTAGCGGTCCAAAGATGAACGACAGCGCCATCAGCATCATCACCGCCACGGACAGCGGCTGGAAGATTTTACTCCACATGTTGAGCTGGTAACGCCCCGCATCCTGCCCGCTCGATTTCAGATACTTCACGTAGTTATGCAGACCGCTGATGGAGAGCGCATCGGGATCAAGCGCCACGACGCCAAGCTTGTCCGGCGTCAGGTCGGTTTTCCAGGTACCGCTAACGGTCTGCGAACCGGTGATCTGTTTCGGGTTAGTCAGGTCAGATTCATCAACCTGGGATAACCGCCACAGCTTGTTGTTTGCATCAAATTTAGCAGAGGCGGCATAACGCACTGACTGCAAACGACGATCGTTATTGAAAGCATAGATACTCACGCCACCCAGTTCGTCATCCCCTTTCACGCGTTCGATATAGACGAAGTTCTGGCCATCTTTCGCCCATAATCCCTGCTGCGTGGAGAGCAGAGAACCGCCGTACATCGCCTGAGCACGGTAGTTACGCGCCATCTGTTCGCCCTGCGGCGCGACCCATTCGCCGATCGCCATGGTCAGCAGCACCAGCGGGATCGCGGTTTTCATCACCGACAGCGCAACCTGCATACGGGTAAAGCCCGATGCCTGCATCACCACCAGTTCGCTACGCTGAGCCAGCATCCCCAGGCCCAGCAGCGCACCCAGCAGGGCCGCCATTGGAAAGAAGATCTGCACATCTTTTGGTACGCTGAGCAGGGTGTACATCCCGGCGCCCAACGCGTCGTAACTCCCCTGCCCGGCTTTTTTCAGCTGGTCGACAAATTTGATAATGCCCGAGAGCGACACCAGCATGAACAGGGTCATCATGATGGTGGTAAAAATTGTTTTACCGATATAGCGGTCAAGTACGCCAAACGCCTGCATTAGATGGCTCCTTTACGCGTAAACCGGGCACGAAGACGACGCACAGGCACCGTGTCCCACAAGTTGAGTCCGACTGCCAGCAGCAGATACAAACCATTCACGACCCAGGTCCAGATCATCGGGTCAATTTTTCCTTTCCCTCCGTTAGACTTGATTGAGGTTTGCAGCAGGAAGAACACCAGATACAGCAGCATCGCTGGCAGCATCGACAGCACGCGGCCCTGACGCGGGTTCACCACGCTCAGCGGCACTACCATCAGCGCCATCATAAATACGGTGAATACCAGCGTGATACGCCAGTGCAGTTCAGCACGCGCACGATCGGTATCAGTATTCATTAAGGTGCGCATATCCATCTGCTCAGTATCCGTTGGATCGAGCGCGACGGCCTGATGACCAATGATGGCCTGGTAGTTCTGGAAATCGGTGATACGGAAGTCACGCAGCATAGCCGTGCCTTCGAAACGCGTTCCTTTGTTCAGCGTGACAACCTGAGAGCCGTCTTTACGCTGCGCCAGCTGACCGGAATCCGCCACTACCACAGAAGGGCGAGCGTTACCTTTCGGGCGCAGTTGAGCAAGAAACACGTCATTGAAGCGGTTGCCATCGACGCTTTCGATAAACAGCACGGAGTTACCGTCGGTCGCCTGCTGGAACTGCCCCTGCGCCAGCGCCGCCAGCCCCGGGTTAGCTTTTGCTTCCGCCAGCACCTCATCCTGATGACGGGACGAGGTCGGCCCCGCCCACATGACGTTAACCGCGGCAACAATGCCCGTAAACAGCGCCAGCACCATGGCTGCCTTTACCAGTACGGCCTTACTGAGGCCGCAGGCATGCATCACGGTGATTTCACTTTCGGTATAGAGCTTACCCAGGGTCATCAGCAGACCAAGGAACAGGCTTAACGGCAGGATAAGCTGCGCCATTTCCGGCACGCCAAGCCCGAGCAGGGAAAGCACCAGATTCGTTGGGATTTCGCCATCAACTGCCGCGCCGAGGATCCTGACCAGCTTCTGACAGAAAAAGATCAGAAGAAGGATAAAGAGGATCGCCAGTTGGCTCTTCAGCGTCTCCCGAACCAGATATCTTATGATTATCACTTTAAATACGCCCGTTAAAACTCGTCTTATGCAGGAATTTAGCTTGTTTCATGGCTTAAACGTCATTTATTCTCTTGAGTCGTCGAAATCATCGCTAAGATTAAAAAACCCGGCGGATTCGCGCTTCATGACATTTATTGACGTGTCGAAACCGTAGTAACGTAAGATTAACACGAAGTCACCACAACGGCGGACATGAGTTACGAAAGGTTTCAATTCTATCCGTAGCCGCCGCCGTTGTCTTTAAGATTCAGGAGCGTAGTGCATGGAGTTCAGTGTAAAAAGCGGTAGCCCGGAGAAACAGCGGAGTGCCTGCATCGTTGTGGGCGTCTTTGAACCACGCCGACTCTCCCCGATCGCCGAGCAACTCGATAAAATCAGCGACGGCTATATCAGCGCCCTGCTGCGCCGTGGCGAACTGGAAGGCAAACCAGGGCAGACCCTGTTGCTGCACCACGTTCCAAACGTCCTGTCCGAGCGTATTCTGCTGATTGGCTGCGGTAAAGAACGTGAGCTTGATGAGCGCCAGTACAAGCAGGTTATTCAGAAAACCATTAATACACTGAATGATACTGGTTCGATGGAAGCCGTCTGCTTCCTCACAGAGCTGCACGTTAAGGGCCGCAACACGTACTGGAAAGTACGCCAGGCCGTCGAAACCGCAAAAGAGAGCCTCTACAGCTTTGATCAGTTGAAGACCACCAAAAGCGAGCCGCGTCGCCCGCTGCGTAAAATGGTCTTTAACGTGCCGACCCGTCGCGAGCTGACCAGCGGCGAGCGCGCCATTCAGCACGGTCTGGCGATTGCTGCCGGTATTAAAGCGGCAAAAGATCTTGGCAATATGCCGCCAAACATCTGTAACGCCGCGTACCTGGCGTCACAGGCGCGCCAGCTGGCTGACGCCTACAGCAAGAACGTCATCACCCGCGTTATCGGCGAACAGCAGATGAAAGAGCTGGGGATGCACTCTTATCTGGCGGTCGGTAACGGCTCCCAGAACGAATCCCTGATGTCGGTCATCGAATACAAAGGCAATCCGTCTGAAGACGCGCGTCCGATCGTGCTCGTTGGCAAAGGGCTGACCTTCGACTCCGGCGGTATCTCCATCAAGCCTTCAGAAGGCATGGATGAGATGAAGTACGACATGTGTGGCGCGGCGGCGGTTTACGGCGTCATGCGCATGGTCGCGGAACTTCAGTTGCCCATCAACGTGATCGGCGTGCTGGCGGGCTGCGAAAACATGCCTGGCGGCCGCGCTTATCGCCCGGGTGATGTGCTGACTACCATGTCCGGCCAGACCGTTGAAGTGCTGAACACCGACGCCGAAGGCCGTCTGGTGCTGTGCGACGTGCTGACCTACGTTGAGCGTTTCGAACCTGAAGCGGTTATCGACGTAGCTACCCTGACCGGCGCCTGCGTGATTGCGCTGGGGCATCACATCACCGGCCTGATGTCGAACCACAATCCGCTGGCGCATGAGCTGATCGGCGCGTCCGAACAGGCTGGCGACCGCGCGTGGCGTCTGCCGCTGGGGGACGAGTTCCAGGAACAGCTGGAGTCTAACTTCGCGGACATGGCGAACATTGGTGGTCGTCCTGGCGGCGCAATTACCGCAGGCTGCTTCCTGGCGCGCTTCACCCGCAAGTACAACTGGGCGCACCTGGACATTGCGGGGACCGCATGGCGCTCCGGTAAAGCCAAAGGCGCGACCGGACGTCCGGTGGCGCTGCTGTCGCAGTTCCTGCTCAATCGCGCGGGTTTTAACGGCGACGAGTGATGAAAAACGCCGGGTAGCGGCTTCGCCTTACCCGGCCTACAACGTCACTCAACCGTAGGCCGGGTAAGCGTAGCGCCACCCGGCTTTGCATTTAAATCCACGACAAGAAACCCCATATATGAAGAATGCAACGTTCTACCTTCTGGACAATGACACCCATCAGGATGGCCTCAGCGCCGTTGAACAACTGGTGTGTGAAATTGCCGCAGAACGTTGGCGCGCAGGTAAACGCGTCCTGATTGCCTGTGAAGATGAGCAGCAGGCGATTCGTCTGGATGAAGCGCTATGGGCGCGCCCGCCGGAGAGTTTTGTTCCGCATAACCTGTCGGGCGAAGGTCCACGCGGCGGGGCACCGGTGGAGATTGCCTGGCCGCAAAAACGCAACAGCAGCGCGCGCGACATTCTCATTAGCCTGCGGACAGACTTTGCAGATTTTGCCACCGCTTTCACAGAAGTGGTAGACTTTGTCCCTTACGAAGAATCTTTGAAACAGCTGGCGCGCGAACGCTACAAAGCGTACCGCCTGGCCGGTTTTAACCTGAATACGGCAACCTGGAAATAATGGAAAAGACATATAACCCACGCGATATCGAACAGCCGCTTTACGAGCACTGGGAACAGCAGGGCTATTTCAAGCCTAACGGCGACGAAAGCAAAGAGTCCTTCTGCATCATGATCCCGCCGCCGAACGTCACCGGCAGTTTGCATATGGGGCATGCTTTCCAGCAGACCATCATGGATACCATGATCCGCTACCAGCGTATGCAGGGTAAAAACACCCTGTGGCAGGCGGGGACTGACCACGCGGGTATCGCGACCCAGATGGTGGTTGAGCGTAAAATTGCCGCTGAAGAGGGTAAAACCCGCCACGACTACGGTCGCGACGCGTTTATCGACAAAATCTGGCAGTGGAAAGCGGAATCCGGCGGCACCATTACCCGTCAGATGCGCCGTCTCGGCAACTCCGTGGACTGGGAGCGTGAGCGCTTCACCATGGACGAAGGCCTGTCCAACGCCGTGAAAGAAGTCTTTGTGCGCCTGTACAAAGAAGACCTGATTTACCGTGGCAAACGCCTGGTCAACTGGGACCCGAAACTGCGTACCGCCATCTCTGACCTGGAAGTGGAAAACCGCGAGTCTAAAGGCTCCATGTGGCACATCCGCTATCCGCTGGCCGACGGCGCGAAAACCGCCGACGGTAAAGATTACCTGGTGGTGGCGACCACCCGTCCGGAAACCCTGCTGGGCGATACCGGCGTGGCCGTTAACCCGGAAGATCCGCGCTATAAAGATCTGATCGGCAAATTTGTGGTGCTGCCGCTGGTGAACCGCCGTATTCCGATTGTGGGCGACGAACACGCCGACATGGAAAAAGGCACCGGCTGCGTGAAAATCACTCCGGCACACGACTTTAACGACTATGAAGTCGGTCGTCGCCATCAACTTCCGATGATCAACATTCTGACCTTCGACGGCGATATCCGCGAAAGCGCAGAAGTGTACGACACCAAAGGCAACGAATCCGACGTTTATTCCAGCGACATCCCGGCTGAGTTCCAGAAGCTGGAGCGCTTTGCCGCGCGTAAAGCCGTCGTAGCCGCCGTGGACGCGCTCGGCCTGCTGGAAGAGATTAAACCTCACGATCTGACCGTGCCGTACGGCGACCGTGGCGGCGTAGTTATCGAGCCAATGCTGACCGATCAGTGGTACGTGCGTGCCGACGTGCTGGCGAAACCGGCTGTGGAAGCGGTTGAGAACGGCAGCATTCAGTTCGTGCCGAAGCAGTACGAAAACATGTACTTCTCCTGGATGCGCGATATTCAGGACTGGTGTATCTCCCGTCAGCTGTGGTGGGGTCACCGTATCCCGGCGTGGTACGACAATGAAGGCAACGTCTACGTTGGCCGCACCGAAGAGGAAGTGCGTCAGGAAAACAACCTGGGCACTGACGTTGCGCTGCGCCAGGACGAAGACGTGCTGGATACCTGGTTCTCTTCCGCGCTGTGGACCTTCTCGACCCTCGGCTGGCCGGAAAACACCGACGCGCTGCGTCAGTTCCACCCAACCAGCGTGATGGTCTCCGGCTTCGACATCATCTTCTTCTGGATCGCCCGCATGATCATGATGACCATGCACTTCATCAAAGACGAAGATGGCAAGCCGCAGGTTCCGTTCCATACCGTCTACATGACCGGCCTGATCCGCGACGACGAAGGTCAGAAGATGTCCAAATCCAAGGGTAACGTTATCGACCCGCTGGACATGGTTGATGGTATCTCTCTGGAAGAGCTGCTGGAAAAACGTACCGGCAACATGATGCAGCCGCAGCTGGCGGAGAAAATCCGCAAGCGTACCGAGAAGCAGTTCCCGAACGGGATCGAATCTCACGGTACCGACGCCCTGCGCTTCACCCTGGCGGCGCTGGCCTCCACCGGTCGTGACATCAACTGGGATATGAAGCGTCTCGAAGGTTACCGTAACTTCTGTAACAAGCTGTGGAACGCCAGCCGCTTCGTGCTGATGAACACCGAAGATCAGGATTGCGGCTTTAACGGCGGCGAAATGACCCTGTCTCTGGCAGACCGCTGGATCCTGGCGGAATTTAACCAGACGGTGAAATCGTTCCGCGACGCGCTGGACAGCTACCGCTTCGACATCGCGGCAGGCATCCTGTACGAATTCACCTGGAACCAGTTCTGTGACTGGTATCTGGAGCTGGCGAAGCCGGTCATGAACGGCGGCACTGAGGCGGAGCTGCGCGGTACGCGTAATACGCTGATTACCGTCCTGGAAGGTCTGCTGCGCCTTGCGCACCCGATCATTCCGTTCATCACCGAAACCATCTGGCAGCGCGTGAAGGTGATTGCCGGTATTAACGCCGATACCATCATGCTCCAGCCGTTCCCGGCATTCGATGCCGCGAAAGTGGATGAAGCCGCGTCTGCGGATACCGAGTGGCTGAAACAGGCGATCGTTGCGGTACGTAACATCCGCGCGGAAATGAACATCGCTCCGGGTAAACCACTGGAGTTGCTGCTGCGCGGTTGCAGCGAAGCTGTCGTTCGTCGCGTCACCGAGAACAACACCTTCCTGAAAACCATGGCGCGTCTGGAAAGCATCACCGTGCTGCCTGCCGATGATAAAGGTCCGGTTTCCGTGACCAAAATTATCGACGGCGCGGAGCTGTTGATCCCGATGGCGGGCCTGATCGACAAAGACGCTGAGCTGGCTCGTCTGGCGAAAGAAGTGGCGAAAGTCGACGTGGAAATCGGCAAAATCGAAAGCAAACTGGCGAACGAAGGCTTTGTGGCCCGCGCGCCGGAAGCGGTCATCGCCAAAGAGCGTGAGCGTCTGGTTGCCTTCGCCGATGCGAAGACCAAACTGATCGAGCAGCAGGCGGTTATCGCAGCCCTGTAATGCTTTTACCCCTTACGCTTCAGGGCGTAAGGGGTATCCTTCCTGAAAACTCCTCGCTTGCACTCCCCTTTCTGCGGTGCTATTAACAGCAGTTGTGTGTCAATTTTTGTCATGAGTAATGCTATGAGCGTGATTACCCCCGTCGCGACGACAATGCGTCGGATCACTGAGCAGGACAACCCGGCTATCGCCGCCGTTATCCGCACGGTATCGGCCGAATATGGCCTGACCGCCGACAAAGGCTACACCGTGGCCGACCCAAATCTGGACGAACTTTTTCAGCTGTACAGCCAGCCGGGCCATGCCTATTGGGTCATCGAGCAGGACGGCCAGGTCGTGGGCGGCGGCGGCATTGCCCCCCTGCTCTGCAGCGAGCCGGATATCTGTGAACTTCAGAAAATGTATTTCCTGCCAACGATACGCGGACAAGGCCTGGCGAAAAAGCTGGCGCTGGTCGCCCTGGAACATGCACGCTCACAGGGCTTTAAACGTTGCTACCTTGAAACCACCGCTTTCCTTAAAGAGGCCATTGGCCTTTATGAACATCTGGGCTTTGAGCATATCGATGCGCCACTGGGCTGCACGGGCCACGTGGACTGCGAAGTCAGGATGCTGAAAAGTCTGTAAGTTTTGTTCCTGCCGTCTTCTGTTAAGCGTCTGTAAACTGAATGCTCTACACTCACAGTTCACACCAAAACAGGGGAAACGCGATGTCGAAGATAAAAAGCTACGCCGCACCGCAGGCGGGTGCAGAACTTGAGCTGTACGAGTACGATGCGGGCGAACTAAAAGCGGAAGACGTCGAAGTACAGGTGGATTACTGCGGGATCTGCCATTCAGACCTCTCGATGATCGACAATGAATGGGGCTTTTCCAGCTATCCGCTGGTTGCCGGGCACGAAGTCATTGGCCGCGTCGTGGCGCTCGGCAGCGCCGCGCAGGACAAAGGGCTGAAAGTGGGCCAGCGCGTGGGTATCGGCTGGACGGCACGCAGCTGCGGCCACTGCGACGCCTGTATTAGCGGTAACCAGATCAACTGCCTTGAGGGCGCTACGCCGACCATCCTGAACAAGGGTGGTTTCGCCGATAAACTACGCGCCGACTGGCAATGGGTTATCCCGCTGCCGGACAGCATTGATATTGAATCAGCAGGTCCGCTGCTGTGTGGCGGTATCACCGTATTTAAACCGCTGCTGATGCATCACGTAACTGCCACCAGCCGCGTGGGCGTGATCGGTATTGGCGGGCTGGGGCATATTGCCATCAAACTGCTGCACGCGATGGGCTGTGAAGTGACAGCGTTCAGCTCTAACCCGGCGAAAGAGCAGGAAGTGCTGGCGATGGGTGCGGATAAAGTGGTGAACAGTCGCGATCCCGAGGCGCTCACCGCCCTGGCAGGCCAGTTTGACCTGATCATCAACACCGTCAACGTCGATCTCGACTGGCAGCCGTACTTTGAGGCCCTGGCCTACGGTGGTAACTTCCACACCGTGGGTGCGGTGATGAAGCCGCTGCCGGTTCCGGCGTTTACCCTGATCGGCGGCGATCGCAGCGTATCCGGATCTGCTACCGGCACGCCATATGAGTTACGCAAGCTGATGAAGTTTGCCGGACGCACAAAAGTGGCGCCGACCACCGAACTGTATCCGATGTCAAAAATCAACGAAGCAATCCAGCACGTGCGCGACGGTAAAGCCCGCTACCGCGTAGTGTTGAAAGCGGATTTCTGATGTGAGTTTGCCGGGTGGCGGCTTCGCCTGACCCGGCCTACTTTCACTGCTGCGCCAATACGTTAAATACTTCCGCTACCGCGACCGCTCCCGGATCCATCACCCCATCCAGGTTCTCTTTATTGACATACGACGAGCGTCCCGCGCCGGCTTTCGCCATTTTTGCCGTTGCTTCGGCGCCCTGCTGCGCAGCCTGCGCCGCCGTCCGCAGATCGCTATCCCTTAACGCCTCCAGCGCCGGTTGCAGGGCGTCGATCAGCGTGCGATCCCCAAGATCTGCACCGCCATACTGCTTCATCTGCGCCAGTCCGCTCAACAATGCTTCTGGTAGCGGCTGTCCATCGTGAAGCTTTTGTCCTGCCGCCGTGAAGAAGATCGACATCAGCACCCCGCTCGACCCGCCCATTACCGTAGCCAGCCGCTCCCCCACCAGCAGGAGTAATGTCGGCACGTCGTTAAGGGGCAGGTTGTTCTCCTCAAGTCGCTGCGCAATATCCCGCGCCCCTTGCGCAAAGGTGGAGCCCGTATCGCCATCGCCTACTTTGGCATCCAGCGCGTTGAGGCGGTTTTCCAGCTGGATCAATGTCTTCGTTACCGAAGCGACGGCCTCGCTCACCTGCGGATTGTCCGATGGGGTATATTCCACGCGGTCACGAAGGGCGCTATGGGGGACGGTACGCAGGGGCGCGAACGCGACGGGCTTCTGCCAGCCCAGCGTCTCGACCTCGGCGTGAATCGCCTTCTCGAAGAAATCGTTGAGCTTTAACAGCGTTAGCGAAAACCCTTTCATATCCAGCGCACTCACCAGCGGCGCCGGGCCAATCAGATACGCAATGTTCTCTTTCAGCGCCGAATGCGCCAGCTCTTTGGTGAGCAGAGCCATCTCAAGCGCTGACACGCCGCCGAGGTTGTTGATCAGCACCGCAAAGCGCCCGTCACCCGCCTGCGCGCGTAACGGCGTCACCAGCGTGTCGATAATGGCTTTGCTGTTTTGCGTATCCACGACGGAAGCTCCCGGCTCGCCGTGAATGCCCAAACCCAGCTCGACATGGCCTTGTTTTATGCGCCCCTCTTCATCATCGCTGCCCGGCAGGTTGCACGTTTGCATCGCCACGCCCAGGCTCCAGAGGTTATCGCAGGCCTGTTGCGCTATATCCCGCACGTCGTTTAGCGATTTCCCCTGCTCTGCCGCATATCCCGCAATCTTATGCACCAGCGCCGTTCCCGCGATACCACGCGGCTGCTTGTTATCCGGCAGGGCAATATCATCCGCGACGATAACCATCTCCACCTTCAGGCCGTAGCGTTTGGCTTTTTCCGCCGCCAGGCCAAAGTTAAGCCGGTCGCCGGTGTAGTTTTTCACAATCAGCAGGCAGCCACGATCGCCCGTCACCGCCACAATGGCATTGAGGACCGCATCCACGCTTGGGGAGGCGAACAAATCGCCACACACCGCTGCGGTAAGCATGCCTTTACCGACGAACCCGGCATGTGCCGGTTCATGGCCGGAGCCGCCACCGGAGATCACCGCCACGCGGCTTTTATCCCAGTCGCCGCGTGCCACCACGCGGATGGCCGGATCGATATCCAGTTTGACGAGATTACCGTGCGGCGCGGAGAGAAGTATGCCTTCAATGGCATCGTTGACAAGCTGTTTGCGGTCGTTAAAAAAGAATCTGGACATAGTTTCCCAAAATTTTGTTTACCGTATGCAAAAGCATAGTCCGCACTGGATAATGCGCCGCAAAGTGAGGAATTTACGCAGACATTTTGCCGTCAGGTTGCCTATACTCCACCCAGGACTACGAGAGGACGTGCATCATGAGTACACCATTGTTAATCGCCAGGACGCTGGAAAAAGAGCTGTTTTTACTGCCCGCGATGGCGAACCGTCATGGCCTGATCACCGGCGCGACCGGGACGGGAAAAACCGTCACCCTGCAAAAGCTGGCTGAGTCGTTGTCCGAGGCTGGCGTGCCGGTTTTTATGGCTGACGTGAAGGGCGATTTAACCGGGGTGGCTCAGGAAGGCACGGCGTCAGAAAAACTGCTCGAGCGCCTGAAAAATATCGGCATCACGGACTGGACGCCGCACGGTAATCCAGTGGTGGTCTGGGATATATTCGGCGAAAAAGGGCATCCGGTGCGCGCCACCGTCTCCGACCTCGGCCCTTTGCTGCTGGCCCGTCTGCTTAATCTTAACGACGTGCAGTCCGGGGTGCTGAACATTATTTTCCGTATCGCCGACGATCAGGGCTTACTGCTGCTCGACTTCAAAGATCTGCGCGCCATCACCCAGTACATTGGCGATAACGCCAAATCCTTCCAGAACCAGTACGGCAATATCAGCAGCGCCTCGGTGGGCGCCATTCAGCGCGGGCTCCTGACGCTGGAGCAACAGGGCGCCGAGCATTTCTTCGGCGAGCCAATGCTGGATATCAAAGACTGGATGCGCACCGACAGCAGCGGCAAAGGCATCATCAACATTCTGAGCGCAGAGAAGCTCTACCAGATGCCGAAGCTCTACGCCGCCAGCCTGCTGTGGATGCTCTCTGAACTCTACGAACTACTGCCGGAAGCAGGCGATCTGGAAAAACCCAAACTGGTGTTCTTCTTTGACGAAGCGCACCTGTTGTTTAACGACGCGCCGCAGGTGCTGCTGGATAAAATTGAACAGGTTATCCGCCTGATCCGCTCCAAAGGCGTCGGGGTCTGGTTTGTGTCGCAAAACCCGTCGGATATTCCGGACAACGTACTGGGGCAACTGGGTAACCGCGTGCAGCACGCCCTGCGCGCCTTTACGCCGAAAGATCAAAAAGCGGTGAAAGCCGCGGCGCAAACCATGCGTGCCAATCCGGCCTTTGATACCGAAACCGCCATTCAGGCGCTGGGCACCGGTGAAGCGCTGATTTCGTTCCTCGATGCAAAAGGCAGCCCGACAGTTGTCGAGCGCGCGATGGTGATTGCGCCCTGCTCGCGCATGGGGCCAGTAACGGACGATGAACGCAACGGCCTGATCAAGCTCTCCCCGGTGTACGGGAAGTATGAAGACGAGGTGGATCGCGAATCCGCGTTCGAGATGCTGCAAAAAGGGGTGCAGGCGACTGCCGAATCGCAGGATGCGCCTGCCGCCAAAGGGCAATCTGTAGCCGTGGACGACGGTATTCTCGGCGGGCTGAAAGATATTCTGTTCGGCAGCACCGGGCCGCGCGGCGGCAAACGCGATGGCGTGGTGCAGACCATGGCAAAAAGCGCGACGCGTCAGATTACCAACCAGATAGTGCGCGGCATGCTGGGAAGTCTGTTAGGCGGCCGTCGCCGGTAGCGGTGGAACCCACGGGCGGCCAAGCGCCGACCCCTGTACGCCGTTCTCCTGTAGATAGCGGTCGATTTCCAGCATCCCCGTCCAGCGGTTCTCACACCAGAGCGGTGCCAGAAGCGTTGGGCGGCGGGCGCTTGCCGAGATGCGGTGGTAAACAATCTCCGGCGGCGTGTGGCGAATCATCTCCCCCGCCGTCACCGTATAGTCGTCGAGTTCGATACCATTTAATCGCCCCGCTTCCCAGGCTTTCGCCATAATGCTTCCCGTAACAATATGCAGCGGGTGCAGCTTAATGCCGTCCACGCCGGTCTCAACAACTTTTTCCAGCGTTTCAAGGCCATGCTGCTGCCCTTCTCCCGGCAAGCCGACAATCAGATGCGAGCAGACTTTTAATCCACGCTCGCGGGCGAGACGCGTGGTGCGCTGGTAGCAGGCAAAATCATGCCCGCGATTGATACGGTGCAGGGTTTTGTCGTGCGCGGTCTGCAAGCCCAGCTCCAGCCAGATCTCGTAGCCCTTCTCTTTGTACTCGCTAAGTAAATCCAGCACGGCGTCCGGCACGCAGTCCGGACGCGTCCCCACGCACAGCCCGACAATGTTCGCTTGAGCAACCGCCTGTTGATACATAGCGCGCAGCACCTGCACCTCCGCCCACGTGCTGGTGTAGGCCTGGAAATAGGCCAGATATTGCTTCGCGCGGTTCACCAGACTCGCCTGATGGGCGAGCTGTTCAGCGATAGATTTATGCTGTTGAGCTTCATCAGCAAACGAGGCCACGTTACAGAAGGTGCAGCCACCACGCCCGATGGTGCCATCGCGGTTCGGACAGCTAAAGCCGCCGTGCAGCGTCAGTTTGTGAACCTTTTGTCCGTAGCGCTGCAAAAGATCCCCACCAAACATATTGACTAATTTCTGTAACTGCATAATCTGATAGACCGTCCCGAAGAAAGGGGACAAGCCTGCCATTTTTAGCCTCTGTCGGCGATGACCTGGATCAATCGCCCTGGACGGCCTTTACCTATTTGAATAAATAATCACGATTACCGAGATTTCATTCACCCTGCACGTAATTACTTTTCCTTATGTTCTGATGGTTTTTTTCATTTATAGCGCCAGGTCTGAAAAACAGTGATTTTATGCGGGTTTGAATGCCACCCCAGATTATTATTCTGCTATAAATCTGCATTTCAGCACGCTGCATTGATAATACCGCTTTCATATAGTGAGTCAGATCACACTCCCCTGCACCTTCCCGGCGCTTTAAGTGGTTGTAAAAATAGTGAAATCATCAATAAAAACAACAACATGATCATTCTTTAGCACGTTTTTGTATAAATAAGATTGCCATTTGACCTGTGTACCAATTCCCGATAAGTTGGAAATCCGCTGGAAGCTTTCTGGATGAGCGGCCTGCTCATCATATTTATGCAGTAATTGAGATTCCCTCTGAAGCAAGTCCTCAAACTTGTTTACCTGCGCGAAAGGATGAAAAAGAGGGCGAATGCGAGGTCCGCGTATGAAACGCTAACCCCGTCGCCATGCTCTTTCTGCGCCTGTGCGCCACGGTAAAGTTCAGTGGGAAGCCCGACGAGCCTGGGGAGGTTCACTGATATGTTGTACGATAAATCCCTTGAGAAGGATAACTGTGGTTTCGGCCTGATCGCCCACATAGAAGGCGAACCTAGCCACAAGGTAGTGCGTACTGCTATTCACGCACTGGCCCGTATGCAGCACCGTGGCGCCATCCTTGCCGATGGTAAAACCGGCGACGGTTGCGGTCTGCTGCTGCAAAAACCGGATCGTTTCTTCCGCATCGTGGCGGAAGAGCGCGGCTGGCGTTTAGCCAAAAACTACGCTGTCGGTATGCTGTTCCTGAATCAGGATCCTGAAAAAGCTGCCGCGTCACGCCGCATCGTTGAAGAAGAACTTCAGCGTGAAACCCTGTCGATTGTCGGCTGGCGCGATGTGCCAACCAACGAAGGGGTGCTCGGTGAAATCGCCCTCTCCTCGCTGCCTCGTATTGAACAGATTTTCGTCAACGCGCCTGCGGGCTGGCGTCCGCGTGATATGGAACGCCGTCTGTTTATTGCCCGCCGCCGCATTGAAAAACGTCTTCAGGACGATAAAGAGTTCTACGTCTGTAGCCTCTCTAACCTGGTGAACATCTATAAAGGTCTGTGCATGCCGGCTGACCTGCCGCGCTTCTACCTGGACCTGGCGGATCTGCGTCTGGAATCGGCCATTTGCCTGTTCCACCAGCGCTTCTCCACCAACACCGTTCCACGCTGGCCGCTGGCTCAGCCGTTCCGCTACCTGGCGCACAACGGTGAGATCAACACCATCACCGGTAACCGCCAGTGGGCCCGCGCCCGTACCTATAAGTTCCAGACCCCGCTGATCCCGGACCTGCACGATGCCGCGCCGTTCGTGAACGAAACCGGCTCGGACTCCAGCTCAATGGATAACATGCTGGAACTGCTGCTGGCGGGCGGGATGGATATCGTGCGCGCCATGCGTCTGCTTGTACCGCCGGCCTGGCAGAACAACCCGGATATGGACCCTGAGCTGCGCGCGTTCTTTGACTTTAACTCCATGCACATGGAGCCGTGGGATGGCCCGGCAGGCATCGTTATGTCCGACGGACGTTTTGCCGCCTGTAACCTGGACCGTAACGGTCTGCGTCCGGCGCGCTATGTCATTACCAAAGACAAGCTCATCACCTGTGCCTCTGAAGTGGGTATCTGGGATTACCAGCCAGACGAAGTGGTCGAGAAAGGCCGCGTCGGACCGGGCGAGCTGATGGTGATTGACACCCGCGGTGGGCGTATTCTGCACTCTGCTGAAACCGACAACGATCTGAAGAGCCGCCATCCGTACAAAGAGTGGATGGAGAAAAACGTGCGTCGTCTGGTGCCGTTTGAAGATCTGTCAGACGAAGAAGTGGGTAGCCGCGAGCTGGACGATGACACCCTCGCGAGCTTCCAGAAGCAGTTTAACTACAGCGCGGAAGAGCTGGACTCGGTTATTCGCGTGCTCGGCGAAAACGGCCAGGAAGCGGTCGGCTCAATGGGTGACGATACCCCGTTTGCTGTGCTCTCCAGCCAGCCACGCATTATTTACGACTATTTCCGTCAGCAGTTTGCGCAAGTCACCAACCCGCCAATCGATCCGCTGCGCGAAGCCCACGTCATGTCGCTGGCCACCAGCATCGGCCGTGAGATGAACGTATTCTGTGAAGCCGAAGGCCAGGCGCACCGTCTGACCTTTAAATCACCGATCCTGCTGTACTCCGATTTCAAACAGCTCACCACCATGACCGAGGAGCACTATCGCGCCGACACGCTCGATATCACCTTCGACGTGACCGAAACGAGCCTCGAAGAGACGGTGAACGCGCTGTGCGACAAAGCCGAGCAGATGGTGCGTAACGGCACCGTTCTGCTGGTGCTGTCTGACCGCAACATCGCGAAAAACCGTCTGCCGGTACCTGCACCCATGGCGGTGGGGGCTATCCAGACGCGTCTGGTGGACAAGAGCCTGCGCTGCGATGCCAACATCATCGTTGAAACTGCGAGCGCGCGCGACCCGCACCACTTTGCGGTGCTGTTAGGCTTTGGCGCCACGGCGATCTACCCGTATCTGGCCTACGAAACACTGGCCCGCCTGGTGGATACCCGCGCGATCGATAAAGACTACCGTGCAGTGATGCTGAACTACCGTAACGGCATCAACAAAGGTCTGTACAAGATCATGTCCAAAATGGGCATCTCGACCATCGCCTCATACCGCTGCTCGAAGCTGTTTGAAGCGGTCGGTCTGCATGACGACGTTGCCAACCTCTGCTTCCAGGGCGTGATCAGCCGTATTGGTGGCGCAGGCTTTGCTGACTTCCAGCAGGATCTGGTGAACCTGTCGAAACGCGCCTGGCTGGCACGTAAGCCGCTGGAACAGGGCGGTCTGCTGAAATACGTTCACGGGGGTGAGTATCATGCTTATAACCCGGACGTGGTGCGCACACTGCAACAGGCGGTGCAAAGCGGCGAGTACAGCGATTATCAGCAGTATGCTGAGCTGGTGAACAACCGTCCGGCGGCGACGCTGCGCGATCTCATTGCCCTCAATCCGGGTGAGGAAGCGGTCAGCATTGACGAGGTTGAACCCGCATCTGAGCTGTTCAAACGTTTCGATACCGCGGCGATGTCCATCGGCGCGCTGAGCCCGGAAGCCCACGAAGCGCTGGCGGAAGCCATGAACAGCATCGGCGGCAACTCCAACTCCGGCGAAGGCGGTGAAGATCCTGCCCGTTACGGCACCAATAAAGTGTCCCGTATCAAGCAGGTAGCGTCCGGCCGTTTCGGCGTAACGCCTGCGTACCTGGTTAACGCCGACGTGATCCAGATTAAGGTCGCGCAGGGGGCAAAACCGGGTGAAGGCGGTCAGCTGCCGGGTGATAAAGTCACCCCGTACATCGCTAAGCTTCGCTACTCGGTGCCGGGCGTGACGCTGATCTCCCCGCCGCCGCACCACGATATTTACTCTATCGAGGATCTGGCGCAGCTGATTTTCGACCTGAAACAGGTCAACCCGAAAGCGATGATCTCCGTGAAGCTGGTTTCCGAGCCGGGCGTTGGCACCATCGCCACCGGCGTGGCGAAAGCCTATGCGGATTTGATCACCATCGCCGGCTACGACGGCGGCACCGGCGCAAGCCCGCTCTCCTCCGTAAAATACGCGGGTTGTCCGTGGGAGCTTGGTCTGGTGGAAACCCAGCAGGCGCTGGTCGCCAACGGCCTGCGTCACAAAATCCGTTTGCAGGTAGACGGCGGGCTGAAAACCGGCCTCGACATCATCAAAGCGGCGATTCTGGGTGCGGAAAGCTTCGGCTTCGGTACCGGCCCGATGGTTGCGCTCGGCTGTAAATACCTGCGTATTTGCCACCTGAACAACTGCGCAACGGGCGTTGCTACCCAAGATGAAAAGCTGCGTAAGAATCACTATCACGGCCTCCCGTTCAAAGTGACTAACTACTTTGACTTCATCGCCCGTGAAACCCGCGAGCTGATGGCGCAGCTGGGCGTGAAGCGTCTGGTGGATCTGATTGGCCGTACCGACCTGCTGAAAGAGCTTGAGGGCTTCACGGCCAAGCAGCAGAAGCTGGAGCTGTCTAAGCTGCTGGAAACCGCTCAGCCGCATCCTGGCAAAGCGGTTTACTGCACCGAGAACAACCCGCCGTTCGACAACGGCGTGCTGAACGCGCAGCTGCTGCAACAGGCGAAGCCGTACGTGGATGAGAAGCAGAGCAAAACGTTCTGGTTTGATATCCGCAACACCGATCGTTCCGTGGGTGCATCCCTCTCCGGTTACATCGCGCAAACGCACGGTGACCAGGGCCTGGCGTCGGATCCGATTACCGCGCACTTCAGCGGTACCGCGGGTCAGAGCTTCGGTGTGTGGAACGCGGGCGGCGTTGAGTTATACCTGACCGGTGATGCCAACGACTACGTCGGAAAAGGCATGGCGGGCGGTCTGCTGGCGGTGCGTCCTCCGGTTGGTTCAGCCTTCCGCAGCCATGAAGCAAGCATCATCGGCAATACCTGTCTGTACGGTGCAACCGGCGGTCGTCTGTTTGCCGCGGGCCGTGCGGGCGAGCGTTTTGCGGTGCGTAACTCCGGTGCCATCACCGTGGTGGAAGGCATCGGCGATAACGGCTGTGAATACATGACGGGCGGAATTGTGTGCGTCCTGGGTAAAACCGGCGTGAACTTTGGCGCGGGCATGACGGGCGGTTTTGCCTACGTCCTGGATGAAGACGGTGAGTTCCGCAAACGCGTGAACCCGGAACTGGTGGAAGTGCTGGACGTTGATACGCTGGCCATCCACGAAGAACACCTGCGCGGCTTAATTACCGAACACGTGCAGCATACCGGTTCTTCGCGCGGCGAAGAGATCCTGGCCAACTGGCCGGCGTTCTCTGCGAAATTTGCGCTGGTTAAGCCGAAGTCCAGCGATGTTAAAGCCCTGTTGGGTCACCGTAGTCGTAGCGCAGCAGAGCTGCGCGTGCAGGCGCAGTAAGGAATTCAGATGAGCCAGAACGTTTACCAGTTTATCGACCTTCAGCGTGTTGATCCGCCAAAGAAACCGCTGAAGATCCGTAAAATTGAATTTGTTGAAATCTACGAGCCGTTTTCAGAAGGCCAGGCCAAAGCACAGGCAGACCGCTGCCTGTCCTGCGGTAACCCTTACTGCGAATGGAAGTGTCCGGTCCATAACTACATCCCGAACTGGCTGAAGCTGGCCAACGAAGGGCGTATTTTTGAAGCCGCCGAGCTGTCTCATCAGACCAACACCCTGCCGGAAGTGTGCGGCCGCGTGTGCCCTCAGGATCGTCTGTGTGAAGGCTCCTGTACGCTGAACGACGAGTTTGGCGCGGTGACCATCGGCAACATCGAACGTTATATCAACGATAAAGCGTTCGAAATGGGCTGGCGTCCGGATATGACCGGCGTGCGTCAAACCGACAAGCGCGTGGCGATTATTGGCGCGGGCCCGGCAGGCCTGGCCTGTGCGGACGTGCTGACCCGTAACGGCGTGAAAGCGGTGGTCTTTGATCGCCACCCGGAGATTGGCGGCCTGCTGACCTTCGGTATCCCGGCCTTCAAGCTGGAGAAAGAGGTGATGACCCGCCGCCGCGAAATCTTCACCGGCATGGGCATTGAGTTCAAACTCAACACCGAAGTGGGCCGCGACGTGCAGCTCGACGACCTGCTGAAAGATTACGACGCCGTGTTCCTGGGCGTAGGCACTTATCAGTCCATGCGCGGTGGTCTGGAGAACGAAGATGCGCCAGGCGTGTACGACGCGCTGCCGTTCCTGATTGCGAATACCAAACAGCTAATGGGCTACGGCGAGACCGCCGATGAGCCGTTCGTCAGCATGGAAGGCAAACGCGTGGTGGTGCTGGGCGGCGGTGATACCGCGATGGACTGCGTGCGTACCTCCATTCGTCAGAACGCGGCGCACGTCATCTGTGCTTACCGTCGTGACGAAGAGAACATGCCGGGCTCTAAGCGCGAAGTGAAAAACGCGCGTGAAGAGGGCGTGGAGTTCCAGTTCAACATCCAGCCCCTGGGTATTGAGGTGAATGCCAACGGTAGAGTGAGCGGCGTGAAGATGGCGCGCACGGAGATGGGTGCGCCGGATGCGAAAGGCCGTCGTCGCGCGGAGATCGTGGCCGGTTCTGAACACGTGATCCCGGCTGACGCCGTGGTGATGGCGTTTGGTTTCCGTCCTCACAGCATGGAGTGGCTGGCGAAGCACAGCGTAGAGCTGGACTCTCAGGGCCGCATAATTGCGCCGGAAGGCAGCGACAACGCGTTCCAGACCAGCAACCCGAAAATCTTCGCCGGTGGCGACATCGTTCGCGGCTCTGACCTGGTGGTGACGGCGATTGCCGAAGGCCGTAAAGCGGCTGACGGGATCATGAACTTCCTGGAAGTGTAAGCCCCTCTGACTCCCCGGCAGAAGCATAAAGCGGAACGCTGGGGAGCCTGTTTTCAGTAGCCTGCCCTTAAGTTAATGATACCTTTTTAAGCAAAAAAGCAGCATGAATCCCGACGTAAACGTTTGCTTTCATGAAAAAAATGTATATTATGCGGCGGATTTTTTGGCCAAAATTCAAGGAGGCGTTGTGTCGCAAGATAACAATTATAGCCAGGGCCCCGTCCCTCTGGCGGCGCGGAAAGGCGTGATTCCACTCACTTTTGTGATGTTAGGGTTAACCTTTTTTTCCGCCAGTATGTGGACCGGAGGTACGCTCGGTACCGGTCTTTCCTATAATGATTTCTTCCTCGCAGTTCTCTTCGGCAATCTCCTCCTCGGTATCTACACTGCTTTTCTTGGCTACATTGGCGCAAAAACCGGCCTCTCAACCCATCTTCTTGCGCGTTACTCGTTCGGTATAAAAGGTTCCTGGCTTCCCTCCATGCTTTTAGGCGGTACGCAGGTAGGATGGTTTGGCGTCGGCGTAGCGATGTTTGCCATCCCGGTGAGTAAAGCCACGGGCATCGACGTCAATATCCTGATCGCGGTATCCGGTCTGTTGATGACTATGACCATCTTCTTTGGTATCTCAGCGCTGACGATTCTGTCGATCATCGCCGTTCCCGCGATAGTTATCCTCGGCAGCTACTCCGTCTGGCTGGCGGTGGACGGCGTGGGCGGGCTGGATCATTTAAAAGCGATGGTGCCACAGACCCCGCTCAATTTTTCAGGCGCGCTGGCGCTGGTCGTCGGCTCCTTCATCAGCGCCGGAACGCTGACCGCCGACTTCGTCCGCTTTGGGCGTAACGCGAAAGGCGCCGTGGTGGTGGCAATGGTGGCGTTTTTCCTTGGCAACTCGCTGATGTTTATCTTCGGTGCGGCAGGCGCCGCGGCAGTTGGACAGGCGGATATCTCGGACGTGATGATCGCTCAGGGGCTACTGCTGCCCGCCATTATCGTTCTCGGCCTGAACATCTGGACAACCAACGACAACGCGCTCTATGCGTCGGGTCTGGGCTTTGCCAACGTGACCGGCCTTTCCAGCCGCACGCTGTCGGTGGTTAACGGTATTATCGGCACGCTCTGCGCGCTGTGGCTGTACAATAACTTTGTCGGCTGGCTCACCTTTCTGTCGGCGGCGATCCCTCCCGTCGGTGGGGTGATTATCGCCGACTATCTGATCAACCGCCGCCGCTACGCCAGCTTCCATAGCGCTACCTTTGTGCCGGTCAACTGGGTAGCCATTCTTTCGGTCGCGCTCGGCGTGGCTGCCGGGAATATTATTCCCGGTATAGTGCCGGTGAATGCGGTCCTCGGTGGCGTATTCAGCTACCTTCTGTTAACCCCCTTTGTCAGACGTACCTTTGCTACCGCCCCGGAGGCTCCCCATGCAGAATAATACCCTCACCATTCGTCAGGCCCGTTTACAGGGGCAAGAGGGGTTATGGCAGATCGCAATTGAAAACGGGCGCTTTAGCCGTATTGAACCGCAGGACGCGGCATCGTCACCTGTGGGCCAGGTGCTTGATGCTGAAGGCGGGCTGATCATTCCCCCTTTCGTTGAGCCGCATATCCATCTGGATACCACTCAAACGGCTGGTGAACCGAACTGGAACCAGTCTGGTACCTTATTCGAGGGGATTGAGCGCTGGGCTGAACGTAAGGCGCTGCTCACCCACGAAGATGTTAAGACCCGCGCAATGCAGACGCTGAAGTGGCAGATGGCCAACGGCATTCAGCATGTGCGTACTCACGTTGACGTCTCCGATCCCACGCTGACGGCGCTGAAAGCGATGCTGGAAGTGAAGCAGGAGGTCGCCCCGTGGGTCGATCTGCAAATCGTGGCGTTCCCCCAGGAGGGCATTCTTTCTTATCCCAACGGTGAAGCGTTGCTGGAAGAGGCGGTGCGTATGGGGGCGGACGTCATTGGCGCAATTCCGCACTTTGAATTTACCCGCGAGTATGGTGTGGAGTCGTTGCACAAAACCTTCGCACTGGCGCAGAAGTACGACAGGCTGATCGACGTACACTGCGACGAAATCGATGATGAACAGTCGCGCTTCGTGGAAACCGTCGCCGCGCTGGCGCACCGTGACGGGATGGGCGCGCGCGTTACCGCCAGCCATACCACAGCGATGCACTCCTATAATGGCGCCTACGCGTCCCGCCTGTTTCGTTTGCTGAAAATGTCGGGCATCAACTTCGTCGCCAATCCGCTGGTGAACATCCACCTTCAGGGCCGTTTCGACACCTATCCTAAGCGCCGCGGCGTAACGCGCGTGAAAGAGATGCTGGAGGCGGGGATCAACGTCTGCTTTGGGCATGATGACGTTTTCGATCCGTGGTATCCCCTGGGCACCGCCAATATGTTGCAGGTGCTGCATATGGGTTTACACGTCTGCCAGCTGATGGGGTACGGGCAGATTAACGACGGGCTGAATCTGATCACCACCCACAGCGCGAAAACGCTCAACCTGCAGGACTACGGCGTGAAGGTGGGTAATTCTGCGAACCTGGTTGTTTTACCGGCCGAAAATGGCTTTGATGCGGTTCGTCGCCAGACGCCAGCGCGTTATTCTGTTCGTCACGGGCGGGTTATCGCCGAGACGGTACCCAGCCAGACAACGCTGCATCTGACGCAGCCGGAAGCGGTGACCTTTAAACGGTAATTATCGCTTCAGGAAATCTCATCCGGAGACGTATCAGCCTGTTTACGCTTTATCAGGTCTACAAATCGCAGCCTCTTTGCAGACCTGGTAAGCGCGGCGCCAGCGGTGAACTGGCGCGTCTATTTTCGATATTCTTTTGCAGAAAGAGATTATAAATAGACCAGCGTAATCACCGCCTCGCCGTCCAGCTTGATTTCTTGCCCGCTGCCAAGCCCGTTGGCGACTGCGGCACTCACCTGTAGCGGAACGACCGCCGATGAGATCGGCTGCGGAATATCCGTGCCTTTTTGCACAAACGTATAGAAAAAGTCCTGCTGGGTCGGCAAGGGCAATAGCGTCGTGCGCGTCCATGGACCATTTTTGGTCGCGGCCCCGGCGATCTCCACCTGAACAGCGGCACTTTCGTCGGCTGCCGTCACGCCTGCCGCGTTAATTTGCACCCCATAACTGCCAATCGGCTTCTGCTCGCTGGTCAATCCTAAACCAAACAGGCGGGTCGTATCACGCACATAGGCACCGTTATTTATCTGGAATTTTACCCCTTCTTGCCCGGATTTATCTTTGCCAACGACCACGGAACTGGCGCGGGTATCACGCGCGGTAATCGCAACTCCCGTAGAAGATTCACACGTCACCGATAGTGTAAGATCGCGAGTACCAAGCTGTGTGAATGCGCTGGAGGAGAGCGACCCCGCATAGCGCGTGCCGAAATCTGCCACACCGCCATTGCTCAACGCCGGTGTACAGGCGGCAGCGTCAACGGTGACATCCACATCAATATTGACCGTATCAGTTGCCCATACCGCTGAAGCGGCAGACATTCCGCAGAGTAATAGCGCTATACGCTTTTTCATTGTACATCCATCCTTACGCGTAAATTTCCGCGCCACACTTCTCTGTCCGTAATATGGTTACTTTTGAAGCGCGGTTTGATGGTAAGCGTGACAGACGCCGTTTTTCCCCGCAGCTCCTGACCGTTGATAAACGCAATCCCTTCGTTAAGCGCTGGCGCGATCTCTCTCACGCCGCCATTGGTAACCCACGGGTCGCCGGCATGGATAGCCGCCAGATTGACTGTACGATCGTCCACCGTTGCCTGCGCGGCAGTAACGCGCATGACGCCGTTATCACCAAAACCAAATTCATGCCCTTTCGGTACGTTACTGCCCAGAAAGAGACGAATACGCGACGGTTCATCGCATATCACGTTCAGGACAATCTGTTTCTCCGGCATCTCAATCAACCTGTTCCCTTCCGCCTGGCGCTCTGCGGCACTCATACGGCCATAGCTGAGTTTTTGCTGGCTTGATACTAACTGGCAGTCAGCCATAGCATGCAGAGAAAACGCCATTGCGCACACGGCTAAAATAAGCGCCTTCATTTACACACCTCATTGACAGTTTCATAGAATGTATCGGTATTTGCCTCTTTCGGAAGCTTCAGACCAAATGCACAGGTACCGTTATCCAGTTTTGCCACCACCTGTTGAGCAGGTTCAACATCGTTAAAAAAGACCACGCCGTCATCCACTGAGGTCGTAAGATAATTTCCGTGCGAATCCTCAAGGGCGATCCCTTTCGGCAGCTTTTTACCGTTTGCCAGGGTAACGTTCACCAGTGCACGTCGCTGGGTTAACGCAGTAAAATCAAGATGCCCTACCGCTCCTTTGCCAAGCGTGACGACACGGGTTCCATTCCCGATATCCATATTTTTCGGCAATGTTTCCGTATCCACTTCTACCCGCGCTGGGCGCCAGGCTCCCACTGACGGTACCACTGCCTGACCACGGAAGTCGGTCCATACCGGCCCCTGGGGCGTGTCAATCCTCACACCGGAGACGGGTTTATCCAGAGCAGCGATCGCGAACGTGTCGCGGATCGCCCATGGAGAGAACGTAACGCCTTGTCCATGAACCGCGATGCCCCCCTGTAGCGATCCTGAATAGCTGCGGCTATTCTCGTTATCCGAACTGGCGCTCAGGCCAAGCTGCGTATAGTGAAGGTTGCTGCTTATCCCACCGTTTACATTATCGCGATTCGTGGCCTGATCGTGTTCAGCTCCCAGCGACCAGGATGTGGTATCACTTACAACGCCAAGCGCAGAGGCGCCATACCGCGTTTTATGGTCATCATGACGGCTGTACAGGCTTACGCTATTGCTGGCACCAAAAGGAATACTGAGGTTGACGTAGAACAGATCGCCATCATCCTCATTCTCCTCATCTGCACTCAACTGATGTTGCCAGTTCATGGAAATCGTGGCGTACTTGAATGACTTGTTCCAACCCGCAGAGATGAAGCGGGAATCATCTGACTTATCATAACCCTGCGTTTGGTAGTAGCTGGTGCTAAGCGTGCCTAAGTAGGGCACACTCCAGGTCAGCCCGGCGGAATACTCATTTTTATTACCGCTGTCGAAATCATCATCCAGTGCTTCAAAAAGTTCGCGATAGTCTTGCGATTTATGCGTAACAGAGGCGTTAGCCCCCATGCCAAATGCGGGGTCAGAACTCCATGTTGCCGATAGCGTGTACCTCTGCCCTTTCAGTGAATCTTTCGAATCGTTGGACTGGTTCGCCTGGAGTGAAACAAGCCAGGCTGGTAGCGGCACTGTATCAAGGCTGGTGGCGACAGCCTGGTAATCTTCGCCTACGATTGAGCCTGCGTTGACATTCACCCGTTCGCTTAGTTTCCAGCCTCCAGAAAGGCTGGCTACCCATGGCGTTTCACTATAGCTATCGCTCACTCGTCCCAGCGCGAAGTGATATCCTGAAGGCGCCCCTGCGCTCTGGTTATACAGCGCTGCGGGCACCACATAGCTGTGCTGGCTGCCATCGGTTTCCACTACCGTCACGTTCAGATCGCTAACGCCGTTACGTACCGGCACATCGGTGAGATTAAACGGCCCGACCGGCACCAGTGTGCTGTACACCAGAACATTTTGCTGACGCACTTCAATACGGGCCTGAGGCGTATTGGCGATACCGGACACGCTCACTCCGCTACCGCCCTGTTGTAAGGCGCTCTCCGGTGAAAGCTCGATACCATAGATTCCCGTTCCCTGAAGAAGGGAGTTATTGATATTGACCTCGCCCGCCCTCAGGGTACTTTTCAGGGGGACAAAAGTATGCTGCAAATAGGTCGACGAGTTATTACTCTCGAATTCTCCGTCGCTCCGGCTCAGCAGTTGCTGAGTACGTAAGATCCAGTCGTCGAAATTGACCCCACCGTCCAGCATGGCCTGTGAATAGTCAGAGTGCCCGTCACCAAACTCATTGCGCGAGGAGAGAAGAGAATAATTCAACAGCGCAGCAGTGCCACCGGAAGTATAAGCTCCGATATCCGATTCGCTGTTTGCTATCCGATCCGCCGGTACAACCAGACTTAGAGATTCTTGCGCAGGCGAAGCCTCCACAATAGCGCTCGGGATATGACCGGTATAATCGTAGCAGCCGGACTCATAGTCAGAGGGAACTTTTAATCCTGCCTGCTCCATAAAAGGTTTGTCGAAACAGAGATCGCCGTTGTTGTCGAAACGAGCAATAACGTTGCCTTTATTATCACCATTCACCTTCAGAGCGACGGAAACGCTACCCGGTAAATACTTCGTCTTGCGGGAGAAATAATTTGATACGTCCGGGTTTATCCCCAGTGAACGAAGCGTTTCCTGATCAAAATTAATGGCAGCAGTCTCCATCTGCTGAGCCATCGCCTGGCCAGAACAGACCAGGCCAATGAGACAGGCGAGTAACGTTTTTTGCTGCATATCCTTTGCTGTCCTTATAGAGGCTTACTTCAAATCTGTAGTAAAGCGATCCCCTTTATAGCCGTAACGACTCGCCGGATAGAATTCAACTTTATTATCAGAGAAATTTGGTAATGTTGTTTTTATCGAGGTGTGAGGAAGGATGTAGGTCTTATCCAGCACACCCGCTTTTCCTGAGGGTAATGTTTTAAAGGATGCCGTTATACGAACAACGTAATCGCTGGGATTGTTGATAACCAGGCCATCACCCTTTTTGTTCCATGTCAAAAATTTCCATGGCTGCGTCTCCTCAGGTAGACCCGCAGGATGAATTACAACAGGAAGATCCTGGCGGATAGTCAACGCAACTTTATCTTCTCCTTTCTCCTTTGGAGGAATGCCTTCGAACGTGACGCGTTTAAGTTCTTCATACTTCATGGGTTTGCTGGTTTGCAGCAGAAAACGCATTCGCTGTGTTTCCCCGGCGTCGACACGGACTACAGGTTGAGAAACGATTAAACGAATAGATTTATCGCTATCAGGTAAATCTACAATGTTTGTATAAAGCAATGCAGGTTGCGAATCCGTATTTTTAACATTCATACTGGCTTCGCCTTTTTGTGCATCGACTAATAAAACCGATGTTTCTGGAACCATACCGGTGGCACAACACTTTGTCGCTACAGCCAACAACGCAAGATATAGAATTTTCTTCATGACTTTCCACTCACATAAATAAATAAAAATCATACCGGCATTATTTTTATTATTCTTGCGGCAGAGAAAGCTATTTTAATGCAAAAAAAGCGTGACAATGGCTTTTAAATACTCTAACCATTGCCACGTTAATTAAGCGTTAAATTATTAGAGATATACCAGACTAATGGTTGCGTTACCGTCCAGCGTAATTACGTCAGTCGTACCTAATACCGAGTTATCCTGCACTGCAGAGGTAACCAGCAACGGCACGCTAAGCTGTTTGAAGGCTTTTGGCTGCGTGGTACCGGCTGTTGCTACGGTATTCGCTTTTTGGTAGCCCGTGCAGCCATTAAGCGAGCAGAGGTAACCCAGGCCTGGCGCAACTTTCTCCCAGGAACGCTGGCCTTCAGTGATGCTCCCTGTTACCAGGGTGTCAACATTCGCGCCATCCGCTGTGACCGCTTCAGTATTGATGGCAACGGTGTAAGCACCAATGCTCACGCCAGCGGTGGTTTTACCCAGACCAAAGGCACCAGCGGTGTTGCTGAAGTCTGATTTATCCGTACCGCTACCTGCGATAAACGCGGTTGAAGACAGGTTAACGCGACTGTCCAGGCGGTTATCGGTGGAGGTAAAAGCAACGCTCATGTTGCTTTCGCAACTGATATTTAGCGTGATGCTTTTCTGCCCCAATTGTACCAGCTTGTTTGTCGCACCGGTCGGTGCAATATTTTGGTTCAGTACCGTTCCATAATCTACAACGCCGCCATCAGGCAGGGTCGGCGTACATGCAGCCGGGTTAATCGTACCGACAACTTTCAGCGTAACATCGTTAGCGGCCTGGGCAGCAAAAGCGGATAAACCGAAGGCTACGGCGACGGTTGCTGCCGAGAGTACTTTTTTAAATTCCATTATTTTCATTTCCCGATTTATTTTCTACAGCATTTAGCAATAACGAATATCAAAGATAAACAAGGCTCAGCGTGGCATTACCGTCAAGCGTGATAGTATCGCCTGTACCCAATACAGTGTTGTCCTGAAGCGCAGTTGTAATGCGTAACGGCATATTCATAACTTTAAAAGCTTTTGGTGTGGTGGTTCCCGATGCAGCAGCCGTAAAGACACGTGTCTGGCCTGTGCCACTGTTAACTGGTGCAAAAGCACCCGTACTGGATTTTACCCAGGTATAATTTGATGTATCGGTACCTGTGGCTGCAATGAGATCAGCGACAACACCATCTGTTGTTGTATTAACGGGATCTGCTGCAATGACATAGGAGCCAATATTCACACCCGCACTCGTTTTACCCAAGCCATAGGCGTTTCCTGAAGCGTTAGCATTTACATTATCGAAAAACCCATTTTCAATATAAGCGGCGCTCCCCAGGCCCACACGAGTATCATGGCGGTTATCCGTAGAAGTCACCCCAACGCTGGTATCGCTGTCACAGGTAATAGTGAGAGTAATACTTTTAGCCCCCAACTGAACCAGTGTATTCGCCGTGCCAGTTGGATTGATGGTAGAAGCTGGCATTGTGCCATAATCTACCACTCCACCGTTTGGCAGTGAGGGTACGCAGGAACCAGGAACGATATTACCAATAACTTTCAACGTCACATCATTAGCCGCGTGTGCATTTGACATGGCGAGGGCTGCACAAATAGCAGCAGATGAAAATAATTTTTTAAAAGTGATATTCATAATTTGTCCTTAAAAGAAAATCCGTTTTTGTTAACGCACATATATATTTTCACAGGGTGATATCGGATACAATCAAATTAAAATAAAACATTATTGAAGATAAGTTTAACTGTCCTACAGAAAATAACCCAACAAGATTAATCCCATGCCAATTAATAGACCGATATCTTTTGCAAAGACACAAGTTTTTTAGAGAGTAATTTTATGCAGAAAATAAAAAAACCTGCACAGTTGTGCAGGTTCGGAAAAAATATTGTGCTTTATGAAGTTTATTTGACGACACGGAGTGCCGGACGACCACCGCGCGGAGGCGGATCGTCATCAGGGTCATTGTCGTCGTGATGGTCGGGTTTATCGCCATCAATCACAGACATTACCGTGTCGCTTTCACGTTCATCGGATGTCCCATCATCGTTCAGGCTGGCGACCTCTTCATCATAAGCCGCTTCCGGTTCGAACATGGTACCTGCACCGTTTTCACGGGCGTAGATAGCCAGAACCGCAGCCAGCGGAACGGAAACCTGACGCGGCACGCCGCCGAAACGCGCATTAAAGCGCACTTCGTCGTTAGCCAGTTCCAGGTTACCCACTGCACGTGGCGCAATATTCAGTACAATCTGTCCGTCGCGTGCGTATTCCATTGGAACCTGCACGCCCGGCAACGTCACATCCACAACCAGGTGCGGCGTGAGCTGGTTATCCAGCAGCCATTCATAGAAGGCGCGCAGCAGATACGGACGGCGTGGTGAAAGTTGTGACATTTCCACAGTCATTAGCCTCGGCCGAGACGCATTTCGCGCTCCGGTTCAGTTAAGGATGCCAGGAAAGAGTCGCGTTCGAAGACGCGAGTCATGTAGCCTTTCAGCTCTTTCGCGCCAGGACCGCTGAATTCTACGCCCAGGGTTGGCAGGCGCCACAGCAGCGGTGCCAAGTAGCAATCTACCAGGCTGAACTCATCGCTCAGGAAGAAAGGTTTTTGACCAAATACCGGCGCAATCGCCAGCAGCTCTTCACGCAGCTGTTTACGCGCAGCATCCGCTTCTGAAGAGGAACCGTTAACGATAACGTTCATCAGCGAGTACCAGTCTTTCTCGATACGCTGCATGTACAGGCGGCTTTCACCACGCGCAACAGGGTAAACAGGCATCAGCGGCGGATGCGGGAAACGCTCATCCAGGTATTCCATAATGATACGGGATTCCCACAGGGTCAGCTCACGATCCACCAGCGTCGGTACGCTTTGGCTCGGGTTGAGATCGATCAGATCCTGAGGCGGGTTATCCTTTTCCACATGCTCGATCTCAAAACTGACACCCTTCTCGGCCAGCACGATACGAACCTGATGGCTATAAATGTCAGTAGGACCAGAAAACAGCGTCATTACCGAACGTTTGTTGGCAGCGACAGCCATGAAAACCTCCAGGTATATTCAGAATTTTTACTGCTACCAGCCCAACGGGGCCAGCCAGATGATGTATCGCCCATCCCAGAGAAAACACATTGTTCAAGAATCGAACAAAAATCGAGTATTCACCGATATTTGGGCATAAAATTGGATGATAGTTTACCAGATTTTGATGGCTTTGTGGTGAGGGGATGCCGGAAATGTGGAAAAAGAGAAGATATATGAAATGTTACTGTGGATAACCTGCGCATTATCCATAAAAAAACCCGCCGAAGCGGGTTTTTCGCCAATCGTTCTGCGTAAGCAGAATAGATTAACGTTTGGAGAACTGTGGACGACGACGTGCTTTACGCAGACCCACTTTCTTACGTTCAACCTGACGAGCGTCACGAGTAACGAAGCCAGCTTTACGCAGTTCAGAACGCAGGGATTCGTCGTACTCCATCAGCGCGCGGGTGATACCGTGACGGATCGCACCTGCCTGACCGGAGATACCACCACCTTTAACGGTGATGTACAGATCCAGTTTTTCTACCATATCAACCAGTTCCAGCGGCTGGCGAACTACCATGCGGGCAGTTTCGCGACCGAAGTATTGTTCCAGAGAACGCTGGTTAATTACGATTTTACCACTGCCCGGTTTAATGAAAACGCGAGCTGCGGAACTTTTGCGGCGACCAGTGCCGTAGTATTGATTTTCAGCCATTGCCTATAATCCCGATTAGATGTCAAGAACTTGCGGTTGCTGTGCCGCGTGGTTGTGCTCGTTGCCTGCGTAAACTTTCAGTTTACGGAACATAGCACGACCCAGCGGGCCTTTTGGCAGCATGCCTTTAACCGCGATTTCAATCACACGCTCAGGACGGCGGGCAATCATCTCTTCAAAGGTCGCTTCTTTGATACCACCGATGTGGCCGGTGTGGTGGTAGTACATTTTGTCAGTACGCTTGTTGCCGGTAACAGCAACTTTGTCAGCGTTCAGAACGATGATGTAATCACCGGTATCAACGTGCGGAGTATATTCCGCTTTATGCTTACCGCGCAGGCGACGAGCCAGTTCAGTAGCCAGACGGCCCAGAGTTTTACCGGTCGCGTCAACAACATACCAGTCGCGCTGTACGGTTTCTGGTTTAGCTGTAAAAGTTTTCATTAAAAGCTTACCCAAATAATAAGTTACACGTTGGTGAACACCCAAACGTTTAGTCAGTTGAGGTTCACACGACAAAGTCCGGCAAACCTACCCCTTCGAATAGCACATGCCGACACATAGAAAGTTTCGGGAAAAAAACCTTCTCGTAACGTGGGGTCGCAAGATTATAGAGAAGTTGAGGTCAAAGATCGACCCTTAAATGTGATTTGGGATGGGTTTTTCGGGGTTGCGTACTGTGCGGTCTGGTGCCCTCACCCCCAGCCCCTCTCCCACGGGGAGAGGGTAGCGTTTGTTAAGGCCTGGTGCCCTCACCCACAGCCCCTCTCCCACGGGGCTGAGGGTTCCCCACAAATTAATGCGAGCACTGAGCAATCCCCTCGCCCCTCCGGGGAGAGGGTTAGGGTGAGGGGAACATACGGCGGTGGT
>NZ_JBMKHQ010000004.1:391638-392588 GCF_049237385.1 Enterobacter cloacae complex sp. IR5412 | reverse complement strand
CAGCCGGACCAGGGCATCGCTGACAGCCCTCAGTCATTTAGAAAGCAACTTTATTGCTTCTGCATAAAAAAATTACTGGGGATCCCTCAGCCCCGTGGGAGAGGGTTAGGGTGAGGGCATCAGGCCGCACTGATGCCTCCTCCCCCGTCCTCCTCCCCCAATAAATCCCATCATGGTGAGCTATCCTTAACAACCCTGTGGCAAGGTGACGTCAATTTCATCAAAGGGGATTCGTGATGTTAAACGCCTGGCACCTTCCGGTTGCCCCATTTGTTAAGCAAAACAAAGACAACCTTGTGATTACGCTCTGGCTGGCAGGGGAAAATCAGCCTGAACGTGTGACCCTGCGCGCCGAAGTGGATAACGAAGAGACATCGCTGAAAATGCACAAGGTGCGCAGCCAGCCTCAGCCGGGTATTACGGCGTGGCGGGCGAATATCGATTTGCGCAGCGGACAGCCGCGTCGCCGCTACGGCTTCAAGCTGCTGTGGAACAACCGCCAGCTGTGGTTTACCCCGCAGGGCTTCAGCCGTTTCCCTCCGGCCAGGCTGGAGCAGTTTGCCGTGGATCACCCGGATAACGGCCCGCAGTGGGTTAACGATCAGGTCTTTTACCAGATTTTCCCGGACCGCTTTGCGCGCAGTGAAAAGCGCACCGCCGACCAGGACAAGGTTTATTACCATCATGCGGTCGGTCACGACATCATTCTGAAAAAATGGGACGAGCCGCTGACCGCCCAGGCGGGGGGATCGACCTTTTACGGCGGCGATCTCGACGGTATCAGCGAAAAACTGCCATACCTGAAAAAGCTCGGCGTGACGGCGCTGTACCTGAACCCGGTGTTTAAAGCGCCAAGCGTTCACAAATACGATACGCAGGACTACCGCCACGTTGACGAGCAGTTTGGCGGTGACG
Source organism: Enterobacter cloacae complex sp. IR5412 (assembly GCF_049237385.1). NCBI lineage: Bacteria > Pseudomonadati > Pseudomonadota > Gammaproteobacteria > Enterobacterales > Enterobacteriaceae > Enterobacter > Enterobacter cloacae complex sp. IR5412. The sequence goes on along the minus strand of NZ_JBMKHQ010000004.1, from coordinate 391,673 downwards.
AGGCGCTGCTGCGGCTGCGCCACAACACGCAAAAA
>NZ_JBMKHQ010000004.1:185306-391588 GCF_049237385.1 Enterobacter cloacae complex sp. IR5412 | reverse complement strand
TCCCTCCAGCGTGACTGGTACAGTTTTGACGAGAATGGACGCGCCCTGGACTGGCTGGGCTACCCGAGTCTGCCGAAGCTCGATTTCCAGTCGTCAACGCTTGTGAATGAAATCTACGGCGGCGAAGACAGCATCGTGCGCCACTGGCTGAAAGCGCCGTGGAATATGGACGGCTGGCGGCTGGACGTGGTGCATATGCTGGGTGAAGCAGGCGGGGCGCGGAATAACCTTCAGCATGTCGCCGCCATTACCCGGTCGGCAAAAGCGGCCCGGTCGGAAGCATTCGTCTTCGGGGAGCACTTTGGCGACGCGCGTCAGTGGTTGCAGGCAGATGCAGAAGACGCGTCGATGAATTATCGCGGCTTCACCTTCCCGCTGTGGGGCTTCCTCGCTAACACCGATATCTCTTACGATCCGCAGCATATTGACGCCGAAACCTGCATGGCGTGGATGGAGAACTATCGCGCTGGCCTGTCTCATCAGCAGCAGCTTCGGATGTTTAACCAGCTCGACAGCCACGATACCGCGCGCTTTAAATCGCTGCTGGGTAAAGATGTGGCGCGTCTGCCGCTGGCGGTGACCTGGCTTTTCACCTGGCCGGGCGTGCCGTGCATCTATTACGGAGATGAAGTGGGGCTGGACGGTAACAACGATCCGTTCTGCCGCAAAACCTTCCCATGGGAGCCTGAAAAGCAGGATCAGGATCTGTTCAGCCTGTACCAGCGTATGGCGACACTACGCAAGCAGAGCCAGGCCCTGCGCTACGGGGGCTGTCAGGTGATGTACGCCCAAGATAATGTGGTGGTGTTTGTCCGCGTCTACAACCAGCAGCGCGTGCTGGTGGCGATCAACCGGGGTGAGGCGTGTGAAGTGGTGCTGGAAGATTCACCGCTGCTGGCCGGTAAAACGTGGAAGAGCAAAGAGGGGAAAGCGACGTTACAGGAGAACGTGCTCACGCTGCCGGCGATCTCCGCTACGGTCTGGTTCGGCAGCTAAGCGCAGGCAGCATGGTTTTCACCTTTTAGATGGCGCAAATGCAACTATTTGTGTCAATCTTAACGGATCTTTTACGGTGAAGGTGGAAACATGGACGAGCTTTACATCCTTGGCTGTTTGTTCCTGGTTTTTGCGCTGGTCGTGGCCCCCGTGCTTGCGGTGATAGGCTTTAATCGAAGCACGGCGGCGCGGCAGGAGATCGCCCGGCTTCGCCAGCGCATTGAGGCGCTTGAGCAGCATGGTGTAGCTGAGAAAGCGCCGGAGCCGGTGCAGACCGCCGCGCCAGTGGAGACACCAGCGCCGGTGCCAGAGGCCGTTAACGCACCTGTCGATCCCTGGCGTCCCGAACCGCCCGTCACTGAAGCAGAACCTGCGCCTGTCCCGGCGGCAAAACGGCCTTCCGCCTTTGGCGGCATCCTGTCCTCGCTGACGCGCTGGTTTATGCAGGGCAATCCGCTGGCAAAACTGGGGATTGTACTGCTCTTCCTCGGCCTCTCTTTCCTGCTGCGCTATACCGTTGAACATTCACTGTTTCCGCTTGAGCTGCGTCTTGCCGCCACGGCGCTGTTTGCCATGGTTCTGCTGGCCGTTGGATGGCGGCTGCGGCACAGGCAGCGGATCTACGCGCTGATCCTCCAGGGCGGGGCGACCGGCGTGCTTTACCTGACCGTCTTTGGCGCATTCCGGCTGTGGCAGATGCTGCCGATGACGCTGGCGTTTGCGCTGCTGGTGGTGATTTGCGCGGCGAGCGTCGGGCTGGCCGTGCTGCAAAAGGCGCTGAGCCTTGCCATGCTGGCGAGCCTGGGCGGATATCTTGCGCCGCTGCTCCTGTCTACCGGGGGCGGTAGCTTTGTGGCGCTGTTCTCCTTCTATCTTCTGCTCTCCATCGGCATTCTCGTCATCAGCATCTGGCAGCACTGGCGCGAGCTCAACCTGCTCGGGCTGCTCTTCACGTTTGGCGTTGGCGGAGTGTGGGGGCTGAGCGACTACCAGCCTGAAAACTATGTTATCTGTCAGCTGTTCCTGATTGCCAATACGCTTATTTTTGGCGTGTTTAGCGTAGCGCTGTCGCTGCGGGCGCAGGAAAAAGGCAAACAGATTATTGACGGCGTACTGCTGTTTGCCCCGCCGCTGATTGGTTTTGGGATGCAGTACGGCATGACGTCGCACTGGACGTACGGCCCGGCACTCAGCGCGCTGGGTTATGGTGCGTTTTATCTCTCACTGGCGTTCCTCGCGCTGCGACGTTACCCCTCCATTGGGCGACCACTGATTATGGCGGCGCTGGCGATTGGCGGCGGGTTTGCCACGCTTGCCATTCCGCTGGCGCTTTCGGCGCGCTGGACGGCGATGGCCTGGGCGCTGGAGGGGCTGGGTATCCTCTGGCTGGGCGTGCAACAGCAGCAGCGGCGTATGAGCTATAGCGGGACGGCGCTGCTGGTGCTGGCGCTCGGCAGCGCGATATGGGCGCAGATGGACGGCGTCACCTCCCTGAGCCTGCTGCTTATTTTCGCAGTGCTCAGTCTTTGCTGGCTGGCTGCGGCCTGGCTGTGGCAGAAAATCGTGCTGTCGGGCAGTTGGGCGCTGCTGGTCGGTGGGCTGCTGTTCTGGTTAGTGGCGCAACTGGGTGCGTCGCAACTGATCCTCAAGACAGAATTATCGGTTCTTGCGGGCGTGCTGGCGCTGACGGCGGTGTCGGCCTGGGGATGGCGGCAGGCTGCCGCTCGTCTGGCATGGCGGGAGCTGGATGCCAGCAAATGGCTGCTGTGGCCGGTGATGCTGCTGATGGTGCTTTATCAGGTCTGGCAACAGCAGATCCTGGCAGCCGGCTGGGCAAATCTGGCCTGGGCTATTGCGCTGCCTGCCGCCCTGATGATGCTGCGGCGCGACGAAGATAAACTTCTTCCGCGCATCGCAATGGGGCTGCATCTGTCGCTGTTGTGGATGATTTTACTCGCCATGGCCGCCGAGCTTTACTGGTTTGCCCGCTCCCTGCCATGGGGCATGGCGGCCTGGGGAAGCGGCATTGCGATGGCTGTCGGCGGTGGGGTGATTATGGCGCTCTCCGCGGCCGTACGGCGTCGCGGGTGGCCGTTCCGGGTATGGCCTGCGCTCTACGCCTGCCTTGCCGTGATCCCTGTGGTTATGGCGCTGGTGGTATTGCTGGTCGTGACTAATTTCCAGGACGGGGTAGTCTATCGACAGACCTGGCTGCCGCTGGTGAACCCGCTTGAGGAAGGGGCGGCGTTCGCGCTGCTGGGGCTGGTGGTGTTTTATCGGGTAGTGGATCGCCACTATCCGGCATCGCTTGCTCAGTCCCGACCGTGGCCCGCCGTTGTGCTGATGGCGCTTGGCTTCTGGTGGCTAAACGGCGCGCTGCTGCGCGCGCTGGCGTGGTACGGCGAGGTGGCCTGGAATATGGAGTCGCTGTGGCATTCGCGGCTTATCCAGACCACCTTTGCCCTGTTCTGGATGTTCTGCGCGCTGGTGGTCATGATCCGCGCCACCCGTCAGGCCTCCCGTCAGCAGTGGCTTGCCGGTGCGGTGCTGCTGGGAGTGGTCATGCTCAAACTGATGCTGGTGGACAGCGCGGGCGGTGGCGGCCTGGCGCGTGCTGTCGCGTTTATTGGCGTGGCGATCCTGGTCCTGATTGTGGGCTATTTCTCGCCGCTACCGCCTAAAGCAGGAGAAGAAAAATGAAATGGATGAATGCGGTTGTTTGTGCGGCACTGCTGGCCGTGGCCGGTCCGGTATTCAGCGAGGGCGCGCCGGTGGAATCCCCGCGGGATTATGCCTATGGCCTGTCCCTTGATACCTCTGCCTCTTCGCCGTGGTATCGGGTCATGCTGCCGCTGGCGGTTTATCAGCAGAGCACATCGCCCGATCTGCGCGACGTGCGCGTGTTTAATCAGTCGGGCGAGCCGGTACCGTTCAGCCTGGTTACCACGACGCGTCCGCAGCCGGCACCGACCACCACGGCGCTGCGCCTCTTTGCGCTTAACGCCTCGACGGGCGGGGAAGAGGGCAGTGGCGATAAAATTATGTTACGTGCCAGAAACGGCGTGGAGATTTTGCTGGAAGGGCAACACGCGGCGGCTGCCGGACAGCACTATCTGCTGACCCTGCCGGAAAACGCGACGGAGGTTCCGCTCTCTCAGCTCCAGCTTTTCTGGGACACGCCGCAGGGCTCGTGGCAGGGGACGGCATCGGTCTATTACAGCGAGGATCTAAAAAACTGGTATACCCTGCGCGAAGAGATGCCCCTGCTGGACGTGATGAGTGGACAGGATCGCCTGAAGCTCGACCGCATCGATACCGATCTGGTGTTATCTCCTGAGGCGAATCGCTATCTGCTGCTGGTGCTGAACTCGGGGCGTTCAGCCCTGACGTTAACCGGCGTCAACGCGATTAACGCTCCTGCGCAGCCGGAATCAGAGCACATTAGCCTGGCGGGAGAGGGGGAGCGGCTATCCGATAGCGAAGCCGTGTGGCGCTGGAAACATCCGCAGCCTCTGAGTGCGATCGGCTTCATGCTGAATGGCGACGGCGTTCTCCCGGCAGAAATAGCCTGGCGGGGGGCGGACAAGGATCGGTGGCATACGCTGAAAAAAGAGGTGATCTACCAGCTCGGCGGCAAAACGTCTGAACCTGTTCCGCTCCCGGGCGGGCTGGTCGAGGCGGTAAAAATCAAGACCTACAATGCGCGTTTGCCAGAGAACCTGCCGGGCGTGATCGGGCAACGCGTGCGCTATGATCTGGTGTTCAACGCGCAGGGGAAGGGGCCGTATCTGCTTGCGTGGGGGAACGGGGCTGCGAAACCGGCAAGCGTGGAGACGGATATGCTGATCCCGACCGAACTGCGTAAAACCTACGCTCTGGCAGCCCTGCCGATGGCGGATACGCTGGAACCTGTCCCGCTGGGCGGCGAGGCGCGTTTAACCGCGACGTCTGCGGCTGAGCAGGAAAGCAGAATGAAAACGCTGATGGTCTGGGGCGTACTGATCGTCGGGGTGATGGTGCTTGCGGGTATGGCATGGCGCATCTGGCGCGAGGTAAAAAAAGACGGCGCAGCATAAGCCATAAAAAAACCCGCGTAGTCGCGGGTTTTTCGTAAACCGTGCCGATTACAGGCTGGATACGTTCTCAGACAGGTATTTAGCTACGCCGTCTGGGGAAGCCGCCATACCTTCTTTACCTTTTTCCCACTGAGCCGGGCACACTTCACCGTGCTCTTCGTGGAACTGGAGCGCGTCAACCATGCGCAGCATTTCGTCGATGTTACGACCCAGCGGCAGATCGTTCACAACCTGGTGACGAACGATGCCGTTCGCGTCGATCAGGAAAGAACCACGCAGCGCAACGCCAGCGTCCGGATGTTCGATACCGTAAGCCTGCTGGATTTCGCGTTTGATGTCCGCAACCATCGCGTATTTCACCGCACCGATGCCGCCGTTTTCGACAGGGGTGTTACGCCATGCGTTGTGTACAAATTCAGAGTCGAAGGAGACGCCAACCACTTCCACGCCACGCTTCTGGAATTCTTCGTAACGTTTGTCGAACGCGATCAGCTCAGACGGGCAAACGAAAGTGAAGTCCATTGGCCAGAAGAACAGAACGGTCGCTTTACCGTTGGTGTGCTGTTTGAAGTTGAAGTTTTCAACGATTTCACCGTTGCCCAGAACGGCGGCAGCTGTAAAATCCGGAGCCGGACGAGTTACCAGAACCATATGATTCTCCTGTAGATACTAAGGTTATTTGGAACGCAACGCGGGCCAGTATAGAGGCAGCGCGGGAATAAGACAAAGAGGTGGTAACAATCGTTCCACCAGCTTTTACCTATCAATCGAACCGGCATCACAGTTCTTTATTTTTCGCCTGCGCCATCATGCGCGGGTAGAACTGCCAGAAGCGCGTTTCCAGCGCGTCATAATGTTTGTCCAGGTCGTGCCAGGAGTCGCGCAGCGCGTCCAGACGCGGTCGACGGCTGGCCATGCCGTTGAGCACGTTCTGAATGAAATCCATCTCGCGGTAACGCTCCAGCCAGCGTTCAGACCACAGATAGTTATTCAGATTCACAAAGCGCGGTGGGGAGTCCGGCAAAATGATCGACACCTGCGCGTGGGCGTAGCGCACAAACTCAGGCAGCGACATATCAGGCGACAGCTGGGACCAGTGGCGCGACAGGAAATGATCCCACATGACGTCGAGCGTGATCGGCGCCACGCGTCGCGTTTCGGGGCGGAACCAGGCTTTGGCTTCCGTCACTTCCGGCAGGTTATCGGTCAGCACGTCGATGCGGCGGTGCATAAAAATCCCGTCGATAACCTCGGGGGAATAATCTTCCGCGGGGTTGCCGCGTACGAAATCGGCCAGCAAATTGCCGGAGAGGGAGCTGTCCGCGAGGTGAGCGAGATGCAGGTGAGCGAGAAAATTCATGCGTTTTATTCGTCCGGTGGCGGCTAGTTGTTGCAGCAAAAGGGTGTGAGCACTAGACTATGCCGCCTGTTTTTAAGTCACGAGTATACGTCATGCGCGTCGCCGATTTCTCCTTTGAACTACCTGAATCCCTGATTGCTCACTACCCCGTGCCTGAGCGTAGCAGCTGTCGCTTGCTGTCACTGGACGGGCCAACGGGCGCGCTGACGCACGGTACTTTCACCGATCTGCTCGACAAGCTCAACCCTGGCGATCTGCTGGTCTTTAACAATACCCGCGTGATCCCAGCGCGTCTGTTTGGCCGTAAAGCCAGCGGCGGCAAGATTGAGGTGCTGGTCGAACGTATGCTCGATGATAAACGTATTCTGGCACATATTCGCGCATCCAAAGCGCCGAAGCCGGGCGCTGAACTGCTGCTGGGTGATGACGAGAGCATCAAAGCGACCATGACCGCGCGTCACGACGCGCTGTTCGAGGTGGAGTTTAACGACGAGCGCACGGTGCTTGATATCCTCAACGCCATCGGCCACATGCCGCTGCCGCCGTACATTGAACGCCCGGATGAAGAAGCCGACCGCGAGCTGTATCAGACCGTCTACAGCCAGAAGCCTGGCGCAGTGGCGGCGCCAACGGCGGGCCTGCACTTTGATGAACCGCTGCTGGAAAAGTTGCGCGCCAAGGGTATTGAGATGGCCTTCGTGACGCTGCACGTCGGCGCGGGGACGTTCCAGCCGGTGCGCGTGGACAGCATCGAAGACCACATCATGCACTCTGAGTATGCCGAAGTGCCGCAGGAGGTTGTGGATGCGGTGCTGGCGGCGAAAGCGCGCGGTAGCCGCGTCGTGGCCGTCGGTACAACGTCGGTACGTTCCCTTGAGAGCGCTGCGCAGGCCGCGAAAAAAGAGCTGATTGAGCCCTTCTTTGGCGATACGCAGATCTTTATCTACCCGGGCTATCAGTACAAAGTCATTGATGCGCTGGTGACCAACTTCCATCTGCCTGAATCGACGCTGATTATGCTGGTCTCCGCGTTTGCGGGGTATCAGCATACGATGAACGCCTACAAGTCTGCGGTAGAACAAAAATATCGCTTTTTTAGCTACGGCGACGCGATGTTTATCACGTACAATCCGCAGGCTTTGAATGAGCGTGTCGGGGAATAAGTCCGCGGCACCGTGTTACAACGTTGGACTGTTTTTCTGACGTCGGAGAAAAAATGAAATTTGAACTCGATACCACCGATGGCCGCGCGCGTCGCGGTCGCCTGGTGTTTGATCGCGGCGTGGTAGAAACCCCCGCGTTTATGCCTGTGGGCACGTACGGCACCGTAAAAGGAATGACGCCGGAAGAAGTTGAAGCCACTGGCGCACAGATTATTCTCGGCAACACCTTCCACCTGTGGCTGCGTCCAGGCCAGGAGATCATGAAGCTCCACGGCGACCTGCACGACTTCATGCAGTGGAAAGGCCCCATCCTCACCGACTCCGGCGGTTTCCAGGTCTTCAGCCTGGGCGATATCCGTAAGATCACCGAGCAGGGCGTACACTTCCGTAACCCGATCAACGGCGATCCAATCTTCCTCGATCCGGAAAAGTCTATGGAGATTCAGTACGATCTCGGCTCCGATATCGTGATGATCTTCGACGAATGTACGCCATACCCGGCGGACTGGGACTATGCCAAACGTTCCATGGAGATGTCCCTGCGTTGGGCGAAGCGTAGCCGCGACCGTTTTGACTCCCTGCAAAACAAAAATGCGCTGTTCGGCATTATCCAGGGCAGCGTTTACGAAGATTTACGCGATATCTCGGTTAAAGGTCTGGTAGAGATAGGCTTTGATGGCTACGCTGTCGGCGGTTTGGCTGTGGGTGAGCCGAAGGAAGATATGCACCGTATTCTGGAGCATGTCTGCCCGCAAATCCCGGCGGATAAACCACGATACCTGATGGGTGTGGGTAAACCAGAAGATCTGGTGGAAGGCGTACGTCGCGGCATTGATATGTTCGACTGCGTTATGCCAACCCGAAACGCACGTAACGGTCATCTGTTCGTTACCGATGGCGTGGTGAAAATCCGTAACGCGAAGCATAAGAGTGACACCAGCCCGCTCGATTCCGAGTGCGATTGCTATACCTGTCGCAATTATTCTCGCGCGTATCTGCATCATCTCGATCGTTGCAACGAGATTTTGGGGGCGCGTCTCAATACCATTCATAATCTTCGTTATTATCAGCGCTTAATGGCTGGTTTACGTAAGGCTATCGAAGAGGGTAAATTAGAGAGCTTCGTGACCGATTTCTACCAACGTCAGGGGCGGGATGTTCCACCGTTGAACGTTGATTAATTTTAATAATGAGGGAATTTGAATGAGCTTTTTTATTTCTGATGCGGTAGCAGCAACGGGTGCACCAGCGCAGGGCAGCCCGATGTCTCTGATTCTGATGCTGGTTGTGTTCGGTCTGATCTTCTACTTCATGATCCTGCGTCCACAGCAGAAGCGTACTAAAGAGCACAAAAACCTGATGAACTCCATCGCGAAGGGCGATGAAGTCCTGACCAATGGTGGCCTGGTGGGTCGCGTAACCAAAGTAGCGGAAAACGGCTACATTGCTATCGCCCTGAACGACACCACTGAAGTGGTTATCAAACGTGACTTCGTAGCTGCCGTTCTGCCGAAAGGCACCATGAAGGCGCTGTAATCCCAACTTTTCCCAAAGGGAACTGCCGTGTTAAACCGTTATCCTTTGTGGAAGTACATCATGCTGGTCGTCGTGATTATCGTCGGCCTGCTGTACGCGCTTCCCAACCTGTATGGTGAGGATCCGGCCGTTCAAATCACTGGCGCGCGCGGTGTCGCCGCCAGTGAGCAAACGCTGATCCAGGTCCAGAAAACGTTACAAGAAGAAAAAATTACCGCTAAGTCTGTGGCACTGGAAGAGGGCGCAATTCTTGCTCGCTTCGACACCACCGACACGCAGCTCCGCGCACGTGAAGCGCTGATGGGCGTGCTGGGTGATAAATATGTCGTGGCGCTTAACCTTGCTCCTGCAACCCCACGCTGGCTGGCTGCGCTGAACGCAGAGCCAATGAAACTGGGTCTTGACCTGCGTGGCGGCGTTCACTTCCTGATGGAAGTGGATATGGATACCGCGCTCGGCAAGCTACAGGAACAGAATATCGACAGCCTGCGCAGCGATCTGCGCGATAAAGGCATTCCGTACACCACCGTACGTAAAGAAGATAACTACGGCATGAGCATCACGTTCCGCGACAGCGCGGCACGCGATCAGGCTGTGACCTATCTGTCTCAACGTCACCGCGATCTGGTGATCACCTCTCAGGGCAGCAACCAGCTGCGTGCGGTAATGACCGACGCGCGTCTGAGTGAAGCACGTGAGTACGCCGTTCAGCAGAACATTAACATTCTGCGTAACCGTGTAAACCAGCTGGGCGTGGCTGAGCCACTGGTACAGCGTCAGGGTGCTGACCGTATCGTGGTCGAACTGCCAGGTATCCAGGATACCGCCCGTGCGAAAGAGATTCTGGGTGCGACGGCGACTCTGGAGTTCCGTCTGGTTAACGCCAACGTTGACCAGGCTGCTGCGGCTTCAGGCCGTGTGCCGGGCGATTCCGAAGTGAAACAGACCCGCGAAGGCCAGCCGGTTGTGCTGTACAAACGCGTGATCCTGACCGGTGACCATATCACCGACTCCACTTCAAGCCAGGATGAGTACAACCAGCCGCAGGTTAACATCTCGCTGGACAGCGCAGGTGGCAACATCATGTCTAACTTCACCAAGGACAACATCGGCAAGCCGATGGCGACCCTGTTCGTGGAGTACAAAGACAGCGGTAAGAAAGACGCCAATGGCCGTGCCGTGCTGGTGAAAGAGGAAGAGGTGATTAACATCGCCAACATCCAGTCTCGTCTGGGTAACAGCTTCCGTATTACCGGTATCAGCAACCCGAACGAAGCGCGTCAGCTCTCTCTGCTGCTGCGTGCCGGTGCGCTGATTGCGCCAATTCAGATTGTTGAAGAGCGTACCATCGGTCCAACCCTGGGTATGCAGAACATCAAGCAGGGTCTGGAAGCGTGTCTGGCCGGTCTGGCGGTGTCCATCATCTTCATGATCTTCTTCTATAAGAAGTTCGGCCTGATTGCGACCTCCGCGCTGATTGCCAACCTGGTGCTGATCATCGGTATCATGTCCCTGCTGCCGGGGGCGACGCTAACCATGCCGGGTATCGCGGGTATCGTTCTAACCCTTGCGGTGGCGGTCGACGCCAACGTACTGATAAACGAACGTATTAAAGAAGAGCTGAGCAACGGTCGTTCTGTACAGCAGGCGATTGAAGAAGGCTACAAAGGGGCGTTCAGCTCCATCTTCGATGCGAACGTAACAACACTGATTAAGGTTCTTATCCTGTATGCAGTGGGTACTGGCGCGATCAAAGGCTTTGCGATTACTACCGGTATCGGTGTCGCAACGTCGATGTTTACCGCTATTGTCGGCACCCGTGCCATCGTGAACCTGCTGTACGGCGGCAAGCGCGTCAAAAAGCTGTCTATCTGAGGAGTGCGTTGTGGCACAGGAATATACTGTTGAACAATTGAACCACGGCCGTAAAGTCTGGGACTTTATGCGCTGGGACTACTGGGCCTTCGGCATTTCAGGTTTTCTGCTGATCTTGTCCATCGTCATTATGGGCGTGAAAGGCTTTAACTGGGGTCTGGATTTCACCGGTGGTACGGTGATCGAAATTACCCTGGAAAAACCGGTCGATATGGACCAGATGCGTGAGTCTCTGCAAAAAGCGGGCTTTGAAGAGCCGCTGCTACAGAACTTCGGCAGCAGCCGCGACATCATGGTGCGTATGCCGCCGGTACACGATGCCAACGGCAGCCAGGAGCTGGGCAGCAAGGTCGTTCAGGTTATTAACGAAACGACCAGCCAGGATGCAACGGTTAAGCGTATTGAGTTTGTCGGCCCGAGCGTTGGTGCTGACCTGGCACAGACCGGTGCGATGGCGCTGCTGGTGGCGCTGATCTCGATTCTGATTTACGTCGGTTTCCGCTTTGAGTGGCGACTGGCGGCAGGCGTGGTTATCGCTCTGGCGCACGACGTGGTGATCACCATGGGCATACTGTCTCTCTTCCACATTGAGATTGACCTGACGATTGTGGCATCCCTGATGTCCGTTATCGGTTACTCACTGAACGACAGTATCGTGGTATCTGACCGTATTCGTGAAAACTTCCGTAAGATCCGTCGCGGCACGCCGTACGAAATCTTTAACGTGTCGTTGACCCAGACGCTGCACCGTACGTTGATCACCTCCGGCACCACCCTGATGGTGATCCTGATGCTGTTCCTGTTCGGGGGCCCGGTGTTGGAAGGCTTCTCGCTGACCATGCTGATCGGTGTGTCTATCGGTACGGCCTCGTCTATCTACGTCGCGTCCGCGCTGGCGCTGAAGCTGGGCATGAAGCGCGAGCATCTGATCCAGCAGAAAGTCGAGAAAGAAGGGGCGGATCAGCCGTCCATTCTGCCGTAAGAGTCTTATGCGGTATCGAAATCCCGGCCTGCTGGCCGGGATTTTTTTTGTCTATTCCTGACAGTATGCATATCGCTGCTTCCGGCTCGACAGGTGCCTCAATATTGTGCAGACGGAGAGACGCTTTAGCGAAAGTGCGGACAGAGCTCTGGCAGATTTTTTGCGGAAGGTGAAGCAGTAAAAAGCCGGGTGGCGTCTACGCCTTACCCGGCCTACATTCGGATCGTAGGCCCGGCAAGCGCAGCGCCACCGGGCGAAGTCCGCACAGGTTAGAAGTTGTAACCCACGACCAGGTAACCACCCCAACCGGTAGAGCGAACGCTGAAGTCGCCGTTGCCGAAGTTCAGGCTGGCGTCGTCGTTCCACTGGCCACCGTTGTGCCAGTAACGCGCAACAACAGAGTAGTGCCAGTGATCGTAGTTCAGCGCCAGAATGTGGCTGGAGGCGATGGAGTTACTGGTACGAGCATGCTTCCCGTTGTTGTCATAGAAGTTATCGTCGCCCAGGTCTGAACCCCAGTCAAAGTTGGTGAAGCCGATATAGCTCAGGTTACCGCCCCACAGCTGAGTGATTGGCACAAAGTATTTCACTTTGAAACGGTAGCCATCCCACTCGTTCTCATTTGATGCGCCATAGTTCTGCCACTGGTATTTCGCATACACGTTCAGTGACAGGCTCATTGGCAGGCCGGTTTCGATGTCAGTGCCCAGACCCATATACCAGGTGCTCTGTTCCTGAGAATCGTTGCGACCCATGTCATAGATGTAGTTGTTCGCGAAGTACCACTCTTTGAACGGACCAAACGCCAGGCTGGTGCCGGTCAGTTTGTCGATAGAGAAACGCGGTTCGATTTCCATGAACAGCGGGGAGCCATTGTTCCAGATACCTTTCGCATCGGAGTTACCGCCGAAGAATACCGGCAGATCGACGTAGCCGTAGAAATCAAACCAGTCTTTCTTGGCAAACGCTTCGTATTCCAGGTAGGTATCGTTGCGGATCTGCGGCCCGAAACGGGTGTGGTAGCTGCCTACCACGTTAACGCTCTGGTGCCACCAGTCGGAGAGATATTGTGGTTTGTCGTTTTCCGCTGCGTTAACAGTGAAAGAGGAGGACAGTGCCAGCACGGCGCCAGCTGCGAGTAATGTTTTTTTCATAATCATGCCACTGATTGAAATTCCCTTCCGGGAGTGAAAAATGCGCGAATTGCGTTTCTAAATATTTCGTGTTTCTGCGGAGCCTATTATAGGAATCCTTGCTCACAAAAATATGTGTTGTTTCACATATCTCTCACATACGTAATCGATTGCGTTCACGTTTGCGTACTTTAAACGGCCGGGATTGTAGCGGCAATCATTTATGTTGCCAATCCATACGAAATGTAAATGTTAGCGGAGTGACATTTCACTCCGCTAGAAGGGCGGGTTATTGCGCGGCAGGTTGAATGTCGTGAATGCGGATAAAACCCAACTGTTCTGGCGTCAGTCCGCTCAGCTGGAGCGGGATATCAACATCGCTCGGTGCCAGCGTGCTGGCGGGGGCGGTGAAGAGCCGATTCTTCACGTTCACCTCCTGATAGCTCTCCGTGGTGCCCTGAATCTGGCCCCACTCTACGGTGCCGCTGAAGGCGGGAAGCGGATCGTTGGATTCACCCTGAATGCGTAATGTTGCGCGCGTACCATCGGCATTCGCTGCAACATTCACCAGAGACATCTTTAGCGTGCCAATCTGGCTGTTCAGACGCGCGGGCGTGTTTGCGCCCGGCAATAAATAAACGCCATTGCTGGATTTGGCATTCAGCGCGTTCTGCTGGGTGATCTTCACGGTTTCTTTATTAAGTTTGTCCATCGCCACATTGAGCGTATTCACGCTTTGTTTCATCTCGCGAACTTCACTTTGCTGTGCGCAGGCGCTGAGCGTGAACAGGCTCCCAACCAGCACTATTTTCAGGTAACGTCTTGTCATTGCGTTTAATTCCTTGAAATCACACATTGCTGCAATGGTAGACAGGATAGTGGCGTCAGGCATAGATCCTTTGTCTCAAAAAGCTCTTCCTTTGTTGTCGGGCCAGTTCAGGGTAAAATAGAAATCAGTTAACCAGATAACAGGGACATCGTATGCATTGCCCATTTTGCTCCGCTGTGGATACCAAAGTCATCGACTCACGTCTTGTAGGCGAAGGGTCTTCCGTGCGTCGTCGTCGGCAGTGTCTGGTGTGCAACGAGCGTTTTACCACCTTCGAGGTGGCAGAGCTGGTAATGCCGCGCGTGGTAAAAAGTAACGATGTGCGCGAACCGTTCAATGAAGAAAAACTGCGTAGCGGGATGCTCAAGGCGCTGGAAAAACGGCCCGTCAGCTCCGATGACGTCGAAATGGCGTTAAATCATATTAAATCTTATCTGCGGGGGCTAGGTGAGCGCGAAGTGCCGAGCAAAATGATCGGTAACCTGGTGATGGAACAGCTGAAAAAGCTCGATAAAGTCGCCTATATTCGCTTCGCCTCCGTTTACCGCAGCTTCGAAGACATTAAAGAGTTTGGCGAAGAGATCGCCCGCTTACAGGATTAAGCCTATGCAGGACGAGATGTACATGGCGAGAGCCATGAAGCTGGCGCAGCGCGGTCGGTTTACCACTCACCCTAACCCTAATGTCGGGTGCGTCATTGTTAAAGATGGCGAGATCGTGGGTGAAGGTTTTCACTACCGCGCAGGCGAGCCGCACGCTGAAGTGCATGCCCTGCGCATGGCGGGGGAGAGGGCGCGTGGCGCGACGGCCTACGTGACGCTGGAGCCATGCAGTCATCACGGGCGCACGCCTCCGTGCTGCGAAGCACTGATTGCGGCGGGAGTCTCGCGCGTTGTCGCCGCCATGCAGGATCCTAACCCGCAGGTGGCGGGCCGCGGGCTGTATCGTCTGCAACAGGAAGGGATCGACGTCAGTCACGGCCTGATGATGCAGGATGCCGAAGCCATCAACAAAGGCTTCCTGAAGCGTATGCGCACCGGTTTCCCGTTTATCCAGCTTAAGCTTGGCGCGTCACTGGATGGCCGCACGGCGATGGCGAACGGCGAGAGCCAGTGGATCACCTCGCCACAGGCAAGGCGCGATGTGCAACGTCTGCGCGCACAAAGCCATGCTATTCTCACCAGCAGTGAAACGGTGCTGGCTGACGATCCGGTCCTGACCGTGCGCTGGGATGAGCTGAATGCCGATACCCAGGCACTCTATCCGCAGGAGAACCTGCGTCAGCCGCTGCGCATTATTATTGATAGCCAGAACCGCGTGACGCCGGAACACCGTATCGTGCAGCAACCGGGGGAAACCTGGATTGCCCGCACCAAAGAAGATACGCGCGAATGGCCGCAAGGCGTGCGCAGCATTATGGTGCCGGAACACAACGGGCATCTCGATCTGGTGGTGCTGATGATGCTGCTGGGTAAACAGCAGGTCAACAGCATCTGGGTCGAAGCAGGTCCGACGCTCGCCGGCGCGCTGCTCCAGGCAGGGCTGGTGGATGAGCTTCTGGTCTACGTTGCGCCTAAACTGTTAGGTAACGACGCGCGCGGCCTGTTTGTGCTGCCCGGCCTTGAAAAACTGGCCGATGCGCCGCAACTCTCATTCAGCGAGATTCGTCCGGTAGGCCCGGATGTCTGCCTCCATTTAACGACAGCGTAATTGCTCCTGAAATAGGGAAGCAGTGCGCAAAGTATTATGATAAAATCCGCCCCCCTGCGGGGCCAAATGAACCCGTAAAGGAAGAGTATGAACATTATTGAAGCTGCTGTAGCTACCCCGGACGCTCGCGTCGCCATCACCATTGCGCGTTTCAACAACTTCATCAACGACAGCCTGCTGGAAGGTGCGGTTGACGCCCTGAAACGTATCGGCCAGGTTAAAGATGACAACATTACCGTCGTTTGGGTACCAGGTGCTTACGAACTGCCACTGGCAGCGGGCGCGCTGGCGAAAACCGGTAAATACGACGCGGTGATTGCACTGGGTACTGTTATTCGTGGCGGCACTGCGCACTTCGAATACGTTGCGGGCGGTGCAAGCAATGGTCTGGCGCACGTTGCACAGGATGCTGAAATTCCTGTCGCGTTCGGCGTACTGACTACCGAAAGTATTGAACAAGCCATCGAACGTGCTGGCACCAAAGCCGGTAACAAAGGTGCAGAAGCTGCACTGACCGCGCTTGAAATGATCAATGTATTGAAAGCCATCAAGGCCTGATTTTTTTGTAAGGGGAATTCCGTGAAACCTGCTGCTCGTCGCCGCGCCCGTGAATGTGCCGTCCAGGCACTTTACTCCTGGCAGTTGTCCCAGAACGACATCGCTGATGTTGAATACCAGTTCCTGTCAGAACAGGACGTGAAAGACGTTGACGTTCTGTACTTCCGTGAACTGCTGTCGGGAGTGGCGACTAATAGCGCGTATCTCGATGGTCTGATGAAGCCATACCTGTCCCGTCTGCTCGAAGAGCTGGGCCAGGTCGAAAAAGCAGTGTTGCGTATCGCGCTGTTTGAGCTGTCTAAACGTGATGATGTGCCGTACAAAGTGGCCATCAACGAAGCGATCGAACTGGCAAAAACCTTCGGCGCTGAAGACAGCCACAAGTTTGTAAACGGCGTGCTGGATAAAGCCGCACCTGCGATCCGTCCCCACAAAAAGTGATCCGCAAACCGGAGTCTTGCATTGCCTTTTTGGCAGTGCGGCTCCGGTTTTTTCTTTTATTTGCTGAGGCATAACGTATGGCATGCGGCGAATTCTCCCTGATTGCCCGTTATTTCGACCGTGTCAGAACCTCTCGTCTTGATGTTGAAACCGGCATTGGCGATGACTGCGCACTTCTCAATATTCCCGAAAAACAGACGCTGGCAATCAGCACCGACACCTTAGTATGTGGGCGTCACTTCCTGCCCGATATCGATCCTGCCGACCTGGCGTATAAGGCGCTGGCGGTAAACGTTAGCGATCTGGCGGCAATGGGCGCCGACCCGGCCTGGCTGACGCTGGCTCTGACCCTGCCGGAGGTGGATGAAGCCTGGCTTGAAGCCTTCAGCGATGCCCTGTTTGAACAGCTGAATTATTACGATATGCAGCTGATTGGCGGTGATACCACCGCCGGGCCGCTGTCGATGACCCTGGCAATCCACGGCTATGTGCCAGCGGGGCGCGCGCTGAAGCGTTCGGGCGCAAAACCGGGCGACTGGATCTACGTGACCGGTACGCCGGGCGATAGCGCGGCCGGGCTGGCGATCCTTCAGAACCGTTTAGCAGTTGAAGATGCTGACGATGCGGCGTACCTGGTGAAGCGCCACCTGCGGCCCACACCGCGTATTTTGCACGGTCAGGCGCTGCGCGAGCGGGCCAGTTCTGCTATCGATCTCTCTGACGGGCTGATCTCCGATCTCGGCCATATCCTGAAGGCCAGTGGCGTGGGCGCACGGATCGATCTGGATCTGTTCCCACTGTCAGAGCCGTTGCGTCGCCATGCCGATCCTGAACAGGCGCTGCGCTGGGCACTATCCGGTGGGGAAGATTATGAGCTGTGCTTTACCGTTCCCGAGCTGAATCGCGGGACGCTGGATGTGGCGTTAGCGCATCTGGGGGCGAAATTTACCTGCATCGGGCAGGTGATGCCGGAAAGTGAAGGGCTGCTGTTTGTCCGCGACGGTGCCCCGGTTACGCTTGACTGGAAAGGGTACGATCACTTCGCGTAATTTTGTACGCTCTGTATTGCCGGGTGGCGCTGTGCTTACCCGGCCTACGGATTTTGTTCCCTGAATTGTTTATTTAAACCCTACCACCGGATGTTGCTGATACGGCGTCTCCAGCTCGGCAATCTGCTCCGGCGTCAACGATAAGTCCACCGCACTCAACAACTCGTCCAGCTGTTCTTCCCGCGATGTGCCCACAATCGGCGCGGCGACACCGCGCTTGCTCAGCAGCCACGCCAGCGCTACCTGCGCGCGCGTTGCACCGATATCGTCGGCGATCCCGGCTAATCGTTCGGCAATTAACGCATCGCTGGCTTCTGTATCGTCATACAGATTTTTACCTACTTCATCCGATACCAGCCGGGCGGTAGTTTCACCCCACGGACGGGTTAACCTTCCGCGCGCCAGCGGGCTCCACGGGATCACCGCCACGCCTTCCTGGTAGCAGAGCGGCAGCATCTCGCGTTCTTCTTCCCGGTAGATCAGGTTGTAGTGATCCTGCATAGTGACAAAGCGCGCCCAGCCATGCTGCGCCTGGAGATCGAGCGCCTGAGCAAACTGTGAGGCATGCATGGACGATGCGCCGATGTAGCGCGCTTTACCGGCTTTCACGACGTCGTTCAACGCTTCAAGCGTCTCTTCGATCGGCGTGTTGTAATCCCAGCGGTGAATTTGCAGCAGGTCGACGTAATCCATGTTCAGGCGTCTGAGGCTGTCATCAATGGAGCGCAGGATCTGTGCGCGAGAAAGGCCTTCCGCCAGATCGCCTGACGGGTAATACACCTTGGTGGCGACCACAATCTCATCCCGACGGGCAAAATCTCGCAGGGCGCGGCCCACAATCTCTTCGCTGCTGCCGTCGGAGTAGCTGTTGGCGGTATCGAAGAAGTTGATGCCGCCGTCAATGGCGCGCTTAATGATAGGGCGGCTGCTCTCTTCCGGCAGCGTCCAGGCGTGATTTCCCCGGTCAGGCTCGCCAAACGTCATGCAGCCCAGGCAAAGCCGGGACACCTTGAGGTCTGTTTTTCCTAATGTCGTGTATTGCATGGTTCCGCTCCTGCTGTTTAAACAATACGTTTAAGCATAGCAGGAGCAGAAAAGGGGAGGGATCAGGCCAGCCAGGTGCGGATTTTAGCTTCGATACCGACGGCGTCCAGGCCAATGTCGGCGCGCGCCTCGTCCTGAGTGCCTTGCGGGATGAAGTGGTCCGGCAGGCCGAGATTAAGCACCGGAACGACTTTACGGTTCGCCATCAGCACTTCGTTCACGCCGCTACCCGCGCCACCCATGATGGCGTTCTCTTCCAGCGTGACCAGCACCTCATGGCTTTCCGCCATGCTCAGAATCAGAGATTCATCGAGCGGCTTCACAAATCGCATATCGACGAGCGTCGCATTCAGGGTTTCAGCGACTTTTGCCGCTTCCGGCATCAGCGTACCAAAGTTCAGGATCGCCACTTTTTCACCGCGACGTTTCACCAGACCTTTACCGATATCCAGTTTTTCCAGCGGCCGTAATTCAACGCCAAGGGCATTGCCGCGTGGATAACGTACCGCACAGGGACCGTCCTGATAGTGGTAACCGGTATACAGCATCTGACGACACTCGTTTTCGTCGCTTGGCGTCATGATCACCATGTCCGGGATGCAGCGCAGGAAGGAGAGGTCAAATGCGCCCTGGTGCGTCTGGCCGTCAGCCCCCACGATGCCCGCACGGTCGATAGCAAACAGCACCGGCAGCTTCTGGATGGCAACGTCATGGATCACCTGATCGTAGGCGCGTTGCAGGAAGGTAGAGTAAATCGCTACCACCGGCTTGTAGCCGCCAATCGCCAGGCCCGCTGCGAAGGTTACCGCGTGCTGCTCGGCAATGGCGACGTCGAAATACTGGTCCGGGTATTTTTTGGAAAACTCGACCATGCCGGAGCCTTCACGCATGGCAGGCGTCACCGCCATCAGCGTGTTGTCTTTCGCCGCCGTTTCGCACAGCCAGTCGCCAAAGATTTTTGAGTAGCTCGGCATTCCGCCGCTGCTTTTCGGCAGACAACCGCTGGTATGGTCGAACTTGGGCACCGCGTGGAAGGTGATCGGATCTTTTTCCGCCGGTTCGTAACCACGCCCTTTTTTAGTCATGATATGCAGGAACTGCGGGCCTTTCAGGTCGCGCATGTTTTTAAGCGTCGTCACCAGACCTAACACATCGTGGCCGTCCACCGGGCCAATATAGTTAAAGCCCAGCTCTTCAAACAGCGTACCCGGCACGACCATGCCTTTGATATGTTCTTCGGTACGCTTAAGCAGCTCTTTGATCGGCGGTACGCCGGAGAAGACTTTTTTCCCGCCTTCGCGCAGTGAGGAGTAAAGCTTACCGGACAGCAGCTGCGCCAGATGGTTATTCAGCGCGCCGACGTTCTCGGAGATCGACATTTCGTTATCGTTGAGGATCACCAGCATGTCCGGTTTGATATCGCCCGCGTGGTTCATGGCCTCAAAAGCCATCCCGGCGGTGATCGCCCCGTCGCCAATCACGCAGACGGTACGGCGTTGTTTATTCTCTTTTTCAGCGGCAACGGCAATCCCGATGCCTGCGGAAATGGAGGTGGAAGAGTGGCCGACGCTTAACACGTCAAACTCGCTCTCGCCGCGCCACGGGAACGGATGCAGGCCACCTTTCTGGCGAATGGTGCCAATCTTATCGCGACGTCCGGTCAGAATTTTGTGCGGATAGGCCTGGTGGCCAACATCCCAGATCAGCTGATCGAACGGCGTGTTATAGACGTAATGCAACGCCACGGTCAGCTCAACCGTGCCAAGTCCGGAGGCGAAGTGGCCGCTGGAGCGGCTAACGCTGTCGAGCAGGTAGCGACGCAGCTCGTCACACAGCTTCGGCAGACTCTCTTTCGGCAACAGACGTAACTCCTGAGTGGAGTCAACTAACGCCAGTGTCGGGTATTTGGCAATATCAAAACTCATCAAAGGCTCATCGAGATATATAGTTTATTTATTACGCTGGATTATGTAGTCCGCTAGCGCTTCCAGTGCCGAGGTATCCAGCGATTGCGCGGCCAGCTCATTCAGTGACCGGCGGGCATCGTCTATCAGATCCCGGGCTTTACGTTGGGCATGCTCAAGGCCCAACAGGGCAGGGTAGGTACTTTTGCCAAGCTGCTGATCCGCACCCTGACGTTTTCCCAATGTTGCAGTATCGCCCACCACATCCAGAATGTCATCCTGAACCTGGAATGCCAGACCGATACTTTCTGCGTATCTGTCCAGAATCGGCAGGGCTTTACGCCCGCGTTCACCCGCGCTCAGCGCGCCCAGACGAACGGCTGCCCGAATCAGGGCGCCCGTTTTGTGACGGTGGATGCGTTCCAGCTGTTCCAGAGTCACCTGACGACCTTCAGCCTCTAAATCCAGCGCCTGGCCGCCGCACATCCCGGCGACGCCGCTGGCCATTGCCAGTTCGGACACCATTGCCAGACGATCGCGATCGCTCACTTCAACCATCGGCGCATCGCTCAGAATAGAGAACGCCAGGGTTTGCAGCGCATCACCCGCCAGAATGGCATTCGCTTCGCCGAACTTAATGTGGCAGGTCGGCTGACCGCGACGCAGATCGTCATCGTCCATGGCCGGCAAATCATCGTGGATCAGCGAATAGGCGTGGATACACTCCACGGCGGCTGCCGGGGCGTCCAGCGTGTTATCGCTGATACCGAACATGTTGCCCGTGGCATACACCAGGAACGGACGCAGGCGTTTACCCCCCAAGAGTGCGCCATAGTGCATGGCTTCAACCAGAGGAGTGTTCTGAAAAGGCTGCGGCTCAATGAAACGGCGCAGCGCGTCGTTGGCGCGGATGACGCGCGCCTGAAGCGCGTTGGAAAAATCCATTTACTCGGCGTCCGGTGTGAATGGCGTGGTTTTAGCGTCTTCGCTGTCGGAAAGCAGGATCTGCACACGCTGCTCGGCCTGCTGGAGTTTTACCTGCCCCTGGCGCGCGAGCTGCACGCCGCGTTCAAATTCGTTGAGCGCGTCTTCCAGCGGGAGATCGCCGCTCTCAAGACGGGTAACGATCTGCTCCAGTTCACTCAGCGCAGTTTCGAAACTGGCCGGTGCGTCGTTTTTCTTCGGCATAGTGAATTGACTCTTAAATTTTTCGCCCTGACATGGTAACGGACTCGGGGCAATTATCAAATAACGCGAGTGGCGCGATGGGCGATGGTGGTATACTTGCGCGCCTGGATGCAGCCACGGGTGTGGGCTGCTGTATCATTTTCCACTACAAGCCTTTATAAGCTTGCCTAAGAAACATTGCCGCCATGAAGTTTATCATTAAATTGTTCCCTGAAATCACCATCAAAAGCCAATCCGTGCGTTTGCGCTTTATTAAAATTCTCACCGGGAACATTCGTAACGTATTAAAACACTACGACGAAACGCTCGCCGTGGTGCGTCACTGGGACCACGTTGAAGTCCGCGCGAAAGACGAAAACAAACGTCTTGATATTCGCGACGCGCTGACCCGTATCCCGGGTATTCACCATATTCTGGAAGTGGAAGACGTTCCCTTCACCGATATGCACGATATCTTCGAAAAGGCGCTGGTACAGTACCGCGATCAGATCGAAGGGAAAACGTTCTGCGTACGCGTGAAGCGCCGTGGTAAGCATGAGTTTAGCTCCATTGACGTTGAGCGCTATGTCGGCGGCGGTCTGAACCAGCACGTTGAGACGGCGCGCGTGCGCCTGACTAATCCGGACGTTACCGTTAATCTTGAGATCGAAAACGATCGCCTGCTGCTGGTTAAGGGCCGTTATGAAGGTATTGGCGGCTTCCCGATCGGCACGCAAGAAGATGTGCTGTCGCTGATCTCCGGCGGGTTCGACTCCGGCGTTTCCAGCTATATGCTGATGCGTCGCGGCTGCCGCGTGCACTACTGCTTCTTTAATCTGGGCGGCGCGGCGCACGAAATCGGCGTACGTCAGGTGGCGCATTACCTGTGGAACCGCTTCGGCAGCTCTCACCGCGTGCGTTTCGTGGCGATCAACTTTGAGCCGGTGGTCGGCGAAATTCTTGAGAAAGTGGATGACGGCCAGATGGGCGTGGTCCTGAAACGTATGATGGTGCGTGCGGCGTCCAAAGTGGCTGAGCGCTACGGCGTGCAGGCGCTGGTCACCGGTGAAGCACTGGGGCAGGTCTCCAGCCAGACGCTGACCAACCTGCGTCTTATCGACAACGTGTCTGATACGCTGATCCTGCGTCCGCTGATCTCTCACGATAAAGAGCACATCATCGATCTGGCGCGTAAAATCGGTACTGAAGATTTTGCCCGCACCATGCCGGAATATTGCGGCGTGATCTCAAAAAGTCCAACCATTAAAGCGGTGAAGGCGAAGATCGAAGCGGAAGAAGAGAACTTCGATTTCAGCATCCTGGAAAAAGTGGTGGCGGAAGCGTCCAACATCGATATCCGTGAGATCGCCCAGCAGACCGAGCAGGACGTGGTTGAGGTGGAGACGGTCAGCGGCTTCGGTGCTAACGATACGATTCTGGATATACGTTCTGTTGATGAGCAGGATGACAAGCCGTTGCAGGTGGAAGGCGTGGAGGTGGTTTCGCTGCCGTTCTACAAACTGAGCACCCAGTTTGGCGATCTCGACCAGAGCAAAACGTATCTGCTGTGGTGCGAACGTGGGGTCATGAGCCGTTTACAGGCGCTGTACCTGCGCGAGCAGGGCTTCGCGAACGTGAAGGTGTATCGCCCGTAGCCTATTGCCCGGTGGCGCTTCGCTTACCGGGCCTACGGTACCGTACACTTGTAGGCCGGGTAAGGCGTAGCCGCCACCCGGCTTTTTTTACTCGTAGTAGTTATAAATCCCTGCCGCCATCACCAGCGATGACGCCACTTCGTACGCTTTTTCGCGCCCGACCAGCAGGTCAATAATCTTCAGGCCAAAATCAATGGCGGTACCCGGCCCTTGGCTGGTGAGCAGGTTAACCCGCGGATCCCAGACCACGCGTTTATCCACCCACTGGTCTTCCGGAATCGTATCCTTCAGGCCTGGGAAGCCGGTCATATTGCCGATGGGGAAAATGTCGTGCGGAACCAGTACCGTACCTGCGGCCGCACAGATTGCCGCGACGATACGCCCGGAAAGATGAAACTGACGAACGGTTTCAACCAGCAGCGGGCTGTCGCGGAAACACTCCGCGCCCTTCAGACCGCCCGGCAGCACGATAATGTCGTAATCACCGTCCGCCACCTGTACAAGCGGTGCATCTGCCAGGATCTTGACCCCACGCGAGCAGGTAATCGCCAGACTTCCGTCGCTGGCGACGCTGGCGGTGGTAACCTTAATACCACCACGTACCATCAAATCAATGGTGGTGACCGCTTCTGTCTCTTCGCTACCAGGGGCGAGGCATACCAGTGCCGATGCGCTCATACTCACTCTCCTTTCGTTTAACTAACTCAAACAGACGGCTGTTTTCCGCAACGGTAATGCCGTGAGCCCGGGCGCGTTTTAACAGATAACCGGTAATGTAATCAATTTCGGTATGCCGCATCGCCCGGACATCCTGCAACATTGAAGAGATATTTTCTGCCGTACTCTCAATGACCTGGTCGACATAATAACGTAAATCAGACTCTGAGGTGTGGTAGCCTTCGCGTTCAATGACGGCGGCAACTTCCCGGCAAATCAGCGCTAACCGATCGGGATGCTGGCGCAGATCACCGTTAGGGCAATCCAGCAGGGCAGTCAGCGGATTGATCGCGCAGTTGACCGCCAGTTTGCGCCACAGTTCTGCGCGAATGTTATTGTGCCAGGCGACGTCAGGCAGCGTGCTTTGCAGGGTATCCGCAAGATAGCTGTAATCGCCGGGCTGTTCACGCGCCGGGCCGATATGGGTGATGCCACTGGCAACATGAATAATGACGTTACCGTCGCGGCGTGCCGCGTGGGTGGTTGTTCCCATCAGCAGCGGTTGCCGGACAGACTTTAGCTCTTCAATGGTACCCATACCGTTGTGAATCAGCAGGACTGGCGTGCTTTCAGGTAATTGGGCGGCCAGGCTTTTCACCGCATCGGAGACCTGCCAGGCCTTCAGCGTGACCAGCAGCAGATCGCTGCTCGCGAGAAATTCCGGATCGTTTGCCGTCAAAGACTCGTTAAAAATTGAACCGTCTGTACCCATCACATTCACACTGCAATAGGGTTGGGGAATTCGCAGCCAGCCCTGAACGTCGTGTCCCTGTTTGCATAGCGCGCTAAGCCAGAGTTGACCAAGGGCGCCGCATCCAAGCACTGTTACTTTCATTGTTCCTCCTCACCTGCAACTGCGCCAGGTGCTAAGACGCTAAGTATAGCGCCATCAGCTAAGCTTCTCGTTATGCCTCGTTGCAGGTATTATGCAACGCAACAAAAATGAAGGGAGAAGAAAAGATGCCATCTTTCGATATTGTTTCTGAAGTTGATCTGCAGGAAGCGCGTAACGGCGTAGATAATGCTATTCGTGAAGTGGAGTCACGTTTCGATTTTCGTGGCGTTGAGGCGACCATTGAACTGAACGACGCGAACAAGACAATCAAAGTCCTGAGTGAGTCTGATTTCCAGGTCAACCAACTGCTGGATATCCTGCGCGCCAAGCTGCTCAAGCGCGGCATTGAAGGGACCTCACTTGATGTACCGGAAGATTTTGTTCACAGCGGCAAAACCTGGTTTGTGGAAGCGAAGCTGAAGCAGGGGATTGAAAGCGCGGTACAGAAAAAAATCGTTAAGCTTATCAAAGACAGCAAGCTGAAAGTGCAGGCGCAGATCCAGGGGGAAGAGATCCGCGTGACCGGAAAATCCCGTGATGACCTGCAATCCGTGATGGCGCTGGTGCGTGGCGGCGATCTCGGTCAGCCATTCCAGTTTAAAAACTTCCGCGATTAAGACAATTATGCCCGGCTAAACCGGGCATTTTTTCAGGCCTTCAGCGCCTGCTCTACCTCAAAGCGGTTAGTCACTTTGCTGTCAATTTTGACATACGCACTGCGCTCTTCCGGGACAATCAGCACTTCGCTCACGCCCTCTGTCGCTTCCAGACGCTGTTGTAACGCGTCACCGATTGCCACGTCATCGGGAATTTCTACCCGCAGGCTACTCACATAGCGCGGCTCTTTCATGGTGCTGGCAACAAACAGCCAGAGCATCGCCAGTAGCGCACCGGCGAGGAACACGGTCTGAGAATCAAAAAGGCCGTCCACCCAGCCGCCGAGGGACCCGCCGATCGCCACGCCGAGAAACTGGCTGGTGGAGTAAATGCCCATCGCGGTGCCTTTGTATCCTGCCGGAGACTCTTTGCTGATAAGCGACGGCAGCAGGGCTTCCATCAGATTAAACGCCAGGAAGAACAGCTGTACGCCTGCGATCAGCTCCCAGAAATGTGGGCCGGCGCCCCAAAGCACAATCTCGGCAATCAACAGTAACGCCACGCAGCCCACGAAGACGCGTTTCATTTTGCGCTTCACTTCGGCGTAAATAATGAAGGGCACAACGGAGACAAACGAGATCAGCATTGTGACCAGATAAATTTTCCAGTGCTCTGCCGCCGGGAAACCTGCTGCGGCAAGTTGACCGGGCAGGGCGACAAAGGTGGACATCAGCAGAATGTGCAGGCACATAATGCCGAAGTTCAGCTTAAGCAGGCGCGGCTCGGCGATGACTTTGCTGAAGCAGCCTTTGACCATCCCGGATTCACGGTTCAGGACATGGTTTTTACTGTCCGGCACAACCCACAGCGTGAGTGCGATCCCGATGGTTGCCAGCACGGCTATCATCCAGAACAGGGCGTGCAGGCCGAGTGAATGGGTAATAATCGGCCCCAGCACCATGGCAATGGCAAACGTGACGCCGAAGCTGACGCCAATAAACGCCATGGCTTTGGTGCGGTTTTGCTCGCGGGTTAAATCTGACAGCAGCGCCATCACGGCGGCGGCAATCGCCCCGGAACCTTGCAGGGCGCGGCCAAGAATAATTCCCCAGATGGAGTGGGAGAGGGCGGCGATGATGCTGCCAAGTACAAACACCAGCAGCCCGCCGACAATCAGCGGTTTGCGACCCACGCGGTCGGAGAGCAGGCCAAAGGGGATCTGGAATATCGCCTGCGCCAGGCCGTAGATACCGATAGCCAGACCAATCAGCGCTTCGCTGGCACCCTGTAACGCCATGCCATATGTGGTCAGAACGGGCAGGACCATAAACATGCCAAGCATCCGCAGCGAGAAAACAGTCCCTAAACCCCAGGTCGCACGCAGTTCACCTGGCGTCATTTTATAATCGTTCATTACCACCTCTACCAAAAAGCAGGCCATAGTTTAGGCG
Source organism: Enterobacter cloacae complex sp. IR5412 (assembly GCF_049237385.1). Classification (NCBI taxonomy): domain Bacteria; kingdom Pseudomonadati; phylum Pseudomonadota; class Gammaproteobacteria; order Enterobacterales; family Enterobacteriaceae; genus Enterobacter; species Enterobacter cloacae complex sp. IR5412. The sequence continues at coordinate 364,510 of NZ_JBMKHQ010000004.1, read as the reverse complement.
GGGTGATAAGTGCGGTAAATAGGTGTTTGTTTAAGAGATATTACGAGGGTGTGATAAAAGCACCCCCGGATAAAAAATTACGCCTCGACGCGCAACCCGTAGCTTTTAAATTTCTCAAGAACAATGGCAATTTCATCGTCACTGAGTACCGGAACGGGATCCACGATCGCCAGCGTGGCCAGGTAGAGTTTTGCCAGCACCTCTACCTCCTGCGCCAGCCACAGTGCCTTCTCAAGATTTTCTTCGCAGGTGATCAGACCGTGGTGCTGTAATAGCGTCGCTTTGCGATCGCGTAACGCGACCGCGACATGCTCTGACAGCGCGCGCGTCCCGAAGGTCGCGTAAGGCGCGCAGGGAATGGAGTTTCCCCCGGCGGCGGCAATCATATAGTGAATAGCAGGAATGGGGCGGTTGAGTATCGAGACGGCGGTACAGTTAACCGCATGGTTATGGACGACGGCGTTAGCATCTGGGCGGGTCTGATACACAACCTGATGAAAACGCCATTCGCTGGAGGGCAGTTTATCCTCTTCGTGTCGCCCCTGTGCATCGACATAGACGATACTCTCTTCGGTCAGATGCTCGTAGGGAATTCCGGTCGGCGTAATCAGCATACCGTCGCGATAGCGAACGCTGATATTCCCGGCGGTGCCCTGATTTAATCCCATGCGGGTCATCTCAAGGCAGGTGTCGATAATGTCTCTGGCTAATCGGGCTCGTTCCATTTTTTTTCTCCGGGTACAGTTTTATTTTTACTGGCGGGAACGTTTGACCAGCTTCATATCGACTTTCGCCGTCTCGTTGACCGCTTCGCCGTCGATGGCTCGCTGCATCAGTTCAAACGCTTTTTCCGCCCAGGTATCTTCATCCTGCTGCATGGACCAGACGCTGTTAGGCAGGAACCCCAGCATGGGGTGCTCATCGAAGGTGCCAATATTGATGTGTTGAGGCACGGTACCGGTACGCGTCCGCAGGGCTTCGATTGCCCCTTCCAGGACGGGTAACGATGAGGCGATAAACGCCTGCGGAACACCCTGGCTGTCGATAAGCGAATCCATCAGGGCATATCCCCCCTCCGGCGTATTGTCCGGCCCTTCGATGACCCACTCGCGATGGTGAATACCGGCTGTTTTCAGGGCCTGCAAATAGCCGTTCAGACGGTCCGTAATGCTGGGCAGTGCGGTATCGCCCACAAGGAACCAGAGCGGCGTTTTGCACTCTTCCAGCATATTGCGGGCCAGTTCATCCCCCCCAGCCTCGTTATGACTCTCTACCAGCGCGTTGTCAGTAAAGCCAAAATCCCGGTCGAGGAGCACCAGTGGCTTTTGGATCAGCCGCAAATGATGCTGCTGATTTTCCAGCGTTGAGGGAACGATAAATAAGCCGTCCACGTTGCGCGCCATCAGAGCTTTTACCAGCTTGTTTTCGTAATCCACATCGTTGTAAGTACAGCTGATCATCAGTTGGTAACCCGAACGGCGACAGCGCAGTTCGAGTTTCTCGGCGAGCGTTGCAAAGAACACGTTTGAGATGTTGGGCACGATGAGCCCCAGCGTCTCGGTTTTGTTTAACTTCAGACTGCGCGCCGAATGGTTGAGGGTATAGCCGAAGCGCTCGACGTGTTCATTAATTCGGGACTGTGTTTTCACACTGATCCGATACTGTTCGGCTTTCCCGCTCAGTACCAGCCGCACGGTGGTGACGGATAAATTCAGATCCTTCGCTATCTGTTCAACTGTTTTGGCCATCGCTACGCCTCAATCCTTAACGTACGTAAAAACTGCTGATAAAGCATACGCATCCTGCCATTACATTTCCTGCTGCATCAGGAGATTAAGCGCCTGTTGCTGGGTCCACAGCATCAGGTACGCCTCATATTTTTGCCGGTGGAAGGCCGCGGTTTCCGGCCGACAGGTGATGATATCGCCGGCTTTGACCATTTCCCGGGTGGCGTCGGTAAGCGTTGCCCATGCACCGCTCGCCACAGCGCCGCAAATGGCCGCGCCGAGAGTGACCGCATCTTCTTCGGCTAAAAGGTGAATATCGCAGCCTGTGGCATCGGCATACTCCCTCAGCCAGAGCCGGTTATGAGTAGCCCCACCACAAATGACAATGCGCGACAAGGTGTGCCCATGATGTTTCAGAGTATCCATAATGTGTCGTGTGCCGTAGGCAATGGCCTGTAGCGTGGCCAGATAGAGCCTCGCCAGCGCGCGCTCACCGGTCTCTAATGTCAGACCGACAACGCTGCCCCGGGCATCAGGACGCGAACGCGGCGAGCGGTTGCCGTGGTGATCGGCCAGAATGTGCAGGTTGCGGGTGGGATATTTTTCTTCCTGTTCAAGCGCGGCTACCCAGTCGTTGAGTAATGCCACCGGATGGCATTGCGCCGCTTCTGCTTTTGCAAACAGCTCTGCGCTGACTCCGTGCTCGCGCAACGTCCAGTCGACCAGCGCCCCGGCAGCACTTTGCCCGCCTTCCGTCAGCCAGTAGCCCGGCAGCATGGCGCTCCAGTAAGGTCCCCAGACGCCGGGCGTATGGATCTCCGTCTGACTGGCAAGCATATGGCAGTTCGAGGTTCCGCTGATGAGCGCCAGCGTGCCTTCCGGGTGTGAGCCTGTCAGCGCCACGCCACCCGCGTGGGCATCGATCATGCCGCTTGCCACAACCACTTCTTCGGACAAACCCAGAGCTTGCGCTGCCTGCGGGCTAAGTTTCCCGACGCATTCAGCGACGTCCAGAATAGTGCCGGGAATTTTTGTCAGTAAGTTTTCCAGCCCCACCGCTCTGAGCAGCGATTCGCTGAACTGCGCCTCATGCGCAAGGTAGTTCCATTTGCAGGTGAGGGTGCACAGGCTGGCGACGTCCTGGCCCGTCGCTTTCCAGACCAGAAAATCGGCAAGGTCGTAAAAGCGCCAGGCCTGATTCCAGGTTTCAGGATGATGCCGCTGCAACCACAGCAGTTTTGGCAACTCCATCTCGATGCTGACCTCGCCGCCCACGTAGCACAGGGCCGGATCGCGTGTGGCATTGATGTGAACGGTTTCTTCGTGAGCACGATGATCCATCCACATAATGATGTCCTGCGATGCCGGACTGTCCGGGGAGACGCTCAGGCCGTTACCGTCAGCATCCAGCGCGACCAGCGAGCACGTGGCGTCGAAGCCAATCGAACGAATGGCGTCAGGTGAAATCCCAGAGGAGTCGACGGCTTCCCGCACCACCGCACAAACCTGCTGCCAGATTTCCACAGAGGATTGTTCCACGCGCGCGTTGCTGGCGTGAAACTGCGAAATCGGACGGGTCGCGAAGCTCAAACGCTCGCCTTGCGCAGAGTAAAGCCCTGCACGAACGCTGGCTGAACCTACATCTACCCCGAGGAAATAGCCGTCACTCATCATGAACTTCCTTATTTTTTACCAAACGGATGCAGCAGTTTATCAATTTCAGGCGTGTTGATATTCTGCGCATTGACATATTTCACTGGAATATCAATTTCTTTGGCCACCGTCTGTCCGGAAATCACCGCGTTCAGCGCTTTTATGCCCTGATAACCAATCTGATAGGCGTCCTGCACCACGAAGCCCTGAATCACACCGTTTTTAAGGAAGTTAATGATGGCTTCGGTGCTGTCAAAACCGATGACTTTTACTTTGCCCTTCAGATTCTGGCTGTCGATAGCGTTCGCAACGCCCAGGGTTGAGCCTTCGTTGGTGGCATAAATACCGGCGATATCCGGGTTGGCCTGAACCATATCAATGGTTTTATCCATCGCTTTTTGCGGGTCGCCATCGCTGTATTGCACCGGCAGTACCTGAATATTCGGGTACTTCTCTTTCATCCGCTCGCTGAACCCTTCAGAGCGCTCAATGGCGGACGTCGTCCCGGCTACGTGAGCGATAATACCCACTTTCCCCTTCTGGCCTACCTGCTCCGCCAGCGCATCCGCAGCCTGTGCGCCCGCCTTACGGTTATTGGTGGCGACAAAGCTGGCCGGGATATCCGAGTTCACGCCCGAGTCGAAGGTCACCACTTTGATCCCCCGGCTGTTGGCGGTTTCGACCAGCGGGGCAAGGGCGTTTGCATCAAGTGCGGCCAGCAACAGGCCGTTTGGCTTTTGTGCCATGGTGTTTTCGACTAACTGGATCTGTTCGGCGATTTGCGTTTCATCGGCAGGACCAACGTAGCTGGTTTTGTCACCCAACTCTTTTGCGGCAGCTTCCGTTCCCATTTTGACCGTCTGCCAGAATTCGTGCTGGTAACCTTTACTGACCACCGGCAGGTTTAAATCTTTTGCCAGCGCGCTGCTGGACAGGATGGCAACGAGCGACAGGGCGCTCAGGATATGGCTGGTTTTCATTATTTTGCTCCGTTGTAGGGTTGGCAGGGCTTGTTGTATCGAGAACCTAACGCATTCTTTTACGTAACGTGTCCAGGTAGACGGCGGCAACGACGACCACGCCCATCGCCACCATCTGCCAGAACTGGGACACGCCCATGAGATTGAGGCCGTTTTTCAGCACGCTCATAATGAACGCGCCTATGATGGTGCCGCCAATCGTGCCCACGCCGCCCATCAGACTGGTACCGCCGATCACTACCGCCGCAATGGCTTCCAGCTCATAACCCACGCCCACGGTTGGCTGGCCTGAGTTGAGACGAGAGGCGAGGATCACCCCGGCCACGCCGGTTAACAGGCCGCAGAAGGCGTAAACGAAAATTTTCACTCGCTGGACTTTGATCCCGGAAAGGTGTGCCGCCGTTTCATTGCTGCCGACAGCGTAGATATAGCGGCCCATCACCGTTTTCTTCAGGATCCACATGGCGATCAGTGCCACGATGACCAGGTAGAACACCGGATAAGGCAGAACGTCGAACAGGCGACCCTGTGCTAGCAGCTTGAACTGCGGGTAGTCAGAAAAATAAATCGCGCGGCCATCGGTCATCACCATATTGATGCCGCGTACCGACATCATTAAGCCGAGGGTGGCAATAAACGGTGGTATGGTCATTTTGGTGACCAGAAACGCGTTCACATAGCCGCAAAGTCCGCCTGCGAGCACGCCTGCCAGAATACAGACCGGCAACGGCATACCAAACCCGGCGGCGATGCCCACCGCAACCCCTGAGAACGCCACCACCGATCCAAGCGACAGGTCGATCCCGGCGGTAATAATCACAAAGGTCACGCCAATGGCCATGATGCCAATCACCGCCGTTTGCAGGGCGATAGTCATGATATTTTCTGTATTAAAGAAGAACGGAGAGCTGAAGCTGAAAAACAGAACCAGCAATACCAGGCTAAAAAGAGGCGCCAGACGCATCAGGAGCGCTTTATTTATTTTCATCGTATGACTACCGCTTTGCGGCGATGGAACGGTAACGGACATGATTAATCCTCCAGCGTGGCGTATTGCATGATTTTTTCCTGGGTGGCGTGCTCAGCCGCTATTTCGCCGGCAATGCGGCCGCTGCGCATCACGAGTATGCGGTCGCACATTCCTAATACTTCCGGCAGTTCGGATGAAATCATGATGATCGATTTACCTTTAGCGACAAGGCGATTCATTAATTCGTAGATTTCCAGCTTGGCGCCAACGTCAATTCCCCGGGTTGGCTCATCAAAAATTAAAATATCGGTGTCTTTGCAGACCCAGCGGGCAATAATAATCTTCTGTTGATTACCGCCGCTTAAATTCAGTGCCGCCTGTTCCAGATGTGGCGTTTTTATTCGCAGCGTATCCACCAGTTTCTGGCTGGACTCCCGGCAGCGTTTTTCATCAACATTACCCGCGGCGCCAGCGTAGTCCGGGTAATTGCCGAGCATAATGTTCATCTCAACAGAAAGGCCGAGGGCGAGTCCCTCTTTTTTGCGGTCTTCTGTTAAATAGCTGATGCCTTTCTCAATGGCGTCAGCCACGTCTTTAATACGTGTGGGGGTGCCGTTCAGCGTCAGGGTGCCAGCGTCGATCGCATCGGCGCCAAACAGGGCCCGGCCCAGTTCAGTTCGGCCTGCGCCCATTAAGCCAGCGAGACCGAGGATCTCACCGCGCCAGAGGGTAAAGTTGATGTCATGCAGTACACCATTACGCGTCAGGCCGTTCACCTCCAGCACTTTTTCTCTGCGCTGATGCGGCGGGCGTTTTGGGTAGATGTTATCGAGATTGCGGCCAACCATCATGGCGATAAGCTCGCCGATCTGAACCGTTTCATAATCTACGGTGGCGATGTATTGTCCGTCGCGCATGACGGTCGCGCGATCGGCGATCAGCGCCAGCTCTTCCAGACGGTGCGAGATGTAGACAATCCCCGTGCCCTGAGCCTTGAGCATCCGCGTGACGTCAAACAAACTCTCGATTTCACTTTCGGTCAGCGCGGCGGTGGGTTCATCCATGATTAGCACTTTGGCATTGACCGAAATCGCTTTGGCAATTTCCACCATCTGCTGCTGGGCTACGGTTAATTCACTGACGCGGGCGTCCGGGGCGATTTTTAAATTCAGCGTGTGCAGTATTTTCTCAACCGCCTGTCGCTGGGCGCGTTTATCTAACTGCCAGCGACTATTTTTGCAGAATTCACGGCCAATAAAGATATTCTCTTCCACGGTTAAATCGGGGAAGAGATTAAATTCCTGATGGATAATCGTAATACCTGCATGCTGAGCACTTAGCGGATCGCTGAATGATACGGATTGCCCTTCAAAGCGAATTTCACCGGCATCAGGTTGGTAAACACCGGATAAAATTTTCATCAGCGTCGATTTGCCGGCACCGTTTTCACCTAAGAGGGCATGAACTTCGCCGCAGCGTAAATCGAAATCAACCTGATTCAGCGCCAGCACGCCGGGAAAGCGTTTGGTAATGCGCGTCATCTGAATAAGAGTCTCTGACATTGCAAAATTCCTGTGTTGGAAAGGCAATGAATCACAAGCCACAGTGATTTAGTTAATAAGCTAACTCGACTTAGCTTTCGTCCTTAAAAGCTATTTTAGGGTTATAATTTAGCCAAATCATTTGTATTCAAATTGTGACGTCGTGCAAAGGTATTTTGTTATTTGATTGAATTTAAACGATATGTTTAGTTTTTGCTGAATCGTAATACCTGACACTGATCGAATTTTGACCTCTCATCGTGAAACTGCTCACAGATCCTGCACATTTATCTTGTCTCATTTTTAGTGTGAACCCTAAGCTAATTCGAGTTAGCAAATTTCACCACTTTCCGTTCACGGCGCTGCCTGGGCGCTTTTTCACGGCTATGCCCCTGAGACGGATAGGTTAACCAACGTGAGGAAGGGCTATGAAAACGATAAAAGCGTTACCCCGTATTGGCATTCGACCTGTTATTGATGGCCGCCGAATGGGCGTACGCGAGTCTCTGGAAGAGCAGACCATGAACATGGCGAAAGCCACGGCGGCGCTACTCAGTGAAAAATTACGCCACCCCTGCGGTACGCCCGTTGAGTGCGTGATTGCCGATAGCTGCATTGCCGGAATGGCGGAGGCCGCTGCTTGCGAAGAGAAGTTCAGCACGTGCCACGTTGGTCTGACGATCACCGTCACCCCCTGCTGGTGTTACGGGAGTGAAACCATTGATATGGATCCGCTGCGTCCGAAAGCGATCTGGGGCTTTAACGGCACCGAGCGTCCGGGGGCAGTATATCTCGCGGCGGCACTGGCGGCGCATAACCAGAAAGGGATCCCGGCGTTTTCCATTTACGGCCACGATGTACAGGATGCGGGCGACGAGACCATCCCGGCAGACGTTGAGGAAAAATTGTTGCGCTTCGCCCGGGCGGGCCTGGCGGTTGCCAGCATGAAGGGGAAAAGTTATCTGTCGGTGGGCGGTGTCTCAATGGGGATTGCGGGCTCGATTGTCGATCACAACTTCTTTGAATCCTGGCTGGGGATGAAGGTGCAGGCGGTGGATATGACCGAACTGCGTCGCCGCATCGATCATAAGATTTACGACGAGCAAGAACTTGAGCTGGCCCTGGACTGGGCGCAAGCACATTTCCGTTTCGGCGAGGATAAAAACGCGGAGCAGTATCGTCGCAATGAACAGGAGAATGCCGCGATCCTGCGGGAGAGTCTGCTGATGGCGATGTGCATCCGCGACATGATGCAGGGTAACCCAAAACTCGCTGCGATGGGCCGCGTGGAGGAATCTCTGGGCTATAACGCCATCGCGTCCGGGTTCCAGGGACAGCGCCACTGGACGGATCAGTATCCAAATGGCGATACCGCAGAGGCGCTGCTGAACAGCTCCTTTGACTGGAACGGTATTCGCCAGCCGTTGGTGGTGGCGACGGAAAATGACAGCCTGAACGGGGTAGCAATGCTGTTTGGACATCTGATGACCGGTACAGCGCAAATCTTCGCCGACGTGCGCACCTACTGGTCGCCAGAGTCGGTTGAGCGTGTTACCGGCCAGAAACTCACAGGACGGGCTGAGCAGGGCATTATTCATCTGATCAACTCCGGCTCGGCGGCACTGGACGGTACAGCGGAGCAGAAAGACGCCGAGGGGAAACCGACCCTGAAACCACACTGGGACATTACTGAGCAGGAAGCCAACGCGTGCCTGGCCGCAACCCACTGGTGTCCGGCGGTGCATGAATACTTTCGCGGGGGCGGTTTCTCATCAAACTTCCTCACCCGAGGTGGCGTGCCATTTACCATGACCCGCGTAAACCTCATCAAGGGGGTGGGCCCGGTATTACAGATAGCGGAAGGCTGGAGTGTTGAGCTGCCGGAACAAGTACATGACATTCTGAATAAGCGCACCGATTCAACCTGGCCCACCACCTGGTTTGCCCCACGTCTGACCGGTAAAGGCCCGTTCAGCGACGTCTATTCAGTGATGGCGAACTGGGGGGCTAACCACGGGGTGCTAACCGTCGGGCACGTCGGTGCTGATTTCATCACCCTGGCGTCCATGCTGCGCATTCCCGTGTGCATGCATAACGTACCGGAGGCGCTGATTTATCGGCCGACGGCCTGGGGCGCTCACGGTATGGATCCGGAAGGGCAGGATTACCGCGCCTGTGAAAATTACGGACCGTTATACAAACAATAAGCCGGTTTGCCAGCCTGCTCCGGCGGACTGGCAGCCTGTGGGGACCGCAATGAAAAAATGTTTTCTGGTTCTCGATTGTGGCGCGACGAACGTGCGCGCCATTGCGCTGGATCCTGAAGGTAATATTGTGGCGCGAGCCTCGGTGGCGAACGAAAGCGAAAGTGTCGCTGAAAATCCGGCCTGGCACCAGTGGTCGCTCGACGCCATCATGCAACGTTTTGCCGTCTGTTGTCAGAAAATCAGCGCAGTGCTGAGCAAGCATCAACTGTGCGGAATGAGTGTGACGACCTTTGGCGTGGATGGCGCGCTGGTAGATGAGCGCGGAGAACTGCTTTACCCGATCATCAGCTGGAAATGTCCACGAACCGTGCCGGTGATGGAAGCGGTTGCCCGTTTATGCTCCCCGGCTGAACTACAGCAGATCACCGGCGTTGGGCAGTTTAGTTTCAACACGTTGTATAAGCTAGGCTGGCTTCAGGACAACCATCCCGATCTGTTACAGCGTGCTCACGCCTGGCTTTTTATCTCCTCGCTAATCAACCATCGCCTGACCGGAAAAATGACGACCGATCTCACGATGGCCGGTACCAGTCAGATGTTCGATCTGCATCAGCGGTGCTTCAGCGAAACGATCTTAAGCAAGATCGGCGTGCCTCATTCCCTTTTCCCGCCGCTGGTTTCCCCCGGAGAGATGATGGGTGAACTGCAGCCCGACGCTGCATCCAGACTCGGATTGCCTTGCGGTGTGCCGGTGATCTCCGCCGGGCACGATACGCAGTTTGCCCTTTTTGGCGCCGGTGCGGGAATTAATGAGCCGGTTCTCTCTTCGGGAACCTGGGAGATTTTAATGGCGCGCACCTCGCAGGTTGATACCGCTTTACTGGGGCAATACCCGGGCGCGACCTGCGAACTGGATAGCCGGACGGGGCTCTATAATCCGGGAATGCAATATCTGGCGTCTGGCGTACTGGAGTGGATCCGCGCGCTGTTCTGGTCGCCTGATGTCAACTGGGACACTATTCTGGATCAGGCGGCGGCAATTCCGTACGGGGCGGATGGCGTCACGATGAATACCCAGTTGCTCGATTCTCCGCTCGCCGGCTGGCAGGGCGTTACGCTCACCACCACGCCAGCCCATTTTTACCGCGCAGCCCTGGAAGGACTCACGGTGCATCTGCAAGAAAAACTCCAGGCGCTGGAGGCGATCGCGCAATTTAAGGCGCGTGAACTCCTGCTGGTGGGGGGAGGTAGCCGCAATATGCTGTGGAATCAGCTCAAGTCCAATGCGCTTGGGATCCCGGTGAAGGTTCTTGAAGATGCAGATACGACCGTGCTGGGAGCATCTTTGTACGGATGGTGGGGCGTCGGAGAAACGGCCAGCGCTGAGGCTGCTCGCGATCGGGTCCACTATCGTTACCGTTATTTCTATCCTGAGGAGCAAAGCCGTGCTTAAAACGATATCCCCACTGATTTCACCCGAGCTGCTGAAAACGCTGGCAGAGATGGGCCATGGTGACGAGATTATTTTTGCAGACGCTCACTTTCCCGCGCACAGCCTGGGGCCAAAGACGATCCGCGCAGATGGCCTGCTCATCAGCGATTTGCTGGTCGCGGTGATACCGCTGTTTGAACTCGATAGCTATGCGCCACCGCTGGTGATGATGGCCCCTGTCGACGGGGATATGCTCGATATACAGGTAGAAGCACGCTATCGCAACGCACTCTTTGGTGAGGCGGAAGGGGAGGGGATTATGCGTATTGACCGTTATGCGTTTTATGCGCGGGCACAGAAAGCGTACGCCATTGTGGTGACAGGCGAGACAGCGAAATACGGTAATATACTGTTAAAGAAAGGGGTTACGCCGTACCAATAAAAAACGCCGGGTTAAACCCGGCGTTTTTACTTCAGTCTTCTTACCAGACGTACGTCAGCAGGCTTTGTGAATCTGGCACCATGAAGTCTACGGACATCATCACGGACAGGGAGGTGATGGCGACAATCGAGAACACAAACAGCTTGCGTGCCCAGACCTTGTCATCTTCCACTTTGTAACCGCGCAGAGCCATGCCGAGCCACCAGACGCTCACCGCAGCGGCCACCACCAGATATTTATATCCGGCGTAACCGCCCAGAGAGAGCATCAGCGTTGCCACGGCAAAAGCGATGATGTACAGCGTGATGTGGTTTTTGGCAACTGAGATGCCCTTCACGACCGGCAGAACCGGAATGTTCGCTGCCTGATAATCCTTAAAGCGGAAAATCGCGATGGCGTAGGAGTGCGGCATCTGCCACAGGCTAAAGATAGCCAGCAGGATCAGCGCACCGCTGTCGAACTCGTTCGTGACGGCGCAGTAGCCAATCACCGGCGGCGCAGCGCCGGAGAGAGAACCTATCAGCGTGCCGTAGACGGAGTGGCGTTTCATATACAGGCTGTAGACGCCTACATACACCACGAACCCCATCACCCCCAGCCAGCAGGCCAGCGGGTTAGCACCAAACCACAGCAGCATAAAGCCAGCAATACCCAGCAAGGTGGCGTACACCAGCGAGACGGAAGGAGCAATCAGGCCTTTAACCAGCACCCGATTTTTGGTCCTTTCCATCTTCTTGTCGATATCCATGTCGATGTAGTTGTTAAATACACAACCGGACGCAACCACCAGTGACACACCGACCAGCGTGTAGATAAAGAGGGTGTAATCAATGCTGCCTTTAGAGGCCAGCAGGAACCCTCCGATTACGGAGATCAGGTTGCCAAAGATGATGCCTGGTTTCGTGACTTGCAGGTATTGCTTAAACATACTCGCCGCTCTTAGTGAACCATCATGTTGTAGTTAAGGTTCCACATAATCCAGATGGAACCGACTACCAGGATAGCGATGATAATCACGGTAAAGATAAAGGCCGTCATGTTCCAGCCTTCATCGGACTTGGTGTTCATGTGCAGGAAGCAAACCAGATGCACCAGAATCTGAATCACCGCGGTCACCAGGATTGCGCCCAGGATAACCGGCTTAGATGCAGAACCGTTCATCACCATCCAGAACGGGATCACCGTCAGGATGATCGACAGGATGAAACCTGTCATGTAGGTTTTTACGCTGCCGTGGGAAGCGCCATGATCGTTAGAATGACTCATTACATCGCCCCCATCAGATAGACAACAGAGAACACACAGATCCATACCACGTCCAGGAAGTGCCAGAACAGGCTCAGGCACATGATACGGGTACGGTTAGTACTGGTCAGGCCGCGACGGGAGATCTGGAACATCAGCACTGCCATCCAGATCAGACCAGAGGTCACGTGCAGACCGTGGGTGCCGACCAGCGCGAAGAACGCTGACAGGAAGCCACTGCGATCCGGACCAAAGCCTTCCGCAATCAGGTGATGGAATTCATAGATTTCCATCCCGATAAAGCCAGCACCAAACAACCAGGTCAACGCCAGCCAGGAAACAACCTGGCTTTTGTTGTTTTTGTACATGGCGATAGCCGCCATGCCGTAGGTGATGGAGCTGAATAACAGCAGTGCGGTTTCAACCAGAACGAACGGCAGCTCAAAGATGTCCTTACCGGTCGGGCCGCCCGCTGTGCCGTTCACCAGAACGGCATAGGTTGCGAACAGACAGCAGAACAGGATGCAGTCGCTCATCAGGTAGATCCAGAAACCGAAGACTTTCGTCGGTCCTGTATCATGGTGCGCATGTTCATGCGCGTGGGCAGTCGAGTGCGCCAGAGTATCAGTTGCCATTTTTCAGCCCCGCTTTAGAAATCTCGTCAAAATGCTGGTTTTCCAGCTTTTCAACTTCACGGACTGGTACGTAGTAGTCCACGTCCTCGTCAAAGCTCTTCACAATCCAGCTGATTACGATGCCAGCGAAGCCAACAATCGCCATCCACCAGATGTGCCAGATCATTGCGAAACCAAATACCGTTGCGAAGGCGGCAATCACGATGCCCGCACCGCTGTTTTTCGGCATATGGATCTCTTCGTAATGTTCAGGTTGCTTGTACGCTTCACCTTTTTCTTTCATTTCCCAGAATGCGTCACGCTCATGAATGTGCGGCACTACGGCAAAGTTATAGAACGGAGGTGGAGAAGAGGTAGACCACTCCAGCGTACGGCCACCCCACGGGTCACCGGTCAGGTCGCGGTTCAGGTTACGGTCACGGATAGACACGTAGTACTGAATCAGCTGGCACAGGATACCGCAGGCAATCAGCGCGGCGCCGCCCGCTGCAATCATCAGCATCGGATGGAACTGCGGATCGATCTGCTGGCTCAGACGACGGGTCATCCCCATGAAGCCCAGCACGTACAGCGGCATAAACGCCACGAAGAAGCCGATGATCCAGAACCAGAAGGCGCGTTTGCCCCATTTTTCGTTCAGGGTGAAACCGAACGCTTTTGGCCACCAGTAGGTCACACCTGCGAAGCAGCCGAAGACGACGCCGCCGATGATAACGTTATGGAAGTGCGCAATCAGGAACAGACTGTTGTGCAGGACAAAGTCAGCGCCCGGAACCGCCAGCAGCACGCCGGTCATCCCACCTACGGAGAAGGTCACGATGAAGCCGATGGTCCACAGCATCGCTGAGTGGAACTGGATACGGCCCTGGTACATGGTGAACAGCCAGTTGAAGATCTTAACCCCGGTCGGGATCGCGATAATCATAGTAGTAATACCGAAGAAGGCGTTTACGTTGGCGCCCGCACCCATGGTGAAGAAGTGGTGCAGCCAGACGATGAACGACAGGACGGTAATACACACGGTTGCCCACACCAGAGAGGTGTAACCAAACAGACGTTTACGCGAGAAGGTTGCCGCGATTTCGGAGAACACACCGAACACCGGCAGAACCAGGATGTACACTTCCGGGTGACCCCAGGCCCAAATCAGGTTGATGTACATCATCATGTTGCCACCCATATCATTCGTGAAGAAATGGGTACCCAGATAACGATCCAGGGTCAGCAGCGCGATGGTGACGGTCAGAATTGGGAACGACGCGATAATCAGGACGTTGGCGCACAGAGATGCCCAGGTAAATACTGGCATCTTGAACATCGTCATACCTGGTGCACGCATCTTCAGGATGGTCACGAAGAAGTTAATACCGGTCAGGGTGGTACCGACACCGGAGAGCTGAAGCGCCCAAATCCAGTAGTCAACGCCCACGCCCGGACTGTACTCAATTCCCGAAAGTGGCGGGTAGGCCAGCCAGCCGGTCTGAGCAAATTCGCCCACACCCAGTGACAGGTTAACCAGGATAACGCCGACAACGGTGAACCAGAAGCTCAGGTTGTTCAGGAACGGGAACGCAACGTCGCGCGCGCCGATTTGCAGCGGAACGACAACGTTCATCAGACCGATTACCAGCGGCATCGCCACGAAGAAGATCATGATAACGCCGTGAGCGGTAAAGATCTGATCGTAGTGGTGCGGTGGCAGGAATCCGGCTTCGCCCGCAGACGCAAGCGCCTGCTGGCTACGCATCATGATTGCATCCGCAAAGCCACGAATTAACATGACGATACCGACGATGCAGTACATGATGCCGAGTTTTTTGTGGTCAACCGAAGTCAGCCACTCGTTCCACAGGTAGCTCCACTTACCGAAGTAAGTGATCAGGCCAACTAAGGCCGCGCCACCAATGATAATTGCAGCAATCGTAACCATGATAATGGGTTCATGGTACGGCACCGCATCCAATGTCAATTTTCCGAACATTTTCTTCCTCGGCCCCTTAGTGAGCGGTTTCCGCGTGGCTCATGTCCATGCCTTCCATACCCTGGTGCGTGTTGTGCTCGCCTTCAGGCTGGGTCATGTCCATGCTCATGCCGTGATCCATAAATTTGCCAATAACATCTTTGAACAGATTCGGTTTCACGTTAGAGAAGTACTCCACCTTGTTGTATTCGCTAGGTGCAGCCACTTTTTCGAACGCCGCCATGTCAGACATGGTGTTTGGAGACTGCTTCGCTTTTGCAACCCACTGGTCGAAAGTCGCGCGGTCTGGCGTAGCGATAGCTTTGAACTTCATACCCGAGAAGCCCGGGCCACTATAGCTGGCGGAGATACCGTCGTAGGTGCCTGCTTCATTCGCAATCAGATGCAGGTTAGTCTGCATACCGGCCATCGCGTAAATCTGGCTGCCCAGACGTGGGATGAAGAAGGAGTTCATTACGGAGTTGGAGGTCACTTTGAACTGAACCGGAGTGTTCGCCGGGAAGGCGATTTCATTCACGGTAGCAATGCCCTGTTCTGGATAGATGAAGAACCATTTCCAGTCCATGGAGACCACTTCAATGGTAATGGGTTTTTCATCGTGAACCAGCGGTTTGCTCGGCTCAAGTGCGTGAGTGGTTTTCCAGGTCAGTACAGCAAGGAACAGGATGATCAGAATAGGTACCGTCCAGACCACAGCTTCCACTTTATTGGAGTGTGACCAGTTAGGGCTATACTTCGCATCTTTATTGCTCGCACGATACTTCCAGGCGAAACCAACAGCCATCAAGATGGCAGGAATAACCACAATCAACATCAGGCCAAAAGCCGTCAGTATCAATGAACGTTGTTCCAGTCCAATCTGTCCTTTGGGGTCTAGTAGTGCAGAATCGCAGCCACTGAGTAATACAGTGCCTGCGAATAATGACAACCATCCCAAACTTTTATTGTATTTCCTGAGTCTCATTTAACGACCTCAATTCCACGGGAGTCTGGTGGCGTTTAAAGTGTGGGGGCATTTTACGGGAAGGTTACATTACTGTAAACATCATTAGCCCTGTGTCAGGAAGGTGTTACTGGGTTCTGCCGCACATGTCACAAGTGTTGCAAATTATGTCGCGTTTCCAGACGGAAGCCGCACGGAGTGGGCGTTATAACGAAAGGGTGCCCCAGCATACCGCAAAAGGGGCAATTGGTATAACCATTGCGAAAAACACACAATTAGTTAACAATTAATTATCAATAAAAAGACAACTAAAAAACGAAAATTCAATGTTTCGAATGCTGAATCGTTTAATGAAAAATAGCGTAGCGAAATAAGCTCCAATAATTTCCGAATGCTATCCCGCACAAAACAACAAATATTTTTTTTGTCGATGGCGGTTATTTCACCGTTATAATTTCGGGCTGTTATTACAACGGGAAATAACCTTTCGCTTTTTACTTCATGTCATCTGCGTTTTTCGTAATGACATGAAATCCAGCATCCCACCCGTCAGGATCCCCGCCAGGGCGAGAAACACACCTGCATCAAGCAGAAGGGTTTCAAAAGGAAGTGAAAAGTCGGTAGTCGCATTCATGATGAGCACCGTGAGCCACCCTACCAGGGCAAGACAACCTGCCATTAGCAGACGCAGGGCAAACCGATAGGCAGCGTGATATTCCGTGCGCGGCATGAAGTGTTCCGTCCGCTGGGTATATTCCAGCGTCTGGCGACAGACCAGCAGCAATAAAATCCCCGGCACGGCCGCCACCACCGAGAAGAGATAAAAGGTCGGCCAACCGTAGGCTTCAACAAACCAGCCCGCGACGGGGCCAACGTATACGCGCCCGACGGCGGAAAGGGCAGAGAGCAGCGCAAACTGGGTAGCGGAAAATGACTTATTGCACAGCGTCATCAGCAGGGCGACAAATGCCGCAGTGCCCATACCGCCGCACAGGTTCTCAAAGAATACCGCCGTCCCCATACTGATCATATTCTTGTCGGTGATCGACAGCAGCCAGTAACCGGCATTCGATGCGCCCTGAAGGATGCCAAATATCAGCAGAGCGCGGAACAGCGTCAGGCGCTGCATCAATACGCCGCCGTACAGCGCGCCGACAATCGTGGCAAACAGCCCCAGGGTTTTGTTCACCACGCCGACCTCGCCCGCATCAAACCCGACGCCGCGGATCAGGAAGGTAGTGGTCAGACTCATGGCGAAAGCGTCGCCAAGCTTATAAAGGACAATAAGCAGCAGGATCAGCCAGGCATTATTGCGACCAAAGAAGTCGCGCAGCGGTGCGGCGACGGCCTGCTCCAGCGAGCGTGGAACCGGGATCACATCGCTCGGTTCAGGCGCGAACAGGGTG
Source organism: Enterobacter cloacae complex sp. IR5412 (assembly GCF_049237385.1). Lineage (NCBI taxonomy): Bacteria > Pseudomonadati > Pseudomonadota > Gammaproteobacteria > Enterobacterales > Enterobacteriaceae > Enterobacter > Enterobacter cloacae complex sp. IR5412. The sequence continues at coordinate 347,348 of NZ_JBMKHQ010000004.1, read as the reverse complement.
GCAATAATGCAGGGGATCAGCAGTGCGGCCATCAGCCAGTACATGCCCTGCCAGCCGAGATAGCGGTCAGCAAGCCACAGTGCGAGTCCGCCGGAAACCAGCATACCCAGGCGGTAGCCGAGCACGCTGATTGCCGCACCGGCGCCACGCTCTTCCGCTGGCAGGACGTCCGTTTTCCAGGCGTCAAAAACAATGTCCTGCGAGGCGGAGCAGAAGGCGATGACCACCGCAAGCGCGGCCATCCAGCGCAGCTGCGTTGACGGTTCAAGGAAACCCATTGCGGCAATGGCGAGCAACAGCAGCACCTGCGTCATCACTAACCAGCCGCGACGGCGCCCGAGGAACGGTGGGGTATAGCGATCCATCACTGGCGACCACAGGAACTTAAAGACGTAAGCCTGGCCGACGAGCGAGAAGAAACCAATGGTTTTAAGATCGATGTTCTCAACCGTCATCCACGCCTGTAACGTGCCGGAGGTGAGCGCAAGGGGTAAACCGGAGGCGAAACCCAGGATCAGCAGAATAGCTGATTTCGGTTGCTGGAAAATGCGTAAGTAGTGACTGGACATGTTCTTATGAACTGACCCGGTGAAGCACCGGGTCAGTCAGCAGGATTAACGTGCGTTCTGCTTGATGAAGTCGTGAATGCTGGTGTCCTGTGCCATGTCGGCAATGGTGTCAGTCAGCACGCTGTTAACCGCGTTAGCGATATTTTTGTTGGAGGCCTGGAATGCGCCTTCAACGGAATAGCTTGCACGGTAGTTTTTGTTCATCTTGTTGCCGTTCTTCGCGGTAGCGATGATGGAGATATCGGCTTTGGTCGCAATGTTGTAGCGAACGTTACCCTGGGAGACGTCAGCGTACAGGTTGTTCACGATGATTTGCAGATCAACCGCGCCGCTTGGGCCAATCATGTAGCCACGGGAGGTCATCTGTTTTTCCAGTACTTCCTGCAACAGGAAGCGCAGGTCGCGGGAAGCGGTCAGCGTAACCTGCTGGTTGTCGCGAGTCACTTTCGCCAGCGCCTGGTCCTGACGCTGATCGGCGCCATTAATGCTGACCGTCACGCCCATCAGGCTTGGATCCTGCTGAGGCAGGGTAATTTTTGGTGAAACGTCAATGGTCGTCGGCGGGGTTGCGCAACCGGCGAGCATAAAGAGTGCTACCAACGGAAAGAAGATTTTTTTTAACATTTTCGGGTTCTCAACGAATCGTAAGCAAAGAGAGAAAAATTGCCGCCATCATAACATCGCCAACGGCCAGGGGAAGTGGTCAACGCATGTAAATTCATCGCCTTGTCCGAAAACTGACCACCTTTCCGCTTTTCTCTGCCTGTAAGTGACAAAACGTATGAACCTCATAGTGAACTTCATCCGTTTGGATGAGAAAATCAGACGAAAGCTAAATATTTGTTGTCACGGTGTAATGGAACCGGTAAAAGCGGCTAATATTTAAAGGGATGGGTGACATCTTAGCGTTGTCGGAGGAGTGATTTCATGATGATACGTGAACAGATAGAAGAAAAATTAAGGGCAGCGTTCAACCCTGTGTTTCTCGAAGTTGTCGACGAAAGCTATCGTCATAACGTGCCGGCAGGTTCTGAAAGCCACTTCAAAGTGGTTCTGGTCAGCGATCGCTTCACGGGAGAACGTTTCCTGAACCGACACCGCTTGATCTACAGCACCTTGACGGAAGAACTCTCCACAACCGTACATGCGCTGGCGCTGCATACCTACACCATTAAGGAATGGGAAGGGCTGCAGGATACGGTATTCGCATCACCGCCTTGTCGGGGTGCAGGCACCATCGCCTGATAAATCGGATTTGCAACCGCCGGAGTTTTTCCAGTATGTTGCTTACAGATTTCGTCAAAACGGCCTTCGGGCCGTTTTGTTTTGTCTGAGTTTTGAGCGGATGGCGCGTTTTTAAGGCTAAAAATAGCCTTAAAGTGTGAAAAAAGCCGCAGCAACATGCTCCAACCGTTCTCGACTCACCTAAGTGATGCCGCTATAATGCCGCGTCTTATTGAATGTCTTCGGGATGATTCTGGCGACAGGGAATGTGAATCTGCACATAAGAGAGCATCCCGGTATAACAGACAGATTCAGAGTTGACCGAGCACTGTGATTTTTTTGAGGTAACAAGATGCAAGTTTCAGTTGAAACCACTCAAGGCCTTGGCCGCCGTGTAACGATTACTATCGCTGCTGACAGCATCGAAACTGCTGTGAAAAGCGAGCTGGTCAACGTAGCAAAAAAAGTACGTATTGACGGCTTCCGCAAGGGCAAAGTACCAATGAATGTTGTTGCTCAGCGTTATGGCGCTTCCGTGCGTCAGGATGTGCTGGGTGAACTGATGAGCCGCAACTTTATCGACGCGATCATCAAAGAAAAAATCAATCCAGCCGGCGCGCCAAACTACGTTCCAGGTGAATACAAGCAGGGCGAAGACTTCACCTATTCCGTAGAGTTCGAAGTGTACCCGGAAGTTGAGCTGAAAGGTCTGGAATCAATCGAAGTTGAAAAACCGATCGTTTCCGTGACTGACGAAGACGTTGACGGCATGCTGGATACCCTGCGTAAGCAGCAGGCGAACTGGAAAGAGAAAGAAGGCGCTGTTGATGCGGAAGACCGCGTAACCATCGACTTCACCGGTTCAGTAGACGGCGAAGAGTTCGAAGGCGGTAAAGCGTCTGATTTCGTACTGGCGATGGGCCAGGGTCGTATGATCCCAGGCTTCGAAGACGGTATCAAAGGCCACAAAGCAGGCGAAGAGTTCACCATCGACGTGACCTTCCCTGAAGAATACCACGCTGAAAACCTGAAAGGTAAAGCAGCGAAGTTCGTCATCAACCTGAAGAAAGTTGAAGAGCGCGAACTGCCAGAACTGACTGAAGAATTCATCAAGCGTTTCGGCGTGGAAGATGGTTCTGTTGCGGGTCTGCGTGCTGAAGTGCGTAAAAACATGGAGCGCGAGCTGAACGGCGCTGTACGTAACCGCGTGAAGTCTCAGGCGATTGAAGGTCTGGTGAAAGCGAACGACATCGACGTTCCTGCTGCCCTGATCGACAGCGAAATCGACGTTCTGCGCCGTCAGGCTGCACAGCGCTTCGGTGGCAACCAGCAGCAAGCGATGGAACTGCCACGCGAGCTGTTCGAAGAGCAAGCGAAACGTCGCGTTGTTGTTGGCCTGCTGCTGGGCGAAGTGATTCGTACCCACGAGCTGAAAGCTGACGAAGAGCGTGTGAAAGGCCTGATCGAAGAGATGGCTTCTGCATACGAAGATCCATCAGAAGTGATCGAGTTCTACGGTAAGAACAAAGAGCTGATGGACAACATGCGCAACGCTGCACTGGAAGAGCAGGCTGTTGAAGCGGTACTGGCGAAAGCGAAAGTAACCGAAAAAGAGACCTCTTTCACCGAACTGATGAACCAGCAGGCGTAATTTCGCCCCAACGGTTTAAAGTTTGAACAAAAAACCCGTTGCCCTCCGGCGACGGGTTTTTTTTATCACAGCTTTAGTCCTGGAAGGGTGCTAAAACGCCCTTTCAGTGTTAGCGTTACAACAAAACGTTGTTATGCTTGAAATAGGGCATGGCGACCCCCATTAGTATGTAATCACGATGATTGAGACTGGCTGATAATCCGTCCATAAGGTTACAATCAGTACAGCAGGTGTTTTCAATTTTGAACCAGGAGACGGAAATGTCATACAGTGGCGAACGAGATAACTTTGCACCCCATATGGCGCTGGTGCCAATGGTTATTGAACAGACCTCACGCGGTGAGCGATCTTTCGATATCTATTCCCGTCTGCTCAAGGAACGCGTTATCTTTCTGACCGGCCAGGTGGAAGACCATATGGCTAACCTGATCGTGGCGCAGATGCTGTTCCTGGAAGCGGAAAACCCGGAAAAAGACATTTACCTGTACATCAACTCGCCGGGCGGTGTGATTACGGCGGGCATGTCTATTTATGACACCATGCAATTCATCAAGCCGGATGTCAGCACCATCTGTATGGGACAGGCGGCGTCCATGGGGGCTTTCCTGTTAACCGCAGGGGCGAAAGGTAAGCGTTTCTGCCTGCCTAACTCCCGCGTGATGATTCACCAGCCGCTGGGTGGTTACCAGGGCCAGGCGACGGATATTGAAATCCACGCCCGAGAAATTCTGAAAGTAAAAGCGCGCATGAATGAACTTATGGCGCAGCATACGGGTCAACCACTCGAGCAGATCGAGCGCGATACCGAGCGCGATCGCTTCCTGTCTGCACCTGAGGCAGTTGAGTACGGCTTAGTCGACTCCATTTTGACCCATCGTAATTGATGCCCGCGACGCGAGTGTGCCGCTATACTAATTTAGGGCGGCACGTTGCCTGTAAGCAGCTTGCGTCTGAGTATGGCATTTGCGTCGTCATGTGCGGCACATAGAACTTAAAAAGAGGTTTGGACTCATGACAGATAAACGCAAAGATGGTTCGGGCAAACTGCTGTACTGCTCTTTTTGCGGCAAAAGCCAGCATGAAGTGCGTAAACTGATTGCCGGGCCGTCCGTGTATATCTGCGACGAATGCGTCGATTTATGTAACGACATCATTCGCGAAGAGATTAAAGAAGTCGCGCCGCACCGTGAGCGCAGCGCGTTACCAACGCCACACGAGATTCGCCACCACCTGGACGACTATGTCATTGGTCAGGAGCAGGCGAAAAAAGTGCTGGCGGTGGCGGTATACAACCACTACAAGCGTCTGCGTAACGGCGATACCAGCAATGGCGTGGAACTGGGCAAAAGTAACATTCTGCTGATCGGGCCTACGGGTTCCGGTAAAACGTTGCTGGCGGAAACGCTGGCGCGCCTGCTGGATGTTCCGTTCACCATGGCGGATGCCACCACCCTGACCGAAGCCGGTTATGTGGGCGAAGACGTTGAAAATATTATCCAGAAGCTGCTCCAGAAGTGCGATTACGACGTACAGAAAGCCCAGCGCGGGATCGTCTATATCGATGAGATTGACAAAATCTCCCGTAAATCAGACAACCCATCCATCACCCGTGACGTCTCGGGCGAAGGCGTGCAGCAGGCGCTCCTGAAGCTGATTGAAGGTACGGTTGCGGCTGTTCCACCGCAGGGTGGGCGTAAACATCCGCAGCAGGAATTCTTGCAGGTTGATACCTCCAAGATCCTGTTTATCTGTGGTGGTGCGTTTGCAGGCCTGGATAAAGTGATCTCTCACCGTGTGGAAACCGGCTCCGGCATTGGTTTTGGCGCAACGGTGAAAGCTACGTCTGAAAAACCAAACGAAGGCCAGCTGCTGGCGCAGGTTGAACCGGAAGATCTGATCAAATTTGGTTTGATTCCGGAATTTATCGGCCGTCTGCCGGTTGTGGCGACCCTGAACGAACTGAGCGAAGACGCGCTGATTCAGATCCTGAAAGAGCCGAAAAACGCGCTGACCAAGCAGTATCAGGCGCTGTTTAATCTGGAAGGCGTTGAGCTGGAATTCCGTGACGAAGCACTGGACGCGATTGCCAAGAAAGCGATGGCGCGTAAAACCGGTGCCCGTGGCCTGCGTTCTATCGTGGAAGCAGCATTGCTCGACACGATGTACGATCTTCCTTCTATGGAAGATGTCGAAAAAGTCGTGATCGACGAGTCCGTCATTGGTGGCCAGACCAAGCCGTTACTGATTTACGGTAAACCGGAAGCGCAGCAGGCATCTGGCGAATAATTCACCATTTCATACAATCAGTTAATCAAAAAGGGGGGATTTTATCTCCCCTTTACTTTTTCCGTATTCATGGCGTTGAATGTATGGGAAACATCCCCATATACTGGATTACATGTTAATGGTTGTGTGAAGCACAGTTACATGACCAGTTTACCTGGCGGACACTAAACTAAGAGAGAGCTCTATGAATCCTGAGCGTTCTGAACGCATTGAAATCCCCGTATTGCCGTTGCGCGATGTGGTGGTTTATCCGCACATGGTCATACCCTTATTTGTAGGGCGGGAAAAATCTATCCGTTGCCTCGAAGCCGCCATGGATCATGATAAAAAAATCATGTTGGTTGCGCAGAAGGAAGCATCAACGGATGAGCCGGGTGTAAACGATCTTTTCACCGTCGGGACCGTGGCCTCTATTTTGCAGATGCTGAAGCTGCCAGATGGCACCGTGAAGGTGCTGGTGGAAGGCTTACAGCGCGCGCGTATTACCACTCTGTCAGACGATGGCGAGCACTTCTCTGCGAAGGCAGAGTACCTTGATTCACCGGAACTTGATGAGCGCGAGCAGGAAGTGCTGGTACGCACCGCGATCAGCCAGTTTGAAGGCTACATCAAGCTGAACAAGAAAATCCCACCTGAAGTGCTGACGTCGCTGAACAGCATCGACGATCCTGCACGTCTGGCGGATACCATCGCTGCGCACATGCCGCTGAAGCTGGCTGACAAACAGTCCGTGCTGGAAATGTCCGACGTTAACGAACGTCTGGAATACCTGATGGCGATGATGGAGTCTGAGATCGATCTGCTCCAGGTTGAGAAGCGCATTCGCAACCGCGTCAAAAAGCAGATGGAAAAATCGCAGCGTGAGTACTATCTGAACGAGCAAATGAAAGCCATTCAGAAAGAGCTCGGCGAGATGGACGATGCGCCGGATGAAAACGAAGCGCTGAAGCGTAAGATCGACGCGGCGAAGATGCCGAAAGAGGCGAAAGAGAAAGCCGAAGCTGAGTTGCAGAAGCTGAAAATGATGTCTCCGATGTCGGCGGAAGCGACCGTTGTACGCGGCTACATTGAGTGGATGGTTCAGGTTCCATGGAATGCCCGCAGCAAGGTCAAAAAAGACCTGCGTCAGGCACAGGAAATCCTCGATACCGACCACTATGGCCTGGAACGTGTGAAAGACCGCATTCTTGAGTACCTCGCGGTACAGAGCCGTGTGAACAAAATCAAAGGTCCAATCTTGTGCCTGGTAGGGCCTCCAGGGGTGGGTAAAACCTCTCTGGGCCAGTCCATCGCCAAAGCGACCGGACGTAAGTACATCCGTATGGCGCTGGGCGGCGTGCGTGATGAAGCGGAAATCCGCGGCCACCGTCGTACCTATATCGGTTCTATGCCGGGCAAGCTGATCCAGAAGATGGCGAAAGTGGGCGTCAAAAACCCGCTGTTCCTCCTCGACGAGATCGACAAAATGTCTTCGGACATGCGTGGCGATCCGGCGTCGGCGCTGCTGGAAGTGCTTGATCCAGAGCAGAACGTGGCGTTCAGCGATCACTACCTGGAAGTCGACTACGACCTGAGCGATGTGATGTTCGTGGCGACGTCGAATTCCATGAACATTCCGGCACCGCTGCTGGACCGTATGGAAGTGATCCGTCTGTCCGGTTATACCGAAGACGAGAAGCTGAACATTGCTAAGCAGCACCTGCTGCCGAAGCAGATTGAGCGTAACGCGCTGAAAGCTAACGAGCTGACCGTTGAGGACAGCGCTATTGTCGGCATTATTCGTTACTACACCCGTGAAGCGGGCGTGCGTAGCCTTGAGCGTGAGATCTCTAAACTGTGCCGTAAGGCGGTTAAGCAGCTGCTGCTGGATAAGAGCCTGAAGCACATCGTGATTAACGGCGACAATCTGCATGCTTACCTCGGCGTTCAGCGCTTCGACTATGGCCGTGCGGACAACGAAAACCGCGTTGGTCAGGTGACTGGACTGGCGTGGACGGAAGTGGGTGGCGATCTGCTGACCATTGAAACCGCCTGTGTACCGGGTAAAGGCAAGCTGACCTACACTGGCTCGCTCGGTGAAGTGATGCAGGAGTCCATCCAGGCAGCGTTGACCGTGGTGCGTGCGCGCGCGGAAAAACTGGGTATTAACCCGGATTTCTACGAAAAACGCGACATTCACGTTCATGTTCCGGAAGGGGCGACGCCGAAAGATGGCCCAAGCGCGGGTATTGCTATGTGTACGGCGCTGGTTTCCTGCCTGACGGGGAACCCGGTCCGTGCTGATGTGGCCATGACTGGTGAAATTACGCTGCGTGGTCAGGTACTGCCCATCGGCGGGTTAAAAGAAAAACTGCTGGCGGCACACCGTGGTGGGATCAAAACCGTATTGATTCCTTACGAGAATAAACGCGATCTGGAAGAGATTCCGGACAACGTTATTGCCGATTTGCAGATCCATCCGGTGAAACGCATTGAGGAAGTTCTGACTCTCGCACTGCAAAATGAACCGTCCGGAATGCAGGTTGTAACCGCAAAATAGTGACCTCGCGCAAAGAGCGCTAATAAAAACAAGGCTGGTAAGTCATTTCGTACTTGCCAGCCTTTTTTTGTATAGCTAATTTAGATTGCTGATTGGGTTAGCCATCAACAACGGGTGTTGTAAGGTCATAGCAGGACTGATATAACTGCTGCGCGGTCGCGCTGTGAAGGATTCAGGTGCGATATAAATTATAAAGAGAGGAAGAGAACAGTGAATAAATCTCAACTGATTGACAAAATTGCTGCGGGTGCTGATATTTCTAAAGCTGCAGCTGGACGTGCTTTAGATGCTTTAATTGCTTCTGTTACTGAATCTCTGCAAGCTGGGGACGACGTTGCACTGGTAGGCTTCGGTACTTTTGCGGTTAAAGAGCGTGCTGCCCGTACTGGCCGCAACCCGCAGACCGGTAAAGAGATCACCATTGCTGCCGCTAAAGTGCCGGGTTTCCGTGCAGGTAAGGCGCTGAAAGACGCAGTAAATTGATTGCTTTCCCGCTCCAGGGAAGCTGAAAAGTACAAGGGCGCATCGTTTGATGTGCCTTTTTTGTTTGTCCAGACCTGATTTGTGCGAGTTTATGCGAGTTGTGGGCTGACAATTGCCCTGTTTTCTTGTCACAATACGCCTTTACGCGCGACGGTCAGGATTTTCCGTCAGCGTCAGGTAACCAGTCACCTACAGCGGAGTGTTGTTACACCATGATGGACAGCTTACGCACGGCTGCTAACAGTCTCGTGCTCAAGATTATTTTCGGTATCATTATCGTGTCGTTCATATTGACCGGTGTGAGTAGTTACCTCATCGGCGGTGGCGCGAACTACGCCGCAAAAGTGAATGGCCAGGAAATTAGCCGTGGGCAGTTCGAGAACGCTTTTGCTGGTGAACGTAACCGCATGCAGCAACAGCTGGGCGACCAATACTCTGAACTTGCAGCCAACGAAGGCTATATGAAAAACCTGCGTCAGCAGACGCTGAACCGCCTTATCGACGAAGCGCTGCTGGACCAGTACGCGAAAAGCCTCGGTCTGGGCATCAGCGATGAGCAGGTTAAAAAAGCCATCTTCTCAACGCAGGCTTTCCAGTCTAATGGGAAGTTCGACAACGCGCGTTACAACAGCATTGTTAACCAGATGGGGATGACGGCTGACCAGTACGCACAGGCGCTGCGTAACCAGTTGACCACGCAACAGCTGATCAACGCGGTGGTGGGCACCGATTTCATGCTGAAAGGCGAAACTGAAGCGCTGGCGGCACTGGTAGCGCAGCAACGCGTGGTGCGTGAAGCGACGATTGATGTCAATGCACTGGCGGCGAAACAGCAGGTTAGCGACGCTGAAGTTAATGCTTACTACGAGCAAAACAAGAACAACTTCATCTCTCCTGAACAGTTCCGCGTAAGCTATATCAAGCTGGATGCTGCCGCGATGCAGAAAAACGCGACTGACGCCGAGATCCAGTCTTATTACGACCAGCATCAGGATCAGTTCACTCAGCCGCAGCGTAACCGTTACAGCGTGATCCAGACCAAAACGGAAGCAGAAGCAAAAGCCGTGCTGGACGAGCTGAACAAAGGCGCTGATTTCGCGACCGTGGCGAAAGCAAAATCCACCGACATTATTTCTGCCAAAAACGGCGGTGATATGGGCTGGCTGGAAGATTCCACTACCCCGGACGAGCTGAAAAATGCGGGTCTTAAAGAGAAAGGCCAACTGTCTGGTGTAATCAAATCCTCCGTTGGCTTCCTGGTGGCGCGTCTGGACGATGTCGTGGCGGCGAAAACCAAGCCGCTGGCTGACGTTCGTGATGATATCGCTGCGAAAGTGAAGCAGGAGAAAGCGCTGGACGCCTTCTATGCTCTGCAACAGAAAGTGAGCGATGCCGCAAGCAACGACAACGAATCACTGGCGGGCGCTGAGCAGGCTGCTGGCGTGAAAGCGGTTGAGACGGGCTGGTTCAGCCATGAAAATCTGCCGGAAGAACTGAACTTCAAACCGGTTTCAGATGCCATTTTCAATGGTGGTCTGGTAGGTGAGAACGGTACGCCGGGCAGCAACTCAGACATCATTACCGTTGACGGTGACCGTGCGTTCGTACTGCGCGTCAGCGAGCACAAAGCCGAGGCAGTGAAGCCCCTGGCGGAAGTGAAAGATCAGGTGGTGGCGCTGGTCAAACACAACAAAGCGGCACAGCAGGCAAAACTGGATGCAGAGAAAATTCTGGCCGATCTGAAAGCCGGTAAGAACGATGCACTGAAAGCGGCTGGCCTGAGCTTTGGCGAAGCCAAAACGCTGAGCCGTACCGGTCAGGATCCTGTCAGCCAGGCGGCGTTTGGTCTGAGCCTGCCGGCGAAAGACAAACCTGTCTTTGGCACCACGACCGATATGCAGGGTAACGTGGTGATTCTGGCGCTGGATGAAGTCAAAGCCGGCACGCTGCCAGACGCGCAGAAGAAGGCCATGGTTCAGGGAATTACCCAGAATAATGCCCAGATTGCTTTCGAAGCGATGATGAGCAACCTGCGTAAAGAAGCCAAAATCAAGCTGGGTGATGTGGTGACCCAGGAGCAATAATTACGTACCTGCTCGCAGATTTTCGTAACGCTCTGCAAAAACTAAAGGCCGCTTTCGCGGCCTTTTCCATTTCTGCAATCTGCTGTTTGTCCCTGTTTTCTCGTACGGCTATCGTGGCGTGGCTGTCAACAAACAAGGAGAAAACAGCATGAAATGTGGAATCAAAGCACTGTTAATTACACTGGCTATTGCCACTTCCGGGATGAGTGCGGGCGCGCTGGCGGCGTCGCCCTCGGCTAAAGCGCAGGCTGCACAGACCAAAACAGACTCAGCTGCGCAGGCTTATACGCAATCAAAAGCGACTGATGCCGGTAAAAGTGCAGAGGATGACGGTACGCGAGTCAGCATCAATTCGGCATCGGCAGAAGAGCTCGCGCGCGTGATGAACGGTGTGGGACTTAAAAAAGCCCAGGCCATTGTTAGCTACCGCGAGGAGTACGGTCCTTTCAAAACCCTTGACGATCTCAAGCAGGTGCCGGGTATGGGCAGCGCGCTGGTTGAGCGCAATCTCGCACACCTGACGCTGTAATCGCGTAATCACTTGCACTGCGGCAAAAATTTGCCAGGATAAAGAGGTCATACCAGTTATGACCTCTGAACCTATAACAACGAAAGGCTATTGCGCTATGCAGACACAAATCAAAGTCCGTGGTTATCACCTCGATGTTTACCAGCACGTCAATAACGCCCGCTACCTTGAATTTCTTGAAGAGGCGCGCTGGGATGGCCTGGAGAACAGCGAAAGCTTCCAGTGGCTGACCGCACACAACATCGCGTTTGTGGTCGTCAACATCAACATTAACTACCGCCGCCCGGCTGTGCTGGGGGATGTGCTCACCGTGACCAGTGAGGTCCAACAACTGAATGGCAAAAGTGGTGTATTGAGCCAGGTCGTCACGCTTGAGCCAGAAGGGCAGGTAGTGGCCGATGCGCTGATCACCTTTGTCTGTATCGATCTCAAAACCCAGAAAGCGTTGCCGCTGGAAGGGGAGTTGCGTGAAAAGCTGGAGCTGATGATCGCGTAAGTAATATTCAGGAATGCCCGCGCTGTCGACTCCTGTTGTACGACAGCGCGGACAGTTAGCCCTTATTTCAGACCGGTCTTTTTCTGCATCGCGGCCATCACGCCCGCTTTATCCGCAAGATAATGATTCAGACCGTTCGCGCGCAGGTTACAGGCGGCACACTGCCCGCAGCCGTCCCCTTTAATGCCGTTGTAGCAGGTCAGGGTCTCGTTGCGAACGATATCCAGCTTGCCCCAGTAGTCGGCCAGCGCCCAGGTTTCGGCTTTATCCAGCCACATCAGCGGCGTTTCGAAGCGGGTCTCTTTTGCCATTCCCAGATCCACGGCGTGATTGAGCGCTTTCACGAATTCATCCCGGCAGTCCGGGTAGCCAGAGAAGTCGGTCTCACACACGCCCGTGATCACCGCTTCGGCTTTCACCTGGTAGGCATAGATTGCCGTCAGGGTCAGGAAGAGAATATTACGCCCAGGTACGAAGGTATTCGGAATGCCGCTGGCATCCGGTTCGTAATCAGGCACCGGAATGCTGTCGCGAGTGAGGCTGCTGACGGCCAGTTCATTTAACAGCGTCACGTCCAGCACTTTATGAGCTCGGGCGCCCAGTTTGAGGGCCAGTTCACGAGCGACATCGATTTCAGCGCGATGACGCTGACCATAATCAAAAGTGACGCAGTGCACTTCATCATACTGGTGAAGTGCCTGAATCAGGCAGGTTGTGGAATCTTGTCCTCCGCTGAACACGACGACGGCACGTTTCATAGATCATCTCGACAGTTACGGTAAAAGCGTCATGTTAACGCCTGGCTAAAGCCGCGACCAGCTTCTTCACGCGTTTGGTGGAGGAAGCCAGGCTTCGGTGAAGTCAAACCAGCCGCGAGTGTTAAGGCGTATGCCGTTGACCCCCGGAGGCGCGCTGATTTGATACTGGTAGTTAAAGAGCGGCGTCAGGACGGCTGTCTCCATTAACCGGCTGAAGATAGCCTGAAGTCCTGCGTGTCGGTCACGTTCGTCGGCCTGCGTCTGCACCGCATCCAGCGTGGCCTGCAAATGGGCGTATGCCGGTGCGCTCAGCAGATGCGGCCAGAGCGCATCGCAGCGGAGCCATTGCTCAAGAGTGTACGCTGGCGCTTCGCCAATCAGTCTGTCTCCCATCATGATGTCTGCATCGGCAAGCTGCTGGCAACCGTCCCACGTCTTGGCGTCGTGAAAGATGACGGTCAGTTCACACCCCTGCCGCGCAAGGTATGCTTTTAACTGACTGGCCATGGTGTGAAGCTCAACCGGCAGGTGGTAGACAAGCGTCAATGCCTCTGGCAGCACAACGTCGGTTAAATCAGTCCACTGGGGGATCGCCCAGCCGGGAAGCAGTTCTTCGGTAGGAGTGATGAGCCCTTCGTTCAGGGGAAGCGTGTGAAGCAGCGTTGAGAGATGAATGATATTAATCAGCCGCTTTGCCTGAAGTTCGCTCAGACGCGGACTTTGTTTCAGCGTGAGGTAGCAGAAGCCCAGACTGGTGCTGTTACTCACCAGCCGCAGGCTGGCCAGCTCGTCGGCCTCGCCAATGGCGATTTGCACCGGGTGGCGACAGCTGGTGCCCAGACTGTAGTCAAAAAGCTGGGGCGTGATCCAGTACTCGATAGCCTTAAGTAACGGATGACCAAGGTGATACTGCTCGTGGCTTTCCAGACGCACCAGTTCAGGCTCAAAAACGCTCAGCCGAAAGGGACCGCTGCCCACCACGGGGTAATCGGGATGCGCCAGACGGCTACAGTAGGTTGCCAGCCTGTGCGCCAGCCAGTAGTCAGGTTGATGGAGAATAAATGTCAGGCTTTGCGGATGCGTGGTTTCGATACGTAAGACGCTGCGGAAAAGCGTGTCCATGCCGGGCTGCGATAGCAGCGCCGTCAGGCTTTGCCTGAGCTGTGCCGTCTCTATTTTATCGCCGTTATGCCAGTGCAGGGTGGAGCGTATGAAGAAATGCCAGCGCAGGCCGTCAGCAGAGACTTCCCAGTGATGCGCCAGATCGCCCGTGGGTTCACTGCTGTTACCATTAAAACGCGTCAAACCAGAGAATACCTGTCCCGCCAGATGCTGCTCCGCCCGGCCAGGGAGAAACCCCGGCTGAAGCGGCTCCAGCGAGCGATAGTAGGGAATACGCAGCGTCGGCGTATCGTTATGCCATTGCCCGCCCATAAACGGATGCAGCAGCGATCGCAAATCTTCAGGCGCGAGCTGGGCCAGCTCCAGCGCGTTGTGCTGCTGTCCACTTTTCAGGGCCTCTTCCATCATCGTATTACGCAACGAATCCGGGGTGACGTGAAAGCGTAATTCCCCACGCTTTCCTCGTCCGGAGCGGGCGTGCCAGCTTAGCCAGCCCGCCTCCTGCGCCTGGCGCAGCAGGGTGCGTACATGTCGCTCGCTGCAAAAGCAGCGGCTGGCAAGTTCACTGATGGTCACCTGCTGCGTTGCGCCGGCGGAGGGGTGCCACAGACGCTGATACTGGTTAAGACGGTTAAGCTGGCGCATGAAAAACCCGGAACAATAATTATCATCTATTCACTATTACTTCCGTATATCTCACGTAATACTGATGCACAAGTTAACCGCATCACATTTCGGGAGTAATTATGGCTCGGCTCGCTGCATTTGATATGGACGGCACGCTGTTAATGCCGGATCACCGTTTAGGGGAGAAAACCCTGAACACACTTAAGCGCCTGCGCGAGCGTGAAGTCACCCTGACGTTTGCCACTGGTCGTCATGTGCTGGAGATGCGCCATCTGCTGGGAACATTTGCCCTCGATGCGTTCCTGATCACCGGCAACGGGACGCGCATTCACTCCGTCGAGGGCGATGTGCTGCACCGTCAGGATCTGGATCCGGAAGTGGCGGACATCGTCCTGCACAGCACCTGGGATACGCAGGCCAGCGTGCATGTTTTTAACGATGAAGGCTGGTTTACCGGGCGTGAGATCCCGGCCTTGCTGCACGCTCACGTTTACAGTGGCTTTAAATATCAGCTCATCGATTTGCGCCGCATTCCGGCACACAAGGTAACCAAGATCTGCTTCTGCGGCGATCACGACGATCTCTGCCGCCTGCGTATTCAGCTTAACGAGGCGCTGGGCGACCGGGCGCACCTGACCTTCTCGGCGGTGGACTGTCTTGAAGTGCTGCCGGTGGGCTGTAACAAAGGATCTGCGCTGGCGGTGCTGAGCGATCGTCTGGGGCTGACGATGCAGGACTGTATGGCCTTTGGTGACGCCATGAACGACCACGAGATGCTGAGCAGCGTAGGCCGTGGTCTGATTATGGGGAACGCGATGCCGCAACTTATCGCCGCGCTCCCGCATTTACCGGTTATCGGACACTGTCGTAACGAAGCGGTGTCCCATTTTTTGACGCATTGGCTGGACAAAAATAACCTCCCATATTCCCCCGAATAGCGAGATCCTTCCAGCAAGCCAGGCTAAAGCCTGGCTTTTTTTATTTCACCAGATGCGAAATCTGCGCTTTCCACGGTTCAACATCGCCAATATTGGCCTGTACCCATTCTGCGTTGTAATAGGTGTCCAGGTAGCGTTCCCCGCTGTCGCACAGCAGCGTGACGACAGAGCCGCTAAGGCCTTCTTCACGCATTCTCGCGGCCAGTTGTAGCGCCCCCCACATATTGGTGCCGGTAGAGGCTCCGACCTTACGGCCAAGCTGTGTCTCCAGCCAGTGCGCCGTCGCGACGCTGGCGGCGTCCGGCACGCGGAGCATCTCATCCACAACGTCCGGAATGAACGAGGGTTCGACGCGCGGGCGACCAATTCCTTCGATCTTGCTCCCCACAGGGCTGCGCAGGCTGGCATCGCGAGATTGCCAGTAATCAAGGAACACCGAGTTCTGAGGGTCAACCACCATCAGCTGCGTATCATAACCCTGACAGCGGATATAACGTCCGATGGTGGCGGAGGTTCCGCCCGTGCCCGCGCTCATGACAATGTAAGAGGGGACGGGATGTAGCTCGTGGGTCATCTGGCGGAAAATGCTGTCCGCAATGTTATTATTGCCGCGCCAGTCGGTGGCGCGCTCGGCGAAGGTGAACTGGTCCATATAGTGACCATTTAGTTCGCGGGCCAGCATTTCGGAGGCCGCATAGATTTCGCAGGCGCTTTCCACAAAGTGGCAGCGTCCGCCGTAAAATTCGATCTGTTCAACTTTACGTTTCGCCGTGCAGGAGGGCATCACAGCGATAAACGGCAGGCCCAGCAGGCGGGCAAAGTAGGCCTCTGAGACGGCAGTTGATCCGGACGACGATTCAATAATCGTGGTGCCTTCTTTAATCCAGCCGTTACATAAACCGTATAAAAAGAGTGAACGCGCCAGGCGATGCTTGAGGCTGCCGGTAGGATGGGTACTTTCATCCTTCAGGTAAAGCTGAATGCCGGGAAATCCAGGCAAAGGCAGGCGGATCAAATGGGTGTCTGCCGAGCGCTGATAGTCGGCATTTATTTCGCTGATGGCATGTTTAACCCAGGTGCTATTCATCGTAGTTATCCGTTTGTCATTTTGTGCCCAGCATAGCGAAAAGCACAGAAAAAATTGTTGCTATCTGGCCTTTAAAATAGAATGTAAGGAGAATAATTTTCTCTGGGAGGTGGATATGCTAGATAAAATTGACCGCAAGCTGCTTTCTTTGCTGCAAAGCGACTGCACCCTCTCTTTGCAGGCGCTGGCAGATGCCGTTAATCTGACCACCACACCGTGCTGGAAGCGCCTCAAGAAGCTGGAAGACGATGGCATTCTGCTGGGACGTGTGGCGCTGCTGGACCCCGAAAAACTGGGGCTTGGACTGACCGCCTTCGTCCTGATAAAAACGCAGCATCACAGCAGCGAATGGTACAGCCGCTTTGTCACCCAGGTTTCCGACATGCCCGAGGTGCTCGGCTTCTGGCGCATGGCGGGGGAATACGACTATCTGATGCGTGTTCAGGTGGCAGACATGAAGCGCTACGATGATTTTTACAAGCGGCTGGTCAATAGCGTACCGGGCTTGTCCGATGTCACCTCCAGTTTCGCCATGGAACAGATTAAATACACCACAGCGTTACCCATTGAATAACTTCATAAAATATCTTCAGGAAAAGACCGCGTGCGATTATTTGCCCAATTAAGCTGGTACTTTCGTCGGGAGTGGCAACGCTACCTCGGCGCGGTGGCCCTGCTTATTATCATTGCCATTTTGCAACTGATCCCGCCCAAAGTGGTGGGATACGTCGTGGATGGTGTTACGGAACAACATTATACCGCCGCACGGGTGATGATGTGGGTCGGTACGCTGGTGTTGACGGCCGTGGTGGTTTACCTGCTGCGTTATGTCTGGCGCGTGCTGCTGTTCGGCGCGTCCTATCAGCTTGCCGTTGAGCTGCGCGAGGACTTTTACCGCCAGCTGAGCCGCCAGCACCCTGAGTTTTATCTGCGTCACCGTACCGGGGATCTCATCGCCCGCGCCACTAACGATGTGGACCGTGTGGTGTTTGCCGCCGGTGAAGGGGTGTTAACGCTGGTGGATTCCCTGGTGATGGGCTGTGCGGTACTGATTGTGATGTCTACGCAAATTAGCTGGGAGCTCACGCTGCTGGCGCTGCTGCCGATGCCGCTGATGGCGCTGGCGATTAACCGCTACGGCGAGCAGCTCCATGAACGCTTTAAGCTGGCGCAGGCGGCGTTCTCGTCGTTAAACGATCGCACCCAGGAGAGCATGACCAGCATCCGCATGATCAAAGCGTTTGGTCTGGAAGACAGGCAGTCCGCGCTGTTTGCGGCCGACGCCGCCGATACCGGTGCGAAAAACATGCGCGTGGCGCGTATAGACGCCCGCTTTGATCCGACAATTTATATTGCGATTGGCATGGCGAACCTGCTGGCGGTGGGCGGCGGCAGCTGGATGGTGGTGCGAGGCACCATGACCCTCGGGCAGTTAACCAGCTTTGCGATGTACCTCGGGCTGATGATTTGGCCGATGCTGGCGCTGGCCTGGATGTTTAACATCGTTGAACGTGGGAGCGCCGCCTACAGCCGTATCCGCGCCATGCTGGCGGAAGTACCGGTAGTGAACGATGGCAGCGAGCCGGTACCGGAAGGTCCGGGTGTTCTGAAGGCTGATATCCGCGTCTTCATCTACCCGCAAACGGAACATCCGGTGCTTGAAAACGTCAGTTTCACGCTGCGTCCTGGTCAGATGCTGGGCATCTGCGGCCCGACGGGCTCCGGTAAAAGCACCATTCTGTCACTGATTCAGCGCCATTTTGACGTGAGCGAAGGCGATATCCGTTTCCATGACATCTCCCTGCCACGTCTGCTGCTGGATGACTGGCGCAGCCGCCTGGCGGTCGTCAGCCAGACGCCGTTTTTGTTTTCAGACACCATAGCCAACAATATCGCGCTCGGGTGCCCGACGGCGACACAGGGCCAGATCGAGCATGTGGCGCGCTTAGCCAGCGTCCATGATGATATTCTGCGCCTGCCGCAGGGCTACGACACAGAAGTGGGTGAGCGGGGCGTTATGCTCTCCGGTGGACAAAAACAGCGTATCTCTATTGCCCGCGCGCTGCTGCTGGACGCTGAGATCCTGATTCTGGATGATGCGCTGTCCGCGGTTGACGGGCGTACCGAGCATCAAATTCTGCATAACCTTCGCCAGTGGGGGGAGGGGCGCACGGTCATCATCAGCGCGCACCGTCTGTCGGCCCTTACCGAAGCCAGTGAAATTCTGGTGCTTCAGCACGGGCATATTGCCCAACGTGGTCAGCATGAACAGCTCGCCGGGCAGGCCGGCTGGTATCGGGATATGTACCGCTATCAACAGCTTGAAGCTGCGCTGGATGAGGAGGTCACCGATGCGTAAGTTTGGACAGATGTGGCCGACGTTAAAACGGCTGCTCGCCTATGGCTCACCGTGGCGCAAACCGCTTTCCATCGCCGTGCTGTTACTGTGGATCGCCGCGATTGCGGAGGTGACCGGTCCGCTGCTTATCAGCTATTTTATCGATAACATGGTGGCGAAAAGCTATCTGCCGCTGGGGCTGGTGGCGGGGCTGGGTGTGGCGTATGTCGGGCTACAGCTGACGGCGGCGGGGCTGCACTATGCGCAGTCGCTGCTGTTTAACCGGGCCGCCGTGGGCGTGGTCCAGCAGCTACGCACAGATGTGATGGATGCCGCGCTGCGCCAGCCGCTGAGCGAGTTTGATACCCAGCCGGTCGGGCAGGTTATTTCGCGCGTCACCAATGACACCGAGGTGATCCGCGACCTTTATGTGACCGTTGTCGCAACGGTTCTGCGCAGTGCCGCATTGATTGGCGCGATGCTGGTGGCGATGTTCAGTCTGGACTGGCGGATGGCGCTGGTGGCGATCGCTATTTTCCCGGCGGTGCTGATTGTGATGGTAATTTACCAGCGCTACAGCACGCCGATTGTTCGTCGCGTGCGCGCTTACCTTGCAGATATCAATGATGGCTTCAACGAAGTGATCAACGGCATGAGCGTTATCCAGCAGTTTCGCCAGCAGGCGCGTTTTGGCGAGCGAATGGGAGAAGCCAGCCGCTCGCACTATATGGCGCGGATGCAGACGTTACGTCTGGACGGCTTCCTGTTACGCCCGCTGCTGAGCCTCTTCTCTGCGCTGGTGCTGTGCGGGTTGTTGATGCTGTTTGGCCTGACGACGCGCGGAACCATTGAGGTGGGAGTGCTGTACGCGTTTATCAGTTACCTTGGCCGTCTTAACGAACCGCTGATTGAACTCACTACGCAGCAATCGATGCTGCAACAGGCGGTAGTCGCGGGTGAGCGTGTGTTTGAGCTGATGGACAGGCCGCGTCAGACCTATGGCGATGATGAACGTCCGCTGGAAAGTGGATCCATAGCGTTTGATCATGTCTCGTTTGCCTACCGCGACGATCAGCTTGTCTTGCAGGATATCAACCTCGAGGTACCGTCGCGCGGTTTTGTCGCCCTGGTTGGGCATACCGGCAGCGGCAAAAGCACGCTCGCCAGTTTGCTGATGGGCTACTATCCGTTGACGCAGGGGGAGATCCGTCTGGATGGACGGCCTCTTTCCGCGCTTAGCCACAACGCGTTGCGTAAAGGCGTCGCGATGGTGCAGCAGGATCCGGTAGTGCTGGCGGATACCTTTTATGCCAACGTGACGCTGGGACGATCTTTCACGCCTGAGCAGGTATGGGAGGTGCTGGAAACGGTGCAGCTGGCAGATCTGGCGCGCGGGTTAAGCGAGGGGATCAATACCCGGTTGGGCGAGCAAGGCAATAACCTCTCTGTCGGGCAAAAGCAGCTCCTGGCGCTGGCGCGCGTGCTGATTGAGACGCCGCAGGTGTTGATTCTGGATGAAGCGACCGCAAGCATCGACTCCGGTACCGAACAGGCGATCCAGCTGGCGCTGGCTGCCGTGCGGGATCGCACTACGCTGGTGGTGATCGCTCACCGCCTCTCAACGATCGTCGATGCCGATACCATTCTGGTGCTGCACCGTGGCCAGGCCGTTGAACGGGGTACGCACAAAGCGCTGCTCGAGGCGAAAGGACGCTACTGGCAGATGTATCAGTTGCAGCTGGCAGGCGACGAGCTGGCCGCCAGCGTGCGCGAGGAGGAGTCGCTCAGCGCCTGATGCACCATAACAAGGCAATGCGCTAACAGTCTTAACCGTTGGTGCAAAACTGAAACGCACCCTGCACTGCCATGGTGCGTTTTTTTTCACCCCTTCGCGGCGCATGCGCGCCGCGGCGCTTTCCTCCTCACATTTCACTTCTGGCACACCCTTTGCAATATCCCTCTCGTGTTAGCTGCGGCCATTACCGAATTCTGACTGGAGGGGATATATGAAGCTGGTTACGGTGGTAATCAAACCATTCAAACTCGAAGACGTGCGTGAAGCGCTGTCTTCCATGGGTATTCAGGGGCTGACTGTCACCGAAGTGAAAGGCTTTGGGCGTCAGAAAGGTCATGCCGAGCTTTATCGCGGGGCGGAATACAGCGTTAACTTCCTGCCAAAAGTGAAGATTGATGTGGCGATTGCCGACGATCAGCTTGATGAGGTGATTGATGTCGTCAGCAAAGCGGCCTACACCGGAAAAATTGGCGACGGCAAAATTTTCGTTGCCGAACTACAGCGCGTCATTCGCATCCGTACCGGCGAATCTGACGAAGCGGCGTTGTAAGTAACTCCTGGCACACAGTGATAGGGATCGAGAAAATGATGAAAGCAACAATGAAAACAGGTCTGGGTTCGCTGGCACTGCTGCCGGGCCTGGCAATGGCTGCACCTGCTGTGGCAGACAAAGCCGATAATGCCTTTATGATGATTTGCACCGCGCTGGTGCTGTTCATGACGATTCCGGGGATCGCGCTGTTTTACGGCGGCCTGATCCGCGGCAAGAACGTACTCTCCATGCTGACGCAGGTTGCCGTCACGTTCGCGCTGGTGTGCGTGCTGTGGGTGGTTTACGGTTACTCGCTGGCCTTCGGGGAGGGTAACGCCTTCTTCGGCAACGTTAACTGGGCGATGCTGAAAAATATCGAACTGACCGCGGTAATGGGCAGCTTCTATCAGTATATTCATGTCGCGTTCCAGGGCTCATTCGCGTGCATCACCGTGGGGCTGATTGTGGGCGCGCTGGCTGAGCGTATCCGCTTCTCAGCGGTACTGATTTTCGTGGTGGTCTGGCTGACGCTCTCCTATGTCCCGATTGCGCATATGGTCTGGGGCGGTGGTCTGTTGGCTTCCCATGGCGCTCTGGACTTTGCGGGCGGCACCGTTGTTCACATCAACGCCGCCGTAGCCGGCCTGGTAGGCGCATACCTGATTGGCAAGCGCGTGGGCTTCGGGAAAGAAGCATTTAAGCCGCACAACCTGCCGATGGTCTTTACCGGCACCGCCATCCTCTACTTTGGCTGGTTCGGCTTCAACGCAGGTTCAGCCAGCGCCGCTAACGAAATCGCCGCGCTGGCCTTCGTGAATACCGTGGTGGCAACTGCCGGGGCCATCCTCTCATGGGTATTTGGCGAGTGGGCCGTTCGCGGCAAGCCATCCCTGCTGGGTGCCTGTTCTGGGGCGATTGCCGGTCTGGTAGGTATTACGCCAGCATGCGGTTACGTGGGCGTGGGCGGCGCATTGCTGATCGGTATCGTCGCGGGTCTGGCGGGGCTGTGGGGCGTTACCGCACTGAAACGTATTCTGCGCGTTGACGATCCGTGTGATGTATTCGGCGTACACGGTGTGTGCGGCATTATCGGCTGTATCATGACCGGTATCTTTGCTGCACAATCTTTGGGCGGCGTGGGTTATGCTGAAGGCGTGACCATGATGCATCAGGTGCTGGTCCAGCTTGAAAGTATCGCGATTACGGTTGTCTGGTCGGGCGTTGTAGCCTTTATCGGCTACAAGCTGGCCGATATGACCGTGGGGCTGCGCGTACCGGAAGAGCAGGAGCGCGAAGGTCTGGACGTCAACAGCCACGGCGAGAATGCGTACAACGCATAATTTGAGTGCCTTGCCGGGTGGTGGCTTCGCCTTACCCGGCCTGAAAAAGTGAAATTTGCAGGCCCGGTAAGCGTAGCGACCGGGCTTTTTACCTCACCCGCGATTACGCATCACACCTTCCTGCACGGTAGAAGCCACCAGCACACCATCCTGGGTGTAAAACTCCCCGCGAACAAAACCGCGTGCGCTGGACGCAGAGGTACTTTCTACGCTGTAAAGCAGCCACTCGTTCATATCGAAAGGACGATGGAACCACATGGAATGGTCAATCGTGGCGACCTGCATCCCTTTTTCCAGGAATCCCACGCCGTGCGGCTGTAGCGCAACCGGCAGGAAGTTGAAATCCGACGCATAACCCAGCAGATACTGATGCACGCGCAAGTCTGCCGGTACGCTGCCGTTGGCGCGGATCCACACCTGGCGGGTGGGCTCAGCAGTATGCCCCTTCATTGGGTTATGAAATTCGACCGGGCGGATCTCCAGCGGTTTATCGCACAGAAACTTCTCTTTTACCTGCGGCGGCAGCAGATGTGCGAGTGCGCGGGCAATTTCGGTTTCCGATTTCAGATCGTCCGGCGATGGGGCAGACGGCATCTGTTTTTGATGCTCATAGCCCGGCTCTGGCGCCTGGAAGGAGGCGGTCATGTAGAAGATGGGTTTCCCATGCTGGATGGCCGCCACACGGCGAGCGCTGAAGCTTTGGCCGTCACGCAGAACTTCCACGTCGTACACAATCGGTTTAGCGCTGTCACCGGGGCGTAAAAAGTAGCTGTGGAATGAGTGCACCAGACGGTCTGCCGGAACGGTCTCCTTAGCGGCATATAGCGCTTGCCCCACGACCTGGCCCCCAAAAACCTGGCGTAAGCCTAAATCTTCGCTTTGTCCGCGAAAAAGCCCTTCTTCTATTTTTTCCAGGTTCAGCAATGTCAGCAGATTGTTCAGTGCCTGACTCATAGTGGTCCTCAATAAACGCCGTGGCGAAAGATACGCTGAGTATAACGCAGAAACGATAGTGGTCCGATGGGTAGAATTATCTTAATACCTGGGCAAAATTAGGCATAAATCCGTGATTTGTGCCACACTTGTTTACGTTATGTGAATAAAACGACATCGGATGGGATCGATCCCGCCGGTGCATTGATGATAAGGAGACTTCAATGAAACTCGTGCCTATGTTAAGCGGTGTTGCAATGGCGGTGGCGTTGTCCGCCTGTGCGGATAAGAGTGCCGATGTAGCGGTACCAACGGCGACCCCAAACGGGATTAACACCCTTTCACAGCAAGCTATTCGACAGCCTAACGTGTCCGGTACCATCTGGATCAAACAGAAAGTCGCTCTGCCGCCGGACGCGGTTTTAACGGTCACGTTATCCGATGCGTCTCTGGCGGATGCACCGTCTAAAGTCCTTGCACAGCGTGCAGTTCGTACAGAGGGTAAACAGGCGCCGTTCAGCTTCGTGCTGCCGTACAACCCGTCTGACGTTCAGCCTAACGCGCGTATCCTCCTGAGCGCGGCGGTAACGATCAACGATAAGCTGGTCTTTATCACCGATACCGTGCAGGAAGCGGTCAACAAAGGGGGCACCAAAATCGACCTGACCCTGGTCCCGGTGCAGCAGACTGAAGTGCCTGTGGCAACGCAGACCAATCAGCCGACCTTGCCTACACCGCCAACACAGTTGTAACTTTCTTTCGCCCTCTTCATCTTGACGGGAGAGGGCGTCAGTATTCCCAGCGATACTTCTGCATATCTATCTGTCCCGTCCCGGACACCTGTACCCCTTCTGAGAGTAATGCCTGACGCTGGCGCTGCAAGTCTGGCCCGGTGAGGGAAATGGCACCATGGCGATTAACGACCCGGTGCCATGGTAACGTACTTCCCTCCGGAAGCCTTCTTAGCACGCCGCCAACCTGACGCGCTGCGCGCGGAGAGCCCGCCAGTCGGGCGACTTCCCCATAGGTCGTAACACAGCCTTCTGGAATCGAGGCCACGATTTGCCACACTCGCTGTGGGAAAGAGTCGTGTTCGTCCATTGTTTCTCCAGCGGGAAATCAGCGAAGGGTAATGTTATACGAAGATAAAGAAGATTGTCGGTTCAGTTTGCGCAATAATCCAGCATCCAGTTGCCAGCGGCTTGCAATTGAGGTGCTCCACAGGGATAATGCGCCAGCGCGTTGGTTATCAACGCTCTCAATGGGGGCTCTGTTGGTTCTCCCGCAACGCTACTCTGTTCACCAGGTCAGGTCCGGAAGGAAGCAGCCAGGGCAGACGACGTGGGTGCCGGGATGTAGCTGGCAGGGCCCCCACCCATTTGTGTTCTTCTCTGAAGTTTCCCCCCTATATAAACCTTCTCAATTATGTGCCTATTTTGTTCGTGCAATATATCCTTCATTGAACTGAAATAATAATGTCATAAACCTGTAATAATAGACTGTCATTTTATTATCGGGCGTCTTTTTGTTGTCATAAGCAAAAAAATATATATCTGGATAACAAACTTATCTTCGTGTATTAAATTAAACACGTGTTCCGAAAGGATGTGACAATCATGGTAACTGCGGTTTTAAACGTTAAAATTGATGAAGCGCTAAAAGAAAGACTCCGCCACTATGCGGAAGACAATAATGAGAATTTAAGCGTGACCACAGAGAAACTGCTGCTGCTGGCATTTGAAGCAGTAGAAGAGGCGGGAGTATCGGAAGAGGATGTTGATAATCAGCATACGGAAGAAGAGAGTGTAAATCCATTTACTCCTAAAGAAATCAAAGCACTACGTAAACTTCTGAAGAAGAGAAAATGAAACAACAACTATCGACTGCCAGCGATTACAACGAGGCCTGCAATCTGTTACGTTCGGGCTATGTGAAACATGTTCGTCTTGGCTGGAATGTAGGAAGTGATGAGTTCTTTCGAATTGCGTCTGACTGGTGTGATACCGGTGCGAAAATAAAGAAAGAAGGTGAAAATTTCATTATTTCGCTGAAAGGCTTCCCGATTCCTCCTCAACATTAAGTTGTTCTTCATGAAAACAGCTGACTGCATGCGTTACAGTCAGCTGTTTTTATTGTTTCTGGCGAATAATTTACACCAGGCTCCGTTTTACTGGCGGTGTACTTTTATTTAAGGCAAGCCACAGCGGTTTGATACGCAGTAATGCCTCTTCAAGTTCTGGCGAATTGAGTGAGAAGGGCATACGCAGGTAGCGGTCAAACGCGCCTGAAAGCCCAAAGCGCGTGCCGGTGCCCATAATGATGCCTGTCGTTTCCGCACGTGCCGCCAGTTGAGTCGCCAGCATGCCGGGTAGTTCAATCCAGTATGAAAGTCCTCCCTCCGCTTCCTGAAACCGCCATTCGGGGAAATGCTCCCGTAACATCTGGCCGCAGCGGTCACGCCGTTCTGCCAGCATTTCCCGCCGGGCAGGCAGGAAGGTTTCACTGTTTTCGATAAGCCACAGCGTGGCCAGCTGTTCCAGCACCGGAGAGCCCAGATCCAGCGTATCGCGCGTCTGTGCGAGCGTGGCGATAGTACGGGACGAGGCGCGGATCCAGCCGAGACGAAGCCCACCCCAGAAGCTTTTGCCTGCGGAACCCAGCGTAATCACCGCGGCCTCCGGGTTAAAGGCGGCCAGCGGCGGCGGCGGGGGAGCATCGAACCAGAGATCGACCATGGTTTCATCCACCACCAGCGTGGTGCGGGTTTGCGCGGCGATGTCGGTTATGGTCTGACGCGTCGCGGCATCCATGCAGCGCCCGGTCGGATTATGAAAATCCGGCATTAGATAGGCCAGACGCGGGGCTGTCTGGGCAAGCGTTGCGGCAAAACCATCGGTATCCCAGCCCGTTTCTGGCAGCGAGACGCCCACGGGCCGGCATTGCGCCCCCTGAATCGCGGCTATCGCCAGCGGGTAGGTGGGATGATCCACCACCACGCGATCCCCGGGCCCGGTCATCATTCTTAAGATCAGGGCGAAGCCGCTGACGGCACCGTTCACCACCATCACTTCGTCTGCCCGGGTGGGCAGACCGCGTGCGGTGTAGCGGGCGGCGATAGCTTCACGCAGCGCTGGAAGCCCAAGCTGATCGTACCCGGTCAGCGCCAGATTCGGCGTAATGGTCGTCAGCGCGTGGGTGTAGGCCTGATGGATCTCTGGCCCTGCGTTGAGCGCGGCGGTTGAGAGATCCAGCGCCGCGCTGGCAGTGGAAAGCGTGGGCACGGCCCGGCTGTCTGGCAGGATCGCCCGGGAACCGCTGCCGTGACGGCTCTCCAGAAAACCCTCTTCACGCAGATGCGCCAGCGCGCTGCTGATGGTGGTGCGGCTGACGTCCAGTGCGGCGGCCAGTTCCCGCTCTCCGGGCAGGCGAGTGTTTAGCGCCAGCCTGCCATCCAGAATTAACAGGCGTAACGCGTCAGCCAGCTGGCGCCACCGCGGGGTGCGGGAAGAGGTTTGTTGCCAGTGCCCTAACAGGCGAACCAGAGACTGGCTTCCAAAACGACGTGATGACATGTGCAGTCCACTATTTGAAAACTGGACATTAATCATAGTGCCATTTTCAGCGAAGATGGAAGCTGGTTCTTCGGAGAAGAGAAAATGGTGCGTCGTCTGGTACAACTTTATGTCGGTTTAGCCCTTTACGGACTTTCAACCGCGATGTTTATTCGTTCGGATCTGGGTGTTGATCCCTGGAATGTTTTTCACCTTGGCGTCGCCATCCAGGCCGGAATGAGCATCGGCACGGTGATGATTTTAACCGGGGCTGCGGTGCTGCTGCTATGGATCCCGCTGCGTCAGCTTCCGGGGCTGGGTACGGTCAGTAACGTGATTTGTATTGGCCTGGCGGCAGATGCATCAATGGCATTGATCCCGGAACTCACCTCGCTGCCCGTGCGCATCACCCTGCTGGTTTCCGGCATTGTGGTTAACGCCCTTGCCACCGGAATGTATATCGGCGCGGGTTTTGGCGCAGGCCCGCGCGACGGTCTGATGACCGGCATACACGCCCGGCTGGGCTGGTCGATCCGCAGCGTGCGTACCGCAATCGAGGTGACCGTGTTGATCGTCGGCTATCTCCTCGGGGGAGCGTTTGGCGTCGGAACCGTGCTGTATGCGTTAACCATCGGCCCGCTGATCCAGCTTTGTTTGCCGTGGTTTCGCCAGAGACCGCGCATGCAGAAAGCCGCGCAGCCGGAGCGGATTGCTTAATTTTGCGAAGCGCTCACAGGCTATAATGGCGTAACTGTGTCAGAATAGTGACTACCTTTTACGACGCCAGAATCTATGAAAGCGATCACTCTTTATGACGTTGCCCGCGTGGCGGGCGTTTCTTATCAGACCGTTTCCCGGGTGATTAACGACGCGGAACACGTTTCTGCCCGTACGCGGGAAAAGGTCCGACAGGCCATGGCGGCGCTACACTATGTACCTAACCGTGGCGCGCAGCAGCTGGCCGGAAAACGCACCCGCACGCTGGGGCTGATGACCAGCGATCTGGCGCTGCATGCGCCGTCGCAAATCGCCTCAGCTGTAAAATCCCGGGCAGTGGAGCAGGGGGCTGGCGTGCTCATCTCTATGGTGGAGCAGCCCGCGCAGTGTCAGGCTGCTTTGCAGGAGTTACTGGCGCAGCGCGTGGAGGCGCTGCTGGTGAACGTTCCGCTGGAAGATGCTCAGGCAGAAATGCTTCAGGAAATGGCCTCGCCGACCCCGGTTCTTTTTCTTGATGTTTCCCCCACAGCTCGGGTTAACAGCCTCGTTTTCAATGCTGAACAGGGCGCTGCCCTGGGGACGGAGCATCTGCTTTCGCTGGGGCACCGGCGAATTGCGCTGCTCGCCGGGCCGGAAAGTTCTGTCTCTGCCCGGGCTCGTCTGGCGGGATGGAAAACTACGCTGGCTCAGGCTGGCGTTGAGGCGTTTGCGGTGGCGCAGGGCGACTGGAGCGCGGCCTCGGGCTACGAGAAAGGGCATCAGCTTCTGGCGGGCGCACAGCTGCCGGAAGCGATCCTTGTGGCGAACGATCAGATGGCGCTTGGCGTTTTACGCGCCTGTGCGGAAAAAGGCGTTGCGGTACCGGGGCAGATCTCGGTTGTCGGGTTTGATGATACGGCTGACAGCGCGTGGTTTTCCCCTCCGCTGACCACCGTTCGGCAGGCGTTCCGCGAGGCCGGTGAACGCAGCGTGGAGTGGCTCCTGGCAACAGCCCGTCACGCCGAACCCTGGCAACAACAACTTCCCGTTACGTTGATCGTTCGTCATTCCACCGCGCCGCGCGCCGTACAACAGGCCGATCGTGAAGAGCTGGCGCAACAGCTAAGAACGCTGGCGCTGCTGGCGGAGAAACTGGCGCGCAGCTAGCGCTTTTGTGATCGTGCTCGCCTGGTGACGATCAAAGTCTTTACCGCCACCGTTTACCATGGCATGTTGACTAAAATTGTGAGCGCTTCGCAAAGAGGTTGATATGTCTTCCACATTGCCGCTGACCCTCAGCGCAATTCTGGCTCGTCGTGACTGGGAAAACCCGGGCGTGACGCAGTGGAATCGTCTGGCCGCACACGCGCCTTTTCATAGCTGGCGCGATGAAACCCTCGCCCGGGAGGATAAGCCTTCGCTGAGCGAGCGTCTGCTTAACGGCATCTGGCGATTCAGCTTTTTCCCGGCACCAGAGCAGGTGCCCGAGGCATGGGTAACGGGCGATCTGTCTGATGCCGTTGAGATGCCCGTGCCGTCGAACTGGCAGATGGAGGGATTCGATACCCCCATCTACACCAACGTCACCTATCCGATAAATGTGAACCCGCCCTATGTACCGGCTGAAAACCCAACCGGTTGTTACTCGCTCACATTTGACATGGATGATGCCTGGCTGCTCAGCGGGCAAACCCGCATTATCTTTGATGGGGTGAATTCAGCTTTTCATCTGTGGTGTAACGGCCAGTGGATGGGCTATTCCCAGGACAGCCGTCTGCCTGCGGAGTTCGACCTCAGCGCGGTGCTGCGACCGGGACAGAACCGCCTGGCGGTGATGGTGTTACGCTGGTGCGACGGAAGCTACCTGGAAGATCAGGACATGTGGCGGATGAGCGGCATTTTCCGTGACGTCTCGCTGCTGCACAAGCCGGAAACGCAGATTGCCGATTATCAGATCGTGACCGATCTGAATGCCGAATGCGATCGGGCGCTGCTCCGGGTTGACGTTGCGCTGGAAGGCTTACGCTATGCCGAATGCGAGGTGGCGTTTACCCTGTGGCGTAACGGCGAAGCCTGCGCGCAAATCACGCAACAGCCCGGATCGGCCATCGTGGACGAACGCGGCAGTTGGGCGGAGCGGCTCACGGTGGCGATACCCGTGAACAATCCCGCGCTGTGGAGCGCTGAAACACCGGAACGCTATCGTTTGACCATGTCGCTTCGGGATGTGCAGGGCAACATGCTGGAGACTGAAGCCTGCGATGTCGGTTTCAGACGCGTCGAAATCAGCAACGGCCTGCTGAAGCTTAACGGCAAACCGCTGCTGATCCGCGGCGTGAACCGTCATGAACATCATCCTGAGAAGGGGCAGGTGATGGATGAGGCGACCATGCGCCGCGACATCGAACTGATGAAGCAGCATAACTTCAATGCCGTGCGCTGCTCGCATTATCCGAATCACCCTCTGTGGTACACGCTTTGCGATCGCTACGGCCTGTACGTGGTCGATGAGGCGAATATTGAAACCCATGGCATGGTGCCGATGAGCCGCCTGGCGGACGATCCGCGCTGGCTGCCTGCCATGAGCGAACGCGTCACGCGTATGGTGCAGCGGGACCGGAATCATCCGTCCATCATCATCTGGTCCCTGGGGAATGAGTCCGGGCATGGGGCGAATCACGATGCGCTGTACCGCTGGCTGAAAACCACCGATCCCACGCGGCCGGTGCAGTACGAAGGCGGGGGGGCCAGTACGGCGGCAACTGATATTATTTGCCCGATGTATGCCCGCGTCGATCAGGATCAGCCGTTCCCGGCGGTGCCAAAGTGGTCGATTAAAAAGTGGATTGGTATGCCGGACGAAACCCGTCCGCTGATCCTGTGCGAGTATGCCCACGCGATGGGTAACAGCTTTGGCGGCTTTGCCAGCTACTGGCAGGCATTCCGCAGCCATCCCCGGTTGCAGGGCGGCTTTGTCTGGGACTGGGTCGATCAGGCACTGACGAAAAAAGCGGAAGACGGCACGGCATTCTGGGCCTACGGCGGCGATTTTGGCGATAAGCCCAACGATCGTCAGTTCTGCCTCAACGGGCTGGTGTTTCCCGATCGCACTTCGCATCCCGCCCTTTACGAGGCACAGCGTGCCCAGCAGTTCTTTACCTTTACGCTGGTGAGCACCGCTCCGCTGGTCGTCGATATCCAGAGCGATTATCTGTTCCGTCATACTGACAACGAGAGTCTGCGATGGTCGGTGGCGCGTGACGGTGTGGTGTTGGCTTCCGGCGAAATAACCCTTTCTGTTGCGCCCCAGGGGACACAGCGCGTGGAGATCCCGCAGCCTGAACTTGTCTTTGAGCCGGGCGAGGTCTGGCTCAACGTGGAGATCGTTCAGCCGCAGGCCACGCCGTGGTCGCCGTCCGGCCACCGTTGTGCCTGGGATCAGTGGCCGCTCCCGGCTCCGCTGTACCTTACGCCACCGAAAGCAGGCGGAACCCCTCCGCAGTTAACGGTGCGGGACGAGGTGCTGGACATCACTCATCAGCAGCAGCGCTGGCAGTTTAGCCGTCTCACCGGCAACCTGACCCAGTGGTGGAACGCGGGCGCTGAAACGCTCCGTTCCCCGCTAACGGATAACTTTACCCGCGCGCCGCTGGATAATGACATTGGCATCAGCGAGGCGACTCGCATCGATCCGAACGCGTGGGTGGAACGCTGGAAAGCGGCAGGGATGTATGAGATATCCTCGCGCCTTATCCAGTGTGAAGCGGAACAGCATGCCCGTGAGGTGGTGGTGACCACGCAGCACGTCTGGGAGCATCAGGGTAAAGCGCTGTTTATCAGCTACAAGGTCTGGCGGATTGATGACCACGGGTTACTGCACGGTGATGTGCAGGTGACGGTGGCGTCTGACATTCCTGAACCCGCTCGCGTGGGCCTGAGCGTTATGCTGGCGGATATCCCGCAAACGGTGCGCTGGCTGGGGCTGGGCCCGCTGGAGAACTATCCGGACAGAAAACTGGCGGCGCAGCAGGGGCGCTGGGCGTTACCGCTGGACGCCATGCAGACGCCGTATATCTTCCCGACGGAGAACGGTTTACGCTGCGACACCCGTGAGCTGACGTTTGGCTCACATCACTTCCAGGGACAGTTCCATTTCTCCCTGAGCCGTTACAGCCAGCAGCAACTGCATACGACAACGCATCACCATTTGCTACGGGAAGAGGATGGCTGCTGGTTGAATCTTGATGCGTTCCACATGGGCGTGGGGGGGGACGACTCATGGAGCCCGAGCGTAGCCCCCGCCTTCATTCTGCAAAACCGTCGGCTGCGCTACACGTTTAGCTGGCAGCAGAACGGCTGAGCTGAAACGTGCGGCCACTGTCGTGGCCGCACGTAACACCGCGTAATGGGTTTATTTCCTGAGGTTGTGCTCGGCCCAGCGAATGAAATCTTCTTTAGGCAGCGCCTTGCTGAAATACCAGCCCTGTCCGTACTGCACGCCGTGGCGATGCAACCATTCGAGCTGCCCTTCAGTTTCAATGCCTTCTGCGACCATCGCCAGCTTAAGCGATTTGGCCATTTCGATGATGTGGGGAGTCACGTTCTTATACTCCAGCGCGTCCACAAAGGATTTATCAATCTTCAGGGTATCGACATCAAGATCCTGCAAATAGCTCAGGCTGGAGTAACCCGTACCAAAATCATCAATGTAGATGGCATGCCCGGAGCGCCGAAACGCAGCGATGGCAGGGGCGCTGACGGCAGGATCGGCAAAGCCGCGCTCGGTCAATTCAAGGGCGATCTGGCGCGGGTGGACGCCCCATTTGTTGAGCAATTGACTCAGCAGGCGAGGCAGCTCGGGGGACGTTAAATCGGATGGTGCAAGGTTGACAGAAATGTGCAGTTCCGGGTGATGATGCAGCCAGGCACCTAAATCCTCAAACAACTTATTCACTACCAGCTGCGTCAGCGTTGAAATAAGCCCCGTCTGCTCCGCCAGGGGAACAAAGAGATTAGGCGACAGGTCACTGCCATCTGGCTGCGGCCAGCGCATCAGCGCTTCTGCACCCACCAGTTTTCCACTGCATAGCGCCACAATGGGCTGATAGTAAACCTCGATCTCCCGGTTGTTGATCGCGTCGATCAGCCGGTTACGCGGGGACAGCAAACGGCGGAGGATGCGAAGCACAATAAGGGCTGCAACCAGGCTTATCAGTATGCCTGCCGGTAGCCAGATGATCAGCTGCTGATGCCAGGATGCCGCGAGCGGTTTTAACGATGCCCAGGCAATAACCGTAAGCCCCAGTTCTGGCACCGGTTTCAACACGTACATCGAGCCGTTGTATTGCACGCGCTTAACGTCCTGCTGCTCCTTAACGACAGAAAGAATATACGGGTCGAGAATATTGCTTCTGGCAAATATCCGATGGGTTTCGCTTCCCACCAGGGCGGCATCCATCGAAATGTCACCGAACGGGACAACATCCACAAGCGACGCCGGATCGACCATTACCAGATAATGTCCTTTCCCCAGAACGGCCATATAACGGTGAATGCCGAGGTCGTTTTGCGAGGTGAGCCACGCGCTATATCCGTCTGCGGTGATCCGCATCGGGGGCGGTAAGATCGCCGTATTACTGGATTGTTCCAGAGAGGAGCAGAGCGGCTTCAGGTTATCGATATACATCACTTCCTGAATATAGCGCCATGAGAACGCGACACGACGCATTTCGCGTAAGTGCGGAGGAGTGCAGGGCGGGGCGTTGAACAACTGTAGGTGCGTGAGCGCCTGTTTTGCCTGCGCAACGACTCTGTCGGTACGGATCAGGGCGCGCGAGGCATATCTATCCAGTGCATCCACAAATTTCGCCTCTGCCTGACGATGCGCCAGCCAGATACTGAGGCACACAGGGACCAGCACAGAGAAGATCAGTACGCCTGTCACCAGGCTGACCAGATGTCGGGTTCGCATGCTGCTGTATCCTTTCCATATGCCCGACCAGGGCATGGAGTTTGCGCGCCAGAGGAAAAATTTTTTATCGCTAAATGATATAGTTATAGCATGTAACAGTCTCTGGCAGTATTTGAAAACCTTTCAAAAACAGGCTGTGCGTCACAGGGGTTGTTTTTGCAGCAAAGCTCAGATAGTATTTTGTTATGTTATAACAATACATGAAGGCCAGAGATGAAACCGAATATCCATCCAACCTATCGCACCGTTGTGTTTCACGACACCACGGCTAATGAATATTTTAAAGTTGGCTCAACGATTAAGACAGACCGTGAAATTGAACTTGAGGGGAAAACGTATCCCTACGTTACTCTTGATGTCTCCTCTAAATCACATCCGTTTTATACCGGGAAGCAGAAGACCTTCTCGACGGATGGCAGCGCGGCACGCTTCCGCAAGCGTTTTGGTGGCTTTCTTGATGCGAAGCGAGGCTAATCATGCAGGTGCTTAACTCATTGCGCAGTGCAAAACAGCGTCACCCGGATTGCCAGATAGTCAAACGCAAGGGACGCTTATACGTGATTTGCAAATCTAACCCGCGCTTTAAGGCGGTGCAGGGGCGTAAAAAAAGACGCTAGAGGCGCGTTTCTCGCCAGCTTTCCAGGGATCTTTTCTGTTTGCCATCGACGGTAAAATTGTCGGTGGCAAGCCAGCTTTCAAACGCGCTCGCCAGCGCTGACCACTCTTTGTCGAGAATTGAAAACCAGTCGGTGTCCCGGTTTCGGCCTTTAATGACCAGCGCCTGGCGAAAACGCCCTTCAAACTGAAACCCAAGACGCAGGGCCGCTTTGCGGGAGGGTTCGTTCAGGCTGTTGCACTTCCATTCATAACGTCGGTAGCCCAGGGTATCGAACACGTACCGCATCAGCAGATACTGCGCTTCTGTCGACATGGGCGTGCGGCTTAACAGTGACGAGAAGTGAACATGTCCCACTTCTACAACGCCGTTTTTAGGATCGATCCGCATAAGGGACAGCGTCCCGACAGGAGATTGGGTCTGGTTATCGATAACGCTAAAGTGGATGGGATCGGATAATTTGCTCACGCTCGCCACCCATTCGGCAAACTCCTCTGCGGTGGCATCGGGTTCACGCAGCAGCCACGTCCAGCTTCGGGTATCTCCGGCCAGGGAATACGCAGAGAACAACGCGTGGGCATGCTCCACGCGCAGCGGCTCAAGCCGACAATAGCGACCCTGAAGTACCACCCGGGACGGGTGCGGGCGAGGCTGCCAGTCGGTAAGGCTTTCCCCTACAGGTTGTCCAAACTCATTGAATATACTCATCTTTATTTCCACGATGTTGAAAAGATCTCCAGATTAGTGAATTACTGGTTCCTTAAAAAGAACCACCAGGCTATGTTTTGCTGGTACCACGAGGAGGTAAAGATGAATATACCGGGTGATGAGCTATACACCCTGCTCCATGCTGCGCTGAAAAAACGTGGGGAAGAAACGCTCCAGCGCGCGCTCTACCTTGCTTTGCGGGAGGCCATACTGTGCGGAAGGCTTCGGTCCGGCAGTCATTTGCCCGGTTCGCGAACGCTGGCGCAGCAGATCTCGGTGTCCCGAAACACCGTTAATGCGGCGCTGGACCAGCTCACGCTCGAAGGTTATTTGCTGCGTAGCCGCCAGGGTACGCGGGTGGGGCAATTCGCTCATCGTACGATTGCCCGGACATTACCGGACCCGGACGTCAGGCTGACAAAACGTGTTGCCCTGCTGCCCGCGCCTGTGCCGCGCGACACTCCGGTGATGGCATTTACGCCAGGAACGCCTGCCATCAACTATTTCCCCTTGCCGCTGTGGCGGCGGTTATACGATCGCGTCCTGCGCGAGGAGGGGAGCGCCCTGTTAGGGTATGGTGACCCGGCCGGCGAGCCGACGCTACGGGCCGCCATTGCCCGCCATCTTGCGCTCTCCCGCGGCATTGACTGCGATGCCAGCCAGATTGTGATAACCGAAGGGGCACTGGAGGGCGTCAATCTGTGCACGATGCTGTTAAGCGAGCCGGGGGATGTCGCCTGGGTTGAGAATCCCGGCTATAGCGGCGCTAAAAGCGCTTTCGTCAAAACCGGCCTGGCGATGAGCGGCATACCGGTTGATGACGAGGGGATGTGCTGGGAAGGGTTGTGTGCGCCTTCACCCACGCTGATTTTTACCTCGCCATCGCATCAGTTCCCTTACGGAAGCGTGCTCAGCGCGCGGCGGCGTCTGGCGCTGCTGGAACTGGCCCGGCAGCACAGCGCGTGGATCATTGAGGACGATTACGACAGCGAATTCCGTTATGCCGGTGAGCCCGTACCGGCGATGCTGGGAATGGTCAACAATGCGCCCGTTGTGTATCTGGGGACGTTCAGTAAAACGCTGTTTCCGTCGCTCAGAATGGGGTTCATGGTATTACCGCCAGCGCTGGCGAAGGCAGCGCGTCCGGCCATCGGCTCGCTGCTGCGCGGCGGGCATCGCGCTGAACAGCGCACCCTGGCGCTATTTATTGAGGAAGGCCACTATGCGCGACATCTTGCCGCCATGCGCCGACTTTATCGTAAGCGATACCGCCAGTTGCGGGAGGTGCTAAGTGCAGAGCTTCATACGCCGCACCGTGTTCTTGCCGGAGAAGGAGGGATGCACCTGGCGCTGGCGATTGACGGTATCGACGACCAGCGGCTGGTGGAGCAGGCAAGAGCGTTTCAGCTGGCACCCGCTGCACTGAGCGGGTACTACCTTGAGACGACGCAGGGGCAAACCGGTCTGGTTTTAGGTTACGGCAATACCTCTGCTTCGCAGTTTGCGCCGGGTATTCGACGTCTTCAGGCGCTCATTACACAGCAGCGGGGCGGGAAAGGGTAAAGACATCATAAAAAGAGAGCTGGCCCTTGGTGATGACCATTTTCTGCAACTTCTCTTTTTGCCCGGCTTCGACAGCCGGCGAGTGCAGGATGCTGTCGATCAGCTCCTTCGGCACGTAACGCGTGTTGTACCACTCCCCGTTGTAGCAGACGCGGAAATCGAGTACGTCGATATCTTCATACCGGTAACGCGGATTGACGTCGAAAAAGAAAAACGCGTTAAACACCACGAACAGCACAACCAGCAGCCAGACGGAATCGACCAGCGTTTCAGACTTCAGCATGACGATAAGCGTTGCCAGCCAGGCGGCGTACATGGCGACGAACAATCCGGGATGTTTGCGAATAAAGCTGATGCTAAAGCGCGGACGATTGTCGCGCTTTTCGCGGGTATTGAGCTCGTCGATGGTGGCGGTAAGCAGGCGCTGTATCTCTGTCATTTTTTGCCTTTATGATTGTTAAAAATACAGGTGATCTGCCTATTTTATGAGAGGGGTTTATGCGATGAAAGTAACAGTTATGCCAGGAAAAAGCATAACAGTTACTCAGGATGCGCTTAGATCATTTTAATGATTTTCGCCGGATTCCCGCCCACTACCGCATTGGCCGGCACGTCTTTGGTCACTACCGCGCCGGAAGCGATAACCGCATTATCGCCAATGGTCACGCCCGGATTAATCACCGCGCGTCCGCCGATCCAGACGTTATGGCCTATGGTGACCGATTTACCGTACTCCAGCCCGCTGTTACGTTCGGTCGCGTCCAGAGGATGCGTGGCTGTATAAATGTGCACCCCCGGTGCGAGCATACAGTTATCGCCAATGCGGATAGGGCAGACGTCCAGCATGACGCAGTCGAAGTTGGCGTAAAAATTGTTGCCCAGATAGATGTTATAGCCGTAGTCGCAGCGGAAACTCGGCTCAATATAAGCGCCTTCGCTTTGACCCAGCAGGTCAGATAATAAGGCGCGACGTTCGGCCTTCTCATCGGGTGCGGTATGGTTATAGCGGTGAACAATATGACGAGCGCGTAAACGGTCAGCCCTCAGCGTGTCATCGCCGGGGCGATAATATTCACCGGCAATCATCTTCTGTTTTTCTTCACTCATGGGAACCTCTCTGGAATCGTTTTACGTAGCGTAAAGAGGATTAGCCAGAAAGGGAACGTTCCCTAAAAGTGGCTGTAACGGGAGTCACAACATTCTTGCGTATAAATACGTTTTATACGGGGACCTGGCGTTTGCACTTGAAGCGTAATACGAAAGGTAAATTCAGCTTAACAACGGGCGTAGTGCCTTAAAGTCTCTCTTCAACGACTAACGAACAAATTTCCATACCGAAGAGGGGATCTTGTCATAGAGTTTATTCATGGTCAGTTCAGCAAGACGATGGTCGGCAGCTGAATAAAATACCGCCAGTTCATTATCAGACAGCTCGTATTTATTTTTCTCAATAACACGTTCGAGCGTGTCAATTGACTGACAGCGTCGCAGGCGCATCAAATAATCGACTTTAGTTAATGGTTTATCAGACATAAAATTCACCTTAGTATTTGTAATAATTTTAACAGGAAAGACTAACCGGATTAGCTCTGCTGACATTCGTGAAGCAGCGAAATAGACGGTTTCCTGATTTACGCCATTTCTGCAAATCCTGTGCGTTAATGCCGTAGCTGCTGAACAACATAAAGGTGTCGTCCAGGTATTCATCAATTTGCTCTATCAACTTATTATCTTCATTGTACTTAATTTTATAATTAAGTGCGAAGGTTGCGATATGCTCGATCAGCTCATTAAGCTGTAAATTGATCGCAGACGTTGGATCGTTCACCCAGCCATGGTTACTTTCTTCAAGATTGGCAAGGCAGTCATGGTACAAGGATTCGCAGAGAAATTTCAACTGCGCGATATCATGCCTTTTTGGCGAGTACTCGTCCATAGCGCATCCCCTTCTGAGTGATTTTTTACTCACCGAACATCATGTCGGGATGGATACAACTTGCTTAGCCACACGGGAGCTGTGTTCCTGATAACACTAACTATAAGCCACTCTGATCAGGATTTCACCGCGCTATTACGAAAAATTACAATTAAAACGTTTCCTTGCGAGCGCTTACGCAAATGTGACCTCAGACGCGAACACTTTTATCGAGAGAAACCCTTTTTTTAATCCGTTCCTTAAGATT
Organism: Enterobacter cloacae complex sp. IR5412; assembly: GCF_049237385.1. Taxonomy (NCBI): domain Bacteria; kingdom Pseudomonadati; phylum Pseudomonadota; class Gammaproteobacteria; order Enterobacterales; family Enterobacteriaceae; genus Enterobacter; species Enterobacter cloacae complex sp. IR5412. The sequence goes on along the minus strand of NZ_JBMKHQ010000004.1, from coordinate 308,729 downwards.
CATTGAGTTAGCGCAATGTTTCATTTGAAGTCCGGATTCAGATGTCTTCGGCATTTTCGATGATTTAGGATTTGTCCGAATATTTTAGGCGATGAATTGATATTAAAAGAATGCTGAATTCTACGATTAGCTTATCGGATTATTATGATAAGTCTTATCAGGACGGGTGAAAATAAATAAAACGACAATAAGACTATTTTATGAATTTTTCTGAAAATGAAAAAGGCCGCAAATGCGGCCTTTTTATCATGTGAAACCGGTATCAGTGATGTTCTACCGAATGATTGTGCTCCACATCTTCATTTTTGCGGCTAAAGCGGCGACGTACCACCACGAAGAACACCGGTACAAAGAAGATGGCGAGAACGGTCGCAGTGACCATACCACCCATTACACCGGTACCTACCGCGTTCTGTGCGCCGGAGCCTGCGCCTGAGCTGATAACCAGCGGCATAACGCCGAGGATAAACGCCAGGGACGTCATCAGGATTGGACGCAGACGCATACGAACGGCTTCAAGCGTTGCTTCAATCAGGCCTTTACCTTCTTTCTCCATCAGATCTTTGGCGAATTCGACGATAAGTATCGCGTTCTTCGCCGACAAGCCAATGGTTGTCAGCAGGCCCACCTGGAAGTAAACGTCGTTAGTCAGCCCACGGAAGGTTGCGGCAAGCAGCGCACCGATAACCCCCAGCGGAACCACGAGCATAACGGAGAACGGAATCGACCAGCTCTCATACAATGCCGCCAGACACAGGAACACCACAATCAGTGAAATGGCGTACAGGGCAGGGGCCTGGTTACCGGACAGACGTTCCTGATAGGACATACCGGTCCAGTCGTAGCCAATACCCGCAGGCAGTTTGCTGGCCAACTCTTCCATCAGGTTCATGGCTTCACCGGTGCTTCGGCCCGGCGCCGCCTGACCGAGGATCTCCATCGATGGCAAGCCGTTATAACGCTCCAGACGCGGCGAACCGTATTCCCAGCGCGAAGTTGAGAAGGCGGAGAACGGCACCATCTGGCCATCGCTGCCGCGAACGTACCAGTTGTTGATATCGTTCGGCAGCATACGGTATTGCGCTTCGGACATGACGTACACTTTCTTCACGCGACCACGGTCGATGAAGTCGTTGACGTAGCTGCCACCCCAGGCTGCACCCAGCGTGGTATTGATGTCACTGATGGACACACCCAGCGCCTGTGCTTTTTCCTGGTCGATATCGATCTTGTACTGCGGCGTATCTTCCAGACCGTTAGGACGCACGCCCACCAGCAGGTCAGGGTGTTTAGCCACCTCGCCAAATAGCTGGTTACGCGCCTGAGTCAGTTTTTCGTGGCCCAGACCGCCCTGGTCAATCAGCTGGAAGTCGAAGCCGGTCGCCGTACCCAGTTCAACAATCGCTGGCAGGTTAAAGGCGAAGACCATCGCATCTTTAATCTGTGAGAAGGTACCCATGGCCCGGTTGGTAATGGCTTCAACTTTGTTCTCATCACCCGGACGTTCGGACCAGTCTTTCAGAGAAACGAAGGCAATACCGGTGTTCTGACCACGACCCGCGAAGCCAAAGCCGTTAACCGCAAACACGGATTCGACGTTGTCTTTCTCTTTGGTCAGGAAGTAGTCGGTCATCTCATCCAGCACTTTTTGCGTACGTTCTTGCGTCGCACCCGCCGGAAGCTGAGCCATGCTCAGGAACACGCCCTGGTCTTCATCTGGCAGGAACGAGCTTGGCAGACGAACAAACAGGAAAGCCATGCCCACCACGATGATGATATAGAGCAGCAGATAACGACCGGTGCTGCGCAGGATGTTCCCCACGCTGTCGGTGTAGTGGTGCGTACTCTTATCAAACATGCGGTTAAACCAGCCGAAGAACCCTTTGTGCTCGCCGTGGCCACCTTTCTTAATCGGCTTCAGCATGGTCGCACACAGGGCTGGCGTCAGAATCAGGGCTACCAGCACCGACAGCGCCATCGCGGAAACGATGGTAATAGAGAACTGACGGTAAATCGCACCGGTTGAACCACCGAAGAAGGCCATCGGGATAAATACCGCAGACAGAACCATCGCGATACCGACCAGCGCGCCCTGGATCTGGCCCATTGATTTACGGGTTGCTTCCTTCGGCGGCAGGCCTTCTTCCGCCATCACACGCTCAACGTTTTCGACCACTACGATGGCGTCATCCACCAGCAGGCCGATGGCGAGCACCATCCCGAACATCGTCAGGGTGTTTATCGAATAGCCAAATATCGCCAGAACCGCGAAGGTGCCGAGCAGTACAACCGGCACGGCGATGGTTGGGATCAGCGTTGCGCGGAAGTTTTGCAGGAACAGGTACATTACCAGGAAGACGAGGATGATCGCCTCAACCAGGGTTTTTACCACTTCGTGAATCGAAATTTTAACGAACGGCGTGGTGTCATACGGGTAAACAATTTTCAGACCTGACGGGAAGAAAGGTTCCATCTTCTTCAGTTCTGCACGGATAGCCGTCGCGGTGTCCAGGGCGTTCGCCCCAGTCGCCAGTTTGATACCTAAACCGGAAGCCGGTTTACCGTTGAACTTCGCAATAACGTCGTAGTTCTCGCCACCCAGCTCCACTTTCGCCACGTCACGCAGGCGAACCTGTGAACCGTCCTGATTCACCTTCAGCAGAATTTTACTGAACTCATCCGCCGAGGTCAGACGCGTTTGCGCGATGATAGACGCGTTAAGCTGCTGGCCTTTCACCGGCGGCGTGCCGCCTAACTGACCGGCTGCAACCTGGGCGTTTTGCGCTTTAATTGCGCTGATCACGTCAACCGGGGTCAGCTGGAAGTTGTTCAGCTTATTCGGATCCATCCAGATACGCATCGCGTACTGTGAACCGAACAGCTGAACGTCACCCACACCAGACGTACGGCTGATGGCGTCCTTCATGTTGGCGCCCACGTAGTCGGAAATATCTTCCTGCGTCATGGTGCCATCGGTGTTAATCACGCCGACAACCATCAGGAAGCTACTGGACGATTTCTCGACGCTCACACCCTGTTGTTGCACTTCCTGCGGCAGCAGGGGCATCGCCAGCTGCAGTTTGTTCTGCACCTGAACCTGCGCAATGTCCGCATCCGTACCGGATTCAAAGGTCAGGGTAATCTGAACTGTACCGGTTGAGTCACTGTTTGAGGACATGTACATCAGGTTATCGATACCGTTCATGTTCTGTTCGATAACCTGCGTAACGGTGTCCTGCACCGTTTTGGCATCAGCGCCCGGGTAGGTTGCGGAGATCGTCACTGCCGGCGGCGCAATCGTTGGATATTGCGCAACAGGCAGCTTCAGGATCGCAAGTCCCCCGGCCAGCATGATGATAATGGCGATCACCCACGCAAATATGGGGCGATCGATAAAGAAATTAGGCATGTCTTAACGGCTCCTGTTTAAGTTAAGACTTGGTTTGTTCTGACTGGCCAGCGGCCGATGCTTGTTGTTTGTCGTCAGATTTCACTTCCTGAGCTTTGACCTGCGCGCCAGGACGAACTTTTTGCAAACCAGTAATAATCACGCGATCGCCATCTTTCAGACCTTCCGTTACCAGCCACTTGTCGCCAATCGCCTGCGTTGCAGTGATATTGCGTGTTTCGACTTTGTTATCGGCACCCACAACCAGCGCGCTCGCATCGCCACGTGGCGTACGGGTCACACCTTGCTGCGGAACCAGAATGGCGCTTGGGTTAGTCCCTTCTTCAAGACGGGCGCGTACGAACATACCCGGCAGCAGGGTTTTATCCGGATTCGGGAAAATAGCCCGGATGGTGATAGAGCCGGTGGTCTGATCGACGGTCACATCAGAAAATTCCAGTGTGCCTGTCTGTGAGAACTTGATACCGTCGTTGGTAACCAGTTCAACTTTGGCTTTACCGTTTTCCTGTTTCAGTTGTCCGCTGGCAAGCTCCTGTTTGAGACGCAGGAAATCGTTGCTGGACTGTGTAACGTCAACGTAGATCGGGTCAAGCTGCTGCACGGTGGCCAGCGCGTTGGTTTGACCGTTCTGCACCAGCGCACCTTCGGTGACGGCTGATTTACCAATGCGACCGCTGATAGGGGAGGTCACTTTGGTGTAGGCGAGGTTAATACGCGCGGTTTCTACCGCCGCTTTCGCCGCCACAACGGCTGCATTGGCTTGCTGTGCATCGGCCAGGGCAGAATCGTAATCCTGTTGGCTGATGTACTGCGTGCCGAGCAGTTTCTTGTAACGATTCAACGTCAGTTGCGAAATTTTGGCTGCCGCTTCTGCTTTCGCCAGATCGCCTTTAGCGCTCTCATAAGACGCCTGATAGGTTGCTGGATCAATCTGATAAAGAGACTCACCTGCTTTCACATCACCGCCTTCGGTGAAGTTACGTTTCAGGATGATACCGCTCACCTGCGGACGTACTTCTGCAATGCGATAGGCGCTGGTGCGGCCCGGTAGTTCTGTTGTCATCTGGAGAGGTTCGGATTTGAGCGTCACGACGCCAACTTCTGGCACCTGCTGAGCTCCTTGTTGAGCCTCTTTGTCGTCACATCCTGTAAGCGCTAAGCTGCCTGAGAGCATCAGAACGACCGCCAGAGGCGTTAACCCTCTGTTTTTGTTCATATGTAAACCTCGAGTGTCCGATTTCAAATTGATCAAGGGTCCTGAGTCTAAAAACCCATTGCTGCGTTTATATTATCGTCATGCTATGGTACATACATTCATAAATGTATGTAAATCTGACTCCTGTAAATTCATCAACGTATGGCACGAAAAACCAAACAACAAGCGCTGGAAACCCGACAACACATTCTGGATGTGGCAATGCGTTTGTTCTCACAGCAGGGTGTTTCGGCAACCTCGCTGGCGCAGATTGCTCAGGCCGCGGGCGTCACGCGGGGAGCGATTTACTGGCATTTTAAAGACAAGTCAGATCTGTTTGGTGAAATCTGGGAGCTTTCAGAGTCCAGCATCAGCGATCTTGAGAGTGAGTATCGGGCAAAATTCCCTCACGATCCACTCTCAGTATTAAGAGAAATATTAGTATATATCCTTGAAGCGACTGTTGTGGAAGAACGCCGACGTCTGATGATGGAAATCATCTTCCATAAATGTGAGTTTGTTGGCGAAATGGCGGTGGTTCAGCAGGCGCAGCGCGACCTGTGTCTGGAAAGCTACGATCGCATCGAGCAAGTTCTTAAGGAATGTATGCAGGCCGACATGCTTCCCGCTACGCTGTTAACGCGCCGGGCGGCGATCCTGATGCGCAGCTATATTTCCGGCCTGATGGAAAACTGGCTTTTCGCCCCGCAGTCGTTCGATCTGAAATCAGAGGCGCGTAGCTACGTCGCGATTTTCCTGGAGATGTGCCAGCTTTGCCCAACCCTCCGCAGCGAGGGATCGCCGCTTACTGCCTGAATCTTTCCAGGAAATGTCTTAGAGGATTACCTTCCCGCTATTCTGCTTTAGCCGGGCGTGATATTCTTCACGCCCGACTATTTTCGGTCATTTCTCAGATCACATTCACGACTATGCTGCACACCTATCGCTCGACACATTCTGTTCTGGCCGTTTTTTTGATCCTGCTGTTTTTCTTTGCAGCCGCACCGCATTCCTGGGCCCGTGCAGACAACGGCAGTGATGTCCCGACGCGTGCCGAGGTTCAGTCGCAACTCGACACCCTGAATAAACAAAAAGATCTCTCCGCCCAGGAAAAGCTCGTTCAGCAGGACCTGACGGAAACCCTGGATACGCTGGATAAGATCGATCGCATCAAAGCCGAAACGACCCAGTTGCGGCAGAAGGTCGCTCAGGCGCCGGAGAACATGCGTAAAGCAACGGAGGCACTGAACGCGCTTAGCGACGTTGATAACGACGATGAAACCCGAAAAACGCTTGCCACGCTTTCGTTGCGCCAGCTCGAGTCGCGCGTGGCGCAGCTGCTGGACGATCTGCAAACGGCGCAGTCCGATCTCTCGACCTATAACAGCCAGCTGGTTTCGCTGCAAACCCAGCCTGAGCGCGTGCAGAACGCCATGTATTCTGCATCGCAACAGCTACAGCAGATACGTAACCGTCTGAATGGCATTACCGTGGGGGAAGGGGCGCTTCGACCGACCCAGCAAACGCTGCTGAACATCCAGCAGACGCTGCTGAACGCGGAGATTGAACAGCAGCGTAAGAGTCTGGAAGGCAACACGGTGTTGCAGGATGCGCTGCAAAAACAGCGTGACTACGTGAACGCGAATATCAACCGGCTCGAGCATCAGCTTCAGCTGTTGCAGGAGGCGGTGAACAGCAAGCGCCTGACGCTGACCGAAAAAACGGCGCAGGAAGCGGTCTCGCCAGACGAAACGGCGCGTATCCAGGCCAATCCGTTGGTGAAGCAGGAGCTGGAGATTAACCATCAGCTGAGCGAGCGCCTGATTCAGGCGACTGAAAGCGGCAGCGCGCTGGTGCAGCAGAATATTAAAGTCAAAAACTGGCTGGATCGCGCTTTGCAGGCTGAGCGCAATGTCAAAGAGCAGATTGCCGTCCTGAAGGGAAGCCTGCTGCTGTCGCGCATTCTTTACCAGCAGCAGCAGACGCTGCCGTCCGCCGACGAGCTGGAAGACATGACCAATCGCATTGCGGATTTGCGTCTTGAACAGTTTGACGTTAACCAGCAGCGCGATGCCCTGTTCCAGAGCGATACGTTTGTTGCCAAAGTGGAAGAAGGCCATTCAAGTGAAGTAAACGGTGAAGTTCACGACGCGCTGTTGCAGGTTGTGGATATGCGCCGCGAGTTGCTCGATCAGCTTAATAAGCAGCTGGGCAACCAGCTGATGATGGCGATTAACCTGCAAATCAACCAGCAGCAGCTGGTGAGCGTGTCTAAAAGCCTTCAGGAGATCCTGACCCAGCAGATTTTCTGGGTGAACAGCAACAAACCCATGGACTGGGACTGGTTTAAATCTTTCCCTGAAACGCTGAAATCCCAGATCAAAAGCATGAAAATTACCGTGAACTGGGAGAAAGCCTGGCCTGCGGTAATGATTGCCTTCCTTGCGGGTCTGCCTTTGCTGCTCATCGCCGGAGTAATACGCTGGCGTTTGAAATGGCTGAAGCAGTACCAGGCGAAGCTGGCCTCGGAAGTGGGGCAACTGCGTAACGACAGCCAGCTGCACACCCCGAAAGCGATCCTGATCGATCTGATCCGTGCTCTGCCGGTCTGCCTGCTGATCCTCGCCGTCGGCCTGATCCTGTTGACCATGCAGCTCAATATCAGCGACCTGCTGTGGGCGTTCAGCAAAAAGCTGGCGCTGTTCTGGCTGGTGTTTGGTCTGTGCTGGAAAGTGCTGGAAAAAGATGGCGTCGCGGTCCGACACTTCAACATGCCGGAGAAACTCACCAGCCACTGGCGTCGCCAGATTGTACGTATCAGCCTCGCGCTGTTGCCGCTGCACTTCTGGTCCGTTGTGGCCGAGCTTTCGCCGCTGCATCTGATGGATGACGTGTTGGGACAGCTGGTAATTATGCTGAACCTGCTGCTGATAGCCGTCCTGATGTGGCCGATGTGCCGCGACAGCTGGCGTGATAAAGAGTCCCACAATCTTCGTCTGGTTACCGTAACGGTGCTGGCGATCATTCCGCTGGCGCTGATGGTGCTGACGGCAACGGGTTACTTCTATACCACGCTTCGTCTGTCAGGCCGCTGGATTGAAACCGTGTATCTGGTGATCCTGTGGAACCTGCTGTTCCAGACCGTGCTGCGCGGTTTGAGCGTGGCGGCGCGCCGCATTGCGTATCGTCGTGCTGTTGCCCGTCGACAGCATCAGGTTAAAGAGGGGGCTGAAGGGGCTGAGCCGCAGGAAGAGCCGACCATTGCCCTGGAGCAGGTCAACCAGCAAACGATGCGTATTACCATGCTGGTGATGATTGCGCTGTTTGCGGTGATGTTCTGGGCCATCTGGTCTGATTTAATTACCGTCTTCGCCTACCTCGACAGTATCACCCTCTGGCAATACAACGGTACCGAAGCGGGCGCTGCGGTAATGAAAAGCGTCACCATGGGCAGCCTGCTCTTTGCGCTGGTGTCGTCGGTGGTGGCCTGGGCGTTGATCCGCAACCTGCCTGGTCTGCTGGAAGTGCTGGTGCTCTCAAGGCTGAACCTGCGTCAGGGGGCGTCGTATGCCATTACCACCATCCTGAACTACGTCATTATTATTGTCGGGGCGATGACGGTATTCGGCTCGCTGGGCGTCTCGTGGGATAAACTCCAGTGGCTGGCGGCGGCGCTGTCGGTAGGTCTGGGCTTCGGCTTGCAGGAGATCTTCGGTAACTTTGTTTCTGGCCTGATAATCCTGTTCGAACGTCCGGTGCGTATCGGCGATACCGTCACCATCGGCACCTTCTCCGGGACCGTCAGCAAGATCCGTATTCGTGCGACCACCATCACTGACTTCGATCGTAAAGAGGTGATCATCCCGAACAAAGCCTTCGTGACCGAGCGACTGATCAACTGGTCGCTTTCGGATACTACGACGCGCGTGGTGGTCCGACTCGGGGTGGCCTATGGTTCAGATCTGGATAAAGTGAAAGAGGTCCTGCTGGAAGCCGCGAAATCACATCCTAAAGTGATGCACGATCCTGCGCCTGACGTGTTCTTCACCACCTTCGGGCCAAGCACGCTGGATCATGAGCTGCGCCTGTACGTACGCGAACTACGCGATCGCAGCTACACCGTCGATGAGCTGAACCGCACCATTGACCGTCTGTGCCGTGAAAACAACATTAATATCGCCTTCAACCAGCTTGAAGTTCACCTGCGTAACGAGAAAGGTGACGAACATACGGAAGTGAAGCGCGAGATTAAGGGTGACGAAAACTCCGCCCCTCACCCTGCCCTCTCCCCAGAGGGGAGAGGGTAAAAAGCGAATCAGGGCAGATCTTTCAAACCGCACCTAACGGTCCCCTCTCCCTCCAGGGAGAGGGCTAGGGTGAGGGTGAGGGCAACCGGCCTTCACCTTTCCCTCAAAATCCCGCCGCACAATCTCCAGCGCTTTCAGCACCGTCTCCGCCGGGATCTCGTGATTCTCCAGCAGCATAATTAAATCGACGGCCAGCTTGACCTCGTCGGGGGCATTTTCCAGTGACATTAGTGGCTCCTGTTAACGGGTCAGGCGTTCAATGACGCGTTCAATCTCATCCAGCGCCTGACGGCAGCGGACGATGCGGCCTTCCAGCGCGCTGATTTCACGCATTAATAACTGCTGCTCTTGCAGCGTTTCGCTGGTGGTCAGGCGGGCTTCGCGCTCACACTTCATCTCAAACAGACGCCGCTCAAACTCCTGGTTCTCCAGCCGCTTGCGCTGCCATTTTCCGAGCCCAGGCGAGGCGCTGTCCCACGCCCGTAGCGGCCAGGCGGCGATTTCGCGGTGCAGGGCGGTGATCTGCTCAGTAAGATGCTCCGCAAGCCACACCACCTGTTCCTGCTGTTCACTCTCAACCGCGTGGCGAAGCTCGTCGAGGTTGGTCTGCATCTCAGCAAGGTAATCCTGAATGACGGTACTGCGGGTGCGGAAGAGCTGCCGGTCAAAGCGCGGTTTCAGCGTAGCATGTCCCATCAGCGGTGTGGCCTGCGCCCGCAGCGCGATCAGCTGATTTTGCAGCCTCTCAAGAAGCAGTGCTGTTTTCAATGCGCTCTCCAGTGGTAAAGTAGCCGTTCAGTTTGATAACGATTCGCATTATGCAGCGTACTATTTTAATCATCATTGGCTGGCTCGCGGTAGTGCTGGGTACGCTGGGCATCGTATTGCCCTTGCTGCCGACCACCCCGTTCATCCTGTTGGCCGCCTGGTGCTTCGCCCGCTCGTCGCCGCGTTTTCACCACTGGCTACTGTACCGTTCGTGGTTTGGCGGCTACCTGCGGCACTGGCAAAAACACCGGGCCATGCCGCCCGGGGCCAAGCCGCGCGCCATTGCCTTCATCCTGATCACCTTCGCCGTCTCGTTATGGCTGGTGAAAATGATGTGGGTGCGCATTCTGCTGCTGGCGATCCTGGCCTGCCTGCTGATCTTCATGTGGCGGATCCCCGTGGTTGATGAAAAGCAACAAAAGCACTGAAGCCTCATCATGGCGGTTGCAATTATGGCGCACAGCCAGTAAATTCGACCGTTTTCGAGCACAGGTGCGCCTGGTCAAAGGTTAAACAACTGTTACTTTGACCGACTCGTCGCGCGCCGTGAGTAACACTGTTTCATTTAGGCACAAACCGATGACCGCAACTGCACAGCAGCTTGAATATCTGAAAAATAGCATCAAAAGTATCCAGGATTATCCAAAGCCTGGCATTCTTTTCCGTGATGTCACCAGCTTGCTGGAAGACCCGAAAGCGTACGCACTCAGCATTGAACTGCTGGTTGAGCGTTATAAAAACGCCGGGATCACCAAAGTAGTAGGTACCGAAGCCCGTGGCTTCCTGTTCGGCGCACCGGTTGCGCTGGCGATGGGCGTGGGTTTTGTGCCGGTGCGTAAGCCGCGCAAACTGCCGCGTGAAACCATTGCTGAGAGCTATGAGCTGGAATACGGCACCGATCAGCTGGAAATTCACGTTGATGCCATCAAGCCAGGCGACAAAGTGCTGGTGGTGGACGATCTGCTGGCAACCGGCGGCACCATCGAAGCGACCGTGAAGCTGATCCGTCGTCTGGGCGGGGAAGTGACCGACGCGGCATTCATCATCAACCTGTTCGATCTTGGCGGCGAGCAGCGCCTGGAAAAACAGGGTATTACCAGCTACAGCCTGGTGCCTTTCCCGGGTCATTAATCCCGTATCTCACAACCTCGCTCAATGGGTGAGGTTGTGATAGCATTCCCCTCCATTAATTCACCTTCCAGCGTTGCAGAGCCTGCCCATGAGTTATCAGGTGTTAGCCCGTAAATGGCGACCACAAACCTTTGCTGACGTTGTCGGTCAGGAACATGTGCTGACGGCCCTGGCGAACGGCTTGTCGCTAGGTCGCATCCATCACGCCTATCTTTTCTCCGGCACCCGCGGCGTCGGTAAAACCTCTATTGCCCGCCTGCTGGCAAAAGGTCTGAACTGCGAAACCGGGATCACCGCCACCCCGTGCGGCGTATGTGACAACTGCCGCGAGATCGAGCAGGGGCGTTTTGTCGATCTGATCGAGATCGACGCCGCCTCGCGCACCAAGGTGGAAGACACCCGCGATCTGCTCGACAACGTGCAGTACGCCCCGGCGCGCGGCCGCTTCAAGGTCTATCTGATCGATGAAGTACACATGCTGTCGCGCCACAGCTTCAACGCCCTGCTGAAAACGCTGGAAGAGCCGCCTGCGCATGTCAAATTCCTGCTGGCGACCACCGATCCGCAAAAGCTGCCGGTCACGATCCTGTCGCGCTGCCTGCAATTTCATCTGAAGGCGCTGGACGTTGAGCAGATCCGCGCTCAGCTTGAACACATTCTTGATGAAGAGAAGATCGTTCACGAGCCGCGCGCCCTGCAGCTGCTGGCCCGCGCGGCGGACGGAAGCCTGCGTGATGCGCTGAGCCTGACTGACCAGGCAATTGCCAGCGGTGACGGTAAGCTTTCCACTGACGCGGTCAGCACCATGCTCGGCACGCTAGATGACGATCAGGCGCTGTCGCTTATCGAAGCGATGATTGCCGCCAACGGTGAGCGGGTAATGACCCTCGTCAACGATGCCGCCGCCCGTGGCATTGAATGGGAAGCGCTGCTGGTCGAGATGCTCAGCCTGCTGCATCGCGTGGCGATGCTGCAATTGTCTCCGTCGGCCATTGGCGCGGACATGGCGACCATTGAACAGCGGATGCGTGAACTTGCGCGCACCGTGCCGCCGGCTGACGTGCAGCTTTATTATCAAACCCTGCTGATTGGCCGCAAAGAGCTGCCGTTTGCACCGGATCGCCGGATGGGCGTTGAAATGACGCTGCTGCGCGCGCTGGCCTTCCATCCGCGCAAGCCATTGCCGGAGCCGGAAACGCCCCGGCAGTCCTTTGCGCCGGTTGCGCCGACCGCGGTAATGTCACCGCAGCAGGTGCCACCGCAACCGGCATCGCCGCCGCCGCAGAACGTGCCGCTGTCGGATGCCACCAGTTCGGTGCTTGCCGCACGAAGCCAGTTGCAACGTGCGCAGGGAGCAACCAAACCAAAAAAGAGTGAACCGGCAGCGCCTGCAAGAGCGCGGCCGGTGAACAACGCCGCGCTTGAACGACTGGCCTCGGTAACGGAGCGCGTGCAGTCGCGTCCGGCACCGTCCGCGCTCGAGCAAAAAGCCCCGGCGAAAGAAGAGGCATACCGCTGGAAGGCGACTACCGTTGTTGAAACGGTCAAGGAAGTGGTCGCCACGCCAAAAGCGCTGAAAAAGGCGCTTGAGCATGAAAAAACGCCGGAGCTGTCCGCGAAGCTCGCGGAAGAGTCCATCGAGCGCGACGCCTGGGCCGCTGAGGTCAGCAAACTTCAGCTGCCGAAGCTGGTGGAGCAGGTCGCGCTGAATGCCTGGAAAGAGCAGGAAGGCAATCAGGTGCGTCTGCACCTGCGCCCTGGCCAGCGGCACCTCAACTCCCCAGGCGCGCAAAAGGCGCTGGCCGAGGCGCTTACCGCATTACAGGGTGTGCCGGTTGAATTGACTATCATTGAAGATGATAATCCGGCGGTGAAAACGCCGCTCGAGTGGCGTCAGGCGATTTATGAAGAGAAGCTCGCGCAGGCGCGCGAGTCGATTATCGCGGATAACAACATCCAGACCCTGCGCCGGTTCTTCGACGCCGATCTGGATGAAGAGAGTATTCGCCCCCTTTGATCGTGAGTCTGACTTACGGTTGTAATCCTTAACGTGAAAGAAGAGAGAAGCCTATGTTTGGTGGAAAAGGCGGTCTGGGTGGTCTGATGAAGCAGGCTCAGCAGATGCAGGAAAAAATGCAGAAGATGCAGGAAGAGATCGCTCAGCTGGAAGTCACGGGTGAATCGGGTGCCGGTCTGGTCAAGGTGACCATCAACGGTGCGCACAACTGCCGTCGCGTTGAAATCGACCCGAGCCTGCTCGAAGACGACAAAGAGATGCTGGAAGATCTGGTTGCAGCCGCGTTTAACGATGCCGCTCGCCGTATCGACGAAACCCAGAAAGAGAAAATGGCCTCTGTTTCCAGCGGTATGCAACTGCCGCCGGGCTTTAAGATGCCATTCTGATGCAAACCAGTCCGCTGCTCACGCAGTTAATGGAAGCACTGCGCTGCCTGCCGGGCGTTGGCCCGAAGTCGGCGCAGCGTATGGCGTTTACGCTATTGCAGCGCGACCGCAGCGGCGGGATGCGCTTGGCGCAGGCTCTGACCCGCGCCATGTCAGAAATTGGTCACTGTGCGGATTGCCGGACCTTTACCGAGCAGGACGTCTGTAACATCTGCACGAACCCGCGTCGTCAGGAAAACGGTCAGATTTGCGTGGTGGAGAGTCCGGCGGACATCTACGCCATCGAACAAACCGGGCAGTTTTCCGGCCGCTATTTCGTGCTGATGGGGCATCTCTCCCCGCTGGACGGCATCGGCCCGGATGATATCGGTCTCGATCGTCTTGAACAGCGTCTTGAGTCCGAGACGATCAAAGAGGTGATCCTCGCCACCAACCCGACGGTGGAAGGGGAGGCAACCGCCAACTACATCGCCGAGCTGTGCGCGCAGTACGGCGTTGACGCCAGCCGCATCGCCCACGGCGTGCCGGTCGGCGGTGAGCTGGAGATGGTCGACGGCACCACGCTGTCGCACTCGCTGGCCGGACGACACAAGATTATTTTCTGACCAAACGGAGGCTGCGTGCGCGGCCTCCGCTTGAAAATTCCCCCCCTTATCCCCATCTCTCACTCAACGTTTTACAACCCCATTAAATGGCATTGTTGAGGTCGACTTAGATGAAAGGACAAGAAACCCGTGGTTTCCAGTCAGAAGTAAAACAGCTTCTGCACCTGATGATCCATTCCCTGTATTCCAACAAAGAAATCTTCCTGCGTGAGCTGATTTCCAACGCCTCCGATGCGGCGGACAAGCTGCGCTTCCGCGCGCTGTCCAACCCGGATCTGTACGAAGGCGATGGCGAACTGCGCGTGCGCGTCTCTTTTAATAAAGAGAACCGCACCCTGACGATTGCCGATAATGGCATCGGGATGAACCGCGACGAGGTGATCGACCATCTCGGCACCATCGCTAAATCCGGCACCAAAGCGTTCCTCGAGTCCATGGGCTCTGACCAGGCGAAAGACAGCCAGCTGATCGGTCAGTTCGGCGTAGGCTTCTACTCGGCATTCATCGTGGCGGATAAAGTCACCGTACGCACCCGCGCTGCGGGCGACAGCGCCGAAAACGGGGTGCTGTGGGAATCCAAAGGGGAAGGCGAATACACCGTTGATGATATCACCAAAGCGGATCGCGGCACCGAAATCACTCTGCACCTGCGCGAAGGCGAAGACGATTTCCTGAACGACTGGCGCGTACGCTCCATCATCAGCAAATATTCTGACCACATCGCGCTGCCGGTTGAGATTGAAAAACAGGAAGAGAAAGACGGCGAAACCGTGGTTTCCTGGGAGAAAATCAACAAGGCGCAGGCGCTGTGGACGCGCAATAAAGCTGAAATTAAAGACGACGAGTACAACGAGTTTTACAAGCACATCGCCCACGACTTTACCGACCCGCTGACCTGGAGCCACAACCGTGTGGAAGGGAAGCAGGAGTACACCAGCCTGCTGTACATTCCGGCGCAGGCGCCGTGGGACATGTGGAACCGCGATCACAAGCACGGCCTGAAGCTGTACGTGCAGCGCGTCTTCATCATGGACGACGCCGAGCAGTTCATGCCGAACTACCTGCGCTTTGTGCGTGGCCTGATAGATTCCAACGATCTGCCGCTGAACGTCTCCCGTGAAATTCTCCAGGACAGCACCGTCACCCGTAACCTGCGTAACGCCCTGACCAAGCGAGCGTTGCAGATGCTGGAAAAACTGGCGAAAGACGATGCGGAAAAATACCAGACCTTCTGGAAACAGTTCGGCCTGGTGCTGAAAGAAGGCCCGGCGGAAGACACCGCGAACGTGGAAGCTATCGCTAAACTGCTGCGCTTCGCCTCTACGCACAACGACTCCTCCGCCCAGACCGTGTCGCTGGAAGAGTACGTCTCCCGCATGAAAGAAGGGCAGGAGAAGATCTACTACATCACCGCCGACAGCTATGCGGCAGCGAAGAGCAGTCCGCATCTGGAGCTGCTGCGTAAGAAAGGCATCGAAGTGCTGCTGCTGTCTGACCGCATCGACGAGTGGATGATGAACTACCTGACCGAGTTCGACGGTAAATCCTTCCAGTCCGTTGCTAAAGCCGACGAGTCTATCGATAAGCTGGCGGATGAAGTGGACGACAGCGCGAAGGAAGCCGAGAAGGCGCTGGAGCCGTTCGTTGAGCGCGTGAAAACCCTGCTGGGCGACCGCGTGAAAGAGGTGCGCTTCACGCACCGTCTGACCGATACGCCAGCCATTGTCACCACCGATGCGGACGAAATGAGCACCCAGATGGCGAAACTGTTCGCTGCGGCGGGCCAGGCCGTGCCGGAAGTGAAATATATCTTTGAGCTTAATCCGGATCATCCGCTGGTGAAACGCGCGGCGGATACCCAGGACGACGCCCGCTTTGCGGAGTGGGTTGAACTGCTGCTGGATCAGTCCCTGCTGGCCGAGCGCGGCACCCTGGAAGATCCTAACCTGTTCATTAAACGTGTGAATGCGCTGCTGCTGGCGTAATACAAAACCTACCCCTCACCCTGGCCCTCTCCCCAAAGGGGAGAGGGTATAATCGTCCCCTCTCCCCTTTGGGGAGAGGGTTAGGGTGAGGGGGCATTCTCGCACTAACCCAAATAATCTCCCCCCGTTAACCGTTTCAGCCTCCCCGCCTTCCTTGAGCGATACCCGTTCTGGTGGTATTGTTTAGCGCTTTTGAAAAATTGAATCGACATTTGAGGGGATTTTCGCAATGCGTATTATTCTGCTTGGCGCTCCGGGCGCGGGTAAGGGAACTCAGGCTCAGTTCATCATGGAGAAATACGGTATTCCGCAAATCTCTACTGGTGACATGCTGCGTGCCGCTGTTAAATCTGGCTCCGAGCTGGGCAAACAAGCTAAAGACATCATGGACGCAGGCAAGCTGGTGACCGACGAACTGGTTATCGCGCTGGTAAAAGAGCGCATTGCTCAGGAAGACTGCCGCAATGGTTTCCTGCTGGACGGCTTCCCGCGCACCATTCCTCAGGCTGACGCCATGAAAGAAGCGGGCATAAACGTGGATTACGTGCTGGAGTTCGATGTACCGGACGAACTGATCGTTGACCGTATCGTTGGCCGTCGCGTGCACGCTGCCTCTGGCCGCGTTTACCACATCAAATTCAACCCGCCTAAGGTTGAAGGCAAAGACGACGTGACCGGCGAAGAGCTGACCACCCGTAAAGACGATCAGGAAGAAACCGTGCGTAAACGCCTGGTGGAATACCATCAGATGACCGCACCGCTGATCGGCTACTACACCAAAGAAGCGCAGGCGGGTAATACCAAATACGCGAAAGTGGACGGCACCAAAGCCGTGGCTGACGTACGTGCAGAGCTGGAAAAAATTCTCGGCTAAGCGCACCTCTCTCACCCGGAGCCCCGGGTGAGAAAAATTCTCATCTTACCTATTGCAGCAATGGGTTTCGTTTAAACGCATTTCCGCTACAATTGACAGCCTATCAAATGGTTAAGAGGCGTGAATGAGTCAGGCGAAAACCGGCATCCTGCTTGCCAATCTGGGCACCCCAGAAGCACCTACTCCAGCGGCGGTAAAACGCTACCTGCGACAATTTTTAAGCGACACGCGCGTCGTGGATACCCCAAGACTGCTGTGGTGGCCACTGCTGCGTGGCGTCATTCTGCCGATTCGTTCCCCGCGTGTGGCAAAGCTCTATCAGTCCGTGTGGATGGAAGAAGGCTCGCCGCTGATGGTCTACAGCCGTCGTCAGGAGAAGGCGCTGGCCGCCCGTCTGCCGGACATGCCCGTTGCGCTCGGTATGAGCTACGGTAAGCCATCCCTGGAAAGCGCCGTCGACTCTCTGCTGGCGCAGGGCGTTGAACACATTGTGGTGCTGGCCCTTTATCCGCAGTATTCGTGCTCCACGGTGGCTGCCGTCTGGGACGAACTGGCACGCATTCTGGCGACCCGCCGCCGTATACCGGGCATCACCTTTATCCGCGACTACGCCGATAACGAGCTGTACATTCAGGCGCTTGCCAGCAGCGCGCGCGCGTCGTTTGAAAAACACGGCGAGCCGGATCTGCTGCTGCTCTCCTATCACGGTATTCCGCAGCGTTTCGCGAACGAAGGGGACGATTACCCCCAGCGTTGCCGCGATACCACCCGTGAACTGGTCTCCGCCCTCGGCCTGCCGCCTGAGAAGGTGATGATGACCTTCCAGTCGCGCTTCGGCCGTGAACCGTGGTTGACCCCGTATACTGATGAAACTCTAAAAATGCTGGGCGAGAAGGGCGTGAAGCACATTCAGGTTATGTCGCCGGGCTTCTCGGCGGATTGTCTGGAAACGCTGGAAGAGATTGCCGTCCAGAACAAAGAGTTCTTCATGGAGGCCGGCGGAACGAAATACGAATACATTCCTGCGCTTAACGACTCCCCTGAACACATCGATATGATGGTGTCACTGGTCACCACCCGCCGCTGATCGCGTTACGGGCCGGGTTTGTGCTACCATTCCCGGCCCGTATTCTTTGCACAGTTCAGACCATGAAATTTCCCGGTAAACGTAAGTCCAAACACTATTTCCCCGTCGATGCCCGCGATCCGCTGTTACAGCAAATTCAGCAGGAAAGCGAAACCAGCGCTGCCTGGGTGGTCGGTATCGATCAGACGCTGGTGGACATTGAAGCCAAAGTGGATGATGCGTTTGTCGCACGTTATGGTCTGAGCGCCGGGCACTCGCTGGTGATTGAGGATGACGTTGCCGAAGCGCTGTATCAGGAACTGATGCGCGAAAATCTTATCACCCACCAGTTTGCTGGCGGCACCATCGGTAACACCATGCACAACTACTCCGTTCTGGCAGACGACCGCTCGGTACTGCTTGGCGTGATGTGCAGCAATATCGAAATCGGTGGCTACGCCTACCGCTACCTGTGCAATACCTCCAGCCGCACCGATCTGAACTATTTGCAGGGCGTTGACGGGCCAATTGGTCGTTGCTTTACGCTGATAAGCGATTCCGGCGAGCGTACCTTTGCCATCAGCCCCGGCCATATGAACAAGCTACGCGCTGAAAGTATTCCGGAAGAGGTGATCGCGGGCGCGTCTGCGCTGGTGTTGACGTCTTATCTGGTGCGCTGCAAGCCGGGCGAACCAATGCCGGACGCAACCATGAAGGCAATTGAGTATGCGAAGAAATACAACGTGCCTGTGGTTCTGACGCTGGGCACCAAATTCGTGATTGCCGACAACCCGGAGTGGTGGCAGGCCTTCCTGAAAGAACACGTCTCGATTCTGGCGATGAATGAAGAAGAAGCCGAAGCGCTGACCGGCGAAAGCGATCCGCTGCTGGCGTCTGATAAGGCGCTGGACTGGGTGGATCTGGTGCTCTGCACCGCAGGGCCGGTCGGGCTGTACATGGCGGGCTTCACGGAAGAAGAGAGCAAGCGGAAAACCCAGCACCCGCTGCTGCCGGGCGCTATCGCCGAATTTAACCAGTACGAGTTCAGCCGCGCCATGCGTCATAAAGACTGCATCAACCCGCTGCGTATCTTCTCCCACATTGCACCGTATATGGGTGGCCCCGAGAAGATCATGAACACCAACGGCGCGGGCGACGGCGCGCTGGCCGCGCTGCTGCACGACATCACCGCTAACGCCTACCACAAAACCAATGTGCCGAATTCCAGCAAACACACCTTCAACTGGCTGACCTATTCCTCGCTGGCGCAGGTGTGCAAGTACGCGAACCGCGTGAGTTATCAGGTGCTGAACCAGCATTCACCGCGCTTAACGCGTGGGCTGCCGGAACGGGAAGACAGCCTCGAAGAGGCGTATTGGGACAGGTAAAAGAAGACCCCTCACCCTGGCCCTCTCCCCAAAGGGGAGAGGGAACTTGAACACCCTCTCCCCTTTGGGGAGAGGGCTGGGGTGAGGGGACCAGGCCGCACAAAATTTACCCCGTCACCGCCTCTTCAACCGGCGGCTTCGTCAGCATTGTCAGCATCGTATTCGCAATCTCACGCTCACCCATCACCACCTGATTCGCGCCGCGCTCGGTAATGTACTCCACTTCGTCATCATAATGGGCGCGGGCTATGATTTCGATATGCGGGCATTTTTCACGGGCTGTGGCGACAATCTCGCCAGCCTCGTAACCGTTCGGGATAGTGAGCAGCAGCCAGCGAGCGCAGTCCAGATGCGCCAGATTCATAATCTCTTCGTTAGCCGCGTTGCCCAGCACCGCGCGGATGCCGCGTTCGCGAAGTTCGTCGACGCGGGTGCGTGACGTTTCAATCACTACAAGTGGAATGCCCTGAGCCATCAGTTTTTCACCCAGCAGGCTGCCGACGCGGCCAAAACCGACCAGCAGCGCGTGGTTGCAGATATCCACCGGGATCTGTTTCTCTTCTTCTGTCGCCTCTTCCAGCGTCAGCTCTTCGAGGGTTTCGGTCTTCTCGAGATATTTCTCCAGCAGGGCAAACAATACCGGGTTCAACATGATGGAGAGGATCGCCCCCGCCAGCACCAGATTTTGCCCAGCCTGTGGCAGCAGATTCAGGGCCATTCCCAGACCAGCCAGAATAAAGGCGAACTCGCCAATCTGCGCCAGGCTGGCGGCGATGGTCAGCGCCGTGCGCGGCGAGTGACCGAACATCCGCACCAGGAAGAAGGCGGCAACGGACTTACCAAAGATGATGATTGCCAGCGTACCCAGCACGGCCAGCGGCTGCTGGATGAGGATCATCGGGTCGAACAGCATCCCGACGGAGACAAAGAACAGCACCGCGAACGCATCACGTAGTGGCAGAGTATCGTGCGCGGCACGGTGGCTCAGCTCGGACTCGTTCAGCACCATCCCGGCGAAGAACGCGCCCAGCGCAAAGGAGACGTCAAACAGCTCGACAGCGCCAAAGGCAATGCCCAGCGCCAGCGCAAGGACCGAAAGCGTGAACAGTTCACGCGAGCCGGTGGCGGCGCTGCGGGACATGATCCACGGCACCAGACGGCGGCCCACCAGCATCATGATGGCAATAAACGCCACAACCTTACCGATGGTAATGCTCATATCCAGCGCCAGCGAAGCGAAGCCGATATTCTCTTTTTCCATCATCCCGGCGACGGCGGGCAGCAGTACCAGCGTCAACACCATCACCAGATCTTCAACTATCAGCCAGCCAATCGCGATTTGCCCGCGCTGGCTGTCTATCAGCTGCCTCTCTTCAAGCGCGCGCAGCAGCACCACGGTACTGGCGGTTGAAAGACACAGCCCAAATACGATACCGGTCATGATTGACCAGCCCAGCACCGCCGAAAGCGCCATGCCCAGCAGCGTCGCCACCCCTATCTGGGCGATCGCTCCCGGTATGGCGATCGACTTTACCGCCATCAGATCCTTCAGGGAAAAATGCAGTCCGACGCCAAACATCAGCAGGATAACGCCCAGTTCCGCCAGCTCCGGTGCAAGTTTGGTATCTGCGACAAAACCCGGCGTAAAGGGTCCTGCCAGCACGCCCGCTAACAAATAGCCTACCAGGGGCGAAATACGCAGTTTGTTGGCAATCATGCCGAGGATAAAAGCGAGCACAAGTCCACCAACAATGGTGGTGATAAGCGGTGTGGCGTGGTGCATTCCGTCTCCTTTCGCGATGGGTGATCCATTTTTGGTGCAAATACCAAAAAGCCGATTAATAGTTTATGACAATTTTTACGCTTATGTTTATGAATAATTGTTGAAATCACAATAAAAAGGCAATAAGCACGAAAAAAGGCAGATTTTGATAAATTTGCTGAGGGGAGGGAGAGGAAAGCCTTATGGCATCAGGTTATCCGGCTGCCAAAGTTTAACTTTGGCAGCCATGTAGTTACGCTTTATGACGGTTGTCAGGCAGGAATATGGTCAACATCCCCAGAAGTGGCAGGAAAGCGCAGATTTTATAGACCAGGAAGATGCTAGTGTGGTCTGCAACCATCCCTAACACGGCGGCGCCAAGGCCGCCCATGCCAAAGGCAAAACCGAAAAAGAGACCGGAAACCATACCGATACGTCCCGGCAGCAGCTCTTGCGCATAGACCAGAATGGCTGAAAACGCCGACGCGAGAATAAAACCAATTATCACTGTCAATATTCCGGTCCATTCCAGCGTTGCGTACGGTAAAACAAGCGTAAACGGCGCAACGCCGAGGATAGAGCCCCAAATCACATATTTACGTCCGATTTTATCTCCCACAGGGCCGCCAATCACCGTGCCTGCCGCCACCGCAAACAGGAAGGCAAAGAGATGGAACTGGGCGTTTTGTACCGATAATCCGAATTTTTGCATCAGATAGAAGGTGTAATAGCTGCTAATGCTCGCCATATAGAAATATTTCGAGAAAATCAGCACCAGCAGCACGCTGACGGCAAGGATCACCTTATTACGCGGAAGGGGATTAGTTATCTTTGCGACAGGTTTTCCCTTATTTACGCGATGCTGCGCGGCATACCAGCGGCTGATTTGCGCCAGGACGACAATCGCCAGCAGCGCGGCCAGCACAAACCACGCCACGTTGCCTTTGCCGTAAGGCGCGATAATTACCGCCGCCAGCAGAGGACCGAGGGAGCTACCAAAGTTCCCCCCCACCTGGAACAGAGACTGCGCCAGCCCGTGGCGTCCGCCGGAGGCCATACGCGCCACGCGGGACGATTCCGGATGGAACACCGATGAACCGGTTCCTACCAGCGCCGCGGCAACCAGTACCGCCTCAAAGCTGCCCGTCATGGCCAGCAGCACCAGCCCGCTCAGGGTGAAGCACATCCCAATGGGCAGCGACCATGGCATCGGGTATTTGTCCGTCCAGTAGCCCACCACCGGCTGTAGCAGCGAAGAGGCCAGCTGGAAGGTCAGGGTAATCATCCCGATCTGCACGAAGGTTAATGAGAACTCAGACTGCAACAGCGGGTAGATCGCCAGAATCAGCGACTGGATCATGTCGTTGAGCAGATGAGAGAGACTGATTGCGCCTAATACTTTGAAGGAAGTGCGCGATTTCGGCGGCGACGCCGGAACGCCCTGAACAGGCTGGGTTGATTCACTGATTGCCATAAATACCACGTCAATTTGTAATTAGAGATGCAGGGAGTAATTATTATCCGACTAACATACTCGTCCGTGACATTTGAAGAAAGTCGCAATTCTGAAAACTTATTTGTCTATTCTTGTGAGTCACTGTAATTTTTGCGTTTGTCTATGGGTCAGGGAGAGAGAAGATGAAGTTAATAAAGCGTGGCGTCGCGCTGGCGCTCATCGCCGCATGGGGGCTGACAAGCCTGCCCGCGCAGGCGTATGAAAAAGATAAAACCTATAAAATTACCATTCTGCATACTAACGATCATCACGGCCATTTCTGGCGCAGCGAATACGGTGAATATGGCCTGGCGGCGCAAAAAACGCTGGTGGACGGCATTCGTAAAGAGGTCTCGGCTCAGGGCGGCAGCGTGCTGTTGCTGTCGGGCGGGGATATTAATACCGGCGTACCGGAATCTGATTTGCAGGATGCCGAGCCTGATTTCCGCGGCATGAATTTAATTGGTTACGACGCGATGGCGGTCGGAAACCACGAGTTTGATAACCCGCTGAGCGTATTGCGCCAGCAGGAAAAGTGGTCCAAATTTCCGTTCCTTTCCGCCAATATTTATAAGAAAAGCACCGGCGAGCGCCTGTTTAAACCGTGGGCGCTGTTTAAGCGTCAGGATCTGAAGATCGCGGTCATCGGCTTAACCACCGACGATACGGCCAAAATTGGCAACCCTGAATTTTTCACCGACATCGAATTCCGTAAACCGGCGGACGAAGCGAAGCTGGTGATCCAGGAGTTGCAGCAGAATGAAAAACCGGATGTGATTATCGCTACCACCCACATGGGGCATTACGACAACGGTCAGCACGGCTCTAACGCGCCGGGCGACGTGGAGATGGCGCGCAGCCTTCCTGCGGGCTCGCTGGCGATGATTGTGGGCGGTCATTCGCAGGATCCGGTCTGCATGGCTTCTGAGAATAAAAAGCAGGTAGATTATGTGCCCGGCACGCCGTGCGCGCCGGATCGTCAGAACGGTATCTGGATTGTACAGGCCCACGAGTGGGGTAAATACGTAGGCCGTGCGGATTTCGAATTCCGTAACGGCGAGATGAAGCTGGTGCACTATCAGCTCATCCCGGTCAACCTGAAGAAGAAAGTAACCTACCCGGACGGCAAAAGCGAGCGGGTACTCTACACGCCAGAGATCGCTGAAAACCAGCAGATGCTCTCCCTGCTGACGCCGTTCCAGAGCAAAGGGAAAGCGCAGCTGGACGTGAAGATTGGCACGCTTAACGGACGACTGGAAGGGGACCGCAGCAAAGTCCGCTTCGTACAAACCAACATGGGGCGTCTGGTGCTGGCCGCGCAGATGGCGCGCACGAATGCGGATTTCGGCGTGATGAGCGGCGGCGGTATTCGTGATTCCATCGATGGCGGAAACATCACCTATAAAGACGTGCTCAAAGTGCAGCCGTTTGGCAACGTGGTGGTGTATGCGGACATGAGCGGGAAAGAGGTAATTGACTACCTGACCGCCGTGGCGCAGATGAAGCCGGACTCCGGAGCGTATCCGCAGTTTGCTAACGTCAGCTTCGTCGCGAAGGACGGTAAGCTCAACGATCTCAAAATCAAAGGCGAACCTGTTGATCCGGCGAAAACCTACCGCCTGGCAACGTTAAGCTTTAACGCCACCGGCGGCGACGGCTATCCGCATATCGATAACAAACCGGGCTATGTAAATACCGGGTTTATTGATGCGGAAGTGTTAAAGCAGTTTATCCAGCAAAATTCACCGATTGACGTGAACGCGTATGAGCCGAAGGGCGAGGTGAGCTGGCAGTAGTGTTGTGCGGCCTGATGCCCTCACCCCAACCCTCTCCCACCGGGAGAGGGCGCGAACACAAAAAAACGGTAACGCCTGTTACCGTTTTGCTTTTACCTCGCAGCGCCACCGGGCAATTTTCTCAATCCCTGCGCGCAATATCCGCAAATTTCGCGTCCAGCATTTTCGCCAGATCGCCTGCGGCCAGTTCGATATCCAGCCCGCGTTTGCCGCCAGAAATATAGATCGTCTCAAATTCCTGCGAAGGCGCATCGATCAGGGTCGGCAGACGCTTTTTCTGGCCGAGCGGGCTGATCCCGCCGACCAGATAACCCGTAGTGCGTTGCGCAACCATCGGGTCTGCCATATCGACCTTTTTCGCTCCCAGCGCTTTGGCCACTTTCTTCAGATCAAGCTGTCCGGCGACGGGCGTCACTGCCACGGCGAGGTGCTTCATATCGCCATTCACCGCGACCAGCAGCGTTTTGTAAACCTGGTCCGCGTTCAGCCCCAGCTTGCGCACCACTTCATCACCAAAGTTGGTTTCGTTCGGATCGTGATCGTAGGTGTGGATCCGGAAAGAAATTTTGTTTTTTTCGAGTAATTTAACGGCGGGAGTCATGGCTATCCTTCTTACGACAGACGGTTCATGCCAGCAGCATACGCCTGACGTTTGTCTAAAAAATAGCACCATCTTGCGCAATAGTATTGGCAGTGATGGTTACTTTGAGCGACAATCGGCGTAGCCGAAGGTCACTTCGGTATAATAAAAACGATGAAATTCCTCTTTGACGGGCCAATAGAAATATTGGCCATTTTTTTATTTCAGCAGCGACGGCAAATTCCCTTCTCCGTACAAATGCAACGCGCCAACCGCGACAACATAACGACCGGCAGGCAGGGCATACAGCGTCTCCCGCCACGCCTGGTTGCGCGCGTTCATCAGCACATCATACAACGATTCACTGAACGTCGACGGTAACGCCAGCTTACCGTCTGCGGGCGGCGCATCCAGCCACCAGCCAATCATCGTTTGCAGCAGACGCGCGTTGGTGTGCCAGTGGGTCAGGGTATCATCCAGTAGCATCTTACCGTCATCAGGAAGCTGGCGAAGAAGCGCAATCTGGCTGTCCGTGCCTTCCAGTTCAATGACGGACAGGTTGCACGCCCGTGCCGCATTCAGCAGTTGATAATCGATACCGTAATCGCCGCGCAGCCCCAGGCGCTGCGCCTGGGTTGCCTGTAGCACCATGGCAATTTGCCACAGGGGCAGGGTGTCGAGCATTGAGAGCGAGACGCCGGACTCATCCGCAAGACGGGTAAGCTCAGCCAACTGCGTCTCGTTAAGACGTTCAGCCAGGGGGCGGTCGCTTTCCAGCCCGGCAAACGGCGATTCATGGCCGGAGATGTCGGCTTCGACGATCAGCGCGTCGGCGCGCTTCAGTAGTTTAATCAGGCCGGAGGGCAGGGGGGACATATCCTGCGTGCCCATATGAATGCTTCCCACCAGGTGCAGTTGCTGCCCACCCGGAAGCGAAATATCCATACCGGGCCAGGCATAACGGCGGGGAAAAAGGGCGCGAAACGATGTTTTTATACGATTAAACAGACCCATACGCGCTCCATAAACGGAAAGGTTCATGCTAGCGCGTGGGGAAGGGGGGCGCAATAGGCGAAAGCCGGGCGGCGCTGCGCTTACCCGGCCAGCTTCCGGGATTCTACGCTTTCGGTTTAAACCGCAGCAGACGGTTAGCGTTGCTCACCACGGTAATTGACGAGAGCGCCATCGCCGCACCCGCAACAACCGGGTTCAGCAGGGTGCCGGTCAGCGGCCACAAAATCCCGGCGGCAATCGGAATGCCGAGCGAGTTATAGACGAAGGCCCCCAGCAGGTTCTGCTTCATGTTGCGCAACGTGGCTTTCGAAATCGCCAGCGCATCCGCCACACCCATCAGGCTGTGGCGCATCAGGGTGATCGCCGCGGTTTCAATGGCGACATCGCTCCCGCCGCCCATCGCAATACCTACGTCAGCCTGCGCCAGCGCCGGGGCGTCGTTGATGCCGTCGCCGACCATCGCCACCTGACGACCATCACGTTGCAATTTCCTGATGGCGTCCGCTTTGCCATCTGGCAGTACGCCGGCTATCACCTCATCAATCCCGGCTTCTCTGGCGATGGCGTTAGCGGTAGTCGGGTTATCACCGGTTAACATCACCAGGCGATATCCCGCATGGTGCAGGCGTTGCAAGGCATCCACGCTGTCCTGGCGTAACGGATCGCGCACGGCCAGCAGCGCCGCCACCTGACCATTCCTCGCCAGCAGAACCGGCGTCGCGCCCTGAGAGGCCTGCGCGTTCAGCTCAGCGTCCAGCACGGACGTATCAACACCGTGTTCAGTTAGCAGTGCCTGGTTACCCAGCAGCAGCGTATGGCCTTCTGCTTCACCGCTGACCCCTAAACCGCGCAGGGTGCGGAAGTTGCTTACCTGCGGCAGACGGGCATCACCGGCTTTCTCAAGGATGGCGCGCGCCAGCGGGTGACTGGAGCCTTGTTCCAGCGCGGCGGCCAGGCGCAGGGCATCCGTCTCCGTACAGCCAATGGTATTAACGGCCACTACCTGCGGTTTGCCCTCGGTGAGCGTGCCGGTTTTGTCAAAGACGAGGGTGTCCAGCGTGCTTGCCCGTTGCAGGGCGTCAGCATCACGGACCAGTACGCCAAATTCGGCGGCGCGTCCGACGCCAGAGATAATCGACATCGGCGTGGCCAGACCAAGGGCACAAGGGCAGGCGATGATCAGTACCGTGGTGGCGATCACCAGGGTGTAGACAATCTGCGGCGCCGGGCCGAAGAAATACCAGATTGCCGCGCTCAGCAGGGCAATACCGACCACCACTGGCACAAAAATGGCGGAGATTTTATCGGCAAGCTGACCAATTTCCGGCTTACTGCTCTGCGCCTGGCGGACCATCCGAATGATGCGTGACAGTGTGGTATGACTGCCAACGGCGCTGGCGCGGAACAGCACGCTGCCGTCCTGTACCACCGTACCCGCATGCACCTCATCGCCCTGAGATTTCTGCTGGGGGATCGGCTCACCGGTCAGCATGGCTTCATCAAGCCAGGCATCGCCCTGGGTGATTTCACCGTCGACGGGCACGCGGTCACCGGTGGTGAGACGAAGCGTCATACCGGGTAGCACCTCTGAGAGAGGAACGCTTTTTTCCCCATCGTCGGTGACCACGCGGGCCGTCGGCGGGGTTAAATCGAGTAATCTTTCCAGCGCTTTCGACGAGCGCTGACGCGCGCGGGCTTCGAGCATATGGCCTAAGTTAATCAGACCTATAATCATCGCGCTCGCTTCATAATAGAGATGGCGCGCCTCCATCGGGAACCACTGCGGCCAGACGTTAACGCTCATCGAATACAGCCACGCCGCACCCGTCCCGAGCGCGACCAGCGTGTCCATCGTCGCGGTGCGGTTTTTCAGGCTCTTCCAGGCGCTGGTATAGAAATGTCCGCCTGCAAACACCATCACCGCAAGGGTAATCAGACCAATCACCAGCCACAGGGTGCGGTTGTCTGCGGTGACCATCATGTTGTCACCCATCATGCCCCACACCATCACCGGAATACCGATCAGCAGGGCGACGATCGCCTGCCAGCGGAAGCGCTTCATGGTGGCGACAGCCGTTTCCTGCTGGCGCTCGCGGCGCTCGGCATCATCTTCGATGGCCTCCGCCCCGTAGCCCGCTTTCTCCACGGCCTGCACTAAATCTGCGGCGGAGGCACTGCCCATCACCAGCGCAGTACGCTCCGCCAGGTTTACCCGTGCCTGTGCGACGCCCGGTACCGCCTGTAAGGCGTTTTGTACCCGGGAGACACAGCTGGCGCAGCTCATGCCGTTGATCAGCAGCTGTTGGCTGTCATCAATATCATCAGCTACCGGAAGCTCAGGAGTGGCCGCTGTCAGTGCTTCCGACGGGGATGATGACTCTGCCAGCGGTTTAGCCTTTGGGTGGCTTAACTCCGCCCCGTAACCGGCCTGTTTAATGGTATCAATCAGCGCGTCGGCGCTGGCGCTGCCGGTCACGGCGGCATGATCGATAGTCACCTCAGCGCTTTCCACATCAGGACGCTGCTCCAGGCTTTCTTTAACACGTTTAACACAGTGGCCGCAGGAGAGGCCGTCCAGTGTCAGGTCAATAGTGTGAGACATAACAAAACTCCCGTATAATGTTCTGGTCAATTGTTGACCTTCACTCTGCTTTTCGCTAACTGTTATGAAGGTTAAACCTTCCATCAAGGGGAAGGTCAAGGGGGAAATGTGAATATCAGCGATGTTGCGAAAAAAACCGGCTTAACCAGCAAAGCGATTCGCTTTTATGAGGAAAAAGGGCTGGTGACGCCACCGTTGCGCAGTGAGAACGGCTACCGCAGCTATACGCAGCTGCATCTTGATGAACTGACGTTACTGCGTCAGGCAAGACAGGTAGGATTTAACCTTGAAGAGTGCGGCGAGCTGGTTAACCTGTTTAACGATCCGAAACGCCACAGTGCCGACGTGAAAAAACGTACGCTGGAAAAAGTGGCGGAGATCGAACGCCATATCATCGAATTACAGGCGATGCGTGAGCAACTGCTACAGCTGGCAGAATCCTGCCCGGGAGATGACAGCGCCGAGTGCCCGATTATCGACAATCTTTCCGGCTGCTGCCACCGTAAAACCCACGCCTAACAGGCTTTAACCCGCAGGGTAATGCCTTCTACCGCAATGACCTCAACCCGCGTGCCGGCGCTGAGGTCATCATCGGCCACCACCGGCCATGAACTGTCCCCCACGCGCATATGACCGCGTCCGTTGATCAGCGCGTTATCAAGCGTAAAACGTTTACCCACGATCTGCTGCCCACGCTGATTGAGATGCGCGTCGACCGGCTTCTGCGCCTTCACCCGTTTGTTCAGCCAGCGCCACCACAGCCAGGCGGCCAGCAGCGTCAGCACGGCAAACAGCGCGCCCTGCCACTCCCAGCCGACAGGCAGCAGCCAGACGACCAGCCCGGTAATCACAGCGGCAACACCGCTCCACAGCAGATAACCGTTGCCGCCAAGCATCTCGGCGGCCAGCAGCAAGCCGCCAAGGCTTAGCCAGAACGCATGAGGATGTGCAACGATGAGCTCAATCATTTTTTACGCTCGTTTCCGCCGTCTTTGATCAACTCGGCAATTCCGGCGATAGATCCCATCAGACTGCTGGCATCCAGCGGCATCATCACCACTTTGCTGTTGTTCGCAGAGCCGATCTCCTTCAGCGCATCGGTATATTTTTGCGCGACGAAGTAGTTCACAGCCTGGATATCCCCGGCGGCAATCGCCTCGGAAACCATTTGCGTCGCGCGGGCTTCCGCTTCTGCCGAACGTTCACGCGCTTCTGCCTGGAGGAAGGCAGACTGACGGTCGCCCTCGGCTTTCAGGATCTGCGACTGTTTTTCCCCTTCCGCTTTCAGGATCTCGGCCTGACGCACCCCTTCGGCTTCAAGAATATAGGCGCGTTTGGTACGCTCGGCCTTCATCTGCGCGTTCATGGAAGCAATCAGCTCTGCCGGTGGGCGCACGTCGCGGATCTCAATGCGGGTCACTTTGATCCCCCACGGATTGGTGGCTTCATCAACAATGTGCAGCAGGCGGGTATTAATGCTGTCGCGCTGGGAGAGCATTTCGTCCAGCTCCAT
This sequence comes from Enterobacter cloacae complex sp. IR5412, assembly GCF_049237385.1. Classification (NCBI taxonomy): domain Bacteria; kingdom Pseudomonadati; phylum Pseudomonadota; class Gammaproteobacteria; order Enterobacterales; family Enterobacteriaceae; genus Enterobacter; species Enterobacter cloacae complex sp. IR5412. The sequence goes on along the minus strand of NZ_JBMKHQ010000004.1, from coordinate 278,836 downwards.
CGAGCCAAGCACGGTACGGATGTTGGTCATCGTCAGGTTGACGATCGCCAGCTCCAGGTTGCTCACCTCATAGGCCGCTTTCGGCGCATCAATCACCTGAATAAAGCACACCGCATCGATGGTGACGTTGGCGTTATCCTTAGAGATGACTTCCTGGGAAGGAATATCCAGCACCTGCTCCATCATGTTGATTTTACGCCCAATTCTGTCCATGAAGGGGACGATCAGGCTTAAACCCGGCTGAAGGGTATTGGTGTAGCGACCGAAACGTTCGACGGTCCACTGGTAACCCTGCGGGACAATTTTGACGCCTGCGCCCACGATAACCAGCGCAACGAAAATAAGGACAGGAACAACGATGAGCATAAAAACCTCCTGTTTTGCATGCCGTAACGAGAAAAATTGCGTATTTGTTGAACGTAAGTATATCGGTTAACGGGCGGGATTTCGCCCCTGTAAAGAGGTGGGAACCGGACTGGTAAAATTAAAACGCCCCGCCAGGAGAGCGGGGCGCATAGCGTTACTCTTCAGACCAGGTATAGCTGAAGTCGGTGATAAACCCATCCCCGGCGTCAGCGATGGCTTTCGATAAGCCCTGATAGTATTTTTCCAGGCCGATGGCCTCTATCTGCTGGATCTGCTCGCGAACGGGAGCGCAGAACAGTACTGCATTGCCCGCTCCGACACGTTTGTTGTTCGGCGGCAGATCGCCGGTAATCCCCTTAAACCAGGTTCTGATCCCTTGCTTTAAGCTGTGCGGCGCTTTTGCAAGATCCTTCTGGCCTGTCAGCACCTGTAAGGTGGGGAACTCATTTGCATTGACGGCGGTTTTCATGCGTGCAAAGAACGCGGTAAAAAGCTCAAAAGAGCCGAGATCCGTGACGCGAGGCTTGGTGGTTTTTCCGTTTTTATTGCCCATTTTTCCGGCAGGGGCTGTAGGCGCCGGAACCACATTGACCTTATGCAGATCCAGACCAAACAGCAGATTGCAGTGCGCCCGGCGCTCTTTAAGCGGGTAGGACATTAGCACGTCAATAAACGCTGTCGCCTTCACATCGGCCAGGTCATGGTTAATCAGCCATTGCGAGCGGGCAAATTCCGCGGGGGAAACGAACCAGTCCGGCACCTCAGTAAAGCGTCTGGATTTACCCTTGCCGTCAAACTCGAGAAAGTAAGCCCCATCATCGAAAGCAAAATAGCAGTTTTTAAAGCTTCCGATCGTGGTGTTAACGATGAGCGCCTTCTTAACAAAATCGACCACCTCTGCACCCATGACAAAACGCGTGAGTTCAGAAGAATTGATGACTTCCATTAATGTTTCCACATCTGGAACACCAGGCTTCAGGGAAGAGAACTCATAAAAGATATGTGTCATGTTGCTGACTTCCTGTAGTTATAGAGGTGACAATTACCGAACAAAAAGTTTAACACTTGCGATAGGTTAAGGCTATTCGCGCAGCGTAGCGGAAAGGATTATGCTAAAGGCTGTTCTTATCACAGCGGTTAACGGAATCGGAATGAATAATAAAAAAAATCTTCTGGATATCAGGGATGTTGGCTTTCGTGTGGTTGATAACACCATCCTTCAGCACGTCGATTTTTGTCTCTCTCCGGGCGAATTTAAACTCATAACCGGCCCCTCCGGCTGCGGCAAAAGCACCCTCCTGAAAATCGTGGCTTCGCTACTGAGTCCAACGGAGGGAACCATCCTGTTTGAAGGGAAAGATATCGCCACGCTTACACCGGAAAGCTATCGCCAGCAGGTGTCATACTGCGTGCAAACGCCATCCCTGTTTGGCGACACGGTGTACGACAATCTGGTTTTCCCCTGGCACATCCGCAACCAAACGCCCGATCCGAAAAAGTTTGCGGACGATCTGACCCGTTTTGGGCTTCCGCCGGAGACGCTGACCAAATCGACTGCCGAACTGTCAGGCGGGGAAAAGCAGCGCGTCTCGCTGATCCGTAACCTGCAATTCCTGCCGAAGGTGCTTTTGCTGGATGAAATCACCAGCGCGCTGGATGACGCTAACAAGCGCAACGTCAATGAGATTATTCATCGCTACGTCCGTGAACAGGATATTGCCGTGCTGTGGGTGACGCACGATTCAAACGAAATTAGCCATGCGGATGATGTCATCACGCTCAGGCCGCAGGGCGGGAAAATGCAGGAGGCTCACCGTGGGTGAACATAACATAACCAACGAATCGCTGGCGCTGTCGATGGTCCTGGTGCTGGTGGCGATTGTGGTCAGCTACCGGGAGAAGCTGGGGCTGGAAAAAGATATTCTGTGGAGTATTGTTCGCGCGGTTATTCAGCTCATCATCGTCGGCTATGTGCTGAAATACATCTTCAACGTCAATCATGCCGTGCTGACCCTGTTGATGGTGCTGTTTATCTGCTTTAACGCGGCATGGAACGCGCAGAAACGCAGTAAATACATCGATAAAGCGTTCCTCTCGTCGTTTATTGCCATCACCACCGGGACCGCGTTAACGCTGGCAGTACTGGTGCTCTCCGGCTCGATAGAATTTACGCCTATGCAGGTGATCCCCATTTCCGGGATGATTGCGGGCAATGCGATGGTGGCGGTCGGGTTATGCTACAACAATCTGGGGCAACGCTTCAGCAGTGAACAGCAACAGCTTCAGGAGAAGCTAAGCCTGGGCGCGACACCGAAGGTGGCCTCGGCGCGGTTGATCCGCGACAGCATTCGTTCTTCGCTGATCCCAACGGTGGATTCCGCCAAAACCGTGGGTCTGGTGAGCCTGCCGGGCATGATGTCGGGGCTGATTTTTGCCGGTATCGATCCGGTAAAAGCGATTAAATACCAGATTATGGTGACGTTTATGCTGCTCTCTACGGCGAGCCTGTCGACGATTATTGCCTGCTATCTGACCTATCGGAAGTTTTACAACGCGCGCCACCAGCTGGTGGTGACGCAGTTGAAAAAGACGGGGTAATATCGGCTTTTGTAGGCCCGGCAAGCGTTAGCGCCACCGGGCATTTTTGTTAGTAAAGCAATGCGTACAGCTGACGACGATACTTAGACGCCAGCGCGTCACCGGTGCCGAGCGCGGCCAGGATCTCCTGGAACATCTTTCGCGCCTGACCGTCTGCGGCGCCCAGGTCCTTCTGAAGGTGGCTAAACAGCAGCTCCAGCGCCTCTTCATTACGCCCCACCTGATGAAGCTGAAGCGCCAGCTGGCTTGCCAGCGCGGCATCCGCCGGGTTGTCCGCAACCTGCTGCTGAAGTTGCTGAATTTCAGGGGTATCCGCCGCCTGTTTCAGCAGGTCAATCTGCGCCACCAGGCCCTGATAGCGGGTGTCCTGATCCTGCATCGGCACCGTTTTCAGCACGGCTTCCGCGTCTTCGGGGCGGTGCAGCGCAATCTGGGTCTCTGCCAGCAGCAGACCAATCTGGCTGTTCTGGTTCGACAGCTGCCACGCGTCTTTTAACAGCGGCAGCGCCTCGTCGTACTTGCCTTCCTGCATCAGCGCCATGGCTTCCTGCGCTTTCAGCTCTTCTTCGCGCGGCAGGACTTTATCCAGCAGGGCGCGGATCGCCTCTTCCGGCTGCGGCCCCTGGAAGCCATCCACCGGCTGACCGTTCTGGAACAGGTAGACGGTTGGGATCGCACGCAGGCCAAACTGGGAAGCCACCATCGGTTCGGCGTCACAATCCAGCTTCGCCAGAATGAATTGACCGTTGTACTGCGCGGCAAGGCTTTCCAGGACCGGCGTCAGCTGCAGGCAGTGTTGGCTGCGTTCAGACCAGAAGTAGAACAGCACCGGTGTAGTCATTGACTGTTCGAGTGTCTGTTGCAGGTTAGCTTCAGTTATGTTGACGATATTCTGTACGGACATGCGGCATTCTCTTTTATCGGTTTACTCTTTACATGGGGGTAAGCGTCGTCGCTTCAACTCAACCCTGCAAAATTTTGTCCATCATCCGCCCCGGCAGCAGGCGTTTCAACCAGCCGACGGCATGGGTCACCAGCGTCACCGGATAGCGCATTTTAGGGGTATCGCTCTCAAATGCGTGGCGCACTTTGGCAACCACGGCTTCTGGCCCAAGCGTAAAACGCGCCGCGATACCGGGATTTTCGACCGGTTGGTCCGCCTGCGTCTGGTTAACGTTTTCCGTAAAGCGGGTGCGGATGGGGCCCGGTTCAATCAGGCTGACCTTAATGCCGCTGTGGCGCAGCTCCATGCGCAACGCATCGGACCAGGCTTCAAGCGCATATTTACTGGCAGCGTAAGCCCCGCGTCCCGGCGTGGAGATCAGGCCCATCACCGAGGAGGTCATGACAATCCGCCCTTCGCCGTGCGGCAGCATGGCGGGGAGAAGGCGCATGGTGAGCTGATGCGCCCCAAAAAAGTTTGCGGAGAACTGCTGCTCCAGCTGTTCCCGTGAGAGGGTCTGTAGCGGGCCGTATACGCCATAGCCTGCATTGTTGAACAGGCCGTAAAGCCGGTTGCTGGTCAGGGCGATAACCTCGTCGGCGGCCTGCTCCACGCTCTCTGGCGAATCGAGATCCAGCAGAATGCCGGTAAATCCCAGCCCTCGCATGCGTTCGACATCCTCGGGTTTGCGGCAGGCTGCCAGCACCCAAAACCCCTGACGTTTCAGTTCAAGGGCGCTTTCAAGGCCAATTCCGCTGGAACATCCTGTTATTAAGACCGATTTTTGCATAACTTTACCTGTCAGGTTCTCAGCTGTTTGACGAGTCATGTTTTACTAAAGGAGCCAGCCGGGTTGCCATCCAGTCGGCAATGAACGGCTGGGCATCGCGATTGGGGTGAATGCCATCATCCTGCATCCACTGGGGTTTCAGATAGACCTCTTCCATGAAAAATGGCAGCAGCGGAATATCAAACTCTTTGGCAAGCTTAGGATAGATCGCGCTAAACGCCTCATTATACCGACGGCCGTAGTTAGCGGGCAGGCGAATTTGCATCAGCAGCGGCTGGGCGTTAGCGGCCTTAATGGTCTGCAAAATAGTCCGCAGCGTTTGCTCCGTTTGCTGTGGCTGGAAGCCGCGCAAACCATCATTACCGCCCAGTTCGACCAATACCCAACGCGGTTGATGCTGCTTAAGCAGGGCAGGCAGGCGCGATAAGCCTTGCTGCGACGTATCGCCGCTGATGCTGCCGTTAACGACAGACGCCCGGGACTGCCATTTATCATTGAGCAGGGCGGGCCAGGCCGCACTGGCGGCCATACGATAGCCCGCGCTCAGGCTGTCGCCCAGAATCAATAACGTGTCCGCAGCCGCCGCGCGGAAGGTCATCAGCATCAAAAACAGGAAGGGCAAATGCCAGCGGAAAACATTGTTGAAGTTCATTGTCTTAAGAAGTCCGTCGGTCAGGGAGAACACGAGCTTTCCATCCTCACCGGAGTTGAACTCGTTGTCAAACGTGCCGAAACCATCGCCCTGATTGGCGAATCCGGTTCCGGTAAGTCCACGCTGCTGGCCATTCTCGCCGGGCTGGACGATGGCAGCAGCGGGGAAGTGAACCTGGTCGGCCAGCCCCTCCATGCGCTTGATGAAGAGGCGCGCGCCGCGCTGCGTGCCCGGCATATCGGGTTTGTCTTTCAGTCATTCATGCTGATCCCAACCCTCAACGCGCTGGAAAACGTTGAGCTGCCCGGCCTGCTGCGCGGTGAAAATACCCGCGAAAGCCGCGATCACGCCAAAGCGTTGCTGGAACAGCTGGGGCTGGGAAAACGTCTCGACCACCTTCCGGCGCAGCTTTCCGGCGGTGAGCAGCAGCGCGTGGCGCTGGCCCGGGCGTTTAACGGGCGCCCGGAAGTGCTGTTTGCCGATGAGCCCACGGGCAATCTCGACCGTAAAACCGGGGACAAAATTGCCGATCTGCTGTTTTCCCTCAACCGCGAGCATGGCACCACGCTGATTCTGGTTACCCACGACCCGCAGTTGGCCGCCCGCTGCGACCGCCGCCTGCGGCTGGTGAACGGTGTTCTTCAGGAGGAAGCATGATTGCCCGCTGGTTCTGGCGCGAATGGCGCTCGCCCTCGCTGCTGATTGTCTGGCTGGCGTTGAGCCTGGCGGTGGCCTGCGTGCTGGCGCTCGGCAGCGTCAGCGATCGTATGGAGAAAGGGCTTAGCCAGCAGAGTCGGGAATTTATGGCGGGGGACCGGGCTCTGCAAAGTTCTCGCCCCGTGCCGCCGGGCTGGATTGAGGAAGCGCGCAAAGAGGGGCTAAAGGTGGGAGAGCAAATCACCTTCCAGACCATGACCTTTGCGGGCGACACGCCACAGCTTGCCAGCGTAAAAGCCGTGGATGACATCTACCCGATGTATGGTGACTTACAAACCAGTCCGCCGGGGCTAAAACCGGCCTCCGGTACGGTATTGCTGGCTTCGCGTCTGATGGCGCTGCTGAACCTGAAACCCGGCGACAGTATCGACGTCGGCGACGCGACCCTCAAAATTGCCGGGGAAGTGGTGCAGGAACCCGACTCCGGATTTAATCCGTTCCAGCTCGCGCCGCGCCTGCTGATGAACACTGCTGATGTGGCGAAAACCAACGCCGTCCAGCCGGGTAGCCGCGTCACATGGCGCTATAAGTTTGGCGGGACGCCTGCTCAACTGGAGGCGTATGAAAAATGGCTCCTGCCTCAGCTCAAGCCGGAACATCGCTGGTACGGGCTGGAGCAGGATGACGGGGCGCTCGGCAAATCCCTTGAGCGTTCTCAGCAGTTTCTGCTGCTGTCGGCGCTGTTAACCCTGCTGCTGGCCATTGCGGCCGTTGCCGTGGCAATGGGGCACTACTGCCGCAGCCGTTACGATCTGGTGGCGATACTCAAAACCCTCGGCGCGGGCCGGGCACAGCTGCGCAAGCTGATTGTCGGCCAGTGGCTGATGGTGCTGGCGCTGTCGGCTCTGACCGGCGGGGCGATAGGGCTGCTGTTTGAAAAGCTGCTGATGGTGCTGCTCAAACCGGTCCTGCCCGCTGCGCTGCCGCCTGCCAGCCTCTGGCCGTGGCTGTGGGCCATCGGCGCGATGACGACGATCTCCCTGCTGGTGGGGTTACGCCCCTACCGGCTGCTGCTCGCCACCCAGCCGCTGCGCGTGCTGCGCCGGGATGTGGTGGCCAGCGTCTGGCCGCTGAAGTTCTATCTGCCGGTGATTATTGCGGTGGCAGTCGGGCTGTTGGCCTGGCTGATGGGCGGCAGTACGCTGCTGTGGGCGGTGCTGGCGGGCGCGGTGGTGCTGGCGCTGCTGTGCGGCGTGGTGGGCTGGCTATTGCTCAATCTTCTCAAAAAGCTGACGGTGAGATCGCTGCCGGTGCGGCTGGCGGTTAACCGACTGCTGCACCAGCCGTGGTCTACCCTCAGCCAGCTCTCGGCATTTTCGCTGTCGTTTATGCTGCTGGCGCTTCTGCTGGTGCTGCGCGGGGATCTGCTGGATCGCTGGCAGCAGCAGCTTCCGCCGGAAAGCCCGAACTATTTCCTGATCAACATTGCTCCCGAACAGGTGACGCCGCTGAAGGGGTTCCTGTCTGAGCATCACATTATTCCGGAATCGTTCTATCCGATCGTGCGCGCCCGCCTGACGCAGATCAACGGCCAGTCCACGGAGGGAAATAAGGATGAATCGCTCAACCGCGAGCTCAACCTGACCTGGCAGGCGAAACGTCCGGACCATAACCCGATCGTTGCCGGCACCTGGCCGCCGAAAGCGGGGGAAGTGTCGATGGAGGAGGGGCTGGCGACACGCCTGAACGTGAAGCTCGGCGATAGCGTGACCTTTACCGGTGATACCCAGGATTTCACCGCCAAAGTCACCAGCCTGCGCAAAGTGGACTGGGAAAGCCTGCGGCCAAATTTCTTCTTCATCTTCCCGCCGGGCGCGCTGGACGGACAGCCCCAGGGCTGGCTGACCAGCTTCCGCTGGGAAAACGGCAACGGCATGCTGACGCAACTGAACCGAGAATTTCCGACGGTGAGCCTGCTGGATATCGGCGCGATCCTCAAACAGGTCGGGCAGGTGCTGGAACAGGTGAGCCGCGCCCTGGAGGTGATGGTGGTGCTGGTGACCGTCTGCGGCCTATTGCTGCTGCTGGCGCAGGTGCAGGTCGGCATGCGTCAGCGTCATCAGGAGCTGGTGGTCTACCGCACGCTGGGGGCCAGTAAACGGCTGCTGCGCGCCACGCTGTGGAGCGAATTTGCCCTGCTCGGGCTGGTGGCGGGCCTGGTGGCGGCCATCGGGGCGGAAACCGCACTGGCGGTGCTTCAGACGAAAGTCTTTGATTTTCCATGGGAGCCTGACTGGCGGCTGTGGTTAACGTTGCCCGTCTGCGGTGCGGTGCTGCTGTCCCTGTGCGGTGGCTGGCTCGGGACGCGGCTGTTGAAAGGTAAAGCGCTGTTCCGCCAGTTTGTCAGCTAGTTTACTTGCGTGATGATGACGCACCGGCATTTCTGCTGGTGTGTCATCGCTTAATAGCACAAATCGTTAATACCCATGCATTTAGTAGCACAAAACATTAAAAACCCGCCCACACAGCCCGAATTTTTCCGGTTAATATTCACCAGCTAAATATTTAGCAGCGTGTCTATCAAGGAAAAATAATGACTATAAGAAAAACAGCGCTGGCGACAACGATCGGCGCAGCAGTGGCATTGGCTTCTTTCGCATCTCAGGCGGAAATCACCCTTCTGAAACAGGATCCGCAGGCGGGAAACCCGCTGAGCCGTCTGAACTTCACCGTTGGCGGCAGCATCCGTCCTCAGTTCCAGAACATGACCGGTGATGACGGCAAAAACGGCTACAAGCGTAACGGTTTTGACGGCGGTACCCGTTTCCGTTTCGCGGCAGACTACTACCTGTTCGATGACATCAGCTGGATCACCTACTACGAGCTGGGTGTGAACATTCCGGCGCAGTTTAACTGGGATAACCACTACGCCGACGGCGCGCACGATACTTCACGCCGTATGCTCTACACCGGTCTGAAGAGCGACACCTGGGGTACGCTGACCTTCGGCCAGCAGAACAGCGTGTACTATGACGTGGTGGGCGCAAAAACCGATATCTGGGACTACGACATGATTGGTCAGGCGTCGGGTAACGGGATCAACGGCGACTACGACGGCTCTTACCGTTCACGCCAGATGCTGAAGTACAAGAAAACCGTGGGCGATGCTGACATCTACGCATCCTATCTGTTTGAAGACAGCGAATACCTGCCGGGCAACGGCCTGCGCTACAAGCGTAAAGGCGGCGGTTCACTGGGTATCGATTACCACCTGACCACCGATCTGACCTGGGGCGCAGCGTGGAACTACACCCGCGCGGACATGCGTAATCCGGACAACGGCGACAGCAAATCCTACGACCAGAACATTCTCGGCACCGCACTGAGCTGGACGCCGGATAACTGGACCTTCTCCGCAGGCGGCGGCTGGTATCAGAACTTCATGACCACCAAAAAAGTGTCCGTTAACGACTACTTCGCCGGTGATGCATGGGGTATTGAATACTTTGCGGGTTACAAATTCCCGGTCGGTCAGTATGCGGTGAAATCCATTCAGCCGTACTTCATGGGCGACCGTATTGAGTACGTGAATGGCCGTAACTACCAGCGCATCGACAACGGCGTAGGTATCAGCGTCCAGCTGGACTACGGTTTCCGCGTGGATTACGAACACGTGTTCACCTCCAGCACCGACAACCTGGGCGACATGAACCTGGTGCGTCTGCGTTACGACTTCTAAGTGGTTTGTTCCCCGGTGGCGCTGCGCTTACCGGGGCTACAAAAGCACGCGTAGGCCGGGTAAGGCGTAGCCGCCACCCGGCTTTTTTCAGCGATCAAGCCACTTGGCAATTTCTTCGTACGTCCCGCGAAAAACAATCTTCTCCGCTTTCTTCTCCAGCTGATAGCCGTACATCGGGTCGTAATAGTCCTTCAGCAGCGGCACAAGCCAGCTGAAGTGCTCGTCAGTGCTTCCAGAGCGCTGTTGTTCCAGCAGCGCGGAATCTAATAGCGCGGTAAATTCCGCGAATCGTTGCAGCCCCAGACGACGGCGGATGGCGAACAGGCCGTGATGCAGGTATTCGCTGTAGGCTTTCCAGCCCGCTTCTTCACCGTAGGCGGCAAAAAAATCGGCCCACATGTGGTCGAAATACTCTTCGCGCAGGCGCTCAAGACGGATCTCAAACGGATCTTCGACCACCACGACAGGCGCTTCCGCCATGCGGTCGCGCAGGCACTCCGGCAGGTGGTTAGAGCCAATCATCCGGCCCTCATCCTCCAGCACCCAGCGCGCGGCATCTTTTTTTAGCAGCTCGACGGCAAGGTGATTCTCGAAGCTCGCCTGAGAAAGTTGCGGGGTGAGCGTGCGGCCAAATGACGAGCCGCGATGGTGCGCCAGCCCTTCCAGATCGATGCCCTGCGCATGCTGCTTCACCAGCAGCGTTTTGCCGTTTCCGGTACAGCCACCGATAAGCACCATCGGTTTTTGTGACTGTTCAATCGTCACCTGAATTGCCGTCTGGCGCAGGGCCTTATAGCCGCCGCGGATCAGCGGATAATCGATTCCCGCCTCTTTAAGCCAGGCCTGGGAGATATGTGAGCGCTGGCCACCGCGCGCGCAGCAAAGGTAGCCCTCAGGATGGGCCAGGCTGGCTTCGCGCCAGGCGTTGATGCGCGCCTCTCGCGTCTCGCCGTTGACCAGGCTATGGCCGAGCGTCAGTGCGGCGTCCGGACCCTGGCGTTTATAGCAGGTGCCGACGGCGGCACGCTCGTCGTCGTTCATTAAGGGCAGGTTGAGTGCGGCGGGCATCGCACCCTGGACAAATTCGATCGGCGCGCGAACGTCGATTAAAGGGGTATCGGACGCGAGGATCGCGCGATAGTCCGTTCCATCGTTCATGGTGGTTCCAGAAGAAAGCTAAGCAGCAATGGGCGGGAATTGTACGCCGGGGAAGGGGAAGGTCAACTCCCCGGCGGGGTTACTTACTTCAGTTTTGACTGCGCCCAGACAATCCCGCTCGCGTATTCTGGCGGCAGCAGGGGAACAATCGCTTCCAGCGTGGCGCTCAGGCGGTACGTGTCGGTATCGTTCAGGTTCAGGTGGCCGACCTTACGACCCGGGCGCACCGCTTTGTCGTACCAGTGCAGGTGCACCAGCGGCAGCTTCAGCCAGTCGTAGTTCAGATCGGTGCCGATCAGGTTGATCATCACCGACGGGCTGGTCACTACCGGCTGCGGCAGCGGCAGGTCAGTGATGGCGCGCAGGTGCAGCTCGAACTGGCTGATGGAGGCACCGTTTTGCGTCCAGTGGCCGCTGTTGTGCACGCGCGGCGCAAGTTCGTTGATCAGCAGACCCGATGGCGTGACGAAACACTCCATCGCCATTACGCCCACATAGCCCAGCTCATGCATGATGGCAGAGAGCATCTCTTCCGCCTGCGCCTGCTGGTCAGCATTGGCCTGCGGGAAGGCGACGCTGGTGCGCAGAATCCCGTCCTGATGCAGGTTATGCGTTAGCGGGTAAAAAACGGTGTGCCCGTCATGCCCGCGCGCGCCCACCAGCGACACTTCACCGCTGAAGTTTATGCCCTGCTCAACGATGCACTCGCCGTAGCAGTCGTCCGGCAGCTCGGCGGTGTCGTTCGCGCGCAGGCGCCACTGCCCGCGACCGTCGTAGCCGCCGACACGACGCTTCACGATCGCCAGATCGCCCAGCATGGCGAAGACGTCATTCCACTCGCTTTTGTCGGACAACAGCTGCCACGGCGCGGTCGCAAGGCCGAGCTTGTCGAACAGCTGCTTTTGCGTCAGACGGTCGGCGATGATCGGGAAGACGTCGCGGTTCACAAAGGCGTTATGGCGCGCCAGCTCGCGGGTCAGGGCGGTTTCCGGCCAGCGTTCAATTTCGGCGGTGATCACGCTCTGATGGAACGGCACGGCTTCCGGCTCGGCGTCCAGCCCGACGGGCCAGACGGCAATACCCAGCGGCTCACCGGCCTGACGCAGCATCCGGCCAAGCTGACCATTACCAAGAACGCAAACCTGCTTCATGCTGCACCCCGCGGATCCGGGTTATCCAGCACCTCGTCGGTCTGGGCTTTACGCCACTCCGCCAGGCGTTGATGTAAGTCATTATCATGCGTCGCGAGGATCTGCGCGGCCAGCAGGGCGGCATTTGCGGCACCCGCCTTACCAATCGCCAGCGTACCGACAGGGATACCGCGCGGCATCTGGACGATAGAGTACAGGCTATCAACCCCGCTTAACGCGGCGCTCTGTACCGGCACGCCCAGTACCGGCACCAGGGTTTTGGCGGCAATCATGCCCGGCAGATGTGCTGCGCCGCCCGCACCGGCAATGATCACCTCGTAACCGTTCTCTTCGGCGCTTTCGGCGAAGCTGAACAGTTTATCCGGCGTACGGTGCGCGGAAACCACTTCAACGTGGTGCGGAACATTCAGGATTTCAAAGATTTCGGCGGCGAACTGCATGGTAGCCCAGTCGCTTTTGGACCCCATCACGATGGCGACACGCGCCGGATTATTGCGGGAAGACATGCGTCTTAAAACTCCTGTGGTGCGGAACACACTGCTTTCGAGGGCACAGAGAATAGCATGTAATACCGGCAAGGAAAACGGTTGCGTGGTCGTGAAATGCGCGAAAAAACGAGGAGGGTTAGAACGGGAAGGCGATCAGTTCCACACCTTCCGGCGTGACTTTGACCATCGATCCTTCGCTGTGCCAGGCGCCTAAAACCACGCGATGGGCGGGCTCGCCGTTGGCGATAAGGGAATGCACATCGGGACGATGGGTATGGCCGTGGATCAGCCACTGAACGCGATGCTTCTCCATTACCTTCACCACCGCCTGCGGGTTGACGTCCATGATGGTCATCGATTTGCTGCTGTTGGCGGCCTTGCTGCCCGCGCGCATTCTGGCGGCGATGCGGTTGCGGATAAACAGCGGCAGGGCGAGGAACACTTTCTGGATCCACGGGGTGTGAACTTTGGCGCGAAACGCCAGGTAGCCGGTATCGTCAGTGCAGAGCGTGTCGCCGTGCATGATCAGAATATTGCGGCCATAGAGGTCAAGCACCTGCTCTTCCGGCAGCAGCGTCATGCCGCTCTCGCGGGCGTAGCGCTGGCCGATCAGGAAATCACGGTTGCCGTGAATGAAATAGCAGGGGACGCCGGAATCCACCAGCGCTTTAATGGCCGCTGCCATCTCACGGTGCAGCGGGTTCGGATCGTCGTCGCCTATCCAGGCCTCAAACAGGTCACCCAGAATGTACAGCGCATCGGCGCTTTTCGCTTCACCGCGTAAAAAACGCAGAAAACCGGCGGTTATCGCCGGTTCTTCTGTTTGCAGATGCAGATCCGCAATAAAGAGTGTCGCCACGAATTACTCGCTGACGGTCACGCTTGTGATCACAACGTCTTCTTTAGGAACGTCCTGGTGCATACCGCTGCGGCCAGTAGAAACGGCTTTGATCTTGTCGACCACGTCCATGCCTTCAACCACTTCTGCGAATACGCAGTAGCCCCAGCCCTGCAGGCTTTCGCCAGAGAAGTTCAGGAAGTCGTTGTCCGCCACGTTAATGAAGAACTGTGCGGTAGCAGAGTGCGGGGCCTGAGTACGGGCCATTGCCAGCGTACCGCGGGTGTTTTTCAGGCCGTTGTTCGCTTCGTTTTTGATCGCTTCTTTCGTCTCTTTCTGGCGCATGCCAGGCTCGAAACCGCCGCCCTGGATCATAAAGCCGTTGATCACACGGTGGAAAATAGTGTTGTTGTAGAAACCTTCGCGGCAGTAGTCCAGGAAGTTTTTAACTGTTTCAGGCGCTTTGTCATCAAAGGTTTTGATTACGATATCGCCATGATTAGTGTGGAAAGTAACCATTTTTGCATCCTGTTCCGTTATTGTGGTGCGTCGACCCGTGCTCGGGTCACATATAGGGGCTTGTTATAGCATAACCACAGGACACGATCACCTTGCATTGTGTGCTGACCGTGCTCCGAATTATGGGTATTATAAGGAACAAACAATCCACACACGTGTTTACATGGAATCTTCGATGTTAAAAATCTTTAATACAATGACGCGCCAAAAAGAGGAATTTAAACCTATCCATGCCGGGGAAGTCGGCATGTACGTGTGTGGTATTACGGTTTACGATCTCTGTCATATCGGCCATGGCCGTACCTTTGTCGCGTTCGACGTGGTGTCCCGCTACCTGCGCTTCCTGGGCTATAACCTGAAGTATGTGCGCAACATCACCGACATCGACGACAAAATCATTAAACGTGCTAATGAAAATGGCGAAAGCTTTGTCGCGCTGGTGGATCGCATGATCGCCGAAATGCACAAGGATTTTGATGCCTTGAATATTCTGCGCCCGGATAGCGAGCCGCGTGCGACCCACCATATTCATGAAATCATTGAGATCACCCAAAAGCTGATCGAGCGCGGTCACGCCTATGTGGCGGACAACGGCGACGTGATGTTCTCGGTGCCGACGGACCCAACCTACGGTGCGCTTTCCCGCCAGGATCTGGACCAGCTCCAGGCCGGTGCACGCGTGGACGTGGTTGACGTGAAGCGTAATCCGATGGACTTCGTGCTGTGGAAGATGTCCAAAGCGGGCGAACCGAGCTGGCCATCCCCGTGGGGCGAAGGGCGTCCGGGCTGGCACATTGAATGTTCCGCGATGAACTGCAAACAGCTGGGCAACCATTTCGACATTCACGGCGGCGGTTCGGATCTGATGTTCCCGCACCACGAAAACGAAATCGCGCAGTCCACCTGTGCTCACGGCGGCGAGTACGTGAACTACTGGATGCACTCCGGGATGGTTATGGTTGACCGCGAGAAGATGTCGAAATCGCTGGGTAACTTCTTCACCGTGCGCGACGTGCTGAAGTATTACGACGCGGAAACCGTGCGCTACTTCCTGATGTCCGGCCACTATCGCAGCCAGCTGAACTACAGCGAAGAGAACCTGAAGCAGGCGCGCGCTGCGCTGGAGCGTCTGTATACCGCACTGCGCGGCACCGACAGGTCTGTTCCGGCCGCTGGCGGCGAGGCGTTCGAAGCCCGCTTCGTTGAGGTCATGAACGACGACTTCAACACCCCGGAAGCCTACTCCGTGCTGTTCGACATGGCGCGTGAGGTGAATCGCCTGAAGTCAGAAGATATGGCGGCGGCGAATGCGCTGGCGTCTCATCTGCGTAAGCTCTCTTCCGTGCTCGGCCTGCTGGAGCAGGACCCGGACGTGTTCCTGCAAAGCGGCGCGCAGGCGGACGACGGTGAAGTAGCGGAAATTGAAGCACTGATTAAAGCGCGTCTGGAAGCGCGTCAGGCGAAAGACTGGGCGGCGGCGGATGCGGCGCGTAACCGTCTGACCGAGATGGGTATTATTCTGGAAGACGGCCCGCAGGGCACCACCTGGCGTCGTAAGTAAGTCCGTAATGCCCGGTGGCGCTTACGCTTACCGGGCCTACAGGTGAAAGCAGGCCGGGTAAGGCGCAGCCGCCACCCGGTTTTTTTTTACCTTCTCTTCTTCCACCATAATACTCCCATCAGCACGATTCCCGGCAGCCACACCCACAGCAGTTCCGAGATAATCACCTGATGCCCGTACGGCGTGGTATAGCGCGACAGTGCAAACGGCGCGACCTTAATCACCTGCCACGGTGCAAAGAAGCGCTCATCTGACCAGGGCCACAGCCAGCCGACGCCTTTCCCGCCGGTGGTAATCGAATCCAGCAGGCTGTGCGACAGCAGCGACACGGTTAAAAACAGCCAGCAGCGCGACAGGCTGGCCCGGAACCATCGACGCCCAGCCAGCACGCAAAGTATGGGCACTACCAAGGCAAACAGCAGCGAATGAGTGAAACCGCGGTGGCCGAAAATATTCCCGTAGGCGACACCGAATTTAAACGCCAGTACGTCAGCGTCAGGCAGCATGGCGAGGACGATCCCGGCAAACAGCAGGCGGGGTGGGATGACTTTGGTTCCGAGCCCTAAGCCCAGACACAGAGGTACGGCAGCGTGGGTGATAACGGTAGGCATTGCATTTATCCATGGCAAATCATGGAAATATAGCAGTCATCTCGCGCTATAAGACCCATGCTAAATTCTGAATTTACGCCGATTCCCGCGCGATAAGCTGGCCGGAGAGGGTAATACGCTGCGTTTGCAGATCCGGCTCCTTCAGCCTGCGGATCATCAGCCCTGCCGCCTGGCGGCCTGTCTCTTCGCTGGCAGACGAAACGTAAGTCAGTGACGGCGACGTGAGGTTTACGTGAAGCATATCTTCAAAGCCGATCAGCGCCACCTGCTGAGTCAGGAAAACATCTTTGCCCACCGTGCGCCCCACCTGGTGAATGCCGGAGATCGAACCGATCATCGCGTCCGGCGAATGGCAGAGCAGGGCGGTAATCGTGTTGTTCTTCTCCAGCAGCTGGCGAGTCGCCATGGCCGCCGCCTGCGTATCATCGGTGCAGGCGGGAGAATATTCCTCACGCCAGACCAGGCCGTTCTGCGTCATCGCGCTGCGAAAACCGAGCAGGCGCTGCTCGCGAATACGGCACCCGTCGCGCCCGCCAATGTAGGCGATGGTGCGGTGCCCGCGCTCGATAAGATAACGCGCGGCCAGGTTCGCCGCCTGGCGGTTATCGCGCATCACCAGGTTGCATTTCTCTTCCAGCAACGACTGCGAAACCGCCACAAGCGGCAGCGGGCATTGGCGAATGTGTTCCGGGAGAGAGGCGGCGCGGGTGTCCGACGCCAGATAGATGACGCCCGCCACGCCCTGCTGCTTAAATGAGAGCAGGGTACGCTCAAGATGTTCGTCGTCGTTCAGCGGCTGACCGAGAAAAACCATATAACCCTGTTTCTCCAGCTCCTGAACGATGCTCGCCATCACTTTGATGGAAAAGCTGTCGCTGAAGTCCCGCAGGATCAGGCCGATTAAATTGGAGGTGTTGGCGCGAAGGTTGGCAGCGGCGACGTTATGAACATAGCCCAGCGTTGTGATGGCGGCATTGACCTTCCCGATCGTCGCCTCTGAGATCTTCCCTTTCTGGCGCAGCACCAGCGACACGGTAGAAACCGACACGCCCGCATGCTTTGCAACATCAATAATGCTGACTTTCTTCAAAACCGCTCCCTGAAATTTACCGATTATCAGCCAGATAAGAGGCGTACCCCAGCGTACAGGAGACGCCTCCTTCAGGCATCTTATTATTTGCCAATCATCGTGGACATGGTCTGGGCGATAAACTGTGCTCTGGCCCCGAAAATCACCTGTATCCCGTTGTCGCCAACAAACACCACGCCGCGTGCGCCCAGCCCGTTCAGCCCGTCCCGGTCCACCGCTTCGCTCTTCGCCACTTCCAGACGCAAACGCGTGATGCAGGAGCCGACAGAATCAATGTTCTGCGCACCGCCCAGCAGGCCGATGATTTCGGTGGCAAGTTCGGAATCGGACTTGTCATTCGCGCTGGCGGTCACTTCGGTGCGGCCCGGCGTTTTCACGTCGAAACGGCGGATCACGAAGCGGAAGGTGAAATAGTAAATCAGGGCCATTGGGATACCGATGATAATGGCGCTCAGGAAGTTGGTCTGATAGCCGTTAAACGACGGCAGGATCCCGAACGACAGGTAGTCGATAAAGCCCGCCGAGAACGACTTGGCGATGTGCGCATGCAGCAGGTACATGGTCATGTACGCCAGGCCCGCCATGATGGCGTTGAAGACGTAAAGGATCGGCGCCACGAAGATAAAGGTGAACTCTACCGGCTCGGTGATGCCCGTCAGGAAGCAGGTGAGGGCGGCGGAGAAGAGAATACCGGCCGCGATTTTCTTATTCTTCGTATGCGCTTCATGGTACATCGCAAGGCACGCCGCAGGCAGCGCGAACAGCATCAGCGGGAACTCGCCCTGCATGAATTTCCCGGCGTTCTGGTAGGTATCGCTGCTGAAGGATTTCACCCCCTCTTCGAGCATCTTGAACCAGATGGTCTGGTCGCCGTGGATCACCTGACCCGCCTGGGTGGTGTAATCCCCGAACGAATACCAGAAGGAGGGATACCAGATGTGGTGCAGGCCGAGCGGGATCAACGCGCGCTCCACCAGCCCGAAGATAAAGGTCGAGGCCGCCTGGTTATCGCCGTTCACCACCACGGACAGGGCGTCGATCCCGGACTGAATATGCTGCCACACGTACGGCAGCAGCAGGCCGAGCAGGAACGACAGAAATGCCGTCGCAATCGCCACAAAACGCTTCCCGGAGAAGAAGCCGAGGAATTCCGGCAGCTGCATGGTGTGGAAGCGGTTGTAGCACCAGGCCGCGAGAATACCGCAGATCAGGCCGCCAAAGACGCCCATCTGCAACGTCGGAATGCCGACGACCATGGCGTATTTCCCGCCCTGGGAGGCCATTTCCGGCGTAATGCTCAGCACGGTGCTGATGGTGATGTTGGTGACAAACACCGAGACCGCCGCAGAGAGTGCCGCAATGCCGGATTCCGAAGCCAGACCGACGGCAGAGCCGATGGCGAACAGCATCGGCAGGTTATCAAAGATAACCCCGCCGGCGTTCATCATCAGCGGCAGGTGGAACTTATCGCCGAAGGCCAGCAGCAGGCCCGCAGCGGGAAGCAGTGAAATTGGCAGCATTAAGGCGCGACCAATCATCGATAACTTAGACAGCGATTTAACAAACCCTGATATCAGACTCATGCTGATTTCCCCCGAGTAGCGCTTTTTCGCGCTGTTATTGTAAGTAGAACGTTTTAGTAGAACGTTCTACTTATCGTGGGGAAAGTCTGAAAATCGCGCAACATAATTTTCACGTTTCGCCAGAGGGAATAGTGATTATTTGAAGTTGATCGATAATTAACCGTGATGGGTGTGAGGGGATTGTGAGAGAAATTGCCGGGTGGCGGCTTCGCCTTACCCGGCCTACAAACGGAGACAGTACGTAGGCCCGGTAAGCGCAGCGCCACCGGGCATCAGACAGCTCAGGCCGTCACGGTCACGCTCTGACCTGCAAAGCTCACGGTCTGGCCCGCGACAATTTTGCAGCGCTTGCGGGTTTCCACCGTGCCGTCTACTTTTACCTGCCCGTCGGCGATGACGATTTTCGCCTGCGCACCGCTTTCGCTCCAGCCTTCCAGCTTCAGCAGATCGCACAGCTCAACGTGCGGATGTTTACCTAAAGAAAAAGTTGCCATGATTACGCGTCCTCTACGTCGTGATACTCCTCGCACGCCTGCAAGGTATTCTGAATCAGTGTTGCTACCGTCATCGGGCCTACGCCGCCCGGGACCGGAGTAATATAGGAGGCGCGCGCTGCGGCATCTTCATACACCACGTCGCCAACCACTTTGCCGTTTTCCAGACGGTTAATACCCACGTCCACGACGATTGCGCCCTCTTTGATCCACTCGCCCGGAATAAAGCCCGGCTTGCCGACCGCAACGATCAGCAGATCGGCGTTTTCGACGTGATGACGCAGGTTTTTGGTGAAGCGGTGGGTAACGGTGGTGGTGCAGCCCGCCAGCAGCAGCTCCATGCTCATCGGGCGGCCCACGATGTTGGAGGCGCCAATCACCACGGCGTTCAGGCCATAGGTGTCGATGTTATAACGCTCCAGCAGCGTCACGATGCCGCGCGGGGTGCACGGACGCAGGCGCGGCGCGCGCTGGCACAGGCGGCCCACGTTATACGGATGGAAACCGTCAACGTCTTTGTCCGGCGCGATACGCTCCAGCACCTTCACGTTGTCGATGCCCGCAGGCAGCGGCAGCTGAACCAGAATGCCGTCGATCTCTTTATCGGCATTCAGGGTGTCAATCAGTTCCAGCAGTTCCGCTTCGCTGGTGGTTTCCGGCAGATCGTAAGAGCGGGAGACGAACCCCACCTCTTCACACGCTTTGCGTTTGCTGCCGACATAAATTTGCGAGGCCGGGTTGCTGCCAACCAGCACTACGGCCAGCCCTGGAGCGCGTTTTCCGGCAGCTTTACGCGCCTTCACTTTTTCCGCAACCTCAGAGCGCACCTGCTGCGCAATCGTTTTACCGTCAATAATCTTTGCTGCCATCAGAGAGAAGATTCCGTCTGTAACGTTAGAAAGGGGGGATTACCTGTATTTTGTCAGAAGCGAGCGCCGCTGTCAGTCACCCTTTACGAGATTTCATCGATGGCCCGCAAAACCCCTTCTCAGGGCATGGTCAATTTCTTAGAGGCGATTAGGATGTGACCTGGCAAAATGGCAGCGTTTTGACATATTACAAAATAGATTCCTGAGCTACTTTGTCCTCTCCGAAATAAGCCTTCAATTTTTTAATTGAACGTATTTCTTATTCCCGAATATGCGCGGGAAGGGTTATTTACATTTTAAAGGAATAGACATGAAACTCAGCAACATTGCTTCTACTGTTATTGCAACTCTGGCCCTGGTCGCGGGTGCCGCTCACGCAGAAGATCCGGTAGCACCTGTATCTGTAAACGGTGGTACGGTGCATTTTAAAGGTGAATTAGTGAATGCCGCGTGTTCAGTGAATACTGACTCTTCAGAGCAGACGGTTAATCTCGGCCAGTACCGTACCGCGAAATTCACTAAAGTGGGTGACACCACCTCCAATATTCCCTTCACCATCGAACTGAACGACTGCGATCCTGCGGTAGCGAAAACCGCTGCTGTCGCGTTTACCGGCCAGATCGACGCCACCGACAAAACGCTGCTGGCGGTAAGCTCCGGTAACAACGACAACTCCGCGAAGGGCGTAGGCATTGAGATCCTCGACAGCAAATCCTCCACGCTGACCCCGGACGGTGCAACCTTCTCTGCGGCGCAGAACCTGATTGAAGGGACTAACACCCTGAACTTCACCGCGCGCTATAAAGCCACGGCGGCGACCACCGCGCCAGGCCAGGCAAACGCGGACGCAACATTCGTAATGAAATACGAGTAATGCCTGAGTACAGGGATGTGGCTGGCCTCAGGGAAGAGGTCTTTTGATCGCCTATACCGGGAGCGAAGGATGACAAGGACTGGGATACTGCTGTGTGCCCTTGCGATTGCCTCAGCGGTAAACGCACATACCGTTGTCATAGACGGCGGCAAAGTACACCTCAGGGGAGAGCTGGTTAACGGCGGCTGCGCCGTGGCCCCGGACAGCCAGAATATGCGCGTGGATATGGGGCAATACCGCACAAACGCCTTTTCCGGCGTCGGCAGCTTTTCCACGGTTAATGTGCCTTTCACCGTACGTCTGCTGGATTGCAGCGTGGACGTCTCCCGCACCGTGGGGATCCAGTTCCAGGGAGTGACACCGGCAGAAGACCCGCAGGTTTTCCTGGCGACATCGCGGCCGGGGGAAAATGCGGTCAGCAGTGGTGTCGGACTGGCGCTTTTTGACGAACAGCAACGTCAGATCATCCCGAACGCGACGGCAGTGAGCTGGTTACCCATTAACACCCGCGAGCTGGTATTTCATTTCAGCGCCCGCTACCGGGCTATTTCCGAACACCTTGTACCAGGCACTATTCAGTCGAATGTCTGGTTTACGTTGATTTATCCCTGACGCCTGCGAACTAATTATTAAAGGTACGGTTGTGATGAACACCCTGATTAAACCTGGACTGTTTTTAACTTTTATTTTGATGATGGTTTCTGCCAGCGCGAATGCATCCGGCGGAATTGCGCTGGGCGCGACGCGCGTTATTTATCCGGCCGATGCAAAACAAACGTCGCTGGCGATCACCAACAGCAATAAACAAGAGCGCTATTTAATTAACGCGTGGATAGAAAATGCCAACGGGCAAAAGGAAAAAACCTTTGCCGTCACGCCGCCGCTGTTTGTCAGCGAGCCGGCCAGCGAAAACACCCTGCGCATTATCTACGCAGGCCCGGCGCTGCCTGCCGATCGCGAATCGCTCTTTTACATGAACGTCAAAGCGATTCCCTCCGTCAGCAAAAAACATCAGGACGGCAACAACGTCCTGCAACTGGCTATTCTGTCACGCATCAAGCTGTTTGTTCGCCCGGCTAACCTGGCGATGCCGCCGGAAGAGGCGCTCTCACAGCTGCGTTTTGAGCGCGTCGGCAACCATCTTAAGGTGAGCAATGCCTCGCCGTATTACGTCACGCTGGTCAATCTGAAGCTCGGCGGTCAGACGCTGGAGAACCTGATGGTTGCCCCTAAAAGCTCGGCGCAGCAGGTGCTGCCTGCCGCAGCGAGCGGCACGCTCTCCTGGCAGAGTGTGAATGACTACGGTGCCATTACGCCGGCGCGTAGCGTCAGCCTGTGAGCAGAGACAGGGCGATGAACACTCAATGGCGTTACTGCCCGGTTGCGCTGGCACTGATGGCAACGCTCTGGCCACACGCTGGCTGGGGCGAAAGCTACTTTAACCCGGCGTTTCTCTCCGATGACGCGGCGAACGTGGCGGATTTGTCGCGTTTTGAGAAAGGCCACCAGCAGGCACCGGGCGTCTATCGCGTCGATATCTGGCGTAACGATGAGTTTATCGGCACCCAGGACGTGCGGTTTGAGCAAGCCGACAACACGCCGCCGGTCGCGGGCGGTTTGTCGCCGTGCATTACGCGCGCGATGCTCGATCGCTTTGGCGTCAATATCGCCGCCTTCCCGGAACTGAGCAACGTGCAGGGCGAGGCCTGCGTTCCGCTCACCACGGCTATTCCGGGCAGCGAAACGGCGTTCAACTTCGCCTCGTTGCGCCTTAACGTCAGTCTGCCTCAGGTGGCGATGCAAAACAGCGCCCGCGGGTATATTCCGCCTGAACAGTGGGATGAAGGCATCCCCGCCGCGCTGCTGAACTACAGCTTCACCGGCAACCGGGGCAGCGACGACGACAGCTACTATCTGAACCTGCAAAGCGGGTTGAACTATGGCGCCTGGCGATTACGCAATAACGGCGCGTGGCGTTATACCGAAAGCAACGGCCAGCGGCACAGCAGCTGGCAAAATATTGGCACCTGGGCGCAGCGTACGGTCATTCCGCTAAAAAGCGAGCTGGTGCTCGGCGACAGCAACACCGGTAACGATGTCTTCGACAGCGTCGGTTTTCGCGGTGGTCGGCTCTATTCGTCCGACAGCATGTATCCGGACAGCCTGCAAGGCTACGCGCCTACCGTACGCGGAATCGCCCGCACCCCTGCCAAAGTGGTGATCCGCCAGAACGGATACGTGATTTACCAGAGCTATGTGCAGCCGGGGGCTTTTGCGATAACTGACCTTAACCCGACCTCCTCAAGCGGTGACCTGGAGGTGACGGTGGAAGAGAAGGACGGCAGCCAGCAGCGCTACACCGTCCCGTATTCCACCGTTCCGTTGCTTCAGCGTGAAGGACGCTGGAAATACGATCTGGTGGCAGGGGACTATCGCAGCGGCAACAGCGAGCAGGACACGCCGTTCTTTACTCAGGGTACGATGATTGCGGGTCTTGCCGACGGCTACACGCTGTACGGCGGAACGCAGCTGGCCTCGCGCTATACCGCCATCGCCATTGGCGCGGGAAAAAACCTCGGTGACTGGGGGGCGGTGTCACTTGACCTCACCCATGCCCGCAGCCAGCTTGCCGATGACAGCCGCCATGAAGGGCAGTCCCTGCGGTTCCTGTACGCAAAATCCCTTAACGGATTCGGCACCAACTTCCAGCTGCTGGGCTATCGCTACTCGACCAAAGGCTTCTACACCCTCGACGATGTGGCCTGGCGCACAATGGAAGGCTACCAGTATGGCGACGATCAGGACGATGACGGCGTGCCGGACGTGCAGAGCTATCACAACCTGACGCTGAATAAAAAAGGACGTTTCCAGCTCAATATCTCCCAGTCTCTTGGCGATTACGGCTCGGTGTACGTGTCGGGCAGCCAGCAAAGTTACTGGGGTACCAGCGAGTCCAACGTCTGGTATCAGCTCGGCTACGCCGGCGGGGTGAACGGGATCAGCTACGCCTTATCCTGGTCATGGAACAAGGCCGTCGGCATTGAAGGAACTGACCGGATCGCCTCGTTTAACGTCTCCGTCCCGTTCAGCCTGTTCACCCGTCACGGCTACCGTCGCGATAACGCGATCGACCGGGCCTATGCCACGGCCTCAGCCAGCCGCAACAGCGACGGTGATACCAGCTGGCAGACCGGGATCAGCGGAACGCTGCTCCAGGATCGTAACCTGAACTACAGCGTCACGCAGGGTCACACCAGCAATAACGGTGCCAGCGGCAGCGCCAGCGCTAACTGGCAGGCAACGTACGGTACGCTGGGCGTGGGCTACAACTACACGCGGGATCAGCACGACCTCAACTGGCAGCTCTCCGGCGGCGTGGTAGGGCATTCAGACGGCATCACTTTCAGTCAGCCGCTGGGCGATACCAACGTCTTGATCAAAGCGCCGGGCGCGTCAGGCGTGAGCGTCGAAAACCAGACCGGCGTCAAAACAGACTGGCGTGGCTATGCGGTGATGCCGTACGCCACGGTGTACCGTTACAACCGCGTGGCGCTCGACACTAACACCATGAGCAACAACACCGACATTGAAAATAACGTTTCCAGCGTCGTGCCGACGAACGGTGCGCTGGTGCGCGCCAGTTTTGACACCCGCATCGGCGTGCGTGCGTTGCTCACCGTGAAGCGTGATAACCAGCCTGTGCCGTTTGGGGCGGTGGTGCGTGAGACGCAGAGCGGCGTAACCAGCATGGTGGGCGATGACGGGCAGATTTACCTGAGCGGGCTGCCGCTGGAAGGGGAACTGCTGATTCAGTGGGGAGACGGGAAGCAGTCCCAGTGTCGTGCGCCCTACAGCCTGCCAGAACAGAGCCTGCAACAGGCGATCACACTTAAGGGGATCCGCTGTGAATAAAATCCATTATCTGGGGCTATCCCTTCTGGCATTTTTGCCGCTATCTGAGGCGTTCGCCACCGTCTGCGTCAATGAAAATGGCGTGCCGACGGAGGTGTATTACGACCTGACGGATAAATTCAACAGCTCCAATAACCAGGTGGGGCAGATTGTTACACTCAGCGAGAAGTCCCAGTGGGTGGGCGTCAACGCCGTCTGCCCTAAGGGAACGTCCGGGAACACCACCAAGCGTAGCTATGTGACCGAATTCCCGGTCACAGGCACCAGCGATGGCTACCAGTATCTGAAGCTAAACGACTATCTGGACGGGGCGATGAAAATCACCGACAGCTACGCTGGCACGTTCTATCCACCCAGAAAGTACATTCAGATGGGGAGCCATCCGAACGTGTCTAAAAACAAACCGTTTGGTGTACAGGATTCCAGCCTCGTCTTTCGGCTTAAGGTGACCCGACGCTTTATCAATATGGTGGTGATCCCCCGGGCAATCATGTTCCGGGTTTACGTCACCACGACCTCCACGGATCCGCTCACCACGCCGGTTTATACCATCAGCTACAGCGGGACCATTCAGGTGCCTCAGAGCTGTGAGATTAATGCCGGAAATGTGGTGGAGTTCGATTTCGGAGACATCGGCGCCTCTCTGTTCAGTAAAGCGGGCATCGGAAATAAGCCGGAGGGGATCTCAGCGCAAAGCAAAACCATCGGCATAAAATGCACCAACGTCGAGGCGAACGCCATGCTCACAATGCGTGTTGAAGCGGAGAAGGTTTCAGGCAGTACGCTGGTCTCTGATAATGCGGATGTGGGTTTTGTGATTGCCAACAGTAATGGCGTGCCGCTGACGCCGAACAACCTGACCAGCAAAATCCCGTTCCGTCTGGACGATAGCGCACAGGCACAGGTGGGGATCCGCGCGTGGCCCGTCAGCGTGACCGGTAAAAAACCTGCCGAGGGGCGTTTTACCTCTCGCGGCTATTTACGCGTCGACTATGACTAAGGAGCAGGTATGCGAAACGGAATGCGGTATATAGCCGTCGCGCTCTTTGCGCTTTGCTCCCCTGCGCACGCAGAGACAGCGCTTGGGGAAATTAACATTCAGCTCTATGGCAATATCGTGGATTTTACCTGCGTGGCGGAGGGGGACGACAGCAATAAAACCGTCACGCTCGGCACCTGGCCCACGAAACAGCTCCGCACAACGGGAAGCCGGACGCAGCCTGTACCGTTCACCCTGAAGCTGACCGGATGCCCGCCGGGGGCGGCTTCGATCACATTTACGGGGAAGATGGACGGGCATGATAACAGCCTGCTGGCGCTGAATGATGCCAGCGCGGCCAGTAACGTGGCCGTGGAGATCCTCGACCGGGATAAAACGCGCCTCGCGTTGCAGCAGGCCAGCCAGACGGTGTCGGTGGATGCGCAGGGAAATGCCGAACTGTCGTTTTATGCCAATTATATCGCCACGGCGGATAACCCGCAGCCGGGCCGGGCTGATGCCGATGCAACTTTCATGATTAATTATAATTAATCGTATCCCCTCTCCCTGTAACGGTTATATGTTGCAGGGAGAGGGAAGGATTACAGTAATTCGTGCGCTTTCGCGTAATCAATTAATTCAACGATACTTTGTACGCCCAGCTTGGAAAAAATATTAGACTTATGGGCGCTAATTGTTTTGTTGCTAAGTAATAATTGATCCGCAATCTCCTTATTAGATAATCCGTTCGCCAGATATCGCAGAACCGTCACTTCACGATTCGATAATGGCATATCCACAGCGGCGCCAGTCCGGGAGCCTATATGGTTTATAAAACTCAATGTTTCTGACGGGAAAAAAGAATAGCCCGTCAGTATCATTTCCACCGCGTTATAAATTTCCCCCAGATCTTTCCGCTTACTGACAAAACCATTTGCCCCGGCGCGGATGGCGCGCCCTGCGTAGAAGGCTTCAGATTTCGAAGAGAGGAAGAGAATCTTAATATCTTTATTTAAGTTTCTGATTCTTTTCAATAATACGAAGCCGTCCGTGCCTGTCATTTCGATATCGAGAATGACCAGGTCGATGGGGTGGTTGCGTATACAGTCAAGCACTTCGTGGCTGTCGCCTGACTTCAGTTTGACCTGGATGTTTTTATTTTTCTGTAGCAGGACTTCTATCGACATTCTGACGATAGGGTGTTCGTCCATAATGATAACGGATGCCGGTTTCATTTTTTATGCCTCAGATTGTTAAAAGCGTTATGCTGAGTTTTGTTAAAACTCTCGAAAAGCCGGAAGGATAATTACGCAGATCCTTGTACGGTAGATCCCTGGGAAGAGCGAAAGCATCCTTGTTTACGTAGTGGTGATATCAATGCCTGAGCGCAGTTATCTCATAAGGCTGTTATGGCAAAATGATTTTTCTTATTCGCGTGTCAAACACGTCTTATTATACCGTTTAAGTATTGTCCGAAAAGCCTGTAAATTAATGTCCATATATTGATGATTATTATCTTCTGTATCTGAATCGCTAACTTTTTAAAATTAGCAAAAATGTCCTGATATTGCATTTACCACACAGTTTCATCTTTATGTAATAACAAAAAATAAACGATCTTACTGTATGTTGATCAAATGTTAACAATACGCAGGTCGTGACAAAGTGCTTTTCGCCTGTCCGCTACCTCTGATGTCCGCTCTTTAGCGCGTCATTGCCTCATTTCTAACACCTCAGGCCAGGAGGATGATCCCTTCGTCAAAACAGCACTATCTGCTGTTTTCTTCACCTCTCATCGCTTTTATTTACAGATAAATCGCTTGTTTTTACACCATTATCATCCTGTTAACGGAAACGTCAGAAACTTAACGCATGGATAAAATGACTCTCGTTTAGCGTACAGGCAGCATTTCGCATGGTTTAAGTTGAAGAATTAGGAATAGTTATAAAATCGAAAGTTTTGTTAAAAAACACAAAAAATTAACATATGTCCTAAGTATTTTCTTAAAGGTCTTTAGGAATTAATGGGTTACTGAATACGTTAATACGTGAAATCTGAAAGGTTGTTGAGAAGATGTAGCAACTCATGACGATGATTCAGCCCAAGTTTCGCCAGGATGCAGCTGAGACGGTAAATAATGCGGCTATAGGGGCGGTTCTGTAACTGAGCAATCTGTCGCAGGGTGCTACCCTGCGACAGCGCCTGCAGGATCGGCCATTCATCACGTGAAAACCACTCTTTCCGGTGGCCGGCGGGTGACGGCGCTTCCAGCAAGGTTTGTTGCAAAGCCCGCGGCGTAAGTTGCCGTTCAATCACATGAAAAGGGCCAGCCGCTTTGCAAAACAGGCGTGTATCGTAATCATCGGCGCGGATGAGCAGGTAGGGTGTCAGGTAGGGGGCGAACAGGCTGTGGCGTCGTAATCGGTCCAGCAGGTCAATAAGCGGCGAGGCGCGGCTTTCTACATCTACCACCAGACGTGATGAAGGCCACTGATTCAGATCGCTGAGGGCGGCTTCCAGGGTGGAATAGTCACAGCAATTGCTCAGGGGAGAGTGCCCGCTCAGAAAACCGGAACGGAAAAAGTTATCCTGTGTGACCAGGACGATAAAGGGAGCATCGGTTTTGCGGGTCTGGTTGATTGACTGGCTCAAATATTCGAGACGATCAAAAAATGGGAGAGCAAAAGGCGAGTGCGTTGAACCCGGTGAATCACTTCCTGTCCGACGACGCCGGTAACGGCGTACTGTCATTCGCATAGCTTCCCTCTTGGCGATGACCGTTCAGTCCTCCTGCCATCTCCAGGATGGCCAATAATATCCCTGACCGAAGCGCGCGCCAGCCTGAAGCGCAAACTTACGGTCCGTTTCTGTTTCAATGCCTTCTATGAGTACATTTTCAGCAATTTTTGAACAAAGCGTGACCAGGTTTGCCAGCGCTGGCGTTGCACGTAAACGCCAGAAAGCGATCTTATCGATTTTTATTCCGCTTAACGGCATGCGGCAGGATAAAAACGCGCGCCCTGACGCTTCATCAATGTCATCCAACCAGATCCGATGTCCTTGCGCCGTCAACTGCTGAAGCGCACAACTCACCCTCAGACGTGCCGGGTCTGAGAGAGAAAAGAAGGAAGCAGGTTCCACGAGTTCAATGTTCAGCGGTGGGCTGTTAAGTTGCAGTAAACGCTGGAACATTTCCGGTATGGTCAGAACGGTTATCGGCAAATTTATGAAAAGGTTGTCGCAGGGAAAGGGTTTTTTTAACGCAGCGATCTGAGCTTCCAGCAGCATAAGCGCCCGAGCAGCGGACCAGTCGTGAAAAAAGCCTTCGCTTTGCTGATGCGGTGACAGCACGCTGAGCACTTCAGCCCCTACCGTGCGCGAAGAGGAGAGGGCGACAATGGGTTCAAGCTTGATGCCTGTAATGTCGTGTGAGATGTGCTGCACGCACGAGGGGAAACCTGTCTGGTCTGGCGCTGTCACTCCGTCGTCCTGTTCATTTCCAGCCTCCAGGCGGCCGGGATACCGCAGGACAGTGTGAAGGGGAAGTAAACAGGAAAACAGCAGGCGTTACTTAAAAGCGGCTAAGCCTTTTCGCAGCCCGTAAAAGAGGGATAAATGTTGAAAAAACAGCCGTATTTACAATCAGCTAGTCATTAACGGCAGAGAAGGTGGAAAAGGCATTGACTCACTACGCATTGACCGTATAATTCCAGGCGTTTCACCACCGCGAAGTACACTCTTCTCCGTGCGCCCTTAGCTCAGTTGGATAGAGCAACGGCCTTCTAAGCCGTAGGTCGTAGGTTCGAATCCTACAGGGCGTGCCATTAACCCTCCGGCACTCAGCCGTTCCTGACCAGCCTGAATCGTGTTTTCATTACCTTTAATAACTGGCCTTCCAGGGTCATACGACACATTGACTTTTCCCCCAGCTTACTTGCCGGGGGAGAGCGCCATCAGTGCCCTGTAACGGCCGCGGCGGCGACCGGATGGTCAGCGTTAGCGACCACGGTTGCACGGGCGACGGGATGATAACTACCGTCTGTTGCGGCTGCGACGGCGACAGGGTGATCGGCAGATACCACCGCCGTGGTGCGGGCGACAGGATGGTTACCTTCACCGGTGGCCGCCGCAACGGCAACAGGATGATCGGCGGAGGCGACGGCAGTGGCACGGGCTACCGGATGATTTGCAAATGCAGAAAATGATGCCGCAGTGAAAGCCAGAGCGAGAATGACTTTTTTCATACTATAACTCCTGATGTTTTCCCTGTATGGACAGGGACCATTATTTTAATAACGATGATTGGTAATTATTGAGAATTGTGCAATGGATATTGCTTCGTCTGAATCAAATACTCTGACAATGTATCTGGAAAACACGTTATTGATAATTGAAGCCAATATACCTTTCCAGTTTTAAATTGTTTATTTTTAAATTTATGGTCGTTTTGTGTAAAAATAAATTATTTGCCTGGTAAAGCATATTTAGCTAAAGGAGATGATTTTTCGCCGGGCAGAATAGTGTCACCTTCAATGTATAAGAAAGGCTTAAAATGAAAAAATATTTACTCATCGCGTTGAGCTTTCTGGCTATCACCAGTCCGGCGAGTTACGCTGGCATCCGATCGCTGGTGGAGGATGGCACGGTTCTGCAGAGCCAAATTATTACGCATACCCGAGAAGGGTATCACCCGCTGCGTACCTTAACCGCGGGCACGATTGGTGGCGTAGTGGGTCACCAGTTCGGTAACGGCAAAGGGAAAACCGCCATGACGGTAGCCGGTGCAACAGCCGGGGCGGCGGCTTCTCATAACCGGCAGTCTTACGAATTGGCAGCACAGGAAGTGAAGTTACTTATCAAGACTCAATCCGGGCAGACTATTCAGGTGGTGCAGCACAATAATGGTTTGACATTTAACCCTGGCGACAAAGTTCGTATCATCACAACGGGTTCTAATACCACCGTGGAAAAATCATACTAAGCACATTATTATGATTACAAAAATGAAATACCGTGGTTTTCACGTCTGTTATAAAAATAACGATACACGATACCTGGAAATACTGGACGATATATTGTCCTGTAATGTAAAACGACTCAGCGTTCAGATGGTATTTAAAAGCCTTCCGCATACCCACGTCTCTTTACTGAATACCCCCTACGGACAGTTTGTATTAAAGATTTACTCCCCCAGGAAAAAAAGGATAGAAAAATTTTTCAAATCGTTTTTTACGCCCAACCCCAACGAAAATTTGATTGAGCGGATCGACTATGCTGGCAGGCAAGGTCATACCTTCCCGAATGATTTTTATCTCCTGGCTGAACGCCGGATTTTCAGATTCGCAAAAATCTCGCTCATGTTGTTTGAGTATGTCCCCGGTCCGGAGTTACGCGTTCTTCCCGCGATCACGCCGGACATAAAGCGTGAAATCCGACACAGTATGCAGAAAATGCACAATCTGAAAATCATTTCCGGGGATGCGCACGGCGGGAACTTCATCCTGAGTGAAAAAGGAATAAGGATCATCGATCTGTCCGGGAAGCGTTGTAACGCGAAAAGGATTGTTGAAGACAACGTGACGGCCAGCCTGCGCATTGGTATTCCCATTGAATCCCACCGGCGTTGGGAAAAACGCCTGATCGCAAAAAAAATCAGACGACACCATAAAATCGTCCAGAGGAAGTATCTGGCGCGTTCAAATACCGCTTAAACCCTTTATTCATGCAGGACAACAGCCTGTTATAAAAGAATTTTCCCTGGTATATGGCATTTTCGCCAATCCTCTACCATGCTCATTACACCTCACCGTTTCGCGTGGGGGCTTTTCGTAGTTGCTCATTAATCTTAAGGAAAAAGTTTATGAAAAAAACGACTGCTATTTTGTTGGGCACCGCGTTTCTGTTTACCACCAACGCCTTTGCGGCTGAAATGATGACAAAAAACGAATTCGAAAAAGTTGAGTCTCAGTACGAAAAAATCGGTACCGTGAGCACGGCTAACGAAGTCTCTGTCGACGATGCGAAAAAAGAGCTGGTCGAAAAGGCCGATAAAGAAGGTGCTGATGTGCTGGTGCTGACTTCCGGTAATACAAACAACAAAATTCACGGCACCGCCGATATTTACAAGAAAAAATAACGCTTTAGCAACCACCCCTGTCTGGGGGTGGTTGTGCGCCGTACTTCTCCCCCACATCGTTTTTAACCTCTTCTCGCGCAGTGCTCCTCGTTGACGCTTGATTACGTATATATAATGCGTATAGTTCTCATTTGCATTTCATTTGATAAATACTAAGGCCCGACAACGGGCCATTTTTGCGCGCACGTTAAGAGCTCATTATGAACAACACCACAATGCACAAAACGCTGCTGGCGATTGCCATCGGCGCGGTTACACACTCCGCCTTTGCGGCGGAAGAGAAAAAAGAGGACACCATCGTGGTCCAGTCCACGGCGGGGAGTGATTTCAAACCCGGCGGTGACCAGCTGCTTCCGGCCTTCCTCGACGGCCAGGTGGCTAACGGCGGACGTATGGGGATGCTCGGGCAGCAGAACGCCATGGACGTGCCGTTCAACATCATTAGCTACACCTCGAAGCTGGTGGAAGATCAGCAGGCGAAAACCATTGCTGACGTGGTCGCTAACGACGCGGGCGTGCAGTTCGTTCAGGGGTACGGCAACAGCGCGGAAACCTTCCGTATCCGCGGCCTGAAGTTTGACGGCGACGATATGACCTTTGGCGGATTGTCTGGCGTACTGCCGCGTCAGGTGGTGGATGCCCAGATGGTTGACCGCATCGAGATCTTCAAAGGGGCCAATTCCCTGATGAACGGCGCGGCCAGCTCGGGCGTGGGCGGGATGATCAACCTTGAGCCAAAACACGCGGGCGACATCCCACAGGCGAAAGTGGGCGTCGACTACACCTCGGATTCCCAGATTGGCACCACGCTGGATGCGGGGCGTCGCTTTGGCGATAACGACCAGTTCGGCGCGCGGGTGAACCTTGTGCATCGTGAAGGCGAAACCGGCGTGCCGAACGACCGCCGCCGCACCACGCTGCTCTCCACCGGTCTGGATTACAAAGGTGACCGTTTCCGCACCTCGCTGGACCTGGGCTATCAGAAAAAAACCTTCCACGGCAGCCCGACCAGCGTCAACATCTCGGCGGTGGACTTCGTGCCTGAACCACCGAAGAACGATCGCAACTTCTCGCAGAAGTGGGCCTACAGCGATATCGAAAACGAATTCGGCATGTGGCGCAGCGAGTACGACATCACCGATAGCTGGACGGCCTATACCGGCCTCGGCGCACAGCACGCGCACGAAGAGGGGATCTACAGCGCCCCGAAGCTGATGGATAAAAGCGGTAATGCGACGGTCAGCCGCCTTGATACCAACCGCATCAGCGATTCCGTCAGCGGCATGGCGGGCATTCGCGGTAACTTCATGACCGGCTTCGTCTCGCACAAGGTGAATGTCGGGTATTCGGCGATGACCAAAAACGAAAAAATCGCGTGGAAAATGTCTGCCGCGGCGGATAACCCGACCACCAACATCTACCACAACACTGGCGTTGCTATGCCGGACAGCAGCAACTTCAGCGGCTCAGGCGGCAAATACAGCGATCCGCTGACCAGTGGGCGCACCCGCACGCAGGGCTGGCTGTTGAGCGATACCCTGGGCGTGCTGGACGACAAACTGCTGTTTACCGCAGGCGCACGCCATCAGAAAGTGGTGATTCGCGGGTACAACAAAATTACCGGTGCGGAAAACGACGCGGACGGTTTTGACGGTAGCCGCTGGATGCCAACCTACGGCGTGGTCTATAAACCGTGGGAGGAAATTTCCCTCTACGCCAACCACACCGAGGCGTTACAGCCCGGTGAAACCGCGCCTCGCTCAGCAAACAACTACGGCCAGAGCACCGGTATCGTGCACTCTAAGCAGAACGAAGTGGGTGTAAAGGCGGACTTTGGCCGCGTGGGCGGCTCCCTGGCACTGTTTGAGATCAAAATGCCGTCGGCTATCCTCGACGACAGCGGCCACTACGGCCTGGACGCTGAACAGCGTAACCGTGGCGTGGAGCTGAACGTTTTCGGCGAGCCAATGCTTGGGATGCGTCTGAACGCCAGCGCCACCTGGCTTCAGGCCGAGCTGACCAAAACTAAAAACGGCGTGAACCAGGGGAACGACGCGATCGGTATTCCGAGCTTCTACGCCGTGCTGGGGGCAGAATACGATATCAAGCCGATTGAGGGCCTGACGGCGACCGCGCGCGTTAACCACTCCGGCACGCAGTATGCTGACCTGGCGAATACCAAAAAGCTGGACAGCTACACCACGCTGGATCTGGGCATGCGCTATCGCTTCGCGGTGAACCACAATGAAAACCAGATGACCGTGCGCGCAGGCATCGACAACGTGACCAACGAGAACTACTGGTCAAGCGTGGATGATTCCGGTACTTACATCACTCAGGGCGAGCCGCGTACCTTTAAGGTCTCGGTTGGCTACGAGTTCTAAGCGTTCCACCTCGTTATCCGGGGCAGGGACGCCCCAATCCCTTCGTTGTTGTGTTATAAAATTGTAATAAAAGCTTCTTACACTGGTCGCCACATCCTTACCTCTTGGCCAATGACAGGAAGCCGCTATGGGCAGACCCCTCAAATCCGTATTTAAAAAAGAACATCGCGACGATATCAGTAACCGCAGCGCTAACCCGGTATTCTCCGAGGTGGCAGAGGTGTTCCTCTCCCGCCGCCGTTTTCTCCAGATGGGGGCCGTAGCGGGGGCCGCCGTATCATTCCCGTATCTGATCACACCCGAGAATGCCATTGCCGCGGTCTCAAAACCGTCCGCGCTGGCAAAAGCGGTTTCCCTGGGCTTTACCAGTATCGACGTCTCCACGGAAGATACGGTCAGGGTGCCGGAAGGTTATATTGCCCGCCCGTTCTATCGCTGGGGCGATCCGACAGGCATCAAAAACAACATGCCGGCGTTTAAACCGGACGCCAGCAATACCACAGACGAGCAGGCCGTGCAGGCGGGCATGCACCACGACGGCATGGCGTGGTTTAGCCTGCCGCAGGGGGGGCAAAGCCCGGAGCATGGCCTGCTGGCGCTGAACCATGAATACATCGACAACGGAATGCTGTTTACGGACGGTACGGCGAACTGGAGCCTCGACAAAGCCCGCAAGGGGCAGAACGCGATGGGCGTGTCGGTGGTGGAAGTGAAAAAAACGGGCAACGGCTGGGAGGTGGTGCGTCCGTCTTCGTTCGCCCGCCGTATTACCGTCAATACGCCGATGCAGCTTACCGGCCCGGCGCGGCATCAGGACTTAATGAAAACCGCCGCCGATCCGCAGGGGGAACGCGTTCTGGGCACCATGCAGAACTGCGCCAACGGCCACACGCCGTGGGGGACCTATCTCACCTGCGAGGAGAACTGGTCGGACATATTTGTGAAAAAAGCCGATCTCAACCCGCTGGAAAAACGCTACGGCATTAGCGACAGCGATGAATCATACCGCTGGAACGAGGTGGATGAGCGGTTCAGCGTCGATAAAACCCCTAACGAACCCAACCGTTTCGGCTGGGTCGTGGAAATCGATCCCTACAACCCGACCTCCACCCCGCGCAAGCACACCGCGCTGGGCCGCTTCAAGCATGAGGGGGCAGCCGTCACGCTCGCCGCCGATAATCGCGTGGTGGTTTATATGGGTGACGACCAAAAGTTTGAGTACATCTATAAATTTGTTTCGGATAAAAAATACGATCCCGCGAACCGCGAAGCCAATATGCAGCTGCTGACGTCCGGCACGCTGTACGTCGCCAGGTTCAACGAAAACGGCAGCGGCGACTGGCTGCCGCTTGTCTTCGGGCAAAATGGCCTGGATAAAAGCAACGGTTTTGCAAGCCAGGGCGATCTGCTGATTAAAACCCGTCTGGCGGCCGACGTGGTGGGGGCAACGAAGATGGATCGCCCCGAGTGGATAGCCGTCGATCCGCACGCCAGCGGCAGCGTCTACTGTACGCTCACCAACAACAGCGATCGCGGGAAAGAGGGCAAGGCACCGGTCGATGCTGCTAACCCGCGCGCCAACAACGTGTATGGGCATATTATGCACTGGCTCGAAGAGGGGGCCGATCCTGCCGCCTCACGCTTTAAGTGGGATATTCTGGTCATGGCCGGGCGCACCGACGGCGACGATCCGAAGGCCAAAGGCTCGATGCAGGGCGCGGAATTTGGCAGCCCGGACGGCCTGTCGTTTGACCACCAGGGCGTCCTGTGGATCCAGACCGATGTCTCCTCCAGCACCATCAATAAGAAAGCGTACGAGGGGATGGGCAATAACCAGATGGTGGCTACCATTCCAGGCACCAACGAGTATCGCCGATTCCTGACCGGGCCGCGCGGGTGCGAAATCACCGGCATTGCGTTTACGCCAGACAACCGGACGCTGTTTATCAACATTCAGCATCCAGGGGAGGGCGGGGATGATATTACCGACCCGGCCAACCCTCGCGCTGTTTCCAGCTGGCCAGACGCGAGTCCGAACGGGCGTCCGCGATCGTCAACGGTGGTGATCGTCAAAGCAGACGGCGGGATCATCGGGTCGTGACGTTTATCCGCCGGGCGCATGCGCTGGCCCGGCGTTAAGCTTGCTACCACCAGCATGAAGTGTTAAAACGTGCCCCTTCTAAAAAAGAGACAGGGGTAGGGCGTGAAAGACGCGTCATCCGCTTCAGGCCATGGTAGCGCTGAAGCTTCGTCGGATCAGAGTCCGACGCTGCAACGTGGTTTGCAAAATCGACATATTCAGTTAATTGCCCTTGGCGGCGCGATCGGTACCGGGCTGTTTCTCGGCATCGGCCCCGCCATTCAAATGGCTGGTCCGGCGGTTCTGCTGGGTTACGCTCTCGCAGGGATTATCGCCTTCCTGATCATGCGCCAGCTCGGCGAGATGGTTGTTGAAGAGCCGGTGTCCGGCTCCTTCGCGCATTTTGCCTATAAATACTGGGGTCCGTTCGCAGGCTTCCTCTCCGGCTGGAACTACTGGGTGATGTTCGTGCTGGTGGGCATGGCGGAGCTGACCGCCGCAGGCATCTATATGCAGTACTGGCTGCCGGATGTCCCGACGTGGATCTGGGCGGCGGCCTTCTTCTTCATCATTAACGCCGTTAACCTTGTGAACGTGCGCCTGTATGGCGAGACCGAGTTCTGGTTTGCGCTGATCAAGGTGCTGGCGATTATCGGCATGATCGGCTTTGGCCTGTGGCTGCTGTTCTCCGGCCACGGCGGCGAGCGTGCATCGATCGACAACCTGTGGCAGCACGGCGGCTTCCTGGCGACTGGCTGGAAAGGGCTGATCCTCTCGCTGGCGGTCATTATGTTCTCCTTTGGCGGTCTGGAGCTGATAGGTATTACCGCTGCTGAAGCGCGCGATCCGCACAAAAGCATTCCGAAAGCGGTCAACCAGGTGGTGTACCGTATCCTGCTGTTCTATATCGGCTCGCTGGTGGTGCTGCTGGCGCTCTATCCGTGGGTGGAAGTAAAATCTGACAGCAGCCCGTTCGTGATGATCTTCCATGACCTGAACAGCAACGTGGTGGCTTCCGCGCTGAACTTCGTCATTCTGGTGGCGTCTTTGTCGGTGTACAACAGCGGGGTTTACTCCAACAGCCGCATGCTGTTTGGCCTCTCCGTACAGGGCAACGCGCCGAAGTTCCTTACCCGCGTCAGCCGTCGCGGCGTGCCGATCAATTCGCTGTTCCTTTCCGGCGCTATCACCTCGCTGGTGGTGCTGATCAACTATCTGCTGCCGAAAGAGGCGTTTGGCCTGCTGATGGCGCTGGTTGTCGCCACGCTGCTGCTGAACTGGATCATGATCTGCCTGGCGCACCTGCGCTTTCGCGCCGCGATGCGCCGCAAGGGGCGCGAGACGCAGTTCAAGGCGCTGCTCTATCCGGCGGGGAACTACATCTGTATCGCCTTCCTCGGCCTGATTCTAGTGCTGATGTGCACCATGGATGAGATGCGCCTGTCAGCGATGCTGCTGCCGGTGTGGGTGGTGTTCCTGTTTGTTGCCTTTAAACTCTCTCGAAGGTAAAAGCAAAACGGCAACCAGGTTGCCGTTTTTAGTGTTTGCACCCTCTCCCTGTGGGAGAGGGCCGGGGTGAGGGCACCAGACCGCACCACACTGCCCGCCTTCACGCCCGGTGGCGCTGCGCTTACCGGGCCTACATGTTCGGGGACGTTATTTAGTAGGCCGGGTAAGGCGAAGCCGCCACCCGGCACCTCCGCTTCACCATTATCGTGACCCCTCTCCCAATTCTGTTTCGATCCACAGGATCTTTGTTTTGTAATCGATTACTTTTCATTTGAACTAATTTGTAATCGATTACTTTTTCCGGGTGAGGCTTATCATGGTGTCAACTGAGAGTAGTGAAAAGGCGATAACGCAGCACCGGCTGCTGGTGCCGCGTCTGTCGCTGATGATGTTTCTGCAATTTTTTATCTGGGGTAGCTGGTCGGTCACGCTTGGCCTGGTGATGACCCGGCACAACATGTCACTGCTGATTGGCGACGCGTTCTCAGCCGGGCCCATCGCCTCCATTCTTTCGCCGTTCGTGCTCGGGATGCTGGTGGACCGCTTCTTCGCTTCACAGAAGGTGATGGCGGTGATGCACCTCGCGGGCGCGGCGATCCTCTGGTTCGTGCCGGGGGCGCTGATTGCTGAGAACGGCGCGCTGCTGATTGGCCTTCTGTTTGGCTACACGCTCTGCTACATGCCAACGCTGGCGCTCACCAACAACATCGCGTTCCACAGCCTGGCAAACGTGGATAAAACCTTCCCGGTGGTGCGCGTGTTTGGCACCATCGGCTGGATCGTGGCGGGCATTTTTATTGGCGTCACCGGCGTGGCGTCCAGCGTGACCATCTTCCAGGTAGCGGCGGTCAGCTCCGTGCTGCTGGCGCTCTATAGCCTGACGCTGCCGCACACGCCTGCACCGGCGAAAGGCCTGCCTGTGAAGGTGCGCGATCTCTTCTGCGCGGACGCCTTCGCGCTGCTCAAAACCCGCCACTTCTTCGTCTTCTCCGTCTGCGCAATGCTGATCTCCGTCCCGCTCGGCACCTATTACGCCTACACCGCCTCGTATCTGGCGGATGCCGGCATTGCCGACGTCAGCACCGCCATGTCCTTCGGGCAGATGTCTGAGATCGTCTTCATGCTGGTTATTCCGCTGCTGTTCCGCCGCCTGGGCGTGAAATATATGCTGCTGATCGGCATGCTGGCGTGGTTCGTGCGTTATGCCATGTTCGCGCTGGGCGTCAGCGAGGAGGGGCGCATTCTGCTGTATCTGGGCATTCTGCTGCACGGCGTCTGCTACGATTTCTTCTTTGTCGTCGGCTTTATCTACACCGACCGCGTGGCGGGAGAAAAGGTTAAAGGCCAGGCGCAGAGCATGATCGTGATGTTTACCTACGGCATCGGCATGCTGCTCGGCTCGCAGATTTCAGGGGCGCTTTACAACCGCCTGGTGGCAGGGCAGACCGTGCCGCAGGCGTGGGTTACATTCTGGTGGATCCCGGCGGTGGCTGCCGCGGCGATCGCGCTGATTTTCCTTCTCACGTTTAAGTATGACGATGACAAGGCGTAATGTTCTGGAGGTGGTATGAGGACAATGAAAGGACCGGGTATTTTTCTGTCGCAGTTTATTGGCGGGGAAGCGCCCTTCAACACGCTCGACGGGCTGGCAGAATGGGCGGCGTCGAAGGGTTACAAAGCGGTGCAGATCCCCTGCAACCATCCGCATATCTTTGATGTGGAGAAAGCCGCAGAGAGTCAGGCCTACTGCGACGACATCACCGCTAAGCTGGCCGCGCACGGGCTGGTCATCAGCGAGCTGTCGACCCATCTGGAAGGGCAGCTTGTGGCGGTGAACCCGGTTTACAGCGAGGCGTTTGACCACTTCGCACCCGCATCCGTGCGCGATAACGATGCGGCGCGTCAGACGTGGGCAACGGAAAAACTGAAGCAGGCGGCGATCGCCTCGGCCCGATTAGGCCTGAAAGCGCACGCCACCTTCTCCGGCTCGCTGGCCTGGCCGTTTTTCTATCCGTGGCCGCCGCACAACGAGCAGCGTTTTCAGGAGGCGTTCGAGGCGCTGGCAACCCGCTGGCGGCCAATACTGGATACCTTCGACGAGCAGGGCGTGGACGTCTGCTTTGAGCTGCATCCGGGGGAAGATCTGCACGACGGCGTAACCTTCGAGCGTTTTCTGGCGCTGGTGGATAACCATCCGCGCTGCAACATTCTCTACGACCCGAGCCACATGCTGCTTCAGCAAATGGATTACCTGACCTTTATTGATCTCTACCATGCGCGCATTAAAGCGTTCCATGTCAAGGACGCGGAGTTCCGCCCCAGCGGGCGCAGCGGCGTCTACGGCGGCTACCAGCCGTGGATCAACCGCGTCGGACGCTTTCGCTCGCTGGGCGACGGGCAGATCGACTTTAAGGGCATCTTCAGCAAGCTGACCCAGTACGACTACGACGGCTGGGCGGTGCTGGAGTGGGAGTGCTGCCTGAAGGATGGCGATACTGGCGCGAGTGAAGGCAGCGAATTTATCCGCCGCCACATTATTCCCGTTTCCGGACGGGCGTTTGATGATTTCGCCGCAGGGGGCAGCCATGATTAACGTCGGGATTATCGGCAGCGGGTTTATTGGCCCGGCACACATCGAGGCGCTCAGGCGTCTCGGGTTTGTGCAGGTGGTCGCGCTCTGCGACGGTTCGCTCGTTAAGGCACAGGAAAAGGCGCGCCAGCTAAATGTGCCGCATGCTTACGCCAGCGTGGAAGAACTGCTCGCGCACTCCAATCTGCATGCGGTGCACAACTGCACGCCGAACCACCTGCACGCGGAGATTAACCGCCAGATCCTGCGCGCGGGCAAGCACGTGTTTTCCGAAAAGCCGCTGTGCATGACGCCGGACGAGGCGCGCGAGCTGGTGGCGCTGGCAGAGCAGGCGGGCGTGGTGCATGGCGTGAGCTTTGTCTATCGTCAGTTTGCGATGGTGCGCCAGGCGGCGAGCATGATGCGCGCGGGCACCCTCGGGCGGCTGTTTGCCTCGCACGGCAGCTATTTACAGGACTGGATGCTGCTGGAAACCGACTACAACTGGCGGGTGGATGCCGCGCTCGGCGGCGCATCGCGGGCGGTGGCGGATATCGGCTCCCACTGGTGCGATACGGTGCAGTATGTCACCGGCAGGCGCATTACTGGGGTGATGGCTGATTTATCCATCGTCTGGCCGACGCGCAAGGCTAATGTGGCAGGCAATCAGACGTTTACGCACGACGAACATGCTCACTATGAAGATAAACTGGTCACCACCGAAGACTTCGGCTCGGTGCTGTTGCGTTTTGACGACGGCAGCAAGGGCAGCTTTAGCGTCTCGCAGGTGAGCGCGGGGCGAAAAAACCGCCTGACCTTTGAAATTAACGGCAGCGAGCAATCGGTGGCGTGGGATCAGGAAACCCCGCAGCAGCTGTGGATCGGCCATCGCACCCGGGCAAACCAGACGCTCAGCGACGATCCGGGTTTGATGAACCGTGATGTGGCCGACAGCGCCCATTTCCCCGGCGGACACATTGAAGGCTGGCCGGATGCTTTTAAAAATATGATGGCGCAATTTTACCGTGCCGTGCAGGCGGGAGCGATGCCGGATAATCCGCAGTTTGCCACCTTCCACGATGGCGCCAGTGTGATGTATATCCTTGATGCGATTGTGAAAAGCCATCAGCAGCAGCGCTGGGTGCGTGTGGAATACTGACGCATTGCCCGGTTCGCCGGGCAACCAATTTATGGTAGCCTGCACAAAACGCTAACCGCAGGATGTATCGTCGCTATGTCAATTCAGAAAATCGCTCAACTGGCCGGGGTATCCGTGGCAACGGTCTCTCGCGTACTGAATAACAGCGATACCGTGAAGGCGAAAAACCGCGAGCGCGTTTTG
Organism: Enterobacter cloacae complex sp. IR5412; assembly: GCF_049237385.1. Lineage (NCBI taxonomy): Bacteria > Pseudomonadati > Pseudomonadota > Gammaproteobacteria > Enterobacterales > Enterobacteriaceae > Enterobacter > Enterobacter cloacae complex sp. IR5412. The sequence continues at coordinate 236,943 of NZ_JBMKHQ010000004.1, read as the reverse complement.
CAGGCGATCCAGGAGAGTAACTACCAGCCCAATCTGCTGGCGCGTCAGCTGCGCACCGCCCGCAGCTATATGATCCTGGTGATGGTCTCGAACATCGCCAACCCGTTCTGTGCCGAAGTGGTGAAGGGCATCGAAGCCGAGGCGGAAAAGAACGGCTACCGCATCCTGCTGTGCAACTCCGGCTCGGATATTGAGCGCTCCCGCTCGGGCTTAAGCCTGCTGTCGGGCAAAATCGTCGATGGCATTATCACCATGGATGCGTTCTCGAAACTGCCGGAGCTGGCCGCGCTGATTGGCAACGCGCCGTGGGTGCAGTGCGCCGAATACGCCGATGCGGGCGCGGTCTCCTGCGTGGGGATTAACGATGTTGATGCCTCCCAGCACGTTGTCAGCCAGCTTGCCGACGGGGGCCGCAAACGCATTGCGCTCATCAACCACGACCTCAGCTACAAATATGCCCGTTTGCGCGAACGCGGCTATAAGAGCGTCATACACCTGCGGGATCTGGACTATCAGGCGGTGGAGTACGCCAGTGAGCTCAGCTCCAGTGCGGGCATGGCGGCGATGCAAAATCTGTTAACGGCAAACCCGCCGGATGCGGTGTTTGCCGTTTCCGATACGCTGGCGGCGGGGGCGCTGCGCGCCATTCAGCAGGCAGGGCTGCGGGTGCCAGAAGATATCGCGGTGGTGGGTTTTGACGGCACCGAGCTGGCGGAGATGATTTCTCTCACCACCATTGAACAACCGTCGCGGGATATCGGGCGCAAGGCGGTCAATCTGCTGTTAAATAAGATCGACAACCCGGATGCGCCCACGGAAAGGGTCATGATGGACTGGCGCTTTATTTCCCGCGCCAGCACCTGATTATCTGGCGATGAAGCCAGCCAGCGAGCGAATATCGTTTCCGGTTGGCGACTGGTGAATACGCAGGCCAAATTCATCCACCACCGCGAAAATATGATCGAAGATGTCGGCCTGAATATCTTCGTATTCTGCCCAAATCACCGTGTTGGTAAAGGCATATATTTCAATCGGCAGCCCGTTGGCATCGGGCGCGAGCTGGCGCACCATTAGCGTCATATCTTTACGAATACGCGGGTGGTTACGCAGATATTCATTCAGATAGGCACGGAAGGTGCCGATATTGGTCATCTTGCGCAAGTTTAATACCGATTCCCCTTCGCCGTTCTGCTGATTCCACAGGTTAATTTCCTCGTGACGCGCGGCCAGATACGGCTTCAGTAGTTTCGCCTGAATCAGTTTCTGCTGCTCCTGCTCATCGAGGAAATGAATGCTGGTGGTATCGATATTCAGGCTACGCTTGATGCGGCGACCACCGGAGGCTGACATGCCGCTCCAGTTGATGAACGCGTCGGACACCAGCGCCCAGGTCGGGATGGTGGTGATGGTGTTATCGAAGTTGCGCACTTTAACGGTGGTCAGGCCGATGTCGGTCACCGTGCCGTTGGCCCCGTATTTCGGCATCTCCAGCCAGTCCCCGAGCTTCAGCATGTCGTTGGCGGAGAGCTGAATACCGGCCACTAAGCCCAGTATTGGGTCTTTAAAGACCAGCATCAGAACGGCAGCCATCGCACCCAGGCCGCTTATCAGAATGGCGGGTGACTGACCGATCAGAAGGGAGATAATTAATATTCCCACCAGAATGGCGCTCACCAGCTTGATGCCCTGAAATATCCCCTTCAGCGGCAGCTGTGATGCGGTGGCCATTTTCTGCGACAGATTAAAAATCACATCCAGCAGCGAGAAGAAGGAGAGCAGGGCATAGACCATCACCCACAATTTTGCGCAGGTGGTGAGCATTTCCGCCGCTTCGCTGCCTTTTTGCAGCCACAGAACCGCCTGAACGTTGACGATTATCCCCTGGAGGGTAAACGCCAGACGGTGAAATAACTTGTTCTGCGTAATGATCTGCAACCATAAATGGCTACTGGCCTGCGCGCGTTTTTCGAAGGCGCGCAGCACCACTTTGTGCAGAATAAAATGAACGATAATGGCTGTAAGAAAAATAATACCAAAGATAATCACTAAAGAGGTGGTGTGATTAATTTCAATCCCTAACTCTTCAACCTGAGCAATTAATTCCTGCATAACGTCTCCTGTATTGATGCAGCCCCATAATGGCGGCTGCGGATCTATTATGCAAATTCAGGCAGTTTTATTTTGTCGCCGGACAGGCCTTGACGACCGGTAAACACAGACGATGGCGCATACGCAGCGTGGCCACTGCCAGCACCCCCATCATGGCCGTTTCCACCATCAGGAAGACGTTGACTGCCTGGGTGTAATCTCCGTGATGATTTTGCAGCCCGTGCAGCAAAATCGCGCCGAAAATGGCCGGGCCAAGCCCCAGCGCAGCCTGTTGCAGCGTGCTTAAAATCGCGCTCGCGGACCCCGCGTCGTCAGGCTGAATATCGCGCATCCCGATACGGTAGAAGCTGTTTACAATCAGCGCCTGCCCGTAACCCACCAGCCCGGTGGCCGGGGCCAACGTCAGCGCGGTATTCTGCATCCCCCAGTGACGGAACGTGGCGATCAGCGCCACCAGGCCGACAAGCTGAATCGCAAGCCCGGTCAGCAGGATGGCGCTGGTGCTGTAGCGTGCAATCAGGCGTGGGGCGAACCAGGCGGAAATAAAATAGGTGACGCCGAGCGCGATAAAGCTGTTCCCGGACTGCCACGGCGCCATCCCCAGACCGCTTTGCATGGTCAGCGCCATACAGAACATGAACCCGGACCAGACGCTGAAAAAGAGTATCCCAATCAGCACGCCAAAGCGGATGCTGCGCAACTGCAACAGGCGCGGCGCGATAAGCGGGTGGGCATTCTCACGCTCTTTCTTACGCGCGTTTAACACCATCATAAAGCCCAGCGGCACAATCGCCAGCAGCGCGGCCTTCAGCGGCCACGACCAGTGCCACTGCGGGCCGAGCGCCATCGGGAACAGCAGACAGCACAGTATCGCCGTCAGCAGGACAGTCCCGGTCCAGTCAATGCGCGACGGCGTGTCGCGGCGAGTTTCCGGCACGTAGCGACGGCTCAACGCCAGCACCACCAGACAAATCGGCACGTTGATAAAGAAGGCGTTACGCCAGCCAAGCCCGGCGATGTCCGCCGACACCAGCCAGCCGCCACCCATCTGGCCGACGATAAACGCAATTCCGCCGATACCGCCGAACAGACTGATCGCTTTGGCGTGTGCCGTTCCTTTTAACGTCACGTGCAACGTCGCGAGAATTTGCGGCATGATCAGCGCGGCGCCCGCGCCCTGAATAATGCGCGCGGCAAGCAACTGTTCGATATTGCCCGCCATGCCGCACAGCAGCGAGGCCAGGCCAAAACTCGCCACGCCCCACATAAACAAGCGACGGCGGCCAAGGTTATCGCCCAGCTTGCTGCCGGGGGCCAGGCAGACGGCAAAGGCCACGCCGTAGAGGGCGACGATCAGCTCCAGTTCGGTGGCGGTGGCGTGTAACGAATGGGTGATGGAATCCAGCGCCACGTTGGTGATCGAGGTATCAATCAGCGGCAGCATCTGGCCGGTTAATAGCAATATCAGGCCCGCACGACCCGGTGAAACAACTGACGTATTCATGGTGACTCCATTGCGTCAAACAGCGTAGAGTCGTAGCATCAACCATCTGATAAACGGGTACCAGTTCTTACTTATACTGGTACTGGCACTACCATGCAGGAGATGTTATGGCGCTGATGTCTGAACCTGTCACCTCTCTCCAGGATGACACCCGCAAGCAGCTGGGCGCGTTTTTGCGTGCCCGGCGCGAAAGCCTCGATCCGCAGCGGCTCGGCTTACCGCGCAGCGGCCGTCGCCGCACGCCGGGCCTGCGCCGGGAGGAGGTAGCGATGCTCGCGGATGTCGGTGTGACCTGGTACACCTGGCTGGAACAGGGCCGGGACGTTAATCCGTCCAGCGCGGTGATGGCCGCCATTGCAAAAGCGCTGCAATGCACCCCGACCGAAGCCCGGCATCTTTTTGTGCTTGCCGGTTTGCCGCCGGGCGAAGCCCCGCAGGCGGTGTGCTGTGAGGGGATCAGCGAAGGCACGCGTCGCCTGCTGGATACCCTGATGCCGAAGCCTGCCAGTATTCAGAAACCGAATTTCGATATCGTGGCGTGGAACGACAGCTTCGGACACCTGATGGGCGTCGATTTCAACGCTATCCCGCCGGAAGATCGCAACTGTATTTACCTGTTCCTCACCCATCCGGCGTGGCGCGCGCGGCTCGGCAAACGTGACGACGTGCTGCCGATTTTCGTCTCCTACTTCCGCGCGGCAATGGCTGAGCACCGTGGCGACCCGCTCTGGGAAGCGAAGCTGGCGCGTTTTTTTGCGGTTTCTGAGGAGTTCAAAACCCTGTGGCACCAGCGTAACGACGTGCGCGGCGTGGAGAACCAGCTCAAGCTGTTCACCCATCCCGAGCTGGGGGATTTTCATCTCCAGCAGATGTACTGGTACTCTGCGCCGCGAAACGGATCGCGGCTGCTGGTCTATTTACCGGTGGACGAGGCGGGTGAGAGGGCGATGGCGTGGCTGGAGGCGCAGGGGAAATAAGTTTTTTGCGAGGGGCTTTCAGGGAATAAGAGCTGGCTCTGCTAAGCGGATGAGACAGGTATAAGGTGGCGTTTAACTTAAATCAACCGACTGAATCGACATCATTTCGATGAGGGATTAAGTCGACTATACTCACGCCATGAGAAACAACAAATGTCGCCACTGATGATTGATTCCGCAGACTTCAGCCAAAAACTCGGCCTTATCTCCCGAAACTTCGAACACACCGAAGCGTTCCTGGCACGAGGTACGGCGGATTTTCATCTGCCGGGGTTTCTGTTGCCTGTGGGATACCGGCTCCTGAAATCGCGTTATGGTGATGAATATCGTCTCGTGACCACCGATGACGGCAAACCTTATACGGCGTATGCCGTAAAGCTTAAATTTCATAAAGAAATTACCTTTCCCCACGGTGCCGCCACGCAGGTGATGGTGTGGCGTACTCCGCGTGCCGTTCATCAACGCGTGATAAGCGGGTTGCCACAACTCTTTTTTCAGTGGGTGCTAAGCGAATACGACATCGTTGTCTCTGACAGCGAACAAACGGGAGACGGGCAACGGTTCTGGCTGCGCATGATCGACTGGGCGTTTACCATGAACTATCGCATTAGTGTGGCGGACGGTACGGTGGGAGAAGAGTGGACGTTAACGCCCGTAAATTCCTACGCTGAGCTGGAAGAGCGCTGGATTGCTTTTGCCTGGGGAAACGATCGTGAGGTCCATCCGCATCGCAGGCTTGTCATCAGTAAAGCGTAACGGGCCGCATGCAGCGGCCCATTTTCATTAGCATTCAGTCACAATCGTGCTCAGCGGCAGGCGAGACTTCGGCAGCGTGGCATTGAAATCCTCAACGCTGTGATGCCCAACCGGCACCACCACCAGGCTGGTGAAGCCTTTCTCTTTCAGGCCGAACTCTTCGTCGAGGATTGCGGCATCGAAGCCTTCAATCGGCACTGCGTCCAGGCCCATCGCGGCCACGCCCAGCAGGAAGTTGCCGACGTTCAGGTAAACCTGCTTCGCCATCCACTGGTCGTCATCTTTCAGATCCACGCGGTGCATGTCGGCAAAATAGCAGCGGCCTTTGTGGTTCGCGGCTTTTGCTTCTGGCGTGGCGAAACGGCCGTCAGCCTCTTCCTGATCGACGACGCGCTCAAGCCAGGCATCGTCCATCGCGGTTTTCGCACAGAACACCACCACGTGAGAGGCATCCAGCATTTTGCGTTCGTTAAACACATAGGTGCCCGCCGCGGATTTTGCCACGCGCGCTTTACCCTCTTCAGTGCTGGCAACAATAAAATGCCACGGCTGGGAGTTGGTGCTGGACGGGCTGTATTGCAGCAGCGTTTTGATTTTTTCCGCTTCTTCTGCGGTCAGTTTTTTGGCTGGGTCGAACGCCTTGGTAGAGTGGCGTTTCAGGGCGACAGAAATAATATCCATAACAACTCCTGGTGATGAAATTCGCCCGCGGGCGGGCGTGAAAGGAAAGCAGATTACCGCGCGAAGCGGGAAAAGATAAGTGCGATTCGAGCGCTTATTCTGTTCGTCTCAGACGAACAATCAGGCTGGCCGAATCCACTTCTGATCTTTTTTCGGCAGTTTATCAACGACCAGATTCCACGAATCCGTAATCAGGTCGGTGACCAGTTCAGGCGTGATGTCGTCCGTGCCATAAAGGGAGATCCAGTGTTTTTTATTCAGATGGTAGCCAGGCTCCACGCCACGGTAGATCTGCTGATTGAGCAGCGATTTTTCCGGATCGGATTTCAGGCTGACGTGGGCCCGACCGTGAGCGGTCGCCATCAGCATAAAAATTTTCCCGCCCACCTTAAACACGTCATACTCCGGGCCAAACGGCCAGCAATGTTCGGTAAAAGGCATCTCCAGCGCGACGCGTCTGGCATGTTCCTGCAAGGCTTTACTGTCCATGGCTCTCTTCCTCAGCAAGCCCGCGCCACATGGCTTCAAAGCCCAGCGCTTTAAAATCGACGGCACGGGACGGATCGCGCGCGGCAAACTCCATGGTGGTTTCAGCCAGCGATAAGAATATTGCATCACCGAAGGTCTTAAACTCGTCAGACATAAACACCGGGCGCACCGAGCGGTGACACAGTTCGTGTATTTCCGGGAACATGTCTTTCACCGCCTGCTCGGTTTCAATGTTCAGCTTTTCACTGACGCCAATCTGGCGGATAGCCGCATGCGCCAGGGGGTTACGAATGCCCCAGTCCACATAGCTATTCCAGATATTACGGGTATGCTCTTTTGGCTGGGTGATGGTGCGATCGAGGTTTGCCAGCATGGTCTGGCAAAGATCCTGCTTCAGATGCAGATAGAGGGCATTCAGCAGATCGTCTTTGGTAGCAAAGTAGCGAAACAGTGTCCCTTCAGCGACGCCCGCATTACGGGCAATTAACGCCGTTGAGGCGGCAATACCTGACTGCGCAAACGCAGCCGTTGCTGCTTCCAGTAAGGCCTGTTTTTTATCTTCACTCTTCGGACGTGCCACTAAATTTTTCCTCCTGTCAATTGTAAAAACCCTGATTGAAACACGTGCTTTGCCACGCTGCAACGCGGAATGTCAAAGATCGAAAACCTTCTTGACGGCGTAATCATCCTATCTATAATGAGTGCTTACTCACTCATAATCAAGTTCAACCCGCGCAAACTATCGGACAGGGCGCGTTGGCGGGTCAGGATAATGAAAAAGCCTCTATTCATCTGCGTGGTGTTAGTTATGATTATTGCTTCAGCTGCCAGTTTACCGTTTGTACTGAATGCCGGATTTGGCCAGCCACCGCAGGGTGCGCAGCTCTCTGAAGTGGAGGCCTCTCCGCACTATCGCGACGGGCAATTCCATAACACGCTCCCTACGCCGGGCTTTACCGGGCAACAAAATATGCTGGTGGCGTGGTGGCAGTTCCTTACCCGTAAAACCGAAAACGCCCGTCCTGCGCAGCCGCTGCCGCTGGTGAAAACCGATCTGGCGAGCCTGCCGCCTGAGCAGGACACGCTGGTGTGGCTCGGCCACTCCTCCTGGTATATGCAGCTGGCGGGGCAACGAATCCTGATCGATCCGGTTCTGAGTAACTACGCCGCACCGTTCTCCTTCCTCAATAAAGCCTTTGCGGGGGAGTACCCGTGGCGTGCGGAGAGCATGCCGGAGATCGACCTGCTGATTATCTCCCACGATCACTATGACCATCTGGATTACGCCACCATCAAGGCGCTGCTGCCGAAGGTTAAGCGCGTGGTCACCCCGCTGGGCGTGGGTTCGCATCTGCGCTACTGGGGGATGAACCCTGAGATTATCGACGAGCGGGACTGGAACCAGTCGGTACGTATCAGCGATGCGCTGACGGTTCACGTGTTGCCGGCGCGCCATTTTTCCGGGCGCGGCATTAAGCGTAACCAGACCCTGTGGGGCAGCTTTATGTTTGTCTCTCCGGAGCAGAAGGTCTACTACAGCGGAGACTCCGGTTATGGCCCGCACTTCAAAGCGATTGGCAAGCAGTTTGGCGGAGTGGACTTAGCCATTATGGAAAACGGCCAGTACGACCACGACTGGAAGTACATCCATATGCATCCGGCGGAAACGGCGCAGGCCTCGGCAGATCTCAATGCCAGAGCGGTCGTACCGGGACATAACGGGCGTTTTGTGCTGGCGAAACATACCTGGAACGATCCACTGATCCAGCTGGCGAAAGCCAGTAAGGATAAAAATTACCGGCTGCTGACGCCGGAGTTGGGCGAGCCCGTGCGGGTGAGTGATACCACGCAACAATTTCGCGAGTGGTGGGAATAATGTTTAAGCGAGAAGCAGAGGGGGAGAGCAGTATGACGATTTCCGCTCAGGTCATTGATACGATTGTCGAATGGATCGATGACAACCTACACCAGCCGTTACGCATCGAAGAGATTGCCCGCCACGCGGGTTACTCAAAATGGCATTTACAGCGGCTGTTTATGCAGTACAAAGGCGAAAGTCTGGGGCGCTACATCCGCGAACGCAAGCTGCTGATGGCGGCGCGCGATCTTCGTGAGTCAGACGAGCGCGTGTACGATATCTGCCTGCGCTACGGGTTTGACTCGCAGCAGACGTTTACCCGCATCTTTACCCGCACCTTCAACCAGCCGCCCGGGGCGTACCGCAAAGAGAACCATAGCCAGACACATTAACATGTCGCGTGTAGGCCGGGTAAGGCGTAGCCGCCACCCGGCTTTTTTGTGGGCTCGGTGCCCGTAATTGCCCGGTGGCGCTGCGCTTACCGGGCCTACAAATCACTTACCACCGATAATTCACCGTCGCCGTCACCGTCCGGCCAATCCCGTAGAAGCACGCCGTATCGCTTGCGCATGACGCCACATACTTCGTGTCCGCCACGTTATTGACGTTGAACTGCACGCTTGCCCCTTTCAGGCTGCGGTTCATCTCGCCCAGATCATAGCGCAGCATCGCGTCATACAGATCCACCGATGGCACCTTAAAGGTGTTCTTCGCATCGCCGTAGCTGGTGCCGATGTAGCGCATCCCCACGCCAGCGGTCAGGCTCTTGAGCGCCCCGCCCGGAACGGTATAGCTGGCAAACGCAGACGCCATATGCGTCGGGATACGCGCCGGGGTCTTGCCCTCGGTGCCCGCCACCGTGGTGCTTTCGGTTTTTGCATCGGTGTAAGTGTAGGAGCCAATCAGGTTGATGTTATCCATCAGCGTGGCGTGGATTTCCGCTTCAGCGCCTTTCGAACGCACCTTGCCCGCATTTTCGAACCAGCCTTCAGCGCTGTTATAGGTCGCTACGTTGTCCTGAGTTAAATCGTACAGCGCGAGAGTCATCAGCGTGGTGTCGAACGGCTGATATTTCAGGCCAATCTCGGTCTGCTCCCCGGTAGTAGGCCTGAATGGCGCGACGCCCGGCGCACGGTTGGTTTGCAGGTTCGGCTCAAACGACGTGCTGTAGCTGATGTACGGCGAGAGACCAAAATCGAACGCGTACAGCAGGCCAGTGCGCCAGGTAAATTTGCTGTCGTTCTGCGGCGTAAAGCTATTATCGGTGAAGTCGTTGGTACGCACTTCGCTCCAGTCGTAGCGCCCGGAAACCAGCCACTCCCAGTTGTTCCAGCTCATCTGATCCTGAAGATACAGCCCCATCTGGTCGAGATTTTGCTGCTCGTCGGAGGCCGTTTTGAAGGTGCTTTCATCCACGTTCACGCCGTAAACCGGGGTTGTCCAGTCGAGGTCATAGTGTGAGCCGCTCCCGCGCGCCAGCAGCTGTTTATCCTTGCTTGTCTTGTAATCAAACCCGCCGAGCAGGGTATGGCTGACGCTCCCGGTCTCCAGCAGATATTCCAGCTGGTTATCGAGGCCAAATTCATTGGTCGTGCGCTCTTCACGCTGGGCGCGACGGGTCAACACCGTGCTGTTGGCCGCGCTGTTGGCGTAAACCAGATAACGGTATTTCTGCTTGATGGTGGCGTAACGGGCGTTCTGGCGGAAGGTGAGGTTGTCGGCGAACTGGTGTTCCAGCTCGTAGCCAATCATCGTCTGCTCGCGCAAGGACTGATTGTAATTCGGATCGCTGACGTTAAAGTCGCGTGGGATGTACTTCCCGTCGACGCTTTTCACCGTGCCATACGCGGGCAGGAAGTTGCGGTATCCGGCATCCGGATCTTTCTGGTAGCTGGTCAGCAGCGTAAAGCGGGTCTGATCGTTCGGATACCAGGTGATCGCCGGGGCGATCGCCATCCGCGTCTCTTTATAATCGTCCACCTGATTATGCTGCGTACGGGCGATACCGTTCACGCGATACAGTACGCGGCCGTCGTCGCTCAGCCTGCCGCCGAAATCAAACGCACCTTCGGCGAGATCGTTATTGCCGGTGCGGAACTGCACGTTGTGAATGGCCTCCGCCGTCGGGCGCTTGCTGGTCATGCTGATTAACCCGCCAGGATTCACCTGACCAAACAGGACCGACGCCGGGCCGCGCACCAGCTCCACGCGCTCCAGCAGCCACGGGTCAACTGTGCCCGTCTGTGATGAGGCCGTTGCGCCAAAGCTTAAGCCGTCGAGGAATTTTGGCACGTAGCTAAAGCCGCGCACAAACACCTCGTCGTTACGGTTAGACGAGCCCCGGTATTCGGTAAACACGCCCGCCGAGTAGCGCAGCGCCTGCGAAACGGATGTGACGTCCTGCATGTTCATCTGATCGCGGGTGACCACCGATACCGACTGCGGCGTCTTCACAATCTCCGCGCTGGTCTTGGTGGCGGAGAGCGTTTTCGTCGCCACAATGCCTTTTACGGGCGCAGTGGGCTCTTCACTCACGCCCTGCGTCACCGTAATCGTTTCTTCCTTCATTTCTGCCTGAGCCGCGACGCTGGTCGTCGCCAGACTCATCAGCCAGAGATACATTATCTTATTATTTTTAAACATTTTTATTGAACGTCCTTGGTTGCTATCGCCATAAAACACCGGTAAATCGCCGTTGATGATATTGCAAATTATTACCATTTGCATTAGCGTTGTTAACAAATTTCGTTGGGGAACAAGCGGTAATGAAGAGGGTATGGAGTGGGTTGCTGTTGGGGATCGGCGCGCTGCCCGCCGTGGCGGCAACGTGCGAGCAGTCGTCCCGGCAGGGCGATGTTCAGGGAAAGTTTGATGCCAGCGGCGAAGTCTGCTTCTCCCTGCCTGAACTGGGTGAAAATTACGTTTCCGCCACGCTGAATGGCGTGACGGATGCGCGCCTGCTGGATGGGCAAAACCGCCGCATCCGCACGCTGATCGAAAATGGTCCTGCGGACGGGGAACACACGCTGCTGTTTGCCCTGCCGGTGAAACAGAACACCTCGCTGGTGCTACACGGCGAAGCCGGTAAGCCGTGGCGTTTTCAGTGGCGGATGAAAGAGACCTCTCCATTACCACGCGTGCAGATGCTGGCGCCAGTAAGCCCGACGCTAAAGGCGCTGGCAAACGTCATTTCTGCCGGTGGAAGTACCGAGGCGTTCTGGCAGGCGCAGCGTCGACAGGGAACGCCAATGGTGGAACCGGTAGATGCGAACCATAAGCGCGTGACCTTTCTGTGGCGCGGCGCGCGGGATAACGTCTTCATTCTCGGCTCTCCGGCGGGGGATCACGATCCGCTGTTCCGCCTGGGCAACAGCGACGTCTGGTTCCGCAGCTACGTGGTCCCCGCTGATACGGTGATGCAATATAAGCTCGCCCCCGATGTGCCGATCGTTGAAGGCTCTGCCCGCGATCAACGCCGTGCCATCCTGGTGAGCGCACAGGCCGATCCGCTTAACCCGAACACCTTTGGGGAGCAGAAGGCGGATCGATGGAACCGTTACTCGCTGCTCGATCTCAGCCCGGCGCGCTACTGCTCCGTTCAGGCCACGGCAAAGCCGCTGGTGCACGGGACGTTGAGCCGTCAGAGTTTTTCCAGCCACATCCTCGGCAACGCCCGCGACGTGATGATCTACAAACCGCGCGGCGCACAGCCCGCACGCTGGACGTTAATTCTGTTCGACGGGCAGATTTATCAGGACGAATACCATTTAGCCAACGTGCTGGACGGTCTGATTGCCCGGCATCACCTGCCACCGATTAACGTGGTGTTTATCGACAGCCTCGATCACGCCCGTCGCGGCAACGAGCTGCCGCCGAACCCGGAATTTGCTGACTTTATGGCGCACGAGCTGCTGCCGTGGCTGCGCGGGCAGGGCATCGCGATGCAGCGGCAGAAAACGGTGCTGGCGGGGTCGAGCTACGGGGGAATTGCCTCGTCATGGGTGGCGCTGCGCTATCCGCGCCTGTTTGGCAACGTGCTGAGCCTTTCCGGCTCCTACTGGTGGGCGCCGAAAGGTGACGCCCCCGGCTGGCTGACGCGTCAGTACCAGCAGTCGCCGCCGTATCCGGTGCGCTTCTGGTTACAGGCCGGAAAGTTTGAAACCACGGGGCCGGGCGGCGGCATTTATCGCACCACGCAGGATTTTGAACAGGTGCTGAAGGAAAAAGGCTATCGCGTCAGCTTCCACCCCTCATCCAGCGGCCACGACTACGCGGCCTGGTGTGAAGCGCTGATCCACGGGATGCGCGATCTCACTGGCTTACGACGCCAGTGAAAACCAGCGGCGCCAGATGAAACGCAGGATAAAGAATTCTATGGCGCCGAGCACCAAAAACCACAGACAGAACAGAATGGTGTACAGCTGATTCAGATCGACCATATGAAAGGTCTGAACCAGTTTCTGCGCCAGCACCAGACCCAGCGACGGCGCAGGTAACAGCAGACAGGAGAGCAGGGCCATCAGCAAAATGCCCCCTGCGGTGAGCAGCGATTCTAACGGGTGTTTCATCGTAATGTTAATCGTGAGTTAAAAATGTCATTGTCCGGCATCCTGAAACGTAAAGCAATATCATCCCCACTGGCAAAATTGAGTGAAAGGCCACCGTTATTCTGCGAGTTAATAACGGAAAATAGATAATATTTCCGGGGCGATTAAATTAATATCGCGTAATGTAAATAAACGTCTTTTTCACGAAAATAATTTTACAAAGCTATAGGTGCTATATCCAATTAACGTCGCAATAACAATGGCTGCGACAATGTATAACGCCAGGCGCCGCCCGCGATAAATACCAAACATGCTTCCTCCTCGTTTAGTGTTGGTTTAGAAATATTTTGTAAAAATCAACGCGTCGAAATAATTTTAATCAGTTTTGAATAACCGGGTAGTCAATATATTGCGGTAGATCAATTTAACCCGCAAGACTTAAAAATGAATTATTTAAAGCCAGAAAGGAATTCCGGCTTCCGTCCACCGGATATTGAAGGAAAAATACCATGACCAAAAAAAATTTCTCGCAGAATATGCCACCCGCAGGCGGGCAGGCGTACCAGCAGACCGTAGAGCAGGTGCTTGCTCAGGCGCAGAGCCAGGCGAATGGCCTGGACCGCACCGAGGCGCAGGCACGTTTGCAGAAGCATGGCCCGAACGCGCTGCCGGAGAAAAAAGGCAAGCCGGGCTGGCTGCGTTTTCTCGCGCATTTTAACGATGTCCTGATTTACGTCCTGCTGGCGGCCGCCGTATTAACGGCTGTAATGGGACACTGGGTTGATACGCTGGTTATCCTGGGTGTGGCGGTAATCAATGCCTTAATTGGCCACATTCAGGAAAGTAACGCAGAAAAATCCCTGAAGAGTATTCGCAATATGCTCTCCAGCGAGGCGCGCGTAATTCGTAATGGTAACCATGAAACCATCCCGACGACGGAAATCGTCCCGGGCGATATTATTGTGTTGCGCGCAGGAGATCGTATTCCGGCGGATATGCGCTTAATTGAAGCGCATAATTTACGCGTGGAAGAGGCAATTCTGACCGGCGAATCCACCGTGGTGGATAAACACATTAATCCGCTGAGCGGTGAATTGCCGCTGGGCGACCGCACCAATATGGTCTTCTCCGGGACGACCGTAAGCGCGGGCGGTGGCGTTGGCCTGGTCACCGCGACCGGTAAGGATACGGAGCTCGGCCACATCAACCAGATGATGGCGGGCATTGAAAAGCACCGCACCCCGCTGCTGGTGCAGATGGACAAGCTGGGCAAAGCGATTTTCGCCATCATTCTGGCGATGATGGCCGCGCTGTTTGTCTTCAGCCTGGTGTTCCGCGAGATCCCGATGGGCGAGCTGCTGCTCTCCCTGATTAGCCTGGCGGTAGCCTCCGTACCGGAAGGTCTGCCGGCGATTATCTCCATCATCCTCTCTCTGGGCGTACAGGCGATGGCGCGTAAGCGGGCGATTATCCGCAAGCTGCCGACGGTTGAAACCCTGGGCGCGATGACCGTGGTCTGCTCGGATAAAACCGGCACCCTGACCATGAACGAGATGACGGTGAAAGCCATCATTACCGCCGATACGTGCTATCGCGTGGACGGCAACAGCTACGAGCCGGTGGGCAACCTCTACCTCGAAGGCAGCGACGAGCCGGTGCAGATCCAGCCGGGCACCGTGCTGGAGCAGTACCTGCGCACCATCGACCTGTGTAACGACAGCCAGCTGATTCAGGACGAGCGCGGCCTGTGGGGCATCACCGGCGGCCCGACCGAGGGCGCGCTGAAGGTGCTGGCGGCAAAAGCCCAACTCGCACCGGTCGAGACCACCCTGGTCAACAAGATCCCGTTCGACTCGCAGTACAAGTACATGAGCACCCACTACCAGATTGGCGGTGAGGAGCAGATTTTGATCACCGGCGCGCCGGACGTGATTTTCGCCCTGTGTGAGCAGCAGCAGACCCGCAACGGTGCGCAAGCCTTTGACCGCGCGTACTGGGAAACGGAGATGGAGCGCTATGCGCGTCAGGGGCTGCGCATGGTCGCCGCGGCGTTCAGGCCAGCGAACGGTGAGCAGGCACTGACTCACGACGACCTGAGCCACGGCCTGATCTTCCTCGGCATTGCCGGGATGATGGATCCGCCGCGTCCGGAAGCGATTGAGGCGATTAACGCCTGCCAGCAGGCGGGGATCCGCGTGAAGATGATCACCGGGGATCACCCGCAGACGGCGATGAGCATAGGCCAGATGCTGGGGATCACTAACAGCGAGCAGGCGGTCACCGGCTATGAGCTGGAGAAGATGGACGACGCCGAGCTGGCCGAAGCGGCGGTGAAGTATGACATCTTCGCCCGTACCAGCCCGGAGCATAAGCTGCGCCTGGTGAAAGCGTTACAGGACAAAGGCGAAATCGTCGGTATGACCGGTGACGGCGTGAACGATGCGCCAGCGCTGCGTCAGGCGGATGTGGGTATTGCGATGGGCATCAAAGGCACGGAAGTCACCAAAGAGGCGGCGGACATGGTCCTGACGGACGATAACTTCGCCACCATCGCCAGCGCGGTGAAAGAGGGGCGTCGCGTTTACGACAACCTGAAGAAGACCATTCTGTTCATCATGCCGACCAACCTGGCGCAGGGGCTACTGATTGTGATTGCGCTGCTGGCGGGGAACATCATTCCGCTGACGCCGGTGCTGATCCTGTGGATGAACATGGCGACCTCCGCCACGCTCTCCTTCGGCCTGGCCTTCGAGGCCGCCGAGCGCAACATAATGCGCCGCCCGCCGCGCCAGACCGGGCAGCACGTGATGGACGCCTACGCCGTATGGCGCGTGGCTTTCGTCGGCACCATGATTGCCATCGCCGCCTTTGCGCTGGAAGCCTGGCTGGCCCCGCGCGGGCACAGCGCGGAGTTCATCCGCACCGTGCTGCTCCAGATGCTGGTCTGCGCCCAGTGGGTGTACATGATTAACTGCCGCAACACCGAAGGGTTCTCCCTGAACCGCGGCCTGCTGGCGAACAAAGGGATCTGGCTGGTAACGGGCGTACTGTTCCTGCTCCAGGCGGCGATCATCTACCTGCCGTTTATGCAGATGCTGTTCGGCACCGAAGCGCTGCCGCTGCGCTACTGGTTCGTGACGCTGGCGGTGGCGGGGGTGATGTTCTTCGTCGTCGAAATCGAGAAGCGACTGACCCGCAGGTTCCGTAAGGCTGCATAACTAAAACCTTACCCCTCACCCTGCCCTCTCCCCAAAGGGGAGAGGGTGTTCAAGTTCCCTCTCCCCTTTGGGGAGAGGGTTAGGGTGAGGGGAAAATACTGAGGTATTCCCATGAAATTCCCACTTCTGTTCGCGCTCCTCGCCGCTACCCTGCCGCCCGCATTCGCCGCAGTCATTCCCGTGCGTGTCGCCACCGTGGAGCAGACCGCCCACGCCGCCGAACGTCAGATCCCGGGTCGCATCGAAGCGATTCACACCGTTGAACTGCGCGCGCGTACGGAAGGCGTCATCACCAGAATCCACTTTCGAGACGGCCAGTACGTGAAAAAAGGTGACGTGTTGTTCGAGCTGGACGACGCCGAGCCGCGCGCCGCCCTGCGCCTGGCGCAGGCCGAGGTGAAAAGCGCCGAAGCCACGCTGCGTCAGGCGCAACAGCAGCTGTCCCGCTTCGAAAGCCTGGGCAGCAGCAACGCCATCAGCCGCCACGACGTGGATAACGCCCGCATGCAGCGCGACGTAGCGAGCGCCGCGCTGGAGCAGGCGAAAGCCCGGCTCGACACCCGCAGCGTCACCCTCAACTACACGCGCATTACCTCACCGATTGACGGGCGCGTGGGGCACAGCAACTTTCACGTCGGCAGCCTGGTGAATCCTGCCAGCGGCGTGCTGGTGGAGGTGGTGCAGCTCGATCCGATCCGCATTGCCTTTGCGCTGGAAGAGGGCGCGTTTGCCACTAAAGCCGGACAGCATGCGGATATCAGCGCCATGAAGCAGGCCTGGCAGGCGCTGATTGACAGCAACGGCCAGCGCATCAGCGGGGAACTCACCTCCGTGGACAACCGCATTGACCCGCGCACCGCCAGCGTGATGCTGCGCGCCGAGTTCGCAAACCCGCGCCATCAGCTGCTGCCCGGCGGCAACGTGAACGTCTACCTGCGTCCGGTAAGCGAGCAACCGGTGCTGACTCTGCCCGCCGCTGCCGTACAGCAGAATGGCGACGGGTTCTTCGCCTGGGTGGTTAACGCCGAGGATAAAGCCGAAATGCGTCCGCTTAAGGTCGCCGGGCAGATGGGCCAGCAGTTCCGGATTGCCTCCGGCGTGAAGCCCGGTGAGCGAGCGATTACTGACGGTGCGCAGCGCGTGCAGCCAGGCGTTGCCGTCCAGATACTGAATTAAGGAGCCATCATGCTGACGTTTTTCATCAAACGCCCGCGCTTTGCGATGGTGATTGCGCTGGTCATCACCCTGCTGGGGGCCATCGCGCTGAGGATTATTCCGGTGGAGCAGTACCCGCAGATCACACCGCCGGTCGTGAATGTGTCAGCGTCATGGCCGGGCGCCAGCTCGGCTGACGTGGCGGAGGCCATCGCCACGCCGCTGGAGACGCAGCTGAACGGGGTGGATCATATGCTCTATATGGAGTCCACCAGTTCGGACGAAGGCACGTACAGCCTGAACATCACCTTTGCGGCGGGCACCGATCCGGATCTCGCCGCCATAGACGTGCAGAACCGCGTGGCGCAGGCCGTGGCGCAGCTGCCGACCGAGGCGCAGCAAAACGGCGTGCAGGTGCGCAAGCGCGCCACCAACCTGATGATGGGGGTAAGCCTTTACTCACCAAATAACACCCACACGCCGCTGTTCGTCAGCAACTACGCCAGCACCCAGGTGCGCGAGGCGCTGTCGCGTCTGCCGGGCGTCGGGCAGGTACAGATGTTTGGCGCGCGCGACTACAGCATGCGCATCTGGCTGCGTCCGGACCGCATGAATGCCCTGAACGTGACCAGCGATGACGTGGCGCAGGCGTTGCGCGAGCAGAACGTGCAGGGGGCGGCAGGCCAGGTCGGCACGCCGCCGGTGTTTAACGGCCAGCAGCAGACGCTAACCATCAACGGGCTAGGGCGCTTAAACCAGGCCGACGACTTTGCCAACATCATTATCCGCACCGGGGAGATGGGGCAGCTGGTGCGCCTGAAGGACGTCGCCACCATTGAGCTTGGCTCGCGCAGCTACAGCTCGGGCGCGCAGCTGAACGGGCATGACTCCGCCTACCTTGGCATCTACCCGACGCCGTCCGCTAACGCCCTGCGCGTGGCCGATGCGGTGCGCGCGGAGCTGGAACGGTTATCCACGCGCTTCCCGGACGATCTGGTCTATGAAGTCAAATTCGACACCACCTCGTTTGTGGCCGCTACCATCAAAGAGATTGGCGTCTCGCTGGCGCTGACGATGCTGGCGGTGGTGGTCGTGGTGTCCCTGTTCCTGCAAAGCTGGCGCGCGACGCTGATTGTCGCCCTTGCCATTCCGGTGTCGCTGGTGGGCACCTTTGCGGTGCTCTACGCGCTCGGCTACTCCGCGAACACGCTCAGTCTGTTCGCCATCATTCTGGCGCTGACCATGGTGGTGGATGACGCCATCGTGGTAGTGGAGAGTGTCGAAACGCTGATGGCGGAAGGGCAGAGCCGCACGGCGGCGACCGCGCTGGCGCTGCGTCAGATTGCCGGGCCGGTGATTGCCACCACGCTGGTGCTGCTGGCGGTGTTTGTACCGGTGGCGCTCCTGCCGGGGATCGTGGGCGAGCTGTACCGCCAGTTCGCGGTGACGCTCTCGACCGCCGTCACGCTCTCAAGCCTCGTGGCGCTGACCCTGACGCCCGCGCTCTGCGCGATGCTGCTGCGCCCGCGTCCGGCACAGCCCGCCGCCGTTTTCCGTGGGTTCAACCGCGGGCTGGACGCCACGCGCACGCTTTACACCCGGATCGTGAGCGTGTTCAACCTCCGTCCGTGGCTGGCGCTGCTGGCCACCGCAGGCGCGGCGGCGGTGGTGGTATTCAGCTTTATGTCGATGCCAAAGGGCTTCCTGCCCCAGGAGGATCAGGGCTACTTCTTTGCCAGCGTCCAGCTGCCGGAGGCAGCCTCGCTGGAGCGCACCGAAGCGGTGATGACCACCGCGCGCGAGCTGATCGCTAAAAACCCGGCGGTGGAAGACGTGATTCAGGTCTCCGGGTTTAACATCCTCAACGGCACCAGCGCATCGAACGGCGGGTTTATCTCCATCATGCTCAAAGACTGGAGCGAGCGTCCGCCGCTGGATGAGGTGATGGGCACCCTTCAGCGCCAGCTGCTGGCCCTGCCGGAAGCCACCATCATGACCTTTGCACCGCCGACGCTGCCGGGGCTGGGCAACGCCTCCGGCTTCGACCTGCGCATTCAGGCGCAGGCGGGGCAGAGCCCGGCGGAGCTGGAGCGTGTGACGCGTGAGGTGCTGGCGAAAGCCAACCAGCACCCGCAGCTGAGCCGCGTGTTCACCACCTGGAGCAGCAACGTGCCGCAGATGACACTCACCGTTGACCGTGAGCGCGCGGCCCGCCTCGACGTGCCGGTGTCGCGCATTTTCAGCAGCCTGCAAACCGCCTTTGGCGGCACGCGCGCCGGGGATTTCAGCGTCAACAACCGCGTCTACCACGTGGTGATGCAGAACGAGATGCAGTGGCGCGAGCGCGCAGAGCAAATCAGCGAGCTGTTCGTGCGCAGCAACAGCGGTGAGCGGGTGCGTCTGAGCAACCTCGTCACCATCACGCCGACCGTCGGCGCGCCATTTATTCAGCAGTACAACCAGTTCCCGTCGGTATCGGTGAGCGGCTCGGCAGCGGAAGGGGTGAGCAGCAGCACCGCAATGGCGGCGATGGGCGAGATTCTGGCGGAAAACCTGCCAGCCGGGTACGACTACGCCTGGAGCGGCATGTCGTATCAGGAGCAGCAGACCGGGAATCAGGCGATATGGATTGTGCTGGCGGCGGTGGTGATGGCGTGGCTGTTCCTCGTCGCCCAGTATGAGAGCTGGACGCTGCCGGCGAGCGTGATGCTCTCGGTGCTGTTCGCCATCGGCGGAGCGCTGGTCTGGCTGTGGCTGGCAGGCTATGCCAACGACGTGTACGTGCAGATTGGTCTGGTGCTATTGATAGCCCTCGCCGCCAAGAACGCGATCCTGATCGTGGAGTTTGCCCGCGCCCGGCGTATGGACGGAATGGCGATTGTCGATGCCGCGCGGGAAGGGGCATCGCGCCGCTTCCGCGCGGTAATGATGACCGCCGTGTCGTTCATCATCGGCGTATTGCCGATGATGCTGGCGACCGGAGCCGGTGCCCAGAGCCGCCGCATTATCGGGACCACGGTGTTCAGCGGCATGCTGGTAGCCACCGTGGTGGGGATAGTGTTCATCCCGGCGCTGTTCGTGCTGTTCCAGCGCCTTCGCGAATGGGGGCACGGCCTTACGGACTCGTCGCCCACAGCTCACAGTGCTTCTGCACCAGAGAAATCAGCGAGCCGCCATCGGCGATAAAGTCCCGCATTCGCTGCGCCTCGCTCTTGCCCTGCTTTAACAGCAGGGCAATTTCCTTGATGGCGCTCGTCGCGCCGAGTTTCTCGGCCGACGGTGCAACCTGCTCCAGCAGCCAGGCGATATCCTCCGCCACGGTTTTGTGCTCGCCGGTATGCACGTCCGTCAGAATGCCTTCCAGCCCGTAGCGACAGGCCTGAAAGCGGTTAAAACGGTACAACAGAAAATCCCGTTCCTGATGCTTATAGGGCCGCGCAGTCAGCAGCCAGTGCGACGTCGCCTGAATAAGCCCGGCGATGTTAATGGCGTGACCGAGCGTCAGCGGCGTATCCATCACCCGCACCTCCACGGTGCCAAAGTGCGGGCTGGGGCGGATGTCCCAGTGCAGATCCTTAATGCTGTCGATCATGCTGGTGGAACTCAGGCGGCGGAACAGCCCCTCGAACTCCTGCCAGCTGTTGACCCACGGCATCTGGCCGTTATCCGGGAACCCGGAAAATATGTTGAGCCGCGACGAGGAAAATTTGGTGTCCGTGCCCTGCATATAAGGCGACGACGCGGCGAGGGCGATAAAGTGCGGCACGAAGCGCGACAGGCCGTGCAGCAGGTAAATCGCGTCGTCCCCGTTTCGGCATCCCACGTGCACGTGCTGGCCGAACACCGTCGCCTGCAAAATCAGATAGCCAAAGCGCTCCAGCGTGACGTTATAGCGCTCGTCGTCACACACCTCCTGCCGCTGCCATTTCTGGAACGGGTGCGTGCCGCCGCCGCAGATCTGGATGTGCTGCTCCGACGCCGCCCGCAGGATGCTCTGCTGCATCACGGAGAGCTGCGCCGCCGCCTGGTCGATGGTCTGGCAGACACCGGTGGCGATTTCGAGCATGCTTTCGGTGATGTCGTGTTTGACTTCGCCCCCTTTGATGTCGTCTTTGACGGCGGCGATGAGGGCAGAGGAGTCCTGGCTCAGATCGTAACCCGGCGGGTTAACCACCTGGAGTTCGAGCTCAATGCCGAGGGTATAAGGTTCAGAGGACTTGAAATCGGGTAAGGGCATGGCGCACTCCGTTGTCTGTTATGTGTTGAGTATAGACAATGGGCGTGGCGCGCTCTTTTCAGGGTGGTATAACTGATAGCAGGCTTAGCAAAAGGGGAGTGACCCATGTCTGACTATCCAACCATTGCGCTGATTGGTCCCGGTGCGATTGGCACCACCGTTGCCGCGGTGCTGCATGACGCGGGCCGTACGCCGCTGCTGTGCGGTCGCACCGCGCATCCGGTATTACGCCTGCGTCACGATGAGGATGAAACTGTGGTGCCCGGTCCGGTACTCACCGATCCCACCATCATTACCCGCCCCGTAGACCTCGTTTTTGTGGCGGTAAAAACGACGCAAAATGCCGACAGCGCCGGGTGGCTGCGCGCCCTGTGCGATGAAAACACCGTGGTCTGCGCGCTGCAAAACGGCGTGGAGCAGAAAGCCCAGCTTGCGCCTTTGGTCAACGGCGCAACGGTGCTGCCGTCGGTGGTCTGGTTCCCGGCGCAGCGCGAGCCGGACGCCTCCGTCTGGCTGCGGGCAAAACCGCGTCTGACACTACCGGATGTGCCGCAGGCGCAGCGGGTGGTCGAGGCGCTTCGCGGGACGCGCTGTGATGTTGAGCTCTCGACAGATTTCACCACCGTCGCCTGGCGCAAGCTGCTGCAAAACGCGGTCGCCGGGCTGATGGTGCTGGCCTATCGCCGCGCCGGGATGTTCAGGCGCGAGGATATCAGCGAACTGGCCCTGGCCTACCTGCGCGAGGGGCTTGCCGTCGCCCGCGCCGAAGGGGCGAAGCTGGACGATGCGGTGGCCCAGGAGATTCTGGCGAACTTCCAGCGCGCGCCCGAGGATTTAGGCACGTCAATCCTTGCCGACCGTCAGGCCGAACGCCCGATGGAGTGGGATATTCGTAACGGCGTGATCCAGCGCTATGGCCGCAAGCATGGTATTGCGGTGCCCATCAGCGACGTGGTGGTACCGCTGCTGGCGGCGGGGAGCGAGGGGCCGGGCTAACGGCCGCTGTTTTTCCGTTCGGCGAGCGTGACGGTGGAGCAATAATCTGGGGATAGTCAGCCTTAAACACATATGCGAAACTTACCGCTTCTGAAAAAATGTGGTGGGACCCGCTCAATGTCAGAACCATCTTCGCAGTGCCTGTTTAATGAAGGAATGATTGCTTTTCCTGAGGGCTATCAGGACCGTACCGTCAATGTCTTCGCGCCGCCTGCAGCGGATGCGCCCGCGTTCAACATTTCCCGCGATGCCCTCAACCCCGGCGAAGCGCTTGCCGCGTATATCGATCGCCAGCTCGCCCTGATGGCAAAGCACATCAAGGGCTGGAAGCAGGGTGAGCGCAGCGCCGCTACGCTGGGCGACAGCCTTTTACAGGGTGAAACCGTCCATGCCAGCTACCTGCGCGACGGGAAACGCATCTGGCAGCAGCAGGCCGTGTTTAACGTCGACGGCGATAAAATCCTGGTGTTCACTATGACCTGCACCCGCGCGCCGGGCGATGCCGACGGCGCGCTGTTTGGCGATCTTCTCAGGAGCTTCCGCTTCCACCATTAACTTCAGGGACCGTTGTTATGTTTGAAGCAGCACGCGTTGGTGATGATATCGGCCACTCCGGTGCGCTGGCCGGGATGATTGCCGGAACGATTGTCGGTGGCCTGATTGCCGCCGCCGGGGGCATTCTGGCGGGGGCCATGTTTATTGCCGGTCTCGGCGCATCCTGTCTTGGCGTGGGCGTCCTGCTCGTCGGCGCCAGCCTGGCCGTGGGATATTACACCGGGGAGCTGGCGACTGCCGCCAGGGACAGCATCGCCGACGCCGGGGCATCCAGCATGACGAAGAAAGGCGTCATCACCTCCGGCTCGCCCAACGTGTTTATCAACGGTAAACCCGCCGCGCTTGCCACCGATAGCACCGTCGACTGTTCTGACGACGGCTCGCAGCAGATGGCCGAAGGCTCTAAGCGAGTCTCCATTAACAGCCAGCCTGCGTCACGCATCGGGGATCGCACCACCTGCGACGCGAAGGTGATGACCGGTTCGGACAACGTCATTATTGGCGGCGATCCGCAGCAAACCCTGCCCATTCAGTCTGAAGTGCCCGAGTGGCTCTACAAGGTCTCCGATCTTACCCTGCTGTTCGCCGGGCTTCTCGGCGGCTGGGGCGGCGCCGCTGGCAAAGTCGGGGCGCTCTCTAAGCTGCTGGGCAAAATCCCCGGCATCAACAAGCTGGCCCGTATCGCCTGTCGCGCCGGCACGCTGATGACCGGCGTGGCGGCCGCGGGGATCATCGCCCGCCCGGTGGATATCGTCAGCGGACAGAAGTTTCTCAGCGGGGATGATGAGCTGGACTTCGTCCTGCCTTCCCGTCTTCCGGTGCGCTGGCAGCGCTACTGGCGCAGCGGCAATCCCGGCGACAGCGTGTTGGGCCGCGGATGGAGCCTGTTCTGGGAGAGCCGCCTGGAGCCGTATCAGGACGGCCTGGTGTGGCGCGCACCGTCCGGCGATTACGTCGCCTTCCCGAAGGTTCCGAAAGGGATGCGCTCCTACTGCGAAAGCGAAAAAAACTGGCTTGAACATCACCAGGACGACAGCTGGTCGGTGTATGACGTCAGCGGCGAGCGCTGGCACTATGCGCCGCTTAAGGATGATGCCCCCTCGCTGCTCCAGCGCATCTCTGAACCGTGCGGCAACGAGATCCTCTTCGAGTGGAATGCGGATAATACCCTGCATGCCCTGACCGA
Source organism: Enterobacter cloacae complex sp. IR5412 (assembly GCF_049237385.1). Classification (NCBI taxonomy): domain Bacteria; kingdom Pseudomonadati; phylum Pseudomonadota; class Gammaproteobacteria; order Enterobacterales; family Enterobacteriaceae; genus Enterobacter; species Enterobacter cloacae complex sp. IR5412. The sequence goes on along the minus strand of NZ_JBMKHQ010000004.1, from coordinate 212,675 downwards.
CGGCGCGGGCCAGCGCGTGGTCTGCCGCTACGACCGCGACAGGCTCGTTGGCGCCTGGCTGGATGACGAGATCTGCCTGGTCAGTTACGCTTATGATGAACAGCGCCAGCTGGTCTCCGTGACCGGCCGGGGCGGTAGCGTGCGCCGACGCTTCAGCTGGCAGGACGGGCTGATGAGCGCTCATGAGGACGCCAACGGCCTGCTGAGCGAATACCGCTGGCGGGAGATTGACGGCCTGCCGCGCGTGGTCGGCTTCCGCCATAGCGGCGGCGAACGGCTGACGTTCGAATACGATTTTGAGAACGGCACCCGCCGCGCGACCCGCGAAGACGGCGCGCAGGCGCACTGGCTGGTGGATGACGACGACAACGTCGCGCGCTTCACGGATTACGACGGTCGCCAGACGACGTTTGTCTACCGGGACGGCGAGCTCTGCCACGTCATTCTGCCGGGCGGGGCGATGCGCCGCAGCACGTGGGACAAATACGGCCGCATGACCAGCGAGACGGACCCGGCGGGCCGCCGCACGGAGTATCACTGGCATCGCCTGACCGACCGCATCACCCGCACGGTTTACCCGGACGGTACCTCATCGCAGGCCATGTACGACCTTCGCGGTCGCCTGCTGTCGGAGACGGATCCGGCCGGTAGCACCACCGCGTATCGCTATCCCGATGATGAAGAATTCCTCCCGGAGAGCATCACCGACGCCATCGGCGGCGTGGTGCGCCTGGCCTGGAACCACCAGGGCCTGCTGACGCAGCGCACCGACTGCTCCGGCAGCGTCACCCGCTTCACCTACGACCGCTTCGGGCAGCTGATTGCCAGCGAAGATGCAGAAGGGAATATCACGCGCCGGGAGTGGAGCCGTGCCGGGCTGCTGAGCGTCGTGATCCATCCGGACGGCAGCCGCGAGTCGCTGGTGTGGAACGAACGCGGCCAGCTCACGGGCTGGCGCGACCCGCTGGAAAGCGAGGTGAGCTGGGCCTACAACGCGCTCGGCCTCCCGGTCAGCCTCACCGACCGTATTGGCCGCGTGCGCCAGTGGCGCTACGACCCGCGCGGTAACCTGCTGCGGCTCGATAACGGCAACGGGGCGGAATACCGCTTCACCTACGACGCCGTGGGCCGCCCGCTCAGCGAAACGCGCCCGGACGAGACCGTGCGCCATATGGAATGGGACGCGCGAGGGTTTCTCTGCGCGCTCGAAGAAAACGGACGGCCTGCCGCCGACGGCGGCATCGCCCGTCGCGTCCAGCAGTTCAGCTATGACGACAGCGGGCTGCTGATCGGGCGTACTCAGCGCCACGCGGAGTACCGCTACTTCCGCGACCTGAGCGGCCAGATTACCCGCATCCGCCGCACGCCGACGGCCGAAGGCGTTTCCCTGGGTATCGAAAGCGATGAGATCGCTTACCGCCACGATGCCGCCGGGCGCGTGCTGAGCGAGTCCGGCATTAACGGCGCGGTGGGCTACGAATGGGATGCCCTGAGCAACCTGACCGGCCTGACGCTGCCCGGCGGGCAAAAGCTGGCCTGGCTGCACTACGGCTCCGGCCACGTCAGCGCCATCCGCTTCGGGCAGCAGCTGGTGACCGAGTTCACCCGCGACCGCCTGCACCGGGAAGTGCGCCGCACCCAGGGCGCGCGCGAGCAGTTCCGCCAGTATGACAGCCTCGGCAGACGCACCCTGCAGTGCAGCGAATTAAGCACGGACGTGACCCTGCCGGAGCAGGCGCTACTGGAACGCCTGTATCGCTACACCGCGCGCGGTGAGCTTTCCGGCGTCAGCGACACCCTGCGCGGTGAGGTGGACTACGGGTACGACGCCGAAGGGCGTCTGCTGAAGCACTACGAGGCCCGACAGGGGCACAGCCGCGCGCAGTTCAGCTACGACGCCGCGGATAACCTCGCCGCCAGTGACGCTGCGGCACCGGTCACGGATAACCGCCTCCAGCACTGGCAGGCGCTGTTTATGAAATACGACTCCTGGGGCAACCTGGTCAGCCGCCGCATCGGGCTGTACGAGCAGCATTATGCGTATGACGCCGAGAACCGGCTGGTGTCCGCCCGGGGAACCGGGCCGGAAGGGCGGTTTGAGGCGCGCTATCACTACGACGCGCTGGGCCGCCGTACGCGCAAAATCGTCACCACGACGCACGGCACCACCGACACCCGCTTCCTGTGGCAGGGCTACCGTCTGCTGCAGGAGCAGCAGGAGAGCGGGCTGTGCAGCACGTATGTATACGACCCGAATGAAGCCTGGAGCCCGCTGGCGCGTGTGGATCACCTTCGTGACCAGAGCAGCGGTGAGATTTACTGGTTCAATACCGATCTGAACGGTGCTCCGCTGGAGGTCACAGACGAGCGCGGCGCGGTGCGCTGGAGCGGCCAGTACGGCAGCTTTGGCGAGGTGCGCCATCAGAGCGAAGGGTTCTCACGGTTGGTGAATCGCACGGCGATGGCACACCAGCCGCTTCGCTATGCCGGGCAGTACGCTGACGGTGAAACGGGGCTGCACTATAACCTGTTCCGCTACTACGACCCGCAGGTCGGGCGGTTTATTGTGCAGGATCCGATTGGGCTGAATGGTGGGTGGAACCTTTATCAGTATGCGCCGAATCCGTTGGGGTGGATTGATCCGCTGGGTTTAAATAATTGTAATACTGTCAAAAGAGCGGTGACGCCTGAACAAATGGAGAGCATTCGAGCGGGTAATGGAATAACAAGACCAACACCTTATCATAAAACAACTCCGACCCAACATGTTGCTGGCGCTCCGCATTCGCGTGACCCTTGGATTTCCACCACCAGAAGCCAGGCATCAGCAGAGTATTTTGCTACCCATGGCGGTACTCGTGCGGCAAATCCTATTATTGAAATAGATTTGTCTAAAATACCTAAAGATAGAATAGTCGATGTTTCAACAGCTCAAAAAGCTGCAGAGAATTTACAAACACCGTTTACTCGAAATGCTGCTGCGGCGCATCAGGAAGTATTGATTTTTGGTGAGATTCCTCACGAAGCCATCATATTTAAATAGGTGATTTATGTTAAATGATGTAAAGAAAAAAATAATTGATAATGATTTTGTTAATAATGTTAGAATTAATATGGTTTTCAATGATGAACAGTATAATGACTTGGTTTCTAGTTTAGATGAGCTTGCTAACCTATTGAAAAATAATAACTCCATAGATAAAGAATTAGCTTTGTATTTATATACAATACCTCAAATGCTAAGAAATGCATATGCTAGTTTTGATAAAGTGGAAAACAAACCAGATTTGGCTTTTAAATTAGAAGATGCATGGATAGAGTTAGACTCGCTAGTAATAAACTGTTTAAGCTAAAAAGAATGAAGACCGGGTGAGAAATTCGCCCGGCTTTGATATGATATAATCCTTTCTTGAACCACAAACATATAATTAATAATCCATCCTCTACTACGACCCGCAGATTGTGCGGTTTACTGAACAGGATCCGATTGGGTTATGTAGGGGATATGAAGTCAGAGGTAACAATCCATACCAGACGCGGGTTGATCCTCATTATCCCGGAAGAGCTCATCATGCATTATCAATAGATACCAGAACATTAGTATCAGGAATAATTATTTCAAATTGCGACATAAGAAAATAACAAGAATTTTGGAGTCAATAACCCAATATGCATTGGGTTCATTAAGTTAAAGTAAGTTATATAGAATAAAAGAAGTGGAACAGTTACCGAAAATAGATGAAACCCAGATTAAAGTATTTCCTGAGCATGTGAATTATAAAGGAGCTGCAATAATACATTCACATGTCGATTTTGGAATATATGCTATACTCGCACCTGGACGTACTCATGTTGGCAATGGCGATGTTTGGCATACGAAATGAGAGTAATAATTGTGTTATTAACAATAAATGAAATTGAAGTTAAATTACATGAGAAGTTCTCTCCTTTTAATGGAGGTATGGATGATTTGATTTTGAAAAAAAGAATTTCGCCTGTAAACAATATCAAACTTTCTGAGGAAAGAGTTCGTGTAAATTTCTCAAAGGATTTTATTGAGTTTGTCAATAATTATGATATTGATAACTTCTCTTTGGGGAATATATCTTTCGGCCATGGTGGTGATTATTTGGAGAAAATAGTCAGTATTAACAATGATGAATTTAACCATTGGTGGATTGGCAAGCATAGACCAGATGGTGTGATATGTGTTGCAATATCAGACCCTTATAGTATTTTACTAAATAATCATGATGGCAAAGTTTATGCTATTACAAGTGAGCATACTATGGATGGATGGTAATCGATAGCTGATAGTTTTGAGCTATTTATCAGAGGTGTTGGTTCGCATGTTTTAAAAACATGTTCTATATCGGAAATTATTAAGTTAACAGGGGCGAGCGATACTGCATTTTGGAAGGATATCTGATGTTGGTGTCTGGTGATAATTTATATATTTCTGCGCTGGGTGTCTTTTTCGAACAATATCAGAAATGGTGAAAGAAATAATTTCTTCAATTGTTGTGGTTTGAGGTGGGCATTAAACCAACTTTCGAACTCAGTCCTTTGTATAATTTTATGAGTGCGGAACCTTTACAAAAATACGCGCCTGTAGATGCGTTAGGGTGAAATTACTATGTGTCTTACTGGTTCAGAAAATAAACTAACTGTATACGAGATAAATGCTTTCAATACGAGTTTTGATAATCATCTTCCCGCTTCATTTCTTGATTTTTATCTGAAAAATAATGGCGGATATCCTCATAAAAATGAAGATGGTAATCCGTTTATGCTTGGCGGGTTTAACCCTATAAAATATGGTGACCTGCCTATAGAACAACTCTACCGTGACCTTGTTGAGTCGTTTGGCAAATTGAGGAATATGGTTTCTTTTGCATATGATGACGGGGGGAATTCTTTTCTGCTATCTCTCAAATCTGATGATTCATTAGAGAAAGTGTTTATTTTTTTGATGGATGATAAGGAAGTTGAATTGGTTTCTGGTTCGTTCTCAGAATTTTTAGAGGAATTGTTTCTTTGAAAGCAATGAGGTAGTGTATAAAATTCACAAAAGTGATTTTGTTGTTATCGAAATCTAAAGAAAAGTAACTAATTAAACTATTTAATGTTAGTCATTAATTTAATGCTTGTAAATTTAATAACTGGGTTTGTGTTTGATTTGTTTATATTTATTGGTAATCATTGATATTGTTCTGATATGAAAACCAAGATTAAAACCGTAAGCTTCAGCGTACGTATAATTTAATGTTAATGCTGAAGAATAGCATGTCAAATGGCAATGCGTGCAATAGCCCAATTTGGAATGGTATTGCATTTACATGCTTGATGAATATTATTATATAGCTTCAGATTGATGACGAAAGAAGGAAAAGATAAATGCAACGATTGATGGGAGACGGTTACGAACCTTATGTTAATAAGTTAAATGACAGGCTTATATATTCATTACCTGTTGAATCGGGATTTGTCAGCTTTTATTTTGAGTTTGATATTAGTCAGACCGATCTTGACGTCCTGCTGTCCGATCATTACCGGCGGGCCGTGCTGGAAGTGACCGCGCACACTCTGCTTCAGCACTCGACGTTGAAAGGACATAAAAGATTTACTCAGAACGATTTTGATAATCTTATTGCCACTACCCTTCATGAATCGCAAGAGCATCTTAGCGCATTGATTTCTCAGATTAATCGGGAGCACAATATGTCGATTGAACATTATGTGAATGACATAGTGAATACACGCTTAACCAAAGGATGAATATACCGATCCCAGATAAGGTCAATATTTATCTTAAAATCACGCTGTATCTACAGCTCTTTTCAACCTCGTGCTGTCAATCGATTTCATGATAACCGGCGAATGCGGCAAGGTGCGCTGGAGCGGCCAGTACGGCAGCTTTGGCGAGGTACGCCATCAGAGCGAAGGGTTCTCAAGGCTTGTGAACCGCACGGCAATGGCGCATCAGCCGCTTCGCTATGCCGGGCAGTACGCTGACGGTGAAACGGGACTGCACTATAACCTTTTCCGCTACTACGACCCGCAGGTCGGGCGATTTATTGTGCAGGATCTGATTGGGCTGAATGGCGGGTGGAACCTTTATCAATATGCGCCGAATCCGTTGGGGTGGATTTATCCGCTGGGATTGTCTACCTGTTCATCCAAAGACTCATATAAACAGGCCAGAAATAAGGCTCTTAAATGGTTAGAAGAGCGAGGTTTTAAAGCCGAAAAAGTTAACACAGGCAAATTTGGTTCGACTAAAGGTCAACCTGTCGGGATGACAACAATTGACGGAAAAACAGGTTCTAGAGTTGAGTATGATGAGCGAAGCGGAGCTCATATCAATGTGTTTAGCGGTAAAGATAAAGGGGAGCACTTCATGTTTGATGCACCTGAATCCGTTGTAACAAAAATTCAATATTTATTTAATTTACCATCAAAACCATGGAGAGGCTCTTAATGACGCTCGATGATGAAATCAGGAAGGAAATATCTTTGCTTCCTGAACAACCAGAAATTGTGGATGACTGGGAACACATTGCGGATGAGTTATCCGATAGTTATAGTTGGGCTGGTTCAAAAATTGACTGGTCAAAGACCAGTGCTCATAGGTCTTTAGAACTACATGGAGACTATAAGGATTGGTTGGTAGATATAAAGAAATTCATTCATGAAACTGATGTTCATGACGTGATTTCAAATAGTGATGAGATTTACTATATAAATGATTTGTCTCTTGATTTTTCTGTCAGATTGAATCCCGCGCAGTTCTTTTTATTTTTTGATGTGGCTATAGAAAATATTCCTCAGCATCATTATTTTTTTGATAGGGAAAATAAATGGTGTCTAGTGATCAGTGCAGAGGGATATATTGACTTCGGTTTCTCATGTTTAGATAAAAAATGATTGAAATGGGAGGTTCATCCTCCCAGGACGTTTAGGTAATGCTTTTGTTTTGATACAAAGAAACCTAGGGGGCGAGATTCTTGCGATGATGATGTGCCTCTACAATTACCGTAAGGTTTTAGACGCGACATGGCTAGCCTGTTTGCCGTACTGTATGGTGATGCTGATCCATTTCGAGCAGATGGCACAATTGTTGAGCCAACGTTCAACGGCGAACAGAATAGCTGTGTCGCTTTTTACTTAATACCTAATAGAATTCTATCCTAATCAATTTCCCACAAATGCACTTACCGGCACGCCAAAACGCTTCGCCAGCGCGCGCATATGATCCAGCGTTAACGTGCGCTGTCCGTTGAGGATTCGACTCACCAGGGACTTCTTGCCTATCTCGTTCTCGAAATCGCTCTGAGTGAGATGGTACTGATCCATCAGCGTTCGCAACAACGCAACGCCTGACGGAATGCTGGCAACACGCGCGTTAAATTCTGCAAACTCCGGAGACTCGTTTTCGTATTTATCGATTTTAGCGGTGAGCATCTCTACCAGCGGACTATCGGGGTCATGCTCGATTAGATACTCCACCAACCCCATAGCATCCTCATAATCTTGTCGCGACGGGCTTGAGCCCAGGAAAGGGAGCTCCCTTGTTAGATCGTTTGCCGCTTTGATGGCTGCTGAATAGTTCATTCTTTCTTTCTCCGGTAGAGGTCCGTGAGCTTGTCATAATCTGCGTGAGTGCTGATGTGCTTGATGAAGATCTTTCTACGCTCAAAATCAGCAAAAAACATCACTCTTAAATGCCCGCCACCCACATCAATGACCCACCATTTTTCCCGGTATTTCATCCTCTCCCGGCTGGGGAAGCGCTTTCGCATGTCGTCTGGTGATGGGTAGTGCTCTCCTTTTAGTACCCAGTAAAGATCTTCCAGAGCGAGTTCTTGAATAGGAAAATGTCTTGTGGCCGCGTCGAAAGGCGCTCTTGAGACTGCGGGCATTTTTGCCCCCTTGTTTCCAGACTGGAAACATTTAAGGTAGTGGTCGGCGGGTTGAGAATGTGGGAACTGTCATGGATTGCAGTTTTCATTTGCTCGTGATAAAGGCGATCATTTAATGAGTGCGGACACTGTAAGAGGTGACTGTGAAAGAAATGTCCACTTTGTGCCAGGAGCGGACATTGTTATTAATAGCAGCAGACGCCAGCCGGACTCTCTCGTCTTACAGCACTTCAACCACTTCAAATTCTTCTGCGATCAACTCCATATCTTTAGAAAAATGACCTTCGCGGGTAAAAAATCGCTGATGCTCATTTCGCCAGTATTGAAGGCTTAAATCGCCTTCACCTTCTTTGCGGGCAAACTCCTCAGTCACATCACAAAAACGCACCAGTCGCATTGAAACCAGCCGGGTCACGCAGACCGGGGCATTCAGGCCATCAAGGATAATGTTATAGCTTCCAATCCTCGGGGCAGACTTTTCTTGCTGGTAAGAGGCAAAGGATCCGCAGGAGGCCGTTTTAATCCCTTTTTTAATCAGGTCCGCAAGCTCGCTGGCCAGTTCCGGGCTGTCTCCCATTTGCCAGGCATCTGCGCCTGGATACTTTACTTTTAATACCTCAACAGTAGCCATTAAGAGCCCTTTTTAATCGTCGATGAAAAATGTCATACAGAGTTTTAACATGAACTTTCCGGACATTAACATTGATGCTTTCCCTCTGCTACTTTGTCCGCTCTTCGCTCTTACCAGACATTCAAAAACAACATTAAATTTTGCGTATGGCCGGGGATCCGCTTCTTACCCAGCAGAACTCCGGCCTCCCATCACCCGCCTCAGTGCGTCGTTATATACGGCTCCTTCACAAACTCTGCCAGCAGCCAGACCATATCATGCAGTCGCCCGGTGAGTTCTTTCGCCACGCTCGCAGGCAGTGTCCCGCCCATCACCGCCAGCGTTAATGCCACGGCATAATCCACCTGCAACACCGTTTCCTGCCAGCAGTCCGGCACGCAGGAAGTAATCTTTTCACCTGCAATCAATTGCTCAACCAGATACGACGGAAGCTCTGAGTCACAGCACTCACGCAGCCGCTTCAGCGCGGCCAGCAATCGCTTGCAGAGCGTGGCAAACATCACTGCGTCGTCAGTTTCCACCAGCACGCTAACATACGCAGTGCAGGCGTCAGCCAGTTCAAAGAGATCCGCAGAATCGGGAAGTTGCAGGTGGAGAAGGTGATAAACAGCGCTTTCTTCAGTAAGCGCGTAAGAAAATCCAGGGATAGTAGCCATAAGGCATCCTCTTTATGCAAAAAATGTTAACCGCCCGATGAGTTCCTACGCTCAGAGGGGGTAGCGCTGACGGAGGTAGGAATACCGTGCATAAAGAAAAACGGCCAGCCTTTCGACTGCTCCGTCAGCGCCACCGTGATTCTAACGGGATATGCGCTGTCGCGACAAAAAATATCGCTTTATGCTAACGGGTTCCTACGCCCGGTTACGGATGTGCCGCAACGCAGGCACTTTACGACCGTGAAGAAGGGATGAAAAGGGATAACCCTGAATTACATAAGGTTGCTTGCAGGTTTGCGAGGCGGCTTCCAGAAGGGGATTGCCGCGTGGCGGCTACGCCCGACCCGGCCTCCAAAACCACCGCGATACGACCCGTAGGCCCGCGCAAGCGCAGCGCCCCCGGGCACAGTTTGCACTGCGGTTACGTCTTACGCAGACCTTTTCATTTTGAGCATCCCTTCTAATGATGTCTGCGTCGCGCGGGAGGATTTTCCCGCCTGTGAACAAAACACCCCAAACTCCCGGCACAGTGAAAGCGTAGACATTTTGTAGTACATGGTAGACCTCAAGCCAGAACGATGTCTGGCACCGCGACCAGCCATCCGGGCGTTTAAATGGTTAAAATAAATAATAATAATCATTGCGCAATAAATTTCGCTGTGTCTTAATAGCGTCATCGGTTTGGAATACAGACCTTATGAAAGCAGTTTTAGTAAAGCAGTCCTCAGTTCAGGTGTTATCAGTAGATACTCCTTCTTCGTGAGCCTCCTCCTAAGTGCCAAATAAGTAACTCTCGAAATACAGGCCATCATCGCCGCGCTTAAGTGGCTCATAAATTAAGGATTTATCTATGTCTAATAAAATGACTGGTTTAGTAAAATGGTTCAACGCAGATAAAGGTTTTGGCTTTATCACCCCTGACGACGGCAGCAAAGATGTATTCGTACATTTCTCTGCAATTCAGAGCGACAACTTCAAAACGCTTGATGAAGGTCAGAAAGTTTCCTTTACCATTGAGAATGGCGCAAAAGGTCCAGCAGCTGGAAACGTTTCTCCACTGTAACCCGCGCTAAATATCAGTGCGGCGTACGATAGCGATGAAGACAATAGTCCGAGCAGTTAAGCTGTACTGATAAAAAATTAACCCGCACCTGTGCGGGTTTTTTATTTTTAAAGGGTAATGGTACTGAGTTTTATATGGCAGCCTGCCCATACTCCCTTCAAATTCAGCCTCAAAAACTGCTTCGCAATAAATTGGGCATCAATACAGTCCGCAGTTTCTGAAAAGGTTCATCCCTGCTCCCGTTCCCCCTCGCTCATCATCGCCAGAAACCGTTTCACCGTCCGTGAGCGTTCAAAGCGCCGCCAGCAGAGCGCGATATCGGTATAAAGCTCCGGTGAGCTCAGCGCGTGGTAGGTGACATTCGGCGGAGAAATAGCGGCCATCGATTTCGGCACCAGCGCGAACCCGCCGCCAGCGGAGACCATGCTCAGAGAAGAGGAAAGTTGTGAAGATTGCAGCGTGTGTTGCATATCGACTCCGGCCCGCTCGCAGCTGCCGTAAACGCGGTCATACAGTCCCGGCGCGACCTCCTGGGGGAACAGCACCACCGGTGTATCCCGAAGCTGCTCTAACGCCAGCGAATCGCACGCAGCCAGAGGATGATCGCGATGCAACGCCACCACCATCGGCTCCCGGTCGAGGATTTTCAACTCGAACACCTTGCTGCTCTCGCACGGCAGGCGCACGAAGGCGATATCCAGTTCACCCTCCGCCAGCATTGTCGTCAGCGAAGACATATTGGCTTCCACCTGGTGAACCTGCACCGCCATGTTCTGCACCTGAAACTGACGAATCAGCGCGAAAATTTTGGGATGAAAGGCGTCGGAGCTGGTGATGCCAATCGAAAGGCTGCCGTTCAGCCCGCGCGCGATGCCCCGGGCTTTTTCCAGCGCGGAGTCGCTCAGCGCCAGGATCTTACAGGCGTCCTCATAGAAGGCTTCTCCCGCCTCGGTCAGCTCCACGCCCCGCGTCAGGCGCCTGAACAACGGTGTGCCCACTTCCTCCTCAAGCCGTTTAATCTGCTGGCTCAGTGGAGGCTGTGAAATACCCAGCGCTTTGGCCGCCCTGGTGAAGTGTCGCTCGCGTGCAACCGCGACAAAATAGCGCAGATAACGAAGTTCCATATCAAAAACGTCTCAAACCAGCATGGATTCTATATTGGAACTCTCTGCTGAATCGGGTCAACATTTATTTAACCTTTATAAATAAAGTTGAAGAGGACGGGCATGATGATGCATTCATCTGCATGCGACTGTGAGGCGAGTTTATGCGAGACCCTGCGTGGGTTCTCGGCGCAGCATCCTGACAGCGTGATCTATCAGACATCGCTAATGAGCGCCCTGCTAAGCGGCGTCTACGAAGGGGAGACGACGATCGCCGACCTGCTGGCACACGGTGATTTTGGTCTCGGCACCTTTAACGAGCTGGACGGTGAAATGATTGCCTTCAGCAGCCAGGTGTACCAGCTGCGCGCCGACGGCAGCGCCCGCGCCGCTAAGCCGGAGCAAAAAACGCCGTTCGCGGTGATGACCTGGTTCCAGCCGCAGTACCGCAAAACCTTTAACGGTCCGGTCAGCCGTCAGCAGATCCACGACGTGATCGACCAGCAGATCCCCTCCGATAACCTGTTCTGCGCGCTGCGCATCGATGGCAACTTCCGCCATGCGCATACCCGCACCGTTCCGCGCCAGACGCCGCCGTACCGGGCGATGACCGACGTGCTGGACGACCAGCCGGTGTTCCGCTTTAACCAACGCGAGGGCGTGCTGGTCGGGTTCCGCACCCCGCAGCATATGCAGGGCATCAACGTGGCGGGCTATCACGAGCACTTTATCACCGACGACCGTCAGGGCGGGGGACATCTGCTCGACTATCAGCTGGAGAGCGGCGTGCTCACCTTCGGCGAAATCCACAAGCTGATGATTGACCTGCCCGCCGACAGCGCGTTTTTACAGGCCAACCTACACCCCAGCAACCTTGATGCGGCTATCCGCGCCGTCGAAAACTAACAGGAGAACTATCGTGAACAGTGAGAAACAGTCACGTCAGTGGGCGCACGGCGCCGATATGGTTGTCGGCCAGCTGGAAGCGCAGGGCGTGAAGCAGGTGTTCGGGATCCCGGGCGCGAAGATCGACAAGGTCTTTGACTCTCTGCTGGACTCCTCCATCGAGATTATCCCGGTGCGTCACGAGGCGAACGCGGCGTTTATGGCGGCAGCGGTAGGGCGGTTAACCGGCAAGGCCGGAGTCGCGCTGGTCACCTCCGGGCCGGGCTGCTCCAATCTGATCACCGGCATCGCCACCGCCAACAGCGAAGGCGACCCGGTCGTCGCGCTGGGCGGGGCGGTGAAGCGGGCGGATAAAGCCAAGCTGGTGCACCAGAGCATGGACACTGTCGCCATGTTCAGCCCGGTGACCAAATACGCCGTAGAAGTGAACTCCCCGGACGCGATTGCCGAGGTGGTGTCCAACGCGTTTCGCGCTGCCGAGCAGGGCAGGCCGGGCGGGGCGTTTGTCAGCCTGCCGCAGGATATTGTCGACCAGCCCACCACGGGAGCGATTTTACCCGCCAGCGGCCCGGCGCTGATGGGCCCGGCACCGGAGTCCGCCATTAACGACGTGGCGAAGCTTATCGAGAACGCCAAAAACCCGGTCATTTTACTCGGCCTGATGGCCAGCCAGCCGGCCAACAGCGCCGCGCTGCGCACGCTGCTGGAGAAAAGCCGCATTCCGGTCACCAGCACTTATCAGGCCGCCGGGGCGGTGAATCAGGAACACTTCACCCGCTTCGCCGGGCGCGTCGGCCTGTTCAACAACCAGGCCGGAGATCGGCTGCTGCATCTGGCGGATCTGATTATCTGCATCGGCTACAGCCCGGTGGAATACGAGCCGTCCATGTGGAACAGCGGCGACGCCACCCTGGTGCACATTGACGTGCTGCCCGCCTATGAGGAGCGCAAATATGTTCCCGATCTGGAACTGGTCGGGGATATTGCCGCCACGCTGAATCTGCTTGCCAGCCGAATCGAGCACAAACTTGAACTCAGCCAGCGCGCCTCGGAAATTCTTGTCGATCGCCAGCATCAGCGTGACCTCCTCGACCGTCGCGGCGCATCGCTAAACCAGTTTGCCCTGCATCCGCTGCGCATCGTCCGCGCCATGCAGGACATCGTGAATAACGACGTGACGCTTACCGTGGATATGGGCAGCTTCCACATCTGGATCGCCCGCTACCTCTACAGCTTCCGCGCGCGTCAGGTGATGATCTCCAACGGTCAGCAGACCATGGGCGTGGCGCTGCCGTGGGCGATTGGCGCGTGGCTGGTCAACCCGCGGCGCAAGGTGGTGTCGGTCTCCGGGGACGGCGGATTTTTGCAGTCGAGCATGGAGCTGGAAACCGCCGTGCGCCTCAATGCCAACGTGCTGCACATCATCTGGGTGGATAACGCCTACAACATGGTGGCGATCCAGGAAGAGAAAAAATACCAGCGTCTCTCCGGCGTGGAGTTTGGCCCGGTCGATTTCAAAGCCTATGCCGACGCATTCGGTGCGAAAGGCTTTGCCGTCGAGAGCGCCGACGCGCTCGAACCGACGCTGCGTGCCGCAATGGATGTCGATGGCCCGGCCGTGGTGGCCATTCCCGTCGACTACAGCGATAACCCGCTGCTGATGGGCCAGCTCCATCTCAGCCAGATTTTGTGAATCAATATAAGGACAGAGAAATGCAAAAAGTGGCTCTCGTAACCGGCTCCGGCCAGGGGATTGGCAAAGCGATCGCGCTTCGCCTGGTGAAGGACGGCTTTGCCGTCGCTATTGCGGATTACAACGAAGAGACGGCGAAAGCGGTCGCGGATGAGATCACCCGCAACGGCGGGAAAGCCGTCGCCGTGAAAGTGGACGTCTCTGACCGCGACCAGGTGTTTGCGGCGGTGGAAAAAGCCCGCACCGCGCTGGGCGGCTTCAACGTCATCGTCAACAACGCCGGGGTGGCGCCGTCTACCCCTATCGAATCCATCACGCCGGAAATTGTCGACAAGGTCTACAACATCAACGTGAAAGGGGTGATCTGGGGCATTCAGGCCGCGATTGACGCGTTCCGCAAAGAGGGGCACGGCGGTAAAATCATCAACGCCTGCTCCCAGGCGGGCCATACCGGCAACCCGGAACTGGCGGTGTACAGCTCCAGCAAGTTCGCGGTGCGCGGTTTAACCCAGACCGCCGCGCGGGATCTCGCGCCGCTGGGGATCACCGTTAACGCCTATTGCCCGGGCATCGTCAAAACGCCGATGTGGGCGGAAATCGACCGTCAGGTCTCCGAGGCGGCGGGTAAACCGCTCGGCTACGGAACGGAAACCTTTGCCAAACGCATCACGCTTGGCCGTTTGTCCGAACCGGAAGATGTGGCCGCCTGCGTCTCTTACCTCGCCGGACCAGACTCCGACTACATGACCGGTCAGTCGCTGCTGATTGATGGTGGGATGGTGTTCAACTAAATTCTAATAAGCTCTGACATGAACTTTCCCCTGCTCCCGTGCAGGGGCTTTTTTTTGTCTCCTCAGCCATTGTGCATTACACTGCGCGCTGCAAAACTTTAGTCTTAAGATCTGACAGGCGGTAACAGCGATGAACGGTACAATCACAACGTGGTTTAAAGATAAAGGCTTCGGATTTATCAAAGATGAAAACGGCGACAACCGCTATTTTCACGTGATTAAGGTCGCCAACCCTGATCTGATTAAGAAAGATGCGGCGGTGACCTTCGAACCCACCACCAACACCAAAGGCCTTTCCGCGTATGCGGTGAAGGTGATCCCGGAGAGCAAGCATCTTTATATCGCGGGCGAGCGCGTGAAGCTCACCTCGATCAAATCCTTCGTGGTGTTCAGCGAAGAAGAGCCCGTTGAGACCAAAATCGACAAAGAGAACGCGGTGCTGTCGGTGGGGCTACTGATGAACAGCATCAAGCCGAAAAGTGAGAAAAAACCGGGCGAGATGCGCACGGTGAAGAAGCTGGCGATCACCACCTTCCAGAACACGACGATGATCTTCACCGAAGATGAAATCGACATAGACGCCACGGTTAAGCTGCTGAAGTAATTTTATGCCGGGTGGCGGCTACGCGTTACCCGGCCTGCACGTTCTTCCTTTTCGACCGCTTTTTAACCTGCTATAACAAACTCCTTACCTTGCAGGGAGTCACCGCCGTGCCCGAAATCAATCAACATGGTCAAACCGTTAACGATATCGTCCCCGACTGGAAATGTGCCCGAGCGCTAACTCGCACGCCGTTAACCGGCCAGTATTGTCGTCTGGAACCGTTGGACGCAGAACGCCACGCGGCGGATCTGTTTGAAGCTTACGCACTGGGCGATGACAGCGACTGGACGTGGCTTGCCAGCACCCAGCCTGTGAGTGTTGAGGCTACTGCGCACTGGGTGCTTGGAAAGGTGCTGGATGACGACCTGGTGCCCTTTGCCGTTATCGATCTGCGCACCGAAAAGGCGGTAGGGCTGGTGAGCTATATGGCGATTGAACGCTTTCTGGGATCGGTGGAAATTGGCCACGTCACCTGGTCGCGCAAGATGAAAGGCACCCGCGTGGG
Organism: Enterobacter cloacae complex sp. IR5412; assembly: GCF_049237385.1. Lineage (NCBI taxonomy): Bacteria > Pseudomonadati > Pseudomonadota > Gammaproteobacteria > Enterobacterales > Enterobacteriaceae > Enterobacter > Enterobacter cloacae complex sp. IR5412. The sequence continues at coordinate 196,801 of NZ_JBMKHQ010000004.1, read as the reverse complement.
TACCGAAGCGGTGTGGCTACTGCTGAAAAATGCCTTTGAGCATAAATATCGTCGGCTGGAGTGGAAATGCGATTCGATGAACACCGCCTCACGCAACGCGGCGGAGCGGCTGGGGTTTGTCTGGGAAGGGCGCCTGCGCCAGAAGCTGGTGCGCAAAGGACGCAACCGCGACAGCGATATGCTCTCTATTATTGACGGCGAGTGGCAGGAAAGGGACGCGGAGTTGCGCGCCTGGCTGGCGGCGGAGAATTTTGACGCGGAAGGACGGCAGGTTAAGCGGCTTGAAGCATTTCGGCAATAATTTCCCCTCACCCTAACCCTCTCCCAGAGGGAGAGGGGACGATGACACCCTCTCCCTCTGGGAGAGGGCCGGGGTGAGAGGAGAAGTTCGCACTCAGCGGCGAACCGGCGCCCCATCCGCCACGTAATACGCCGCCGTGCTCTTCGCCAGCGGCTCGCGCCCGCGAATCGCATCAGCAATTTTCTCGCCGATCATAATCGTGGTGGCGTTCAGGTTGCCGGTAATAATCTGCGGCATGATCGACGCATCCACCACGCGTAACCCTTCCAGCCCGTGAACGCGGCCTACGCCATCGACCACCGCCATTTCGTCGTAGCCCATCTTGCAGGTGCCGCACGGATGGAAGGCGGTTTCGGCGTGGTTACGCACGAACTCGTCCAGCTGTTCGTCGGTCTGGCATTCGACGCCCGGGCTGATTTCGCGACCGCGATACTTGTCCAGCGCGGGCTGGTGCATGATCTCACGGGTGATGCGGATCGCGTCGCGGAACTCCTGCCAGTCCTGCTCGTGGGACATATAGTTGAACAGGATCGCCGGATGCTGATGCGGGTCGCGGGACTTAATCCGTACGTGCCCGCGGCTCGGCGAGCGCATGGAGCCGACGTGGCACTGGAAACCGTGTTCTTTCACCGCGTTCGAGCCGTTGTAGTTAATCGCTACCGGCAGGAAGTGATACTGAATATTCGGCCACTCGAACTCCTCGCGGCTGCGGATAAACCCGCCCGCTTCGAAGTGGTTGCTCGCGCCCACGCCTGTGCCGCCAAACAGCCACTCCGCGCCAATCTTCGGCTGGTTCCACCACTGCAGGGCAGGGTAGAGGGAAACGGGCTCTTTGCATTCATACTGAAGGTACATCTCCAGGTGATCCTGCAAGTTTTCCCCCACGCCGGGTAAATCATGTACCAGCGGGATATCAAACTGCTTCAGCAGTTCAGCGTTGCCCACGCCGGAGCGCTGGAGGATCTGCGGAGACGCAATAGCGCCCGCGCACAGCAGTACCTCTTTCTTCGCTGTCGCTTTTGAAGGAATGGTGCTTTCGCCTTCCAGCCACTCGACGCCCACCGCGCGCTTGCCGTCAAAGATAATGTGATCGGTCATGGCGTGGGTGCGGATGGTCAGATTCGGGCGCGGTTTGGCCTGATCCAGATAGCCGCGCGCGGTGCTGGCGCGTCGGCCCTGCGGCGTGACCGTGCGATCCATCGGGCCAAAGCCTTCCTGCTGATAGCCGTTGAGATCGTCGGTGCGCGGGTAGCCCGCCTGCACGCCTGCCTCCACCATCGCTTCAAACAGCGGGTTCACGCCCGGCTTAGAGGTGGTGACGCTCACCGGACCGTCACCGCCGTGGTAGTCGTTCGGCCCCACGTCGCGGGTCTCTGCCTTGCGGTAGTAGGGCAGGCAGTTGAGATAGCTCCAGTGCTCCAGACCCGGTTCTTTCGCCCAGTTGTCCAGATCCATTGCGTTGCCGCGCACGTAGCACATGCCGTTGATCAGCGACGAGCCGCCCAGCCCTTTTCCGCGTCCGCACTCCATGCGGCGGTTGTTCATGAAAGGCTCTGGCTCGGTTTCATACGCCCAGTTGTAGCGCTTGCCCTGCAACGGGAAGGCCAGCGCGGCAGGCATCTGGGTGCGGAAGTCAAAGCGGTAGTCCGGCCCGCCCGCCTCAAGCAGCAGGACGGTGGTGTTCGGATCTTCAGTCAGTCGTGTTGCCAGAACGTTGCCGGCAGAGCCGGCCCCGATAATGATGTAGTCAAATTGCAAATAAACCTCCCGGTTAAAATATGGACTGGAATTTACCCATCTCAACCTGGATGGACTTCACCTGGGTGTAACTCTGAAGCGTCATGACGCCGTTCTCGCGGCCAATGCCGGAGTGTTTGTAGCCGCCCACCGGCATCTCCGCGGCGGATTCGCCCCAGGTGTTGATCCAGCAGATGCCCGCTTCGAGCTGATGAATAGCGCCGTGGGCGCGGTTCAGATCGGCGGTGACAATGCCCGCCGCCAGACCGTAGTCGGTGTCATTGGCGCGACGAATGGCCTCTTCGTCAGTGTCATAGGAAAGAATGGACATCACCGGGCCGAAGATCTCTTCGCGCACGATGGTCATTTCGTCGGTGCAGTCGGTGAACACGGTCGGGGCAACCCACGCGCCGTTATCAAAGCCGTCACCCTTCATCACGTCACCGCCGCACAGCACGCGCGCACCTTCCTCTTTGCCTTTGGCGATGTAGCGCATCACGCTGTCGCGGTGCGGGAAGCTGACCATCGGGCCGAAGTTAGTGTTTTCATCGAACAGGTCGCCCGCGCGGATGCGGCCCACGCGCTCAACGATTTTTTGCTCAAACGCGGCTTTGAACTTCGCGGGCACGAACACCCGGGTGCCGTTGGTGCACACCTGACCGGAGCTGAAGAAGTTGGCCATCATGGCGATATCTGCCGCGAGATCCAGATCCGCATCGTCAAACACTATCAGCGGGGATTTACCGCCCAGCTCCATCGTCACCTCTTTCAGGGACGAGGCCGCCGAGTTCGCCATCACCTTTTTGCCGCTGGCGACGCCGCCGGTAAAGGAGACTTTGGCGATGCCCGGATGCTCGGTCAAGTACTGGCCGGTTTCCGCGCCCACACCCGGCAGAACGTTAAACACGCCGTCCGGCACGCCCGCTTCGGTGTAGATTTCCGCCAGTTTCAGGGCGGTAAGCGGCGTTACTTCGCTCGGCTTGAAGATCATCGCGTTGCCCGCCGCCAGCGCCGGGGCGGATTTCCACAGGGCGATCTGGATCGGATAGTTCCACGCGCCGATGCCCGCCACCACGCCCAGCGGCTCGCGGCGGGTGTAGACGAAGGAGGTCTCGCGCAGCGGGATCTGGCTGCCTTCCAGTGCCGGGATCAGCCCCGCGTAGTACTCCAGCACGTCCGCGCCGGTGACGATGTCGACGGTCGAGGTTTCAGAAAACGCTTTACCGGTGTCGAGGGTTTCCAGCTTTGCCAGCTCGTCGTTGCGCTCGCGCAGGATATCGACGGCGCGACGCAGGATGCGCGAGCGCTCCATGGCGGTCATCGCCGCCCAGATTTTTTGCCCGCGCTTTGCGCTCTCTACGGCGCGGTCCACGTCTTCACGCCCGGCGGCCTGCACGCTCGCCAGAACTTCACCGTTGGCCGGGTTGATGGTCTCGAAGGTGCGACCGCTGGTGGCGGATGTATAACCACCATTGATATAAAGCTGCTGTTCTGCCATTCGGGACATGCTTCCTCCTCGGTTATTCGGTCGGTAAATGCTGGCTGATAAAGTGGCTGGTAAGCGACTGGGCCAGGGTTTTATCCAGCGGTTTGCCGCTGAGCGCGGCGCGCAGCCACAGCCCGTCAATCAGTGCGGCGAGCCCGTAGCCCGCCTCTTCAGCCTGTTCACGCGGCAGTTCGCGGCGGAATTCGTACACCAGATTTGAGAGCAACCGGCGGCTGCTGACCTGCTGCAAACGATAGAGCATCGGCTGATGCATGCTGCTGGCCCAGAAGGCCAGCCAGGCCTTCATCGCCGCGCCGCTGACCTGGGTTTCATCAAAATTGCCGCCGACAATCGCCTGCAAACGCTGCTCTGCACTGCCGTCCGGCAGGGCGCGTAAACGGCTTAATACCGCATCGCGTAACTGACCGGTGATGTCGCGCATGGTTGCTTCCAGCAGACCGTTTTTATCTTTGAAATAGTGGCTGATGATCCCCGTGGACACGCCCGCCCGACGGGCGATTTGCGCGATGGTTGCGTCATGCATTCCCACTTCATTAATTGCTTCCAGCGTGGCATCGATGAGCTGCCTGCGCCGGATCGGCTGCATCCCCACTTTGGGCATTTTTGCCACTCCATTCATCAGCATTGGTAATCTATTAAAGCGGTTTTTGATTGGACGTTCAATATAAAATGTGTCTTAATTGTTGCGATTTTGGATTTTAATAGTTACAAAAACAGTGGGGATACTGGATGACAGACCTTTCACAAGACAGAGAAAAAGACAAAATCAACCCGGTCGTTTTTTTTACGTCCGCCGGGCTGATTTTGTTGTTTTCCCTGACGACTATCTTCTTTCGTGATTTTTCTGCCGAGTGGATTGGGCGCACCCTGAACTGGGTGTCGAAGACCTTCGGCTGGTACTACCTTCTGGCGGCGACGCTCTATATCGTCTTCGTGGTCTGCATTGCCTGCTCGCGCTTCGGTTCGGTGAAGCTTGGGCCAGAGCAGTCCAAGCCCGAGTTCAGCCTGCTGAGTTGGGCCGCGATGCTGTTTGCCGCGGGCATTGGCATCGACCTGATGTTCTTCTCCGTGGCGGAACCGGTCACGCAATATATGCAGCCGCCGGAAGGGGCAGGGCAGACGATGGAGGCCGCGCGTCAGGCGATGGTCTGGACGCTGTTCCACTACGGCCTGACGGGCTGGTCAATGTATGCCCTGATGGGCATGGCGCTCGGATACTTTAGCTATCGTTATAATTTGCCCCTTACCATCCGCTCCGCGCTGTACCCGATTTTCGGGAAAAAGATCAACGGCCCGATTGGCCACAGCGTCGATATCGCGGCGGTGATCGGCACCATCTTCGGCATCGCCACCACGCTCGGGATTGGCGTAGTGCAGCTTAACTACGGGCTGAGCGTGCTGTTTGACATCCCGGATTCGATGGCGGCGAAGGCGGCGCTAATTGCGCTGTCGGTGATCATCGCTACCATCTCGGTGACCTCCGGCGTGGATAAAGGTATTCGCGTGCTCTCCGAGCTGAACGTCGCGCTGGCGCTGGGGCTGATCCTGTTCGTGCTGTTTATGGGCGACACCTCGTTCCTGCTCAACGCCCTGGTGCTCAACGTAGGTGATTACGTGAACCGCTTTATGGGCATGACGCTGAACAGCTTCGCCTTTGACCGCCCGGTGGAGTGGATGAACAACTGGACGCTCTTCTTCTGGGCGTGGTGGGTGGCCTGGTCGCCGTTTGTCGGCCTGTTCCTGGCGCGCATTTCGCGTGGCCGCACCATCCGTCAGTTCGTGATGGGCACGCTGATCATCCCGTTCACCTTCACCCTGCTGTGGCTGTCGATTTTCGGCAACAGCGCGCTGCACGAAATTATCCACGGCAATGCGACCTTCGCGCAGGAAGCGATGGTGCACCCGGAGCGCGGCTTCTACAGCCTGCTGGCGCAGTATCCGGCGTTTACCTTTAGCGCGTCCGTAGCAACCATTACCGGCCTGCTGTTCTACGTCACCTCGGCGGACTCCGGCGCGCTGGTGCTGGGCAACTTCACTTCGAAGCTCAAAGACATCAACAGCGATGCGCCGAACTGGCTGCGCATCTTCTGGTCCGTCGCCATCGGCCTGCTGACGCTCGGCATGCTGATGACCAACGGCATTTCGGCGTTGCAGAACACCACGGTGATCATGGGCCTGCCGTTCAGCTTCGTGATCTTCTTCGTGATGGCCGGGCTGTATAAATCGCTTAAGGTGGAAGACTACCGCCGCGTCAGCGCCAGCCGCGACACCGCGCCGCGGCCGATGGGCGCGCAGGACAGGTTGAGCTGGAAGAAACGCCTGTCGCGCCTGATGAACTACCCGGGCACGCGCTACACCAGCCAGATGATGGAGACGGTCTGCTTCCCGGCGATGGAAGAGGTGGCGCAGGAGCTGAAGCTGCGTGGCGCCTACGTGGAACTGAAAAACCTGCCGCCGGAAGAGGGCGAAACCCTGGGGCACCTGGATCTGCTGGTGCACATGGGCGACGAGCAGAACTTTGTTTATCAGATCTGGCCGCAGCAGTATTCGGTTCCCGGCTTTACCTACCGGGCGCGCAGCGGGAAATCGACCTACTACCGGCTGGAGACCTTCCTGCTGGAAGGGAGCCAAGGGAATGATTTGATGGATTACAGCAAGGAGCAGGTAATTACGGATATTCTGGACCAGTATGAACGGCACCTGAACTTTATCCATCTCCACAGGGAAGCGCCGGGGAATAGCGTGATGTTCCCGGATGTCTAAACGGATTCTTAAAATACCTTCAGACTGTATATAAATACAGTTATTTGGCGCAGCATTACTCAAGGAAGAGTAACCATGCAGCAAGAGCCTGATGCTGAAGCATTCGGGCTTTTGCTGCGTTTAGGGAAGGAACTATGGATGAGTCATGCGATAGAGTTTATCGAAACATCACTCTTTACCCGACAGATTAAAAGCATTGCTACGGATGATGAATTAAAGGATCTGCAAAAGGAACTTATTGCCTGGCCTGATAAAGGTGACCTGATCCAGCAGACGGGGGGTTTACGTAAAATAAGGATGGCGGCAGGCTCAAAGGGAAAGAGAGGGGGGATCAGAGTGATTTACTTTCTTGCCACAGAGGAGGTGATCTATTTCATTATGGCCTATCCAAAATGCATAAAGGACAGCCTGACAGAGACAGAGAAAGCAGAACTTAAAAAGCTGACTTCCATTCTGAAAGATACTGCTTCCAGTGACGTAAATTTGAGGTGTACTATGTACCCTAATCAGGCAGGTGGAGGCTGATAATGAGTATTTTTAATGAATTAAAATCTTCGCTTGAAGAGGCCGTTGAGATCCATAACGGAAGAAAAGCCGCTTCCCGGGTAACCCGCTATGAAGTTGCTGATGTGCGCGCCATCAGAGAGCAGCTCAATATCACGCAAAGCGAAATGGCGAAGGCGCTTGGCACGAGCGTCGATACGATAAAGAGCTGGGAGTCTAAACGTCGCAACCCAACCGGGCTGGCGGCGAAGGTACTTAATGTGATTCGGGAGAATCCTGCATTTTATAAGGCACTTGCCGGGCAGTGAGTCGCCCTTATGCCGGGTGGCGCTGCGCTTACCCGGCCTACAAAACTCCAAAACTGCTTTACCGTAGGCCTGATAAGCGAAGCGCCATCAGGCTCTCCCTCCGTTGACACAACTTTAATGATAATTATTTTCATTTAAATATAGCCTGTGCTATACCTTATAGCACGGGCTAATTTTGCTTTTAATTTAATCACCTCAGGAGACTTCTGCGATGCATCCACGGCAAGGATTGAAGCGTCTGTTGCTCGGCGCGCTGCTTATGACCGCGACCACAACCGGCGCGCTGGCGGCTGAAAAGTTCCAGGTCATCACCACTTTTACCGTTATCGCTGATATGGCGAAAAACGTAGCGGGGGATGCCGCAGAGGTCACCTCCATCACCAAACCGGGCGCAGAAATTCACGAATACCAGCCCACCCCGGGCGATATCAAACGCGCGCAGAAGGCGCAGCTGATCCTGGCGAACGGCATGAATCTGGAGCTGTGGTTCCAGCGCTTTTATCAGCATCTGAACGGCGTGCCGGAGGTGATTGTTACCAAAGGCATCACCCCGTTGGGCATCAGCGAAGGGCCCTATAACGGCAAGCCCAACCCGCACGCCTGGATGTCGCCGGACAACGCCCTGATTTACGTCGATAACATCCGCGACGCGCTGGTGAAGTACGATCCGGCCAACGCGCAGACCTATCAGCGTAACGCCGACGCCTACAAGCAGAAGATCACCGCCACTCTCGAACCGCTGCGCAAGCAGGTCACGGCGATCCCGGAAGACAAGCGATGGATGGTGACCAGCGAAGGGGCGTTCTCCTATCTGGCGCGGGATTTGGGCCTGAAAGAGCTGTACCTGTGGCCGATCAACGCCGATCAGCAGGGCACGCCGCAGCAGGTACGCAAGGTTATCGATCTGGTGAAAAAACATCACATTCCGGCGGTGTTCAGCGAAAGCACCGTCTCGGATAAGCCCGCCCGTCAGGTGGCGCGTGAGACCGGCGCCCATTACGGCGGCGTGCTGTACGTCGACTCTCTGAGCGCAGAAAACGGCCCGGTGCCGACCTATATCGATCTGCTGAACGTCACCACCCGCACGCTGGTGCAGGGCATCCGCGACGGGATGAAGGAGTAACCATGCAGAAGGGGATTGTTGTAACCGGCGTGACCGTGACCTACCGCAACGGCCACACGGCGCTGCGCGACGCGTCGTTCAGCGTGCCGGGCGGATCGATTGCCGCCCTGGTGGGGGTGAACGGTTCCGGCAAGTCCACGCTGTTTAAGGCGGTGATGGGCTTTGTGCGGGCGGCGAGCGGCACTATCTCCATTCTCGGGCTTCCGCCTCACCGGGCGCTGCGCCTGAACCTGGTCGCCTACGTGCCGCAGTCGGAAGAGGTCGACTGGTCATTTCCGGTGCTGGTCGAGGACGTGGTGATGATGGGCCGCTACGGGCATATGGGGTTTCTGCGTCGGCCTAAAGAGCGCGACAGGCAGATTGTAACCGACGCCCTGAAGCGCGTGGATATGCTTGAGCTGCGCCATCGGCAGATTGGCGAGCTCTCCGGCGGCCAAAAGAAGCGTGTGTTTCTGGCGCGGGCGATTGCCCAGCAGGGCGAGGTGATCCTGCTCGACGAGCCGTTTACCGGCGTGGACGTCAAAACCGAAGCCAGGATCATCAGCCTGCTGCGGGAGCTGCGCGACGAGGGTAAAACGATGCTGGTTTCGACCCACAATCTGGGCTCGGTCACGGAATTCTGCGATTACACGGTGATGGTCAAAGGCACCGTGCTGGCGAGCGGCCCGACGGATATCACCTTTACCGCCGAGAATCTTGAGCGCGCCTTCAGCGGCGTGCTGCGCCACGTGGTGCTCAGCGGCTCGGAAGATCGCATTATTACCGACGACGAACGCCCCTTCGTCACGCACCGACAGGAGGCCAAATGAACGCGCTTCTCGAACCCTTCGGCTACGAGTACATGCTCAACGCGATGTGGGTCTCGGCGATGGTGGGCGGGCTGTGCGCGTTTCTCTCCTGCTATCTGATGCTCAAAGGCTGGTCGCTGATCGGCGATGCGCTGTCGCACTCCATCGTGCCGGGCGTAGCGGGCGCTTACATGCTCGGACTGCCGTTCTCGCTGGGGGCGTTTTTATCGGGCGGGCTGGCGGCGGGCAGCATGCTGTTTCTCAACCAGCGCAGCCGCCTGAAGGAGGACGCCATCATCGGGCTGATCTTCTCCTCCTTTTTCGGGCTGGGGCTGTTTATGGTCTCACTCAACCCGACCTCGGTGAACATTCAGACCATCGTCCTCGGCAATATTCTCGCCATCGCCCCGGAAGATATCGTCCAGCTGGCGATTATCGGCGTGGTGTCGATAGTTATCCTGCTGTTCAAATGGAAAGATCTGATGGTGACCTTTTTTGATGAGAACCACGCCCGCGCCATCGGTCTGCGCCCGGAACGTCTGAAAATTCTCTTCTTTACGCTACTGGCGGTCTCTACCGTGGCGGCGCTGCAAACCGTCGGCGCATTTCTGGTGATCTGTCTGGTGGTTACGCCCGGTGCGACCGCCTGGCTGCTGACCGATCGCTTCCCGCGCCTGTTGATGATTGCCGTCGCCATTGGCAGCATCACCAGCTTCCTCGGTGCGTGGGCCAGCTATTACCTGGACGGCGCCACCGGCGGCATTATCGTGGTCGCCCAGACGCTGCTGTTCCTGCTGGCGTTCGTCTTTGCGCCGAAGCACGGGCTGCTTGCCAGCCGCCGTCGGGCGCGGGAGGCACATCCATGATGACGCTGATCCTAGAACCGTTCCAGTTTGCGTTTATGAACAACGCGCTGCTGATTTCACTCCTGGTGGCCGTGCCCTGCGCGCTGCTGTCGGTTTTTCTGGTGCTGAAAGGCTGGGCGCTGATGGGCGACGCCATGAGCCACGCGGTGTTTCCCGGCGTCGTGCTGGCCTGGATGATGGGCCTGCCGCTGGCGCTGGGCGCATTCGTGGCCGGTCTGTTCTGCGCGGTCGCCACCGGATACCTGAAGGATAACAGCCGAATCAAGCAAGATACGGTTATGGGGATCGTCTTTTCCGGCATGTTCGGCGCCGGGCTGATCCTCTATATCGCCGTCAAACCTGAGGTGCATCTCGACCACATTCTGTTCGGCGATATGCTGGGCATTAACGGGATGGACATTCTGCAAAGCGGTCTCGTCGCGGGGTTGATTGCGCTGGTGATTGGCCTGAAGTGGCGCGATTTTCTGCTGTTCTGCTTTGACTATCAGCAGGCGCAGGCGAGCGGCCTGCGCACCCGCTGGCTGCACTACGGCTTACTGTGCATGGTTTCGCTGACCATCGTGGCGACGCTGAAAGCGGTGGGTATAATTCTGTCGATTTCGCTGCTGATTGCCCCCGGCGCGGTGGCGGTGCTGATCACCCGACGCTTTCACATGGCGCTGCTGGTGGCGGTCGCCGTTTCAGCGCTGGTGTCGGTAAGCGGCGTGTATGCCTCGTTTTATCTCGACAGCGCGCCCGCGCCGACCATTGTGGTCCTGTTCGCGATGGTGTTTATCGTGACGTTTGTGGTGACCAGCGTGAAGGCACGTCGGCAGGAGCGTGTGACAGCAGGGTGATGACCTGTTCGCCGTGCTGCTGCCAGTGAAGGGTGAAGGCAGTGCCTTCCTCAAAGCCTGCAAGTTGACGGGTCAATGCCAGCGTAAGCGTCCTGTCGTCGAGCAGGGTAATGCGGGCGCTGTCAAAACCCATCCAGGCCTGCACCTGCGGAAAGAGGGCCTTGAACAGGCTCTCTTTGGCGCTGAACGCCAGCGTCAGGGCGAGGGCGAACGGGTATCCCGAGCGGGAAAGCACAGGTTCTTCCTGCATATCAATGATGCCGTCTTTGATTTCCCAGGCTTCGTTTTCGGAAAGGATCGTTTCACAATCTATGCCGATAAGCGCCGGGTGATGCGTGACGACGGCCATCGCCTGCGTGCCGCTGTGGGTGATGCTGCCGGAAATACCTTGCGGCCAGAGCGGTTCGCCGCTGGGTCCGATGCCGGGGATTACGCGCTCGTTTAGCGCATGCGCCGCGGCGATGCGGCCTGCCAGGTGGTCGGATTTGCGCTTGCGTCCGGCGTCAGCCAGCTGTGCGTGATGGGGGAGCCAGAGGAGATCGGCGTCGGTGAAGGTGGTGGGGTCGAAAGTGATGCGGTGAAGGGTGTGGCCGGCGAGAGAAAATGTGCTGTGGTTTGTGTGCATGGTTTTCCCTTCAGTATTGTGCGGCCTGATGCCCTCACCCCGGCCCTCTCCCAAAGGGCTGAGGGTTCCCCACAAATTAATGCGAGCACTGAGCAATCCCCTCGCCCCTCCGGGGAGAGGGTTAGGGTGAGGGGAAT